>NZ_OBMP01000003.1:0-496745 GCF_900217725.1 Rhodobacter sp. JA431
CGCGCGATGCTCTACTATCCGATGGTGACGGGCCGCCAGATCGACGAAATCCTGCGCCTGCTGATCGCGCTGCAAACGGCGCAAGAGCACCAATGCGCGATGCCGGAAAACTGGCGTCCGGGCGATGCGGTGATCGTGCCGACCCCGGCCACGCCCGAAGCCGCCGAAGCCCGCGCCTCGGAAGGCTACAACACGGTCGATTGGTATTTCTCCACCCGCGCGCTTTAAGGGGAAACTTCCGGCGCGGCAGCAATGCCGCGCCAAATGATCGCGAGTAGCGCGCGGCGCTAATGACGATATCTAGGGTGCCGAGATGAGACCCCAGTCTGAGGGTTCTTGTGCGGACGACTCATCGGAAGGAGCATTGTATAGAACCTCGGTGTAGAGCCGAATTCAACTTAAGCCCCTGATAGAGGTCAACTTCTTGACATATAATAAAAAAATATGGTGCTGCAAGAGAGGATTGAACTCTGCCATTTCCTTTGAAAATAAAGGAAAAATCGGCTTTCTGGCACCTGATCTGACCCCAATTCTGGCACCTAGTGACGTGGCGTCAACTTGGCCCCGAACTGCCTCATCGTAGGCACACGAAACAGGCAGCGTCGAGTGCGAAATTCTCGTTCAAATGCGCGGCATGCCCCCTTCCGCAGGGGGAATGGCTGAGGTCCACCGTTCCGGCGCCCCATCCCTCCTTTAGCGCTCGGTGCGCGTTTTATCCTTGCGCTCCAATCGCGGGAATGCTGGTCCCGTTGTCCCGTGCTGTAAGGCAGGTTGTGCTCGGTGGCAGAAGAACCTCGCCTAGGATTGACCCCGCGTCCGCGTCAGGCCGTGCTTGCCATTTGGCATAGGATTTCGAACATCACCGAAGCCCCCAGCCACGCGGTCCCGCCCGTTGGGTCGAAGGGCGGTGAGACCTCGACAAGATCGGCCCCGATGATGTTGACCCCATCAAGGAGACGGACCACCTGCAGGGCTTGGTAGGAATTCGGCCCGCCAATCTCGGGCGTGCCCGTGCCCGGCGCGAAGGCCGGGTCAATGAAGTCGATGTCGTAAGACAGGTAGGTGGGCGCAGTGCCGACGATCTCGCGCGCCTCGGCCATGACGTCTTCCACCCCGCGCTGATGAAATTCTTCGATTGGGATCACCCGCACGCCAACGCTGGCGGCAAAGTCGCGGTCCTCGCTGTCATAGGTGGTGCCGCGAATGCCGATTTGCACAACCCGCTTGGGATCGAGCAGATTTTCCTCGATCGCGCGGCGGAAGGGCGTGCCGTGGGTATACATATTGCCGCCGAAATAGCTGTGAAACAGATCGGTGTGGCTGTCGAAATGGATCATGCCAAGTGGTGCCGCCTTGCCGAGCGCGCGCAGGATCGGCAGCGAATTGAGGTGATCACCCCCGGCGGTGAGCGGGCGGATGCCGTGGGCCATGATCACCTCCATGAACCGGGTGATCCGTGCCATCGCATCTTGGATATCGGCGGGGTTGGGGGCAATATCGCCCAGATCGGCGCAATTGACCGCCTCAAAGGGGCGCATGCCCGTCGCGCCATTTTGCGCGCGGATCATGGTGGAGCAATCGCGCAATTGCCGTGGCCCGTGACGCGGGCCGGGGCGGTTGGTGGTGCCAGAATCCCACGGGCTCCCGATTAGACCGATCTGCACCTCTTTCAGCCGAGGATTGTCAAGCGCCACATAGGGCAGCCGCATAAAGGTGGGCACGCCCGCATATCGCGGCAGATCAAAGCCAGAAACCGGGTGGAAGAAGGGATCGTTGGGCATGTTCGGCTCCTGTTGCATTCTCGGGCTGCCACCGGCGCGTGTGGGGTCGGTGACAGCATTTGTTTGAGACGCTATGCGGGCGAGGAGAATTCCTCCACGGCGAAAAGCACCGATACGCTCAATCCGAGCGTGCTATTGGCGTGTTTGCCGCCAATGTGCGCCGGGACTGCCCTGAAAGAGCGCAGATGAATGACGCGAACCCTGGGATCAGGTGGGACTGGTTTCGCGTTAGTCTGGTCAGAACCACCGTTCCGACGCCTCATCCCGCATCCAGAAGTTCACGCAGCTTGCGCACGCGCTCTGGTGTGATCTTCGGGTCGCGCCCCGCGCTGATCACCCGGATGAATTCGATCCACGCCTTCTCGTTTTCTGAAAGCTGGTCCCACTGTCCCAGTGGTCCCATCGGTGTGATGAAGAGATCGGTCATTTGCCAAAGATACCCCGCAGGGTGGTCCGCCCCCGCGCGGTCATGCGCGGATCGCTGTTGCCCGACGCATCGCGCAGTTCCTCAAGCCAAGCGCGTTCATTGGCCGTGACCGGCGAGCCGAAGATCTCGGTGATCGCCTTCGCTGCCGTCGCACCCACCGCCTGCTCAAGCGCGATGCGTAAAAGATAGGCCGGATCGACCTCAAGCGCCTTTGCCAGCGAGGGCACCCGGTCTAAGGGTAACTTGCTCTTGCCCGATTTGAGGATCGACACGAAATTCGCATTCGCAAAGCCCGCCTCGGCGGCGATTTCGCTTTGGGTTTTGCGATGCGCTAAGGCGTCAACACGGTCGGTGATGAAGCGCGCAACTTCGCTGTTTTTGAAAGGTGTGGTCATTGGTTTTGTCTCACATTTATTGCTGATGAGACGACCGTATCGAACCGCGCGAACCGCGTCGGGTGGGACTTGCATGCGCGACGATGGGAACTGCACCGAGACCGAAGTCCTAGGGAAAAGGCAAGGGCGCTATGGGGATGCAGCCAGTGCCAGCCGGTCGGGGATGCGCGAACCCTCCAGTCCTGAGAGGCGAGGCACCCAATGGCGATGGTGCAGCATTATTTGCTGAGAGCTTCGGCATCGAAAGCGCTTGCCCCTTCGTTATCGAACTCAGCACATTCATCTCGGTGTCCAGCCGATGATCAGGACACTCGGCAAGACCGTTTGTTTCATATTCACGTCTTTTGACACCATCTCAGCTCACCTCGATCCACGATGTCATACCTGCCGCCGCATGGGCCAGCATATGGCAATGCAGCAACCATTTGCCGGGGTTGTCTGCCGTGAAGGCGATTTCGTGACTTGCTCCGGCCTCGGTGAGGAGCGTGTCGCGCATCGGCCCAAATCGTTCCCCTTCCAGCACTTCGCGGAAATGCATCCCGTGGAGGTGCATCGCATGCGGGAAGGCCGTGTCATTGACCATCCGCAGCCGCACCGGTTCCCCCAAGAACAGCCGCGCGAAGGGGGGATCGACCGGGCCAGCTTGACCGCCAAGGGTCCAAAACTTGCCGCTTTGCATTAGTCCGCGCATCCGGCTCATCGGCATTCGGCCCATTGCACCACCCTCGATCTTCATCTCAAGCGGGCGCGCTTGCGCCAAATCGGGTGGGTCCATTTTCGGGTTCGGGGGTAAGGCTGCGGGCGGGGCTCGGCGGCTTCGGCTTGCCGCCCCGGTAATCTGGACCCCAACCTGCCGAGACCACTGCGCATCATTGCCAAGCCGCTCGATTGCGGCCTCTTGCCCTTCCGCAGTGACATCGACGATCAGGTCGATACGTTGAGCGGGCGCAAGCACGATCTCCTGAGCGATGGGCTCTGGCGCGGGCAGCGGCATCCCGTCGAGCGCCACCTGCCAGCCCGAAAGCCCGGTCAAACGCAGCACGAAAATACGTGCATTGGCGGCATTGATCAGACGCAACCGCAAGCGTTCGTGGCGTTTGGCGCGCAAGGTCAGGGCAAAGCGGCCATTCGTCCCAATCAGATTGCCAAAGCGCCCGCCATGGCTGAGATCCATCGGATGGCTGAAATCCGGCGCGATTTGCGCGGTCTGTGGATCGAGCAACCAATCGTCGAACATCAGCACCTCATCTCGATCAACATCCGGCGCGTCGCGTTCTTGGACAATCAGCGCGCCAGACAGGCCGCGCGCGACCTGCTCCATCGAATGGGTATGGGCATGATACCAATAGGTTCCCGCATCGGGGGCGACGAAATCGTAATCGAAGCTGGCGCCGGGGGCCACGGCCTCCTGCGTCAGCCCCGCCACGCCATCCATCGCATTCTCGATGCGTATCCCGTGCCAATGCACCGAACTTGGCACCTCAAGACTATTGACGAAGCGCCGCTGCAGACGTGTGCCTTGCGCAAGGCGCAGCTCCGGCCCCGGAAGCCGCCCGTCATAGGACCAAATCTCGGTTTGGGGGTATCCCTCGGGAGCGATTTGGGCCAGCGCGCGCTGCGCGGTGAGCGGGATCGGGGCAGGATCGGCAAATCCCGCTCGGGCAGAAAGCGCCGTCGCGCCCAGCCCGGCCAGAACGGCGCGGCGTGTCAGATGAAAACTCTGCATGTCACTCGATCCCGTTGGCGCGCTGCAGTTCACGGACATAGGTCACGATATTGCCCACATCGGCGCGCGTTAGACCCGCTTGCGGTGGCATATTGCCAAAGGGCCAGTGATGTGCCCGCACGCCCTGAGTCACTGCGAGGAAGAATGCTGCATCCGCGTGGTGACCCGGTTCATAGATCCGGTGCACCAAGGGCGGTCCCATCCCCGCGCGCCCGGTGCCATTGGAGCCATGACAAGCGGCGCAGACCGCGTCGAAGGCGCGCTGGCCCATCTGGGCTTGCGGCGACAACGTCTCGGGCAATTGCGCTTCAACGATTGGGGCGCCAAGCGCAAGTTCAGACAGCGGACGCGGATTGGCCTGCGCCTCGGTGACCGGCGATTGCAGAAGGAGTGCGGCGGAAAGCGCGAGGGCCGTGCCCCCACCCGCCAAAAGAAGCGTGTGTTTCATAGAAGACTCATGCGTTGACGGCGCTGAATTGCCGTCGTGTTGGAAACAGCCCAAGGCAATGGGCGCGATGCAGGAGTCTTACAGGCGGGGTGGACGGGGGTCCGGGGCTAAGGCACTTTGTGCGTCAGCCGGTGGCAAGGCGTGAGGCCGTTGGTTCAGACGCAAAACCGCGCCGGGCAGAGCGAAAGCCGTCCCTTGCATAACGGGGGCGGCGCACCCCGCACAGCTCGCGCACAAACCGTTTTGCGTGCAATCCTGTCCCGCCTGTCCGCCCGCTGTATCGGGGCAGTCGGCGCAATCAGTGGCAATGGTCAGCGCCATTACCGCTTCCCCATGCGGCATCCCCTCATGGGCCATTGCCGCCGCAGGCTGCGGGGCAAGAACCATGACAAGGCCCAAGGTCAAACATATGAACAAGGCAAGGCAGCGCAAGGTTATCTCGTGTCTAAAGGCGATCGCGGGGCAACCGCCATATCTTGATCGCATGGATGGCGCGCCAAGACCATTGTTTTCAACGCTGATCAGCGCGCCGGGCTATCAGGATGGCGCAAACCCCGCGTCGGCCAGGGCCTCAGCCAAAGCTGCGCGCTGCGCGGAACTGGTCACCTCTACTTTGCGGCTCGGCGGGTCGGCTTGCACCACGGCACTCGGGTCAATCGCTTGAATCGCCTTGGTCACGCCACGGGCACAACCGTCACAGGTCATGGTTTCGATGTGGAACTGCATGATGGCTCCTTTCTGGGTGCGGATCATGCGATTTGAAATAGGGCTTCCCACAGTTGTAAGGTCAAGCCTCGGTCGGTTTGGTCACGAAATCGTGGGCCTCTTGACCTTCCCATGATTGGAAGCCCTAATTTGTGCAGCGGACCGAACCTAGACAGGAGGCCGCGATGAAAGATACTGCCACCAGATCCGACACGGCGATGATGCTCAGCTTCGAAATCGAGGGGATGACCTGCGCGTCTTGCGTCGGGCGTGTGGAGCGCGCCTTACGAGCGGCACCGGGGGTGCAGTCGGCGAATGTCAACCTTGCCACCGAAAAAGCCGAAGTCGTAGGCGAGGCGCTTGACCGCGCGGCTTTGGTCGGCGCCATCGAACGGCTGGGCTATGATGTTCGGCCCCATGAAGTCGCGCTTGAGATCGAGGGGATGAGTTGTGCCTCTTGTGTCGGGCGGGTGGAGCGCGCACTGGCGGCCGTGCCGGGCGTGACAAAAGCAAGCGTGAATCTGGCGACTGAACGTGCGCAGATCACCGGCACGGCGGCGCCCGCGGCCCTGATTGCCACCGTCGATCAGCTTGGCTATCCGGCCCGTCTGGCCACGGCTTCGGCGGGCCCGTCTGAAACCGCCAGTGCGCGCCGCGAAGAAGAGGCCGGGCAATTGCGCCGCGATCTGCTGGTGGCGGCAGTGCTGACTTTGCCCGTCTTTTTGATCGAAATGGGCGGCCATCTTTTTGCCCCGGTCCATGCGTTGGCGATGCAGACATTTGGCCAACAAGGCAGTTGGCTTTTGCAAGCCGCGCTCAGCACGACCGTCATGGCCGGACCGGGGGCGCAATTCTATCGCAAGGGGGTGCCCGCGCTTTTCAAGGCGGCACCCGATATGAATAGCCTTGTGGCCGTGGGCACACTTGCGGCTTGGGGCTATTCGCTGGTGGCGACTTTTGCGCCGGGGCTTTTGCCCACAGGCACGGTGAATGTCTATTACGAAGCCGCGGCGGTGATCGTGACGCTGATCTTGTTTGGTCGCTGGATGGAGGCGCGCGCCAAGGGGCGCACCTCGCAGGCCATCGCACGGCTGGTGGGGCTGCAACCGCGCACCGCGCGTGTGGTGCGCGCCGCAGATGTGCAAGAGATTGCCGTGGCCGATCTGAAGGCGGGTGATATCATCGATTTGCGCCCCGGCGAACGGGTGCCCACCGATGGTGCGGTGACCGAGGGCACAAGTTGGATCGACGAAAGCATGCTGACGGGCGAACCCGTCCCCGTAGAAAAACGCCCCGGCGATCAGGTCACGGGCGGCACTGTGAACCAGACCGGCGTGCTGCGGCTGCGCGCCACCGCCGTGGGGCAAGAGACAATGCTGGCCCAGATCATCCGCATGGTCGAAGAGGCGCAAGGTGGCAAGCTGCCGATCCAAGGGCTGGTGGATCGGGTCACACTTTGGTTCGTGCCGACAGTGATGGTGCTTTCTGCGCTGACCTTTGCGGTGTGGCTGATCTTCGGGCCAAGCCCTGCGCTCAGCTTTGCCTTGGTCAATGCGGTGGCGGTGCTGATCATCGCCTGCCCCTGCGCGATGGGGCTGGCCACGCCAACCTCGATCATGGTGGGCACCGGGCGGGGCGCGGAGATGGGCATTCTGTTTCGGCGGGGTGCCGCGCTTCAGGCTTTGCAAGATGTGCGCTTGGTGGCCTTTGACAAGACCGGCACGCTGACCGAGGGCAAACCACGCCTGACCGATATGGTGCTTGCGCCTGATCAAACCCGCGCAGAGGTGCTGGCCGCCATCGCCGCACTGGAGGCAAAATCAGAACATCCAATTGCCCGCGCCGTGGTCATTGCCGCCGAAGAGAACGGGCTGTCCCTGCCGCAAATCGACGGGTTCGAAAGCCACACCGGACAGGGCGTTTGTGCACATCTGAACGGAACACGGCTTGCCATCGGCTCGGCGCGGTTCATGGCCACGCTGGGGCTGGACCCTGGCCCACTGGCCGAGACAGCCGCGCAATTTGCCGAAGAGGGCAAGACCCCGAGTTTCGCGGCGCGCGGTGCGCAGGTGGTGGCGGTGCTGGCCGTGGCCGACCCGGTGCGCGACAGCGCCCCGCAAGCGATTGCCGCGCTGCATGGGCTGGGGCTGAAAGTGGCGATGATCACCGGCGACACCACCCGCACCGCGCAGGCGGTGGCGCGGCAGCTTGGCATTGACGAGGTGGTGGCCGAAGTGCTGCCAGAGGGTAAGGTGCAGGCGCTTGACCGGCTGAAACGCATCGGACCGCTTGCCTTTGTGGGCGATGGTATCAACGATGCCCCGGCGTTGGCCTCCGCCGATGTTGGCATTGCCGTGGGCAGTGGCACCGATATCGCGATCGAGGCCGCCGATGTGGTCTTGATGTCGCCGCGTTTGGGCGCGGTGCCCGAGGCGATTGCGCTGTCCCGCGCGGTGCTGCGCAATATCCGCCAAAACCTGTTTTGGGCCTTTGCCTATAACACCGCGCTGATACCACTGGCGGCCGGGGCGCTTTGGCCAGCGTTTGGGCTGCTACTCTCACCCGTCTTCGCCGCCGGGGCGATGGCGCTTTCCTCTGTCTTCGTTCTGGGCAATGCGCTGCGGCTCAAGCGCTTTGCACCGCCCCAAGGAGGTCAAACATGAATATCGGTGACGCGGCCAAGGCCTCGGGCGTTTCGGCCAAGATGATCCGTTACTATGAATCGATCGGGCTGATCCCCGAGGCGGCCCGCACGGATTCGGGTTATCGCAGCTATGGCGCGCGCGAGGTGCAAATTCTGCGCTTCGTGCGCCGCGCGCGCGATCTAGGCTTTCCCGTGCCGGTAATCGAGGAATTGCTCGCCCTTTGGGGCGACCGGGATCGGCACAGCGCCGATGTGAAACGGCTCGCGCTTGACCATGTCGAAAGCCTTGAGCGCAAGATCGCCGAGATGCAGGCAATGGCTGACACCTTGCGCCATCTGGCCGAGGCTTGCTGCGGCGATGCTCGCCCCGATTGCCCGATCCTTGAAGATCTGGGCGGCCCGACTGCCCCCTGACGCGCCCAGCAAGGAACCGGGGAAAGGGGGGCAAGCCGTTGGGCCCATGAGACCAGACGGGCAGACCGCCCCTCCAAGCGTATGGCGCTCTTCGATGAACCAAGGGCCATGAGATCGCCTAGGCTCTCATCACGCAGTCCGCAGAAGGTTGCGTTTGGGTTGCATTCTGGTTGCTTTTTGGTTGCGTTTTTGGGCAAAACGATAACAAAGCTGTAACAAAATACCCCAAAAGAGGTTGCGTTTTGCGCAAAAGACCCGAAAAACGCAACCTTGCGCAACCGCAAAACCCAATAAAATAAGGGGTTTCGAGCCGTCAGGTTGACAAAAATCACCGAAAACATTTTTTCGGCCTCCAAACGCAACCTGAAGCCCCCTCAGAAAAGTAACTTTGGGCTGTCCTCCCCTTACGAAACGGACCGCAGGAAACGGCACCCTGAAATCGAAATCAGGCCAAACACGATCGTCAGTAGTCGGGCGCGTTTCGATGGAGATGGCGCAGATTTCGATTTTGGTAGTCTGTCTGCGCAGCACCGCAACCGAAAGGAGGCGTGGCGCAGGTCCGGGGAAAACCAAGCAGCTAAAGAGCTCCGCAGCTTTGTTGCGGACCAGCTAGATAGCTAGATCCACCAACGGACCTTTCGGCTTGATCTGCCAGAGCGCGTGGGGCGGTCACTGGCGAGTCTGATACGCGCGCAGCACGATGACCACCTGAAAGACTGCGGATGTTGCTCAGTGCGCGCCCCAGTGAGTCTGGCGAAGGTTCCGCACGCAGAGCGGTGAAGCAACGGAGCCGGGCGTCTCGAATTTGCTTATCGAAGGGGTGGAGTGTTGGCGCGCCGGGCACGTCCATTCAGCCCTGCGGTCCCGCACCTGCAGACTCCAGTGCCATCCTCTTCATTCCTCGGGCAGCAACACTTCGAGGGGCTTTATCAGCTTCGCAAACCCCGGAATACCCGCCGCCGCAAGGCTGTCGCGATAGGCCGTGAAGGTCAGTGGCGGTGTTCGATAATGAAGAAAATCCCCGATCACCGCCTCGGCCATGACGTCCGGGCTGAGGTTGAAGGTCTCGATCAGAAAATCGTCTGGGTGCCGGGTATGCAGGCGGAACGGCGCGATCGCTTCGGCGGGGAAGTCCTTGAGGTTGAAGGTTACGATGACATCCGCACGGGCGATGATCGCCGCTGCCACCACATGCCGATCATCCGGGTCCGGCAGCGTTACTGCCTCAATGAGCGGATCGAACCCGTCGATCAGGCAGTCGGGCACCGCTTGGTTCATCAAAGCGCGCGTCCGGTCGAGGTCTGAGGCTTTTAGATCGGGGCGGTTCTTGAGCAGGTTGCGAACCCATTCGTCATGCACCCTGTCGCTCCAGCGCGCCCGAAACAGCTTCGTCTGTGCGCTGGTCACGACGAGGCTGCGCAAGCGCGCGCCGTAGAAGACGTTTGCGTCAAAGAAGGCAGTGAATGTCGAAATCATTCGAGACCGAGGCGGCGCTCTTCGTCGTGCAGATCAGCGAGGGCTTGCGTCTGTGCATGTCGGCAGTCGCGTTCATACGTCACGAGATCGGCGAAACGAACGCGACGATGCGCCCCGACCTTGCGATAGGGAAGCGCGCCGGCATCGAGCTGACGCACGAGAAACGGGCGCGACACATTGAGAAAGTCGGCGGCTTGCTGGGTCGAAAGCTCTGCATCATGCGGAATGAGCGAGATCGGCGTGCGGTTCGCCATCGCCTCAAGCACAGCATGAAACATCGCGACCGCCGAAGCAGGCAGCGGGACGACGATATTGGTGTCGGGGCCGCCGATCGACACTTTGACGCTTTGATGCGCCTCAGCGACGGCCTTGAGGCTGTCAGCAGCACGGCGCGCGACAACGGCCTCGGCCTCATCGGCGACGAAGGGAGCGCGGGTCTGATCCATCAGGGCGAGCATGGTGTTGTCCTCGATCTTTCTGGTGACGCAGATCACCACGCAGCACCCTAGCATGGTTGCGCGCGTCGCGTCATGTCATATTCGAAATAAACGCACCAGGTGAAATAAGTGTAATCGCAACGACGTCCAGTGCGACACTGCTCGGGGTCACGGCTTGGGCGCGCTGAATCTTGCAGATATGCGCCCGGCGCATGTCCGATCACCCCTGATTTGCCTTGTGCTTGGATTAGGGGAAGCGCATTTTGCACGCTATCAGATGGGTGATGCTTAGCATAATTTGAAGCGCATTCCCGAGCTTCAACCCTCTGCAAACCACCACCCCCTAAGAAGACCCCTTATAAGATGATAGCAAGCAAAGATCGCCCAATTAAAGCAGTAGGTTACATTCGTCTGTCTACGCAGAAGCAAGCTAGAGAAGACAGTGAATTTGAAAAGCAGGCAGAGCGCATAAGAAAAGCCTGTGAACGCCGTGGGTTCACCCTTGTCGTTATTTGTGACGATACGGCTTCAGGTGCCGATCCTCTTGGTGCTGTGCGTCGTGATGGTTTGAATGATGCTGTGGCGCGGGCGCGCTATGAGGGGGCTGCGCTGATCATTCCCGAACCGACCCGGCTGTTTCGTCATGTTGAAGCGGCGCGAGATTTTCTCAAGACGCTCGATGTTCCTATCTTTTCTGTCAAAGATGGTCGCTTCATGAAAACGCCCGCCCTCCTCCGGGCGATCAAGCGCGGTGAGGAAGTTGTTCACAACATCCGCGAGGGCACTTCTGAAGCTATGGCGGCAAAAAAAGCCGAAGGCGTCGAATTCTCTGACTCTGCCGTGCGCAAGAAAGCCGCGCAGGTCTCTGCGAAGGTTAGGTCGCAAAAGGCCGAAAGCATCGCACGTAAAATTGCCAGCATCCTCCGGTCCGACCGCGCCTACCGCGACCTGTCACACAAAGCGCTTGCGGACCTTCTGAATCGTCAACGTTTGCTCACCGGCGGGGGGCGCCCTTGGACGCAAAACAGCATCAGACCTGCGCGCAAAAGAGCCGAAGAGATCATTCGGTTCGAAGAGGAAATCGACAATATCGAGGATGATTTCGAAGCCCTGCCGGTCGCAGAGGTTGCCCCGGTGCCCGCGCCGGAGGAACTGACCGAGGATGAGCTTGAGCGCCAGATATTGGAGAGCAACCCCAACTATGGGATCTTCTGAAAGATGTCCCGGTCATAATGCTTACCCGGGGCTATTCGTAGAATCCTACGCCTCGCTTGCAGAATGCTGCCCCGGTTCGCCGGGGAATGGCAGCACAGCGGGACCGATCGCCAGCGATCGTTGAAATGGCCGCAAAAGGGTGTGATCTCCGGTCCCCGTATCCGTGATCGGTTAAATTTGGCGAGGGCCGCCACTCAAGACCCTCCCAGACTCACGCAGCGAGTCACTGGCAGCGCTTGTGGGGTCATCTGGTAGGTTGGGCGCAGAAAGCACCTCAGACTCACCAGTGACTCGCTCCGGGGCTCTGAGGGGCCATGCTCTGGGCGAGCAATATCGAAGTCCTAGAAGGATGGCGCAGGTGCGATGGGGATGCGTTTGGTGCCAGCCGGTTGGGGATGCACGAACCCTCCACTCCCGAAGAGTATGATAGTGGCGTGGAGGGCGGTTCCCGACCTTGCCGTCGCTCGCATCACTGAGTGTCAAGCTCCGAAGCAGCCACTCAAGCGGGCCGCAGCAAAAGCTGTGCGCAGACTCACACCCGGTTCAGGATCACTGCGATGCGTATCGTCAACGCGAAGGGATCTATATTATCGCGCTGGTCAGAGCTTTCGATGTTTGGCGTTTCAGGGGCGCAGCAGGTCGAGCATATCAGTGCCCAGACTGCTCCTTTGTCGCAAGGCTTGATAATAGGCATGTTCTTGTTGTGTTCGTCAACCGGCTGCTACCAAGCTTGCGGATGGCGGAAAAGATCATTCGGATCATGCGCCGCTTTGATCGCCGCAAGACGCGCGGCGTTCCCGCCCCAATACGCACTGCGGTAGTCAGCACGCCCACGTTCGGGGTAATTGACATAGGCCCCACCGCTGACATGCGCCGCCAAGAGGGTCTGCATCTCGGTCATAGACCGCGCGCGGGGTGCCCGCTCTGCTTCGTCCCAGATATCACCCGAGAAATATAGCAATGCAAAGGCGTCTCGGTGCGGCCAAGATGTATCATCTGGCGCGGGGGTGGCGGCGGCTCCGCCTAGTGCCTCGAAAACCAGTTTCACCGCGCCTTCGGGCTGGGCTAGCAGCAGCGCCACCATCGCATCGACGGTTTCTGGCGGCAGCGGACGCTCGAGGATTTCGGTGCGCGAATGAAACCTGACCGCCCCCATCCCGGCGCTGGGCGGGTGCATATGATCCACGATATCGACCAATTCCCCCGAAACCACGGCGTGCTCAGGCAAGGGCGTGCGGCGGCGTAAGAGAAGCCGCAGTTCTTCCATCAATGCGGCCCGGTCTCCCTGCGCGCGGCCCATAAGATGCACTAGGAAATCGCCGCCTGATAGTCGGAACAGTTGAAGATGCGTAGTGACATGGCTCGGATTACCCGCCGACCAAAGCTGCCAAAGATAGATAATCGGGCCAATATCGGCCATTGGCACTGTCACCGTCGTGTCGATTGAATGACCACCCGCGAAGGGAGCGGTGCGAAAGGTGAATTCCGTCAACACCCCGATCCGCCCGCCGCCACCTCCCCGACAGGCCCAAAACAGGTCTGGGTTTTCGGTCGCGCTGGCGCTAAGAATTTTACCATCGGCAGTCACCAGTCGTAAGCTTTCCAACCAGTCGATGAGCAACCCCTCTGCGCGCGCGCCATAGCCGATGCCGCCCCCTGGCACGAGGCCGCCGAGCGTTACCCCGCCGTAGCTGGCCCCGGGCAGGCTGCGCCCGAAAGGGGCGAGCGCGCGATAGATATCCCCGATCTGCGCGCCGGGCCCCGCGCGCAATCGGTGGCCGCCGTCCAAAACCTCAATCTGCACGATTTCACGGGTATCGATCACCGCCTCTGGATGCTGCGAAAACCCTGCAAAACAATGCCCGCCACTGCGAAGCGCAAACCCTAAGGGCTGGTTTGAAGCCCAATCAACAGCCCGCGCCACCGCCGCCTCAGAACGGCACAAAAGCCGGTTGCGTGGTGTCACAAGCCAGTCGGCGGCATAGGCCAGAGCCAAATCTTCAGCCTCAGGCGCATCGGCCGGCACAACGGTTAGATCAGTGTCCGCCGCTGGCCCCGCCGCATTGGCAAGCGCTAGACGAGGCGCGGCCAACGCGCAGGCAGCACTCAGCAGGAAATCGCGACGATGGATCATCGCTTCAGAAAGGCAGAAAAGTCGCCTACGTCAAGCGTCTGCAGTTGGGGTGCGACAAATGCGCGGGTTTTGCTCCGGTTCTTGGTTCGGAACGCGGTCGCGTGGTAACAATTTCGTGTGATGCTCAGTTTAAGAGGAGGGACGCTGATCATGACCACCTGGAATATTCATTTCAAACCTCGCGGTTGGCGCGTCATTGCGACGGCGCTCGCGCTCGGTCTCGCCGGGGGGGGCGGGGTCGCGCCGGCATCAGCCACCACGATCCTTTCGATGACCTGCGCCGAGATTGGCTCACATTACACCGTCGCACAGAACAGCGTGCAACTGAGCGTCACCATGGCTGCGGGGGAAATCATTACCGTGAGCAAGGCCAGCGGCACGGGCAGTTATTACGGCCCGTCGGGCTATATTGGCCCGTTCACCGGCAGCGTAACCGTTGCCGTTACCGACGCCAATGCCGGTGTCTGGCAATTTGCGCGCTCTGAGAGCACTTCGGACATGACCGCTAGCTGTAGCTCGGGCGGCAGCGACCTGAGCGATACACAAGCCGGGCTGAGTTCTATGGTGATTAGCAGCCAAGCCGCAACAATGGCCAGTGCTGTGCAGCGCAACGTGGACGGGCTGTTTAATGGCGGCGCTGCGCCTAGTATATCTTCAAGCGGCTTCTTCTTTCAGACCGCTGGGCTTGGCCGCGTCCTAGACGGAACTGGTGCAATGTCGTCGAAGTCGGGTCCGGAGTCCGAGTGGAACGTTTGGGGTCAGGGCCGCTACACCCGCTACGAAGGCGATGACAACAGCTTCTCGGGCGATCAGATCGACCTAGTGCTAGGCGCCGATTATCGGCTCAATAGCGATACCGTGCTGGGCGGGCTTGTCGGCTTCGGGACGATTGATCTCGATGTTGGTGCCAATGGTGGCTTTGACGCTGATGGCAATACGCTGGGTGTCTACTGGGCGCATCGCTTTGGCAGGCTTACGGCAGATGCGATGCTAACCCATACTTGGAGCGATTATGAGGTGACATCGGCAGGGGCGACTGGCAGCTTCGATGCCAAGCGCGTCACGCTGGCGGCCTCGTTGCGCGGGCAGGTTCAGCGCCCGGGCGTGACGCTCGAGCCGGTCGTGCAACTTCTTTACGCAGTCGAGGACCAGGACGGTTATACTGACAGTCTGGGCGGCGTCATCGATGCGACGACGATCAAGGCTGGGCGCCTGTCTCTGGGCTCGCGTTTCCTATTCGATCAACGGATGACGAGCGCGGGACTTTATCGACCCTGGCTGGGGGTTTACGCCGATTATCATTTCTCGGATGCCAATACGAACCCGGCGTCGAGCTTGCCAGCGCTGGATGACCAGTTGTCGGGCCGGATCGCTGCCGGTTTCAGTTACGTGTTTGCCAATCAAGGCAATCTGAATGTTGATCTTAGCCTAGGCGGGCTTGGGAGTGGGGATTACATCTCTTACGGGCTGGGACTGGAATATGCGATCCGGTTCTGAACCTATCTGACATCCCGCGAGCCGGGCCCTTTGGGGGCCCGGTTTTATTCTGCAGATATCGACCCGAGCTTTGAAAAGAGGTCCACCAACATGCCCCCGGCCTGTTGCATCAAACCTCGGGACCAGCGCGCAATCACAAAAGCCCAGACGACACCTATGACCGGATCGAGCCGGGCCCAACCGCAGATCCGCCCGGCAATTATGGAGCCGTGTAAGAAATATCCTTCGATCAATATGCATTGGCCTTGAAGGCTGCGCTTAGCGGCATCATCTGCGTCAGATATTGCCTCACTGGCCCATTCTGGGGACTTATATGATCGAAACTTGGCTGCCCCTTCTCGCGGGGCTCGTGCTTCTTGTTGTCGGCGGGGAGCTTTTGGTGCGTGGGGCGGTGCAGGCGGCAGAGCGGATCGGGATCTCGCCTCTGGTGATTGGCCTGACGCTGGTCGGCTTCGGCACTTCGATGCCCGAGCTCGTGACCTCGGTGCAGGCAGGACTCGCGGGAGCGCCGGGGATTGCCTATGGCAATATCGTGGGCTCGAACATCGCCAATATCCTGCTAATCGGGGGCGTCTCCGCCCTGATCTGCCCGATCATCGTTGCGCGTGCGGCGCTGCGGCGCGATGCGGTGGTGATGCTTGCCGTCACGGTGGCTTTTGCTGGACTCGCTTTTTTTGCGCCAATGAGCCGTGGGATCGGTGTCGCGCTGGTCTCTGTGCTCGTCTCCTATATCTGGTTTGTGATTGCGCAGGAACGCGCTGCCGAGGACGGTGGCGCGCTTCATGACAAGAGCCTGGCGCTGGCGAGTGCCGATCCAACCCTCACGCCACGCGCCGGGAGTGGCCGCCTGCTTGTGCCGCTCTTGATCGCAGTTGCGGGGCTTGGTCTCGTGGTCGCGGGCGGTTCGCTTCTCGTCAGCGGTGCTGTCGCGCTCGCACGCGGCTTTGGCGTCTCGGAAACGGTGATCGGACTCACCATCGTTGCGATCGGCACCTCGATGCCCGAGCTCGTGACCTCGGTGATTGCCGCGCTGAAACGGCAGGGTGACGTGGCCTTTGGCAATATCGTCGGCTCAAACATCTACAACCTGCTCGGCATCGGCGGCACGACGGCGCTGATCGCCCCCTCGGAGGTGCCCGCGCAGATCGTGCGGTTCGACGCGCCGCTGATGGTGTTGGTGTCCGCCGTTCTGGTGCTTTTTGCGGCAACCGGACTGCGGATCAACCGCTGGGAAGGGCTGATGCTGATTGCGGGTTATGCGGCCTATACTTGGATCCTCCTGCCCTGACGCTGCAAAGTCTCAAAGTTCCCAGAACACCGGCACCAACACAACCGTCACGATCCCTGCGACGATGCTGAGCGGCAGACCCACGCGCAGGAAATCGGTGAAGCGGTAGCGCCTCTTCCTGCGGGTCGCGTATGTTGCTCAAGATCCGCGTGGTCTGAAGGATAATACGATGCAGCGCCCCCAACGCCGGGGAAAGGCAGCAAAGCGGGACCGATCGCCAGCGATCGTTGAAATGGCCGCCAAAGGGTGTGATCTACGGCCCCCGTATCTGCATTCGGTTAAATTTGGCGGGGGTCGCCACTCAAGGCCCTCCCAGACTCACGCAGCGAGTCACTGGCTGCGCTTGTGGGGCCGTCTGGTAGGTGGGGCGCAGAAAGCACCTCAGACTCACCAGTGACTCGCTCCGGGGCTCTGAGGGGGCATGCTCTGGACGGGCGAGATCGAAGTCCTAGAAGGATGGCGCAGGTGCGATGGGGGTGCGTTCGGTGCCAGCCGGTCGGGGGCACTTATGTCCTCCACTCCCTTCAGCGCGATCACGGTGTTTCGGGGGCTACCTGATGACACAGTGCGCAGAAAGGCACCCATCGCTTTGCGGCGGTGATATGGGTGCTCTCGCGATGCGAGGGATGCGCGGTCTCCTTGGGCTGATAGTTCAGCGACGCCTTCAAGATGCGCACCGCCTCGCGCGTCGTGAAACCGCTTTCCCGCGTCCGAACCTTTTTGGGCACTTCCTGCTCGACATCGGCCATCTCGTTGGTCGGTAACTTCCGCTCTTTCAAAGCCTTTCTCAACACGGCTCGGACGGCGACCAGATACTTGTCGCGAATGGTCTTGGGTGACTTCCCTTCCGCCTCCAGGAAATCGCGCCATCCGGTCAGATCTTCATGCTTGATGCGACGGGCATCGTCGTGACCCACAAAGTCGATGAGGGAGCGGATCGGCACCGCCCAGTTCGCTCCGCCATCCATGTGTTTGCCGACTTTTTGCTTCTTCTCGATGTATGTCTCGAACAACCCCCAAAACGAAACGGGCTCGCCCTCATCGACCACCTTCGACGGCGGGCGGACGATCGGGTCTTTCGGCGCCCCGCCAAAGTCACCCTGATCCAGTTCTCGGGTTCTCTCCAGCGCTTCGATTTCGGCGCGCATGAATTTTTGCCCCAGATCGCGCCATTGAGGCGAACCGGGGGCGACATCGAGTTTACGTTGATCGACGAACTCCTGCACCGCCACATCCACAAGCCGCGTCTTGCCACTGCTTATCTCGGCACGGAGCGCTTCGAGTTTTTTCGTGCGCAGGCGTTCATCATGGTAACGTGCGCCAGCTTTTAATTGGTAGTCGATGTCATAGTTGAAGAAGCCTGCGATGCTCTTGCTCGGATCAGCCTCGCCCGCCTCAATGCGTTTGTAAGCCTTTTCGAGCTCTTCTGCGATTTCCTCCTCGGTCGGCATCGCTGCACGTTTCTCAGCGTCCTGTTGAATTACCTTTGTGTAGTGATCCCAAACAGCGTGCTCGAAATCTGACTGGGTCAATTCGCGACGCGGGGCTGCTAGGGCAGGTGGGACTGGCGGGACAGATGGGACCGGCGCGACTTCTGCCTGCGGTGTGTGGGTGTCGAGCGCAGCCCTCGCTTGCTTGATTTGAGCTTTTAGTCGGGCGACGGCAGCGGGATGGTTGTCTTCGGCAATGCGCTTGTCACCTCCCAGTGGTTCGGTCAGTTGCGTCTTATTCCCGAAAAACGGCTTCAGCTCGGCTGGGATCGAGATGCGCGCCCAATAGCGCCCGTCCTTCTCTTTCCAATGACGCAATTTACCAGCCATCGATACCCCCATTCTGGCACCAGTTCTGGCACCTAGAATGGCACTATGCCCTTGAACGCAAGAGTTTTCTTTAAATGCAAGGGGATAGGATGGTGCTGCAAGAGAGGATTGAACTCTCGACCTCTCCCTTACCAAGGGAGTGCTCTACCACTGAGCTACTGCAGCACCCTTCGGCCTTCATCGACCGTGGCGGCGATGTAGACGACATCGCGAAGGCTTGCAAGCGCAAATTCGCACGCTCTCTCGACACATTTCATTCGGGCGGCTAGAGAAAGGCCATGACAGAGGACACGACCCCAACCCCGCAAGGCAAAAATGCCCGCACAGCCGCCCCGCAAAGCCGTGAAGAAAGGCTTGCGGCGCAATTGCGCGCCAATCTGATGCGGCGCAAAGCGCAGGCGCGGCAACGCGACGCGGCAGCGGGTGGTGTGGAAAATGAAGCCGAAAGCGGCTCGGAAGGAAACCAGTAGTGGATAGCATCTTGGTGCGCGGCAACGGGCCGCTGAATGGGCAAATTCCGATTGCCGGGGCGAAGAACGCCTGCCTTGCGCTGATGCCGGCAACGCTTTTGAGCGAAGAGCCGCTGACGCTGACCAATGCGCCGCGGCTGTCTGACATTCGCACGATGACGCAGCTTTTGGCCTCGCTTGGGGCCGAGGTTACCGCGCTGCAAGATGGTAAGGTGCTCGCCACCTCCTGCCATGGCGAGATTAACCCGGTCGCCGATTATGACATCGTGCGCAAAATGCGCGCCTCAAACCTTGTGCTGGGGCCACTTTTGGCGCGGCTGGGCCATGCGGTTGTGTCGCTGCCCGGTGGTTGCGCAATTGGCGCGCGACCGATGGACATTCACATTGATGCGCTGACCGCGCTTGGGGCCGAGATTGAACTCAAAGACGGCTACCTGCATGCGCAGGCCAAAGGTGGGCTGAAAGGCGCGGTGCATGAGATGCGCTTTGCCTCTGTCGGCGCGACCGAAAACTTCTTGATGGCGGCGGTTTTGGCCAAGGGTACATCGGTGCTAAAAAACGCCGCGCGCGAGCCTGAAATTGTTGATCTGGCGCAATGCCTACGGGCGATGGGCGCGCAGATCGAGGGCGAAGGCACCTCGGACATTGTGATTGAGGGCGTGGATCGGCTGCATGGCGCGACCCATCCGGTCGTGACCGATCGGATCGAACTGGGCACCTATATGCTGGCGCCCGCGATTTGCGGCGGCGAGGTGGAATGTTTGGGCGGGCGAATCGCGCTTGTCGAAAGCTTTTGCGAAAAGCTGGATGCCGCTGGGATTTCGGTGGAGGAAACCGCGCGCGGGCTGAAGGTGAAGCGCAAAAACGGGCGGATCAGGGCGGTGGATGTGGTGACAGAGCCCTTCCCCGGCTTCCCGACCGATTTGCAAGCGCAGATGATGGCGCTGTTGTGCACCGCCGAGGGGACCTCGGTGCTTGAAGAGCGGATCTTTGAGAATCGCTTCATGCATGCCCCCGAATTGATGCGGATGGGCGCGAAGATTGAGGTGCATGGCGGTCATGCCACGGTGCATGGGGTCGAAAAACTCAAAGGCGCGCCGGTGATGGCCACCGATCTGCGCGCCTCGGTCTCGCTGATTCTGGCGGGCTTGGCCGCCGAGGGGGAAACCGTGGTGAGCCGCGTCTACCACCTTGATCGCGGCTATGAACGGGTCGAAGACAAGCTTCGCGCCGTGGGGGCGCATATCGAACGGGTGAAAGAGTCATGAGCCGGGATGCACGTTTTGCCGATGGCGGTGAGGCGCCGCTGAACCTGCGGGCTGAAAGTGCCGAAGATCTCGCCGTGATGGCGGCTTTGGTGCAAGATGCGGTGCTGCCTGTGTCTGAAATTCGCTACGAGCCAAAGGCGCGGCGGCTTTCGATGCTGCTCAACCGCTTCCGTTGGGAAGATAAGGCGCGGGCCGAGGCGGAAGGGCGCGCTTATGAGCGGGTTCAGGCGCTGTTTGTGATTTCCGATGTGCTCAAGGTCGCCTCGCAAGGCTTTGACCGGCGCGATTCTGATTTGGTGCTGTCGGTGCTCGATATCGCGTTTGAGCCCGGGGAAGAGGGCGCGGGGCGTGTGGTCTTGGTGCTGGCGGGCGATGGCGCCTTGGCGGCTGAGGTGGAATGTTTGGCGCTCGATCTGCGCGATGTGACCCGGCCTTACGGGGCCGTTTCGGGGCAAGCGCCGCAGCACCCGGAATGATCCGCCCCGCAACAGCGGAAGATTTGCCTGCGATGGCCGCGCTGATTGCGGCGGCGATCCGTGATCTGTGCCACGCGGATCACCACGGCCAAGCCAACCGGATGCGGCCTTGGGTTGCGGCGAATGACATCGCTGCCCTTGCCGCGCGGCTCAAAGACCCGGCACAGCGCCTTTTCGTCGCGCAAGCGGCGGGGCTGGCGGCTGTTGGTGGGCTCGATTGGCGCGATCAGCCCGAGGGGCGCGGGCGGATTAGCCTATTGTTTGTCGACCCCGCACAGCAGGGCAAGGGCCACGCGCGCGCGCTTTTGGCGGCTTTGGAGGCGGAGTTGTGGGCGCTTGGCCGCACGGAGGGCCGGCTCACCGCCACCAATACCGCGCGCGGATTTTACCTCTCTCAGGGCTGGGCACCTGACCCGGCGGCCAGTGGCGGTGCGCTTTTGGGCCATGCCTTGCAAAAGGCGCTGGCCTGAGGCGTTTCGCGCACGTTGAAATCCGAGGGCAAGGATGGGCCAACCCTTGCTCCGCGCCTTGCAACGCTCTATCCCGGAACGGAACAAGGAGCCCGAGATGCCGCATTTTCTTGCCACGACCGACGCCGATTTCGAGACCCGTTTCACCGCCCTTTTGGGGATGAAGCGCGAAGACAGCCCCGATGTCGATGCCACCGTGGCGGCGATTATTGCCGATGTGCGCGCCCGTGGCGATGCGGCGGTGATCGACTATACCGCGAAATTTGATCGGCTGGCGCTCAGCCCGCAAACAATGGCCTTTTCGCGCGAAGAAATCGCGGCGGAGGTGGCTAAGGTCAGTGCCGAGGAACGCGCGGCGCTTGAACTCGCGGCAGAGCGAATTCGCGCCTATCACCTGCGGCAAATGCCGGTGATGGAAGAACGCTGGACCGAAGACAACGGGGCCGAGCTTGGCTGGCGTTGGTCGCCTGTTTCGGCAGCGGGGCTTTACGTGCCGGGCGGTTTGGCCTCCTACCCGTCTTCCGTTTTGATGAATGCGATCCCCGCGAAAGTCGCGGGGGTAGAGCGTCTGGTGGTTGTCTGCCCGACGCCCGATGGCGCCGTGAACCCGCTGGTGCTGCTCGCAGCAGAGCTTTCGGGCGTGGATGCGGTTTATCGCATTGGCGGCGCGCAGGCGGTGGCCGCGCTTGCCTATGGCACCGATACGATTGCCCCGGTTGATAAAATCACCGGGCCGGGCAACGCTTTTGTGGCGGCGGCGAAGCGGCGCGTTTTTGGCCGCGTGGGCATTGATATGATCGCGGGTCCGTCGGAAATTTTGGTGATTGCCGATAGCACGGCCAACCCCGATTGGGTGGCGATTGATCTTTTGAGCCAAGCCGAACATGACCAATCCGCCCAAGCGCTGATCCTGACGCCCGATGCGGATTTTGCCCAAGCCGTGACCAAAGCGGTCGAGAAACGCCTTGAAACGCTGGAGCGGCGCGAGATTGCGGGCCCGTCGTGGCGCGATTTTGGCACCGTTATCGTCACCCGCGATCTGGCTGAAGCGGCGATGCTGTCAAACCGCGTCGCGCCTGAACACCTTGAACTCTGCGTAGAAGACCCCGAGGCGCTTTCGGCGCAAATCACCCATGCCGGCGCGATCTTCTTGGGCACTTGGACGCCCGAAGCGATTGGCGATTACGTTGGCGGGCCGAACCACGTTCTGCCCACCGCCCGCTCGGCGCGGTTCTCCTCGGGCCTGTCGGTGTTGGATTTCCTTAAGCGCACCACTTTGGCGAAAATGACGCCCGAAGCCTTGCGCGCCATCGGCCCGGCGGCGGAGACGCTGGCGATTTCGGAAAGTCTCGAGGCGCACGGGCTATCGGTCCGCGCGCGGCTTGATGCGATCAATGATGGGGGGGCCTGATGAACCGTATCTCTCGCATCGATCTGGATGATTCCGGCCTGCCTGCGCCGACGCCGCAAATTGAACAAGAGCGCCGCGTGGCGATTTTTGACCTGCTCGAAGACAATAGCTGGACGCTGCCGGGGCGCGATGGGCAAACCGCCCCGCCCGGCCCCTATGCGCTGACTTTGGCGGTGCGCGATGGGCGGCTTGTCTTTGATACCTGCCTTGAAAGCGGTGAGAAGGTGACTGAGTTCCACCTGTCTTTTGGCCCGTTCAAGCAGGTGGTAAAAGACTACTTCCAGATTTGTGAAAGCTATTTTGAGGCGGTCAAGAAACTGCCGCCGAGCCAGATCGAAGCGATTGATATGGCGCGCCGGGGCATTCACAACGAAGGGGCGCGGGTACTGCAAGAGCGCCTTGAGGGCAAAGCCGAGATCGACATTGATACCGCGCGGCGGCTCTTCACCCTTGTTTGCGTTTTGACCCCGGTAAGCTGATGTCCAGCCTTCCCCATTCGGTCCTGTTTTGCTGCGATCACAATGCCACGCGCTCGCCGATGGCCGAAGGGATGATGAAAAAGTTCTATGGCCGTGAGGTTTATGTCCAATCGGTGGGGGTCAAGGCGGACCTTGATACCGATGGGTTCGCGATCGCCGTTTGTGCGGAAATTGGTGTGGACCTAGAGCGGCATCAGGCGCGCAGCTTCCATGAATTGCGCGAAATGGGCGATGATCTGAGCGGGTTTGACCTGATCGTCGCGCTTTCCCCTGCCTCTTATCACCAAGCGCTTGATCTGACGCGGTTCTACCACATTGAGGTTGAGCACTGGATGATCATGGACCCGACCGGCCTGGGCGAAGGGCGCGACGTGCGGTTGGGCTATTACCGCCAGACTCGCGACCAAATCCGCGATCACATCATTGAACGGTTTGGGGCACCGCATCCGGCGTAAGCGCCAACAGTTCGGGCAGGTTTTCTTCAATCCAATCGCTCAGCGCAAAGACGCGGGCAGAGATTTCGCGCCCTGCCGGGGTGAGCGTATAATCCACGCGCGGCGGCACCTCGCCATAATCTTTGCGCAAAATCAGACCGTCGCCTTCAAGCACCTGCAGGGTTTGCGCCAGCATCCGCTCGGAAATGCCATCAATCCGGCGGCGCAACTGCGCAAAGCGCAGTGTTTCCTCGCGCAAAGCAATCAGCACCAGCCCGCCCCAACGCGAGGTCACATGCTGCAAAATCTGCCGCGAGGGGCAGGCGGCGGCGAAAACATCGCCCCGTGAAAAGTTCCGCATCGGCTTTGCACCTTTCCTGTGCATGGGTAAGGCGTACTTACATATATGTAGGTACTTACCTTTTGTTAGCTTGCATGCCTATCTGTGGCAAGCAAATGATAAAGGAGATCGTCATGACCATTGCTGTGACCGCCGCCACCGGCCAATTGGGCCAACTTGTTCTTGCTGCGCTCAAAGCGCGCGGCGCCGCCCCCGTGGCCCTTGCGCGGAGCCCGGAAAAGGTAACCGGATATGAGGCGCGCGCGTTTGATTACAACGCCCCCGATGCCGCCGCCCTTGCCGGGGTTGAGGTGCTGGTGCTGATTTCGTCGAATGATTTCAATGACCGTGCGGGCCAACACAAACGCGCCATTGCCGCCGCGAAAGAGGCGGGCGTGACGCGGGTGGTCTATACCTCTGTGTTGAAGGGCGATGCCTCGCCGCTCACGCTTTTGGCGGCAGACCACATCGCGACCGAAGCCGCGCTAAAAGAAAGCGGGCTGCAATACACGCTTCTGCGCAATGGCTGGTATAGCGAAAACCTGACGGGCGCGTTGGGGGCCGCGATTGAACATGGCGCCGTGATTGGGGCCGCCGCAGATGGCAAACTCGCCACGGCCGCGCGCGCCGATTACGCCGAAGCGGCCGCGGTCGCCGCGCTTGATGCGGCGCATGCGGGCAAAACCTATGAGCTTGCGGGCGATACCGCCTTCACGATGGCGGAATTCGCCGCCGAGGTTGCGGCCCAATCCGGCAAGCCGGTCAAATTCGTCAACCTGCCCGAGGCGGAATATGCCAAAGCGCTTGAAGGATTTGGGGTGCCGACGGCCTTTGCGGAAACGCTCGCGCAATCGGATGAGCGGGCGGGCAGTGCTGCGGGCCTCTTTGATGACAGCCAAACACTGTCCAGCCTGATTGGTCGCCCGACGACGCCGATTGCGGAAACGATCCGCGCGGCGCTGGCCTGAACAGGTGCGGCAAGACGGTTTTGAGCACCGTCTTGCCGGTTCTGCGGTTTGACGGCACCGGGGTGGCATGCCAATTTGCCCCAAAGTCAGAGAGGTTTTCCAATGCCCCGTGCCGCCGCCCTTGCCGCCATTTCCAACTACTTCGACGCGTTCCATCGCGGCGACACCACCGCGATGGAAGCGCTGGTGACCGAAGATTTTGAGCATCACGTCAATGAGGGCAAAATCCGCCGCGGGGTCGAGAAATTCCGCGAATTCAACGCGCATATGACCCGTTGCTACCGGGAAACGCTCACCGATGTGGTGGTGATGGCGAATGATGCGGGCACCCGGGCCGCCGCCGAGTTCGTTGTGAACGGGGCCTATTTGGCAACCGATGAAGGTCTGCCCGAGGCGAAGGGGCAAACCTATGTGCTGCCCGCAGGCACCTTTTTCACCCTGCGCGACGGGCGCATTTCCCGCGTGACCACCTATTACAACTTGGCGGACTGGATCCGTCAGGTCAGCTAATGGAGGTTCGGGTTCTCACTGGCCCCGCTCTGGATGCCGCGCTCGACGATGTCGCCGCGCTGCGCATCGCGGTGTTTCGCGATTGGCCCTATATCTATGATGGCTCGCTCGACTATGAGCGGCGCTATCTGGAAAGCTATCGAAACTCTCAAAACGCGGTGGTCGTGGGGGCTTTTGATGGCGCGCGGTTGGTCGGCGCAGCCACGGGCACACCGCTCGAAGACCATGCCGATGATTTCGCTGCGCCCTTTGCGGAGACGGGGCTGACGCTTGAAGACGTGTTTTACTGCGCCGAATCGGTGCTGCTGCCAGACTATCGCGGGCGCGGGTTGGGCCACGCTTTCTTTGACGCGCGCGAGGCACATGGCCGCACGCTTGGGCGCCGCTATTCGGCCTTTTGCGCGGTGATGCGGCCCGACGATCATCCGCTCAAGCCCGCCACCTACCGCCCGCTCGATGCGTTTTGGCGCAAGCGCGGTTATGCCCCCATGTCGGGCGTTGTGGCGCATTTTCGCTGGACCGATTTGGGCGACAGCACCCAAACTGAAAAGGCGCTGCAATTCTGGGGGAAGCCGCTGTGAGACGCATCACCATTGCTTCTGCGGCTTATCCTCTGGATTGGCTCGTGGATTGGGCCGCTTATGAGGCGAAAATTCGCGCGTGGGTGCAAAGTGCCGCGCTCAAACAGGCCGATTTGCTGGTTTTTCCCGAATATGGCGCGATGGAGCTTGCCTCGCTTGGCGGGGCCGAGGTTGCGGCAGATTTGGAACGCGCGGTCGCCGAAGTCGCACGCCATCACGATGCGATGGAACGGCTTTTTGAAGGGCTCGCGATCGAATTTGGCCTTTATATCTTGGCCCCCTCTGGCCCGGTGGTCGAGGGGATGGTGCGGCGCAATCGGGCGGCGATTTTTGGCCCCGCAGGCCGGATCGGGCATCAAGACAAGGCAATCATGACGCGGTTTGAGCGCGAAGATTGGTTCATTGATGCCGGAGTTGAGGGGCTGCGCCTGTTTGACACGGGGCTTGGGCGGATCGCGGTGTTGATCTGTTATGACAGCGAATTTCCGCTGCTCGCGCGCGCGGTTTGCGAGGCGGGGGCAGAGCTTCTTCTAGTGCCAAGCTGCACCGATACGCGCGCGGGCTACCACCGCGTCCGCACCGGCGCACAGGCCCGCGCGCTGGAAAACCAATGTATCTCGGTCCAATCGGTGATTGTCGGTGCTGCCGCTTGGTGCCCTGCTGTGGATGAAAATCACGGTGCGGCAGCACTTTACGCACCTGCCGATGTCAATTGGTGCGACACCGGCGTGATCGCCGAAGGGGTTTATGACGAACCCGGCTGGGTGACCGCGACGGTCGATCTGGAAGCGGTTGTCAAAGCCCGCACCGACGGCGAGGTGCTGACCTTCCGCCATTGGTCCGAACAGCCTATGCAAGCTGCGCATGTCCACCTTGTCATGGAAAACCCCCGCAAGGCTTGACATTGCGCTTGAATTTTTCCTGATCCGGGCGCATGTATCGCGCGCCCGCGATCGGCGGGTATCCCCAATGGAGTGACCATGGCCAAGGAAGAAATGCTCGAATTCCCCGGCGTCGTGAAGGAACTCCTGCCGAACGCGACGTTCAAGGTCGAGCTGGAAAACGGCCATGAGATCATCGCGCATATGGCAGGCAAGATGCGGAAAAACCGCATCCGTGTTCTGGCTGGCGACCGGGTTCAGGTGGAAATGAACACCTATGACCTGACGAAGGGTCGCATCAACTACCGGTTCAAGTGAAGCTGATCTTAGGATCGGCCAGCCCCCGTCGGCGTGAGCTTCTGGCCCAATTGGGGCTGGAACCCGCCGCGGTACGTGCCCCTGACATTGATGAAACGCCAGCAAAGGGCGAGCGCCCGCGCGATTATGTGGCGCGGATGGCGCGTGAAAAGGCGGCCATTCTACCCTGCGCCGCCGATGAGGTGGTGATCTGCGCCGATACCACGGTGACCTGTGGCCGCCGGATCTTGGGCAAACCCGAAAATGAAAAAGAGGCGGCTGAGTTTTTGTGGCTGCTGTCTGGCCGTCGCCACCATGTGTTAACGGCTGTTGCCGTGCGCTCTGCCACGGGCTTGCGCGAGCGGCTGGTGGATACGGTGGTGAAATTCCGCCCGCTCTCGAATGCCGATGTGAACGGCTATCTTGCCAGCGGCGAATGGCGCGGTAAGGCGGGCGGCTATGCGATCCAAGGGTTGGGCGGCGCTTTCGTGCCGTGGATCCAAGGCTCGTTCAGCGCGGTTGTGGGCTTGCCCTTGGCCGAAACCGCTCTTTTGCTACAATCGTCGGGCATCGCGATGGGAGAAAGCGCATGAAAGGCCGGGTCGTTGTTCTTGGCGAGGTGAAGGGGCTTGAGGCCGCGGCTTTGATGGTCGACGGGCGGCTTGAAGACCTGATCGTCGATGCTTCGGATGCGGTGGCTTTGGCGCCCGGTGCGATTTGTCGTGCCAAGGTTGAGCGGCAGATGAAAGGCCAAGGCGGCGTTTTCGTGCAGCTTCCGGGCGGTGAGAAAGGCTTTTTGCGCGATGCAAAGGGGCTTTCGCCAGGGCAAAGCGTTTTGTGCCAAGTCTCGGGCGGGACAGAACCCGGCAAAGCACTGCCGGTCACCTTGCGGCTTTTGTTCAAGGGCCGCTACGGCATCGTTACCCCCGGTGCGCCGGGGCTCAATGTCTCGCGCCGGATCCGCGATGAAGAGACCCGCGACGGGCTGCAAGCGCTGGCAGGCGTGGTCATGGAAGGCTCCGATATGGGGCTGATCTTGCGCTCGGCTTGCGAAGGCACCGAAGAGGGCGAGATCGTTGAAGACCTTGCAGGCTTGCGGGATTTGGCCGAAGCCGTTTTGGGCGATAGCGAAGGCGCGCCGGAGCTTCTGGTGGATGCCCCCGGCCCCCACGAAGAAGCATGGCGCGACTGGGCCGACCCGGTGCCGGATGAAGTGGTCGAAGGGTTTGAGGCCCACGGCGTGCTAGAGGCGATCGACGCGGTTCTCTCGCCGCGCGTAGCGCTGCCGGGTGGCGGGCACATGATGATCGAGCCGACCCGCGCGCTGATTGCCGTGGATATCAATACCGGCAATGACACCTCGCCCGCCGCGAGCCTAAAAGCCAATATCGCCGCCGCGCGGGATTTGCCGCGCCAGTTGCGGCTGCGCGGCCTTGGTGGGCAGGTGGTGGTGGATTTTGCGCCGATGCCGAAAAAAGACCGTGCCACGCTGGAGCAACAACTCCGCGCCGCCTTCAAGGGCGAAGCGGCGGAAACCAGCTTGGCCGGGTGGACACCGCTCGGCATGTATGAGCTTGTGCGCAAACGCGACCGGGTGGCGCTGGCGACGCTGATCGGTGGCGCGGCATGAGCTGCCCGATCTGCGGCAAAGACGCCGATCCGAAATATCGTCCCTTCTGTTCGAAGCGCTGTGCGGACATTGATTTGGCGCGCTGGCTCAATGGGTCTTATGTGATTCCGGGCCAAGCGCTTGAGGAAGATGACCCCGCGCGGGAGCGTGATCCCGACGACACGGGCGGGCTGCGACACTGATCTGATCGCGCGGAGCAAAAATTCGCAAATACCCTCTGGACAGCCCCCGCGCCCTCGTCTAGTAACCCCCCACCAACGCCGGAACGGCCCGGTGCCCAGATAGCTCAGTTGGTAGAGCAGCGGATTGAAAATCCGCGTGTCGCTGGTTCGATTCCGGCTCTGGGCACCACTTAAATCCCTGAAAATAAACAATACTTCCAACCAAGCGCTATCAGCCTATTGCGTAGCCCTCGTTCTGGGCTACATTTCGTGTGCGCTTGATGTGATGCTTCGAGGCGGAGATTCTATGCATGGGGTTGGCAAGGTGAAGGCCGCAACCCTTCCCTGAAATCCGAGATGAAGCCCGCTTGCGACCGAATGCAGCACCGGAGAAGATCATTGAACGCACAGTCGCTAGCAAACGTAGTCTATCTGAAGGTCGAGGAAGTTGCCGCGCGCTACGGCGTCTCCATTGACACGATCTATCGGTGGAAAAGAAACGGCGACTTCCCGAAAGCTCGAAAAATCGGTCCCGGCGTCACGCGCTGGCGACTGTCTGATCTGATCGAGCACGAAGCGAATATGCAAGCGTGCTTCGCAACGCACCTGAACATTCCTCATAACGAATGATCACTCTGTGAGCGAGGGGCTCGCGCCCCTTCCGCAGGGGGAATGGCTGAGGTCCACCGTTCCGGCGTCCCATCCCTCCTTTAGCGCTCGGTGCGCGTTTTATCCTTTCGATTCATTCGCGTGAATGCTGGTCCCGTTGTCCCATGCTGTGAGTCAGGTTGTGCCTAGCGGCAGAGGAACCCCGCCTAGGATTTCCCCCCCCCCCCCCGCCCGCGTCAGGCCGTGCTTGCCATTTGGCATAGGATTTCGAACATCACCGAAGCCCCCAGCCACGCGGTCCCGCCCGTTGGGTCGAATGGTGGTGACACCTCGACAAGATCAGCCCCGATGATGTTGACCCCATCAAGGAGACGGACCACCTGCAGGGCTTGGTAGGAATTCGGCCCACCAATCTCGGGCGTGCCCGTGCCCGGTGCAAAGGCCGGGTCAATAAAGTCGATGTCGTAAGACAGGTAGGTGGGCGCAGTGCCGACGATTTCGCGCGCCTCGGCCATGACGTCTTCAACACCTCGCTGATGAAATTCTTCGATTGGGATCACCCGCACGCCAACGCTGGCGGCAAAGTCGCGGTCCTCGCTGTCATAGGTGGTGCCGCGAATGCCGATTTGCACAACCCGCTTGGGATCAAGCAGGTTTTCCTCGATCGCGCGGCGGAAGGGCGTGCCGTGGGTATACATATTGCCGCCGAAGTAGCTGTGAAACAGATCGGTGTGGCTGTCGAAATGGATCATGCCAAGCGGTGCCGCTTTGCCGAGCGCGCGCAGGATCGGCAGCGAATTGAGGTGATCACCCCCGGCGGTAAGCGGGCGGATGCCGTGGGCCATGATCACCTCCATGAACCGGGTGATCCGTGCCATCGCATCATGGATATCGGCCGGGTTGGGGGCAATATCGCCCAGATCGGCGCAATTCACCGCCTCAAAGGGGCGCACCCCGGTCGCGCCATTTTGCGCGCGGATCATGGTGGAGCAATCGCGCAATTGCCGTGGCCCGTGACGCGGGCCGGGGCGGTTGGTGGTGCCAGAATCCCACGGGCTCCCGATTAGACCGATCTGCACCTCTTTCAGCCGGGGATCGTCAAGCGCCACATAGGGCAGCCGCATAAAGGTGGGCACACCCGCATATCGCGGCAGATCAAAGCCAGAAACCGGGTGGAAGAAGGGATCGCTGGGCATGTTCGGCTCCTGTTGCATTCTCGGGCTGCCACCGGCGCGTGTGGGGGCGGTGGCAGCATTCGTTTGAGACGCTATGCGGGCGAGGAGAATTCCTCCACTGCTGAAAGCACCGATACGGTCAATCCGAGCGGGCTAGTGGCGTGTTTGCGGCCAATGCGCGCCGGGACTGCCCTGAAAGAGCGCAGATGAACGACGCGAGACATGGGACGAGGCGGGACTGGTTTCACGTCAGTCTGGTCAGAAATACCGCTCCGACGCCTCATCCCGCATCCAGAAGTTCACGCAGCTTGCGCACGCGCTCTGGTGTGATCTTCGGGTCACGCCCCGCGCTGATTACCCGGATGAACTCGATCCACGCCTTCTCGTTTTCAGAAAGCTGGTCCCACTGTCCCAGTGGTCCCATCGGTGTGATGAAGAGATCGGTCATTTGCCAAAGATACCCCGCAGGGTGGTCCGCCCCCGCGCAGTCATGCGCGGATCGCTGTTGCCCGACGCATCGCGCAACTCCTCAAGCCAAGCGCGTTCATTGGCCGTGACCGGCGAGCCGAAAATCTCGGTGATGGCCTTCGCCGCCGTCGCACCCACCGCTTGCTCAAGCGCGATGCGTAAAAGATAGGCCGGATCGACCTCAAGCGCTTTAGCGAGCGACGGCAAGAGCATAATTTCACCGTTTTGCTCGCCGCCCCCCCCCCAGACTCACGCAGCGAGTAACCGAGCGCACCCACGGGGTGCCTGGTAGGGGTGACACCAAAACCCACCAGACTCACCGGTGACTCTCTCCGAGGCTCTGGCGACGTGTGCGCTCAGATCGCGACAAGATAGCGTCTGCGCAGCTCGGCGAGGTGCTCCACGCACCAGCGCGGGGCCTGTTTCTCGCCGCATGTCAACCAAAGCTCGGGGTAACTCATCGCGCGAAATGCGATGCGATCCCCCGTCACAGCCTCGGCGAAACGCTCGATCTCGGCGCGGTGCTGCGAAAAGACTTCGACCTCGGTTGCGTTTGTGGGTTCCCAGAACAGGTAAAGCAAAGTCACCGTGCGGTCGGGGTAGCTGTGCGCGAGACCGAGCGAATGCTTGACGAGCTGGGCGGCGTCAAGGTGGTGATACCGTTTGGGATCGTCGCACAGACGCAGCATCTCGGCGAACCACGTGCTTTCGCGCCCAGACGCGGGCAGATCGCTCCGGTAGCTGTCAGCGAATTTCGCGGTTTTCGGCGTGAGATATTCGAGGCATTTCGACTCGATCGCGATTAGCCCGTCAGGCGCATCGAGCATCACGTCGAGGTTCGGAGGGGTGCCACCCAACCCGGTGGGGCATTTCTTTTCAAAAGCGACCTGGGTGAAGCCCGCGCGGTCGAGGATGTGCAACACCTCGGGCGCCCGCTTGAACGGAGCAAAGACATTCACCGCAAGTGCCGAAGAAGAATGTGCTGCGCGAAACTTCGTGGCGAGCTCCTGACCGCTCCCCTCGGACAGCTCTTGAGCCACGTCATTCGCACATACGGCGGGAAGAAGATTGCCGCGCCAATCGGGGGCATAGCCTTTTTCATCAAGATCGACGCCGGGATGTGCCCTCGCATGTGCGGTGCAAAGGGCGGTGATAGCGCGGCTGCGGATCGAAGACTTCAACATGAAAAGAGGGTGCGCGCGGTTTATGTTGAACGCAAGACAAACGCCCGGCTACTCGGTTGCGTTTGGGTTGCATTCTGGTTGCCTTTTGGTTGCGTTTTTGGGCAAAACGATAACAAAGCCGTAACAAATACCCCAAAAGGGGTTGCGTTTTGCGCGCGAGGCCCGAAAAACGCAACCTTGCGCAACCACAAAACCCAATAAAATAAGGGGTTTCGGTTCGTCAGGTTGACAAAAATCACCGAAAACACTTTTTCGGCCCCAAAATGCAACCCGAAGCCCCCTCAGAAAAGCAACTTTGGGCCGTTCTTCCCTTACGAAACGGACCGCAGGAAACGGCACCCAGAAATCGAAATAAGGCAAAACACGATCGAAAGAGGCACGCGCGTTTTGATGCGTATGGCGCGGATTTCGATTTTGGTGGTCTGTCTGCGCAGCACCGCAACCGAAAGGAGGCGTGGCGCAGGTCCGGGGAAAAACCGAAGCAGCTAAAGAGCTCCGTAGCTTTGTTGCGGACCAGCTAGATAGCTAGATCCACCAACGGACCTTCGGCTTGATCTGCCAGAGCGCGTGGGGCGGTCACTGGCGAGTCTGATATGCGGGCAGCACGGTGACCACCTGAAAGACTGTGGATGTCGCTCAGCGCGCGCCCCAGTGAGTCTGGCGAAGGTTTCGCACTTAAAGCGGTGAAGCAACGCAGCCGGGAGCCTCGAATTTGCTTATCAAAGGGGTGGAGTGTTGGCGCGCGTGGCGAGGTCTGTTGTCTTGCGGCTGCTTGCCTATAGACTCCACTCTTGGCATGCCCTACAGGCGCTCACAAAGGCTGGGGTGCAAATTTGTGCAGCTTTTTTCAACCGATCTGGGGTCGCCTTGGGGGGCTGTCAGATCGCGATTTGCCTTCCCTGAAAGGAATGGCCGATATCATTTGGGTAGCATGGCGGGTTCGTTCATGCATCTGCGTGGCTAAACTCGCCTCGACCAGCGCGACCAGAGGTTTGGGCGTCAAAAACTTGGACCAAGCCGTGCCGGAGCGCTCATCGTAGCACTTACCAAGCGTGCTTGCCACATGCGCCCCCTGGGTGCTGCTTTGTCGCTCCCTCAATTGTCATTCCTATTTGACATTTGGCGGAGTGGGGGAAATCCTGCCGCCAAATTGGCGCAGGAGGCAGGCATGAAGATCGACGGAACCCATTATCGCACGATCTGGCAAGATGACGCGGGCGTGGTGCAGGTGATTGATCAGCGTTGGCTGCCGCATGAATTGCGCATTGTGCCGCTGAAAACCCGCGCCGATTTTGTGGTGGCGATCCGCGATATGTGGGTGCGGGGCGCGCCGCTGATTGGGGCGGCGGCCGCTTGGGGCGTGGCCGTCGCGATGCAAGAAGACCCGTCCGATGCGGGTCTGACGGAAACTTGGGACGTGCTGCACGAAACTCGCCCGACGGCGATCAACCTGCGTTGGGCTTTGGATGAGATGGAGCGTGTGCTGCGCCCGCTCGCCCCGGCCGAACGTGCCGAAGCCGCCGCCAAGCGCGCCGCCGAGATTTGTGATGAAGATGTGGAGATCAACCGCAATATCGGCCTGCATGGGCTTGAGATCATCAAAGCGATTGCCGCCAAGAAGCCCGGTCAAACCGTCAATATTCTGACTCATTGTAACGCGGGCTGGCTTGCCACGGTCGATTGGGGCACGGCGACCTCGCCCATCTATCACGCGCATGAAGCGGGCATTCCCGTGCATGTGTTTGTGGATGAAACGCGCCCCCGCAACCAAGGCGCGCAACTCACCGCTTGGGAGCTCAATCACCACGGCATTCCGCATTCCTTGGTGGTGGATAACGCCGGTGGCCATTTCATGCAGCATGGCGAGGTGGATATGGTGATTGTGGGCACCGACCGCACCACCGCGCGCGGTGATGTTTGCAACAAGATCGGCACCTATCTGAAGGCGCTTGCGGCCAAGGCGAATGGTGTGCCGTTTTATGTGGCGCTGCCCTCGCCGACGATTGATTGGCGCGTTGATGACGGGGTGAAAGAAATCCCGATCGAAGAGCGCAATCAAGAAGAGGTCACGCTGGTGCAGGGGCGGGGGGCGGATGGTCAGATTGCCTTGGTGCAAATCTCGCCCGATGGCACGCCCGCGCGCAACCCGGCCTTTGATGTGACGCCCGCCGAACTGGTGACAGGGCTCTTGACCGAGCGTGGTCTGTGCCCCGCCGACACCGCCGAGATGGAGAAGATGTTCTCTGATCTGAAATCGGCCATGCTCGCGGGCTGAGTAAGCGATGGCCCGGCATGCAGCCGGGCCTGCTACCCATTTTACGCGGCCAACAGCGCCTCGGCCACGCGGGTCGAGGTGGCTATGTGGCTCACATAGCCGCCCTTGATTGCGGCAAGGCTTGGGGCGACCTTATCAAGCCCCGGCACCACCAATAGCCCCATCTCCAAACCCACAAGGCGGGGCAGGGCGATGCCGATCATCCGCGCCTCGACCGGGCCCGCCATCGGTTGCCCCTCGGCATCAATGAAGCGCCCGCAAATCACCCCCACCGCGCCGCGTGCGACTTGGGCGTCCAGTTCCTCGGGGCTGGCGAGCCCGCTTTCCACCACATGGCTTTGCGCGGTGACGGTCCCGGCGGAAAACAAGAGCTTGTTTACGCCTTCCAGCGCATCCAGTTGCCGTTTCAAAATCGGCTCGGCGCGCAATTCTGCCGCCAGTTCTGCGCGGCTCAGGATCGCGGGGGCATGAAGGTTCAGGCACCGCGCCCCAAGCCGTTGCGCGAGCCGGGTGGAGCAGGCTTCTGCCGTGAAACCATAGGGCGTTGCCATTGACCCCACCAGTTGCAGCACCGTCAAATCTGCAATCGCGCGGGCTTCGACCTGTTCGGCCAGTTCAAAAACCGTGCGCCCCCAAGCCACGCCCAATCTGTCACCGGGGGCCAGCAAATCCGGCAGCCATTGCGCCGCGCCGCGCACCACACGCGCAAAGCTCTCTTCGGCCACGAGCCCGTCATCGGGCACGACCCATGCGCCCGCGAGCCCCAATTTCTCACGCAACTCTAAAGCCAGCCGATGCGTGGTAAAGGCAGGTGCCGCCAAGGTGATACGGATGAGCCCGGTTTCCCGCGCCTCTTGCAGGTAGTTCACCACCGTCGCGCGCGAGATCCCCAGCGCCTCCGCAATCTCCTGCTGGTTGCGGCCGTCGTGGTAATACATCCACGCCACCTCAATCACCGCATTCTCGCCGCTGACCCGCCCGAGACTGCGTCGTTTCGCGCCTGCTGCCATGGTCGCCCTCCGGTTTCGCCGTTTGACAAAAATAGGTGACAAAAGTAAAGAAATCCAGCCGATATGCAGGTAAGCGAGGAGGTCCCGATGATCCGCAATCTCTGGAGCGACGAGGCCGCGCGCGCGGCGGGCGAAGGTGATCTGGCGCAGCGGGTTTACAGCTCGCGGCTGATCGGGGCGGACCCGGATTTGGTGCTGCATGGCGGGGGCAATACCTCGGTCAAAACCACGGCGTTGGATTTGTTCGGTGAGCCGGTCGATGTGCTGCATATCAAAGGCTCGGGCCATGATTTGGCAACGATTGGGGCCGATGGCCTGCCCGCCGTGCGGCTGGCGCCGATGCTGGACCTTAAAGCGCGCGACGCGGTGGCGGATGACGCTCTGGTCAAACTGCAACGGTTGAATTTGCTGGACCCGAGCGCGCCGAACCCTTCGGTTGAAATGCTACTGCACGCGTGGATGCCGCATAAATTTGTGGATCACACCCATGCGACGCCCTTCCTTGTGTTGGCGAACCTGCCCGAGGTGGAGGCGGTGCTGCGCGAACTCTTTGGCGAGCGCATCGCGCTGGTGCCCTTTGTGAAGCCCGGTTTTGGGCTCGCCAAAGCGGCGGCGGCAGCTTTTGATGCGAACCCGGATTGTGAGGGGCTTTTGCTGCACAACCACGGCCATTTCACCTGGGGGCCGGATGCAAAGGCGAGCTATACCCGCGTGATTGAGCACGCCAATACGGTTGAAGCTTGGCTGCAAGACCGTCGTCCCGCGCCGCTCAAACCCGCCGCGGCATTGCCGGTGGCGGAGGTCGCGCCGATGCTGGCCGCCTTGCGCGGGGCGCTGGCTACGTCTTTGCCCGGCGATGCGGCGCTTCCGGTGCTTGATTTGCGCGATGATGAGGATACCCGCGCTTTTTGCGCGCGCCCTGATCTGGAAGAACTGGCCGATCTGGGCGTGGCGACGCCCGACCATGTTATTCGCACAAAGGCAGAGGTTTTGGTGCTGCGCCGCGATGCGCAAACGCCCGAGGCGATGCGCGATGCTGTGGCCGCTTGGGTCGCCAGCTACGGCGCCTATTTCGAGGAAAACAAAGCCCGCTTCGGCGGCCCGGTCGAGATGCTCACGCCGCTGCCGGGGCTGTGCTGGCTTGAAGGCATTGGCGCTGTGGGTGTGGGGATGGATGCCAAAGCCGCGCGGATCGCGGCGGATATTGGCGACCAGTCGCGCCGGGTGAAAGCCGATGGCGCGGCTGCGGGCGGCTTTGCGTCAATCACCCCCGGTGATTTGTTCGACATGGAATATTGGCCGCTGGAACTTGCCAAGCTTGGCACCGCCAAACCCAAACCGCTTGCAGGCCGCGTGGTTTTGGTGACCGGGGGCGCGGGGGCAATTGGCATGGCTACGGCAGAGGCTTTTGCCGCCGAGGGCGCTTCGATCTTCATCGTCGATCGTCCCGGCGAGGTGCTTGATCAAGCGGTGGCGAAGCTTGGCCGGGACGCGGGCGGCTATGGTTGTGACATCACCCAGCAAGGGGCCGCTGCCGAGGCCGTTGCCGCCTGTGCCAAGCGGTTTGGCGGGCTGGATATTCTGGTTTCAAACGCCGGAGCGGCGATCAATGGTGATATCGCCACGCTCGATGATGCTGTGCTGCGCGGCAGTTTTGAACTCAACTTCTTCTCCCATCTGGCATTCGCGCAAGCCGCCATTGCACTCTATCGCGCGCAAGTTGGCACGCGAGGCTGCCGGGGCGCGGAGCCGGGGCAGATCTTGTTCAACGTCTCCAAGCAGGCGGTGAACCCGGGCAAGGGCTTTGCGGCTTACGGTCTGCCCAAAGCCACGCTGTTCTTCCTGCTCAAGCAACTCACGCTCGAACACGGGGGCGAGGGCATTCGCGTCAATGGTATCAATGCTGACCGCATCCGCTCAGGCCTGCTGACGCCCGACATGATCGCGGCGCGGTCTGCCGCGCGGGGGCTCGACGAGGTCAGCTATATGGCGGGCAACTTGCTCAAGGCAGAGGTTGAGGCGCGCCATGTGGCCGAAGCCTTCGTGATGCTGGCCAAAGCCGAGCGTACGACGGGCCATGTAATGACGGTGGATGGCGGCAATATCGAGGCGTCGCTGCGCTAAGCGCGGCGGCCCTCAGGTTGCGATCAGAAGCTCAATCCCGCGGGCTTCAAATTCCTTGGCGTCTTTGTCGGAAATTCCGTCATCGGTGATGAAGGAATGCACCACCTCAAGCGCGCCAAGACGCGTGAAAGAGCTTTTGTTGATCTTGGTGCTGTCGGCCACAAGATAGACATGAGAGGCTGCGCGGATCATCGCCTCTTTCAATTGCAAATCGGCAAAGCTGGGGTAGGTCAGCCCGGCGTCCAGCGCGACACCTGCGGTTGCCAAGAACAGCTTGCCTGCAAAGATATTGCGGAAATATTCGACCGATTTATCCCCCGAAAGCGAAAGCGTCGGCGCCTTGAACTGGCCCCCTGGCATATGCACCGCCGTGCCCGGCACCGAACCCAAGATGATCGCGATGTTGAGCGCGTTGGTGATCACCGTCAGGTTGCGCCGCGCCACAAGGCGGGTAGCGACCTCCGTTGTGGTGGTGCCCGCATCCAAAATGATGGTTTCGCCATCGCTCACAAGCCCGGCGGCCAGCGCCCCGATGCGGCGCTTCTTGTCCATATTTTCTTGATGATGCAGCACCAGCCCCTCGGCGGGTGAGGTGGGCGCATTCAAAAAAGCGCCGCCATGTTCGCGGGTGATGAACCCATCCGCTTCGAGCTTTTCCAAATCCTGCCGGATCGTGGCTTCGGAAACCTTGAACGCGGTTGCAAGGTCGCGCACGCGCGCCGATCCCTCTTCCTCGATCCATTCCAGAATACGGCGACGGCGCGGTTCGGACAAAAGGCCCGCCTTGCTTTCATCGCGGATCTGGTTGGGTTTTAGGGGCACGGGATCGCCTGTCGGTTGTGGTCTTTCGGGATATTGGGTCGGTCCATTCCCTTACGCGGGAAGGGCCGACCCGGTCAACGGGGCGCATCAGCGCCCCGTGGCGGCCTCTTGTTGCAGGGCGACGCGCGCTTGCAGCTTGCTTTGCGCTTGGTCGATGACCACAGCAGCGACGATCACCAGCCCTTTGATCACGGTTTGCCAGAAGGAAGAGACCCCCATCATCACCAGACCATCCGCCAAGATCGAGATTACGAAGGCGCCGACAATCGTGCCCGAGATTTTACCGCGCCCACCCGAGAGCGAGGTGCCGCCCAGAACGGCTGCGGCGATGGCGTTAAGTTCGAAGGTTTCACCCGTGGCGGGGTGCGCCGCTTGCAGTTGCGAGGCGATGATCAGCCCCACAAGCGCCGCGCAAAAGCCCGAGAACATATAGACAAAGAGCTTCACCCGGTCGACCTTCACGCCCGAAAGCGCTGCGCCCCGCTCGTTGCCGCCCACCGCGTAGATGTGGCGGCCCAAGGGGGTGCGTTTCGCGATATAGGCCGCGATCAGCCCGACGACGATCAGCATCCAAATCAGGACCGGCAGCCCCAAAAACGTGCCCGCGCCAATCAGCGGGAAGGTGTCAGAGCCATATTCGGCATTGCCCGACAAGTTCGGGAAGGTGCGCCCGCCCGAGGACAGCAGTGCCGCACCGCGCGCGATATAAAGCGTGCCAAGGGTGGCGATGAAGGGGGCAACGTTGAGCTTTGTGATCAATATCCCATTGATCCAGCCCACAAATATCCCGACACACATCACCAAAAGGGCGATTTCAATGGTGTTGAACTGGATCGACCAACCAAGGCCGGGGTCGATGCCGTGTAGGATCAACCAGCCAGAGACCATAGCCGTCAGGCCCACGGTGGAGCCGACCGAGAGGTCGATCCCCCCGGTGATGATGACGAAGGTCATGCCAATGGCCAAAAAGGCCGTCAGCGCAGCGTGTTTCGCGACGATCACGGTATTGGCGATCGAAAGGAAGTTCGGCGCCATGATTGCGAAATAGCCAAACACCAGAAGCAACGCCACATAGGTGCGGGCTTGCAAGAACGTCAGCAGGATCGACGAGCCTTGCGCGTCTTTGGTTGCGGGAACGGCGGTCATTCGGCGGCTTCCTTCGGAACTTGCGCATTGGGGGTTGTGGCAGAAATCACCTGCGCGGCATCAGTGCCAGAGGGGAATTCGCCTGTCACACGGCCTTGCGCCATGACAATGATACGGTCGGACAGGGCGAGCACCTCATCAAGGTCAGAGGTGACGAACAAAATGCCCAGACCTTCGGCGGCGAGGCGGCGCATGGTGCGGAACACCTCGGCCTTGGCGCCGATGTCGATGCCCCGCGAAGGTTCATCCATCAACAGCACCTTCGGCCCGGTCATCAGCGCTTTGCCGATCACCACCTTTTGCTGGTTGCCGCCCGAAAGCGAAGAGACCGGATTTTCCGGGCTTGCGACCTTGATCGTGAGACGTTTGATGAAGTCGCGCGCGGTCTGCGCCTCTTTTTTCAGATCAAGGTGGAAAAGCTTGGTGAAGGCAGGCAGCGAAGACAGCGTCAGGTTTTCCCGGATCGCCATGATCTGGATAAGGCCATCGCGTTTGCGGTCTTCAGGGATCAGCGCGATGCCGCGCGCAATCCGGCCCGGCACGTCGCGTTCAACAAGCGGTTTGCCTTCCACCCAGAACTTGCCGGTGGAATGCGGATGCTGTGCCATCACGCATTCCAAGAACTCAGACCGGCCTGCGCCCATCAGCCCGTAAAGGCCAACAATCTCGCCCGCGCGGATCGACAGCGACACATGGTCCACCGTGAAACCGCCGCCGGTGCGGGGCAGGGTGATCTCTTCGGCGCGGAAAATCTCTGGCCCGAATTCGGTCACTTCGGTGCGCCCATATTCTTTCGACGACGAACCGATCATCGCTTGCACAATCCACGGAATATCCACGCCCTCCATCGAGCGTGCGCCCGTGATCGTGCCGTCGCGCAAAACGGTGATGTAATCGCCGACCCGGATCAGTTCTTCGAGCCGGTGCGAGATGTAGACGATGCCAACCCCTTGGGCTTTCAGCTCGTCAATCACCCGGAACAGAACTTCCACTTCCGCCGCAGAAAGCGCCGAGGTGGGTTCATCCAAGATCAGGATTTTTGCTTGCAGCGCCAACGCTTTGGCAATTTCAACAATCTGCTGTTGGCCGATGCGCAGGGTGCCCAAAATCGTATCTGGGGCGATCGGCTGTTCAAGCCGCTCCATCAGCTTGCGGGCTTCCTCGCGTTGCGTTTCAGTGTCGATGTCTATGCCCGCGCGGGTGCGCTCATGGCCGATAAAGATGTTTTCCGCCACGCTCAGGTTCGGAAACAGGTTCAACTCCTGAAACACGATCCCAATGCCTGCGGCGACCGCATCTGCCTTGTCGCGGAAATGCATTTCGCGGCCATTCATGGTGATGACGCCTTCGGTCATCTCTTCCACGCCCGCGATCAGTTTCATCAGCGTCGATTTGCCGGCGCCATTTTCCCCCACAAGCACGTTCACCGCGCCCATGCGCAGATCGAAATCCACGCCTTTCAGCGCGCGGGTGCCGGGGTAAACCTTGACGCCGCCCCGGATCGACAGCCCGATCGGGTGCGCTTCTGTCATGGCATCACCTCAAGCGCCACAGGCGTCACAAGCCATTTGTCTTTGGCGGATTTGAGCGGCACGACACCGGTAAAGCCCACAGTTTTGCCGATCAGATCGCCCTCTGGGATCGTTAGGCTCCCAGAGGCGCGGTCATTGAGCGCGCGGCCCAGTTTCGCAAATTCGATCTGGTCGCGGAACGAGGTGAAATCATAGAGCTTGGGTGCGACATCGCGCAGTGCAGAGCCGCGCACCACCGGGCCAAGCTGCAACACGACATCTGCAGTGCCATCGGCATCGACATCCAGATCAAGCGTGCGTGCGCGGCTGTCAAGCTTGCTCGCCACAACGGTGCCTGTGTCTTTGAGCGCAAAGTTTACCGGCGCGCCCGCGCCTGCGCCCGAAGCGCCATGCTCTGCCGTTGCAGCGGCGAAATCGGCCGCAATCTGGCCGCGCAGCGTGGCAACTGATTGGGCCTTGGCCGCGATATGCGACAGAAGTTCTGTGTCATAGCTGGAGGCCAATAGGGCCTCAATCCGCGCCGCGTCCCCACTGGCATCGGCGGCGGGGGTGGCATCATTTTCGGCCGTGTCGGGCACGATCTTGCAGCCCGAAAGCGCCATGGCCGAAGCCAGGCACAGGGCCGTCACGGTAACAAATTTCATGGCCTTGGTCCCGGTAGACTCCGGCGCGCCAAGGGGTTGGCGCGCCGGTCATTTCAGCGGATCATTCCGAAAGCGCGAAGGTTTCGAGCTGCGCGGCGTTTTCAGCGTTGATCAGCACGCAGTCCATCAGCTGCTTTTCATCAACCCCGGTCGAGCCGGTTTTCAGATAGGCATCGGCTTGTTCCACCGCCATCTGCGCTTGCGCATAGGCCGGTTGCAGAACGGTCGCCTTGATGCCGCCTTTCATGATCGAGTCGCGCACGTCGTTCGACCCGTCAAAGCCCACCACGATCACATCGGTGCGGCCCGCCGCTTCCAGTGCGGCCCAAGCGCCCATCGCCATGGTGTCGTTGCCCGAGATCACACCCTTAATTTCCGGGTGCGCTTGCAGCATCGACTCCATCACGGTGAAGGCTTCGGTTTGCGACCAGTTCGCGGTTTGCTGGGCGACCAGTTCAAGATCGGGATATTGGTCGATCACGTCATGGTAGCCTTGCGAGCGGATCCCGGCATTGGTGTCGGATTCCTTGCCCAGAAGCTCGGCATATTTGCCCGCTTCGCCCATCAGCGCCACAAACTCTTCGCCGCCGAGTTGCGCACCTTGGTAGTTGTTCGACACGATCTGGCTGACAGCGATGCCCGAAGCGGTGATTTCGCGGTCAATCAGGAACGACGGGATGCCCGCATCAGCCGCTTTTTGCACGGCGGCCACGGTGGCATCGGCGCCAGCGTTGTCGAGGATGATAGCCTTCACACCGGCGGCAATCGCGCTGTCGAACAGTTCCGATTGTTTGTTGGCATCGTCGTCATGCACCAAAACCATGGTGTCATAGCCAAGCTCCACTGCTTTCGCCGCCGCGCCATCGGCTTCGGCTTTGAAGAACGGGTTGTCGTGGCTGGGCGTGATGATGGCGATCGTGTCAGCAGCCGCGGCAAAGCTCGGCATCAGACCGGTCATGGCGACGGCCATAGCCGACACCAGAAGGCGTCTTTTCAAGTTCATGGGTTCCTCCTTGTCGTCGCACCCCCTCATGGGGCGACTCCCCGAGGCTGATCCTGCGCCTTGCTCTCGTTTGTCGTCAAGTATTTTCGGATAATCGCGCTTTCTTGCGGTTTTCTGACGGTAACGTGAATGCTTGGCTTTGAATGTTTGCCCTAATGCAGCGCTGCGGCGTGAAATGCTGCAAATGCAGCCGATTCGAGGTGGTGCAAATGCGGTGCGGTGCCGCGAGCTATGCTTGCTTTTTATCTCCGACTCGGCGTAAAACGAAGAAATCGAAAGTAATCGAAAGTAACTCGCGAATATCTGCGGGTTCCCGCGAATGTCGGCCGCGAGGCCAGGAGGAGAGACATGAGCCTGAACATCCACCGCAAGGTGACCTTTGGCGTTGTCATTGGCAGCCGCGCCTTCTTTAGCCCCGCGCCCTGCAAAGATGCGCGCGACGAAGTGCTGGCGCAGCTTGAAAAAATCGGTGTGAACGCGGTGATTTTGCCGTTTGAGGCCACCGCAAACGGGGCCGTTCAGTCGATTGCGGATGCCGAGCTTTATGCACGCCATTTCAAAGCGCATCGTGACGAGATCGACGGTCTGGTGATTTGCTTGCCAAACTTTGGCGACGAGATTGCCGTGGCCGAACTGGTCAACCGCGCCAAGCTGGATGTGCCGATCTTGTTGCAAGCCTCGAATGACGAGATCGACAAGGTCGATGTGCATTCGCGCCGCGATGCGTTTTGCGGCAAGCTCTCGGTTTCGAATAACTTTTGGCAATATGGCGTGCCCTTTACTGAAACCACGACCCACACCTGCGATGTGGGCGGGGCAGAGTTCGGGGCGGATTTGGAGCGTTTCGCCCGTGTGTGCCGCACCGTGCGCGGCCTGCGCAATGCGCGCATCGGCGCGATTGGCGCGCGCACCAGCCCGTTCCAAACCATGCGGTTTTCCGAAAAGCTTCTGCAAGCAAGCGGCATGACCGTTGTGACTGCCGACCTTTCCGAACTGCTGGCGGCGGCGGGTGCGATTGCCGATGACGATGCCGATCTGGCCGTGAAGCTTGAGAAGCTGAAAAGCTACGGCAAAATCTCGGCCCATATCCAGCAAAGCCAAATCGTCAAACAGGCGAAATGGACGCTCGCGGTGAACCGCTGGATCGCGGAAAACGGCTGTGATGCCTCGGCCATTCAGTGCTGGCGGAGCTTGCAAGACAATTTCGGCTGCGCGACCTGCGTGACCATGTCGATGATGGGCGAGGAATTGATGCCCTCGGCCTGCGAGGTCGATGTGATCGGCGCCGTTTCCATGTATGCGCTGGCGCTGGCCTCGGGCCAACCATCCGCGCTTCTCGATTGGAACAACAACTACGGCTATGAGCCCGATAAATGCGTTTGCACGCATTGCGGCAACTACCCGAAAAGCTTCTTGGGCACGACGCCGGAGATTGGCGAATTGGACGTTTTGGGCGAAAGCCTTGGTCGGTCCAATTGCTTTGGCGCGGTCAAAGGCAAGGTGCAGCCCGGCCCGATGACCTATTTCCGGCTCTCGACCGATGACCGCAACGGTACGCTGAAATGCTATTTGGGCGAGGGGGATTTCACCGCTGACCCGTTTGGCATGGATGGCGGCATTGCCGTCGCGCAGGTGCCGCAGCTGCGTAAACTGATGAAATTCGCCAGCCATAACGGCTTTGAACATCACGTCGCGATGGTGCGTGGCCATGTGGCCGATGTGCTCAACGAGGCCGTGGTGCGCTACCTCGGCTGGCCGATCTATCACCACGGGGGCGAACCGGAGCCGCAGCTCTTCATCCCCCACCGTTTCTGACGAGGATACCATGACCCCGAAACCCGAAACCGTGGAGCTGATCCGCGAGAAAGCGCTGTGGATGCGCCGGACCGCGTTTGGCATGGTCCACAAAGCGCAGCTTGGGCATCCGGGCGGCGATTTCTCTGCCATCGACATTCTGGCAACGCTGTACTTTGGCGTGATGCGCTACGACAGCGCCCGCCCGCAATGGGAAGACCGCGACCGTTTCGTGATGTCGAAGGGCCATGCCACGGGGGCGCTTTACACGGCGCTTTGCGCGGCGGGCTATTTCCCGGAAAGCTGGCTGCAAACTTATATGCAGCCGCGCTCGATGCTGAACGGCCACCCGAACCGCAACTATCTGCCCGGCGTGGAAACCAACACTGGCCCCTTGGGGCATGGTTTCCCGGTGGCGACCGGCATTGCGATTGCGGGCCAATTGACCGGCGCGGAGTATCGCACCTTCGTGCTGACCGGGGATGGCGAGCAGCAAGAGGGCTCGAACTGGGAAGCGGCGATGACCGCGAGTTTCCGCAAGCTCGAAAACCTGACGCTGATCATTGACCGCAACCGTCTGCAACAGGGCCAATCGACCGAGGTGACCTCGGGCATGGATCCGATGGATGACAAATACCGGGCCTTTGGCTTTGAGGTCGCGATGGTGGATGGTCATGACGTTGGCGCGCTGCTTGAGGTGCTGTCTGCAAGCCCCAAAGGTCGTGGCAAGCCGCTGTGTGTGATTGCGAATACCGTTAAGGGCAAAGGGGTCTCCTTCATGGAGAACCAAGCGAAATGGCACCATGCCGTGCCCGATGATGCGCTTTATGCCCAAGCGATGAAGGAGTTGGTGTGATGGCCCATGATGGACCCGTGAGCGCTGGCCTGCATGATTGCCGCAATGCTTGGGTGGAAACACTGGAAGCTTTGGCCGCCGAAGACGAACGCATCGTGGCGGTGGTGAACGATTCCACCGGCTCGTCGAAACTGGGCGGGTTTCAAAAGAAATTCCCGGATCGGCTGATCAATGTCGGCATTGCCGAGCAGTTGATGGTTGGCGTGGGGGCCGGGCTTGCGAATGGCGGGCGTATTCCCTTTGTCTCGGCGGCCTCGTGCTTCCTGACCGGGCGTTCGCTTGAGCAGGTGAAGGCCGATGTGGCTTACGCCAATTTCAACGTCAAACTTGTGGGCCAATCCTCCGGCGTGGCCTATGGCGAGTTGGGCGCAACGCACCATTCGATCGAAGACTTGGCTTGGTTGCGCCCGCTCACCAATATCACCGTGATCGCCCCCGCCGACGCATGGGAAACGGCGGAGGCGGTGAAATGGGCCGCCGCGCATGAGGGGCCGGTCTATCTGCGGCTGTCGCGGATGCCGGTGCCAAACCTTGATATGCCGGGGCGCGTCTTCACGGCCGGTAAGGCCGAACTGGTCCGCTCTGGCAGCGATGTGACGGTGATTGCTTGCGGCACCACGGTGCATCTGGCGGCGGAAGCGGCGGATAAACTGGCGGATAAAGGGCTTTCGGTGAGGGTTCTGAACATGGCGACGATCAACCCGCTGGATGAGGCGGCGGTGCTTGCCGCTGCACGCGAAACCGGGGCGATTGTCACGGTCGAAGAAGCCTCGGTCCGGGGCGGCTTGGGCGGGGCTGTGGCCGAACTGACGGCAGGCGAATGCCCGGTGCCGGTTGAGCGGCTCGGCTTCCCGGGCTTTGTGCCCACCGGCTCGACCGAATGGCTGTTTGAGGAGTTTGGCCTTTCCGTGCCGGGCATCAGCGCCGCAGTGCGTAAGGTGCTTGACCGGGTAAAACGCTAAGAAATCGCGCGGCCCCCCCGCGCGCTGACCTTGGGGCAGCATTCTCCTCCCTCGCTGCCTCAAGGCCGAAGTCGCCGCCCGCCTCCCTCCCGGGGCGGGCGGTGCTCCTTTTGGGGGTTATTCGGGGCGGATCACGCCCTTTTTCAAGATCAAGCAGCCGTAAAGCCGGGTCTCACCCGTTGCGACAATGGCAAAAGCCTTTTTCGAGCGATCATAGAAATCGAACCGTTCAACCCGGCCCAGTTTCGCCTCTGGCCCTTCATGTTTGGCCAAAATCTCACGGAAATCGGCAAAAATCGGTTGTTCGGCATCGGGGTCGCCGACCACTTCCATATGGAAAGCCGCTTCAGGCACAAAGTCATCAAGCGGCATCACCGACAAAATCGCATCCATCACCCGCGTGGCCGTAAGTCCCGGCAGACGGATCAGTTCTTGCGCGCAGCTTTCCGCCGGAAAGTTGGCATCCACAATGACGATCTCGTCGCCGTGGCCCATCGCACGCAGCGTATAAAGCAGGTCTGCCGTCAGGATCGGGTCGATGTTCTTGAGCATGGTTCTTCCTCGCTTTCGGGCGCCGCATCGGGGCCGCCCAAGGCGATGAAAGACCCGTGGGAGGGCGATTGCAAGGGCTAGCGGGTCAGCGCTGCGTAAAGCATCGGGAGCCGCTCAGGGAGCCGTTCGACCTTTTCCAATACCTGCACATTTTGCGCCCCGAAAATGCGGCCTGCATAGGCATCTGCGCCGGGGTCGAGCGTGAGGCAAAAGGGCGTCACGCCCTCGCGTCGCGCCGCTTCGACCGCCGCGCGGGCATCGGCGCGCAAGTAATGCGGGTCGCGCACGTCGATGTCAGAGGGCGCGCCATCGGTCAGCACCAGCATCAGCTTGCGCGCGGCTTTCACGCGGGAAAGTTCCGCCGTCGCGTGCCGGATCGCGGTGCCCATGCGGGTGGAAAGCCTGCCCTCCGCCCCCATGATCCGCGCTTTGGGCCCGATGCCCCAAGGCGTGTCGAAATCCTTGAGCCGGGTGTAGAACACATTCTCTCGCCCATCTGACTGAAAGCCATGGATCGCAAATCGGTCGCCCACCCTGTCGATCGCTTGCGACAGGATCAGACAGGAGGATTGGGTCAGGCTCAACACCGTTTCGCCGCCCGGCGCGGGGTCATTGGTTGATTCTGAAAGATCAAGCAGCACCAAAACAGCGGTGTCGCGGGTTTTGCGGATCACCCGCATCATCACGCGTGGGTCAGGCTCGCGCCCCATCCGGATATCACTCACCGCGCGGATTGCCGCCTCAAGGTCGATCTCATCGCCATCTTCGAGCTTACGAATGCGCTGCGTGCCTTGCGGGCGCATGGCCTCCATCAAATGCCGCAGTCGGTCTGAGGTCTTGCGATGCGCCTCCAAAATCGCCTCCGCCGCAACCGCGTGGCCCGCTTTGGGGCGCATCTCGCGCAGGGTCGCCCAAGCCGGGCGGGTCATTTGCAGGCGGTGGTCAAACTCTTCATACAGCACCGGCGGCGCGAGCGCGGGCTTGCCCTCGCGCGCATTGAAACTGGTACCGTCATCGTCAAAGAACTCGGCCGATTGCACCCAGATTTCTTGCGCATCCTCGCCTGCGGTCTCGACCTCCACCTCATTCACCATCTCGCTGACCGAGACATAGCGGCGCGTTTGCGCGGGGGCGGTAAGAACCTCCCAGTCGATTTCCTCAAATTCCCAAAGCACCCGGTTGTCGCAGCGATAAGGGCACGACGGCTGATCACGATGCGCGGAATAGGGCTGGTTGCGGAGCCGATTGGCAAGCGCCAGCCCAAGCGCCCGCGTGGCCTCTGGCTCTTGCAAATCCAACGCGCTGAACTGCGCCAGAACCCAGCTTGAAAAGTCGTCTTCTGCGGTGCCCGTCAGCAGCACGCGGGCAATGCGATCAAAGACCCCGGCAATGCCGCTCGCGGTTTGGCTGTGAAACCGCGCCCAAAGCCCGCGCAGATTTGGGAAGCGGCGGATTGCCAGTGCTTCGGCGCGGGCGTCTTCAATCAACCCGATGCAGGCAAGGTCCAGCGCGCCCAGCCCTTCGGCCAAAATCGGTGCGCGTAAAACGGCCAAATGTGCCGCCAGATGCGCGACTTGCGCGCGGTAGAGATCAAGCCCCGGTTCGCCGTGCCAATCATCCAAAGCATCGGGGAGATGCAGCATATGGCTTTCGGCAAAGGGGCGCAGCCCAGCACGGGTTTCAAAATCGCCCGCCGTGGGCACAAGCACGAAATCGCGCCCCCAAAGTGCCCGCAAATACATGCCCAAGCGCCGCTGCAAATCAACCAGCAGAACGCCTTTGCGCTCGGATTGCAGCACCGATTTAGAGGCGTCCGAGCCGAGTGCGAAATAAGCCTCTAGCGCGGGGGTATCGGTGCGATGCGCCTCGATCCCCCAGTCGGCCCAACGGCGCAGACCGCCAAGCGTGAGCACATCGAACAGCTCGCCCAGATGGTCAAGCATCGGGCGGATCGCGCGCGGCGCACGGGCCAGCACATGTTCCAAGAACCGCAAGTAAGCCAGAAACAGCCCCGCATCGGCGAGCCGCTTTGCCGCCAAGGGCGCGGTTTCCAAGATCCGCTCGATCACCGCGCCAGAGGTGCGGGAGGCAAAGCCAAGGCAGGCGGTGGTGGTTTCGGCCAGAACATCTTCGCCCAAATCGCGCGCCACTTGCGGCATGGCATTGGCATAGGCCGCAATCGGCCCCGCACCGCGCCCCATTTGGTTGAGCGCATCTATCCCGCGCAACCATGTATCAAGCCCGCGCGGTGAAAGCCGCCGCCGTGCCTCTGGCAGCATTTGATCGAGGGCCTTCGCCGCCGGGTCCGGAAGGGAGAAGGGAAGGCCTGCATGATCGGCAGGAAGGCCCTCAAAGCCCAAAGCGGGCTTTTCAGAAGAATGTGGCAACGGCTGCATCAAGTGCATCGCGCATATCCATATCGTCGGTGATCGGGCGGGTGATTGCCATGGTGCAGGCGGCCACCGGGGCCACGCCTTGGGCGATCAATTGCCCCGCATGCACGAGCATCCGGGTCGAGACGCCCTCATCCAGCCCGTGGCCTTTGAGGTTGCGCGCACGGGCCCCAATTTCGACCAGTTTCTGGGCGGTGTCTTCACTCACCCGAGCCTCATGGGCGACGATCTCCACCTCTACCGCAGCTTCGGGCCATGCAAAGTCGAGCGCGCCAAAGCGTTGCTTGGTAGATTGCTTGAGGTCTTTCATCAGCGATTGGTAGCCGGGGTTATAGCTGATCACGAGATGAAAATCGGGATGCGCCTTGAGCAATTCGCCCTTCTTTTCAAGCGGCAGCACGCGGCGGCCATCGGTGAGGGGGTGGATCGCAACGGTCGTGTCTTGGCGTGCCTCGACCACCTCATCGAGATAGCAAATCGCACCATGTCGCGCAGCAAAGGCGAGCGGGCCATCTTGCCAGCGGGTGCCATTGGCATCGAGCAAGAACCGCCCGACAAGGTCCGAGGCGGTCATGTCTTCGTTGCACGCCACTGTGACAAGCGGCTTGCCCAAGCGCCACGCCATATGTTCGACAAAGCGGGTTTTGCCGCAGCCTGTGGGGCCTTTAAGCATCACCGGCATTCGCGCAGCGTAAGCGGCCTGAAACAGCGCAACCTCATCTGCGACCGGGCGATACCACGGCTCTGCCGCAACCAGATGGTCTTCGATCATATCCTTCATCGCATCCTCCCCGTAAATGCGACCCGCCGGGGCAGGCGGGCCGCGAGGTGCCGGGCGTCACACGGCGGCGCCGCGATAGACGACCATATTGGCACCTTGGCTTTGGGTGAAATTGTCATAGCCGATCAGCCGGACATGGTGGCCGGGGTTGGCATCGTGGCAGGCTTTCAACTCTGCCAAGATCGCATCAACATCGCTTTCGCCAAACATCGGCAGCTTCCACATATACCAGTAGGTGGCGCCCGCAAATTCGGGCTCGGTATGCTCAATCGCCGGGTTCCAGCCGTGTTTCACGATCCATTCCACCTGCTTGCGAATTTCGCCGTCATCCATCGGCGGCAGGTAGGAAAAGGTGCCCATCTTGCGGCTTTCGGGCGTGGAAAGGCGGGAGGGATAGTCTTGAACGGTGCTCATTTCGGGGTGTCCTTTTTGAGGAAGGGGGGAGCGATCAGCGGTGCTGCACGTCGAGCTTGTCGACGGTGTCGAACTCGAACTTGATCTCTTTCCACGTCTCCATCGCCACTTTCAGTTCGGGGCTGTGCTGGGCGGCTTTGGTCAGGATGTCTTTGCCCTCTTTTTCAAGCTGACGGCCTTCGTTACGGGCTTGCACGCAGGCCTCCAGCGCCACGCGGTTTGCCGCCGCGCCCGCCGCATTGCCCCAAGGGTGGCCGAGCGTGCCGCCGCCGAATTGCAATACCGAGTCATTGCCAAAGATCGAAACCAGCGCGGGCATGTGCCAGACGTGGATACCCCCCGAGGCGACCGGGAAGACGCCGGGCATCGAGCCCCAATCTTGATCGAAGAAAATCCCCCGCTCGCGGTCTTCCGCTACGAACCGGTCGCGCAGAAGGTCGATCCAACCGAGCGTTGCGGCACGGTCGCCCTCAAGCTTGCCGACCACGGTGCCCGAGTGCAAATGATCGCCGCCCAAAAGGCGGAGCAGTTTCGCCAGCACCCGGAAATTGATGCCGTGGTTCGGGTTGCGGTCAATCACGGCATGCATGGCGCGGTGGACGTGCAACAGCATCCCGTTTTCGCGGCACCATTTGGACAGCGAATTATGCGCGGCCCAGCCGAGCGTGATGTAATCCGACATGATGATCGGCGTGCCAAGTTCCTTGGCAAATTCGGCGCGGCGGAACATTTCTTCCACCGTCGGCGCGGTGACATTCATGTAATGGCCCTTGCGCTCGCCCGTCTCTGCCTCGGATTTGGTGATCGCTTCCTGACAGAACAGGAACCGGTCGCGCCAGCGCATGAAGGGTTGCGAATTGACGTTCTCGTCGTCTTTCGTGAAGTCGAGCCCGCCGCGCAGGCATTCATAAACGGCGCGGCCATAGTTTTTCGCGGAAAGGCCAAGCTTCGGTTTGATCGTGCAGCCCAAAAGCGGGCGGCCATATTTGTCCATCTTGTCGCGTTCGACCTGAATGCCATGGGGCGGGCCGAAACAGGTTTTCACGAACCAGATCGGGAAGCGCACATCTTCCAGCCGCAGCGAGCGCACCGCTTTGAAGCCAAAGACATTGCCCACAAGCGAGGTGAAGACGTTGACGACCGAACCTTCCTCAAACAGGTCTGCCGGGTAGGCGATGAAGGCGTAAAAGGCTTCGTCATGGCCGGGCACGTCCTCCACCCGATAAGCGCGGCCCTTGTAGTGATCGAGATCGGTCAAAAGGTCGGTCCAGACCGTGGTCCAAGTCCCGGTGGAGCTTTCCGCGGCGACGGCCGCGGCGGCCTCTTCGCGGCTTACGCCCGCTTGCGGGATCACTTTGAACACCGCCAGAACGTCGGTGTCTTTCACCGCGTAATTCGGCTCCCAATAGGTGGCGCGGTAGTCTTTTACCCCTGCGTCATAGGTCTTTCTGGGCTGGGCATTCATTGGCGGGTCTCCTCCCCATGCGTTGGCTTGGGAGGAAGCTAGCGGCTTGCGAGACTAGGTAAAAATGAATAGTTTTTAGATATGGACTTTAGAAAAGGCTATTCATGCGAGCGAGTTTACGGCAATTGCAGATCTTTGCGGCGGTGGCGCGGGAGCTTTCCTACACCCGCGCGGCGGAGGCTTTGCACCTGACCCAGCCCGCCGTTTTCACCCAAGTGCGCACGCTGGAAGAGCAAATCGGCGCGGCGCTGATCGAGCGGATCGGCAAGCGGCTTTACCTTACGCAGGCGGGGGAGGTGGTGCTGGCTTCCGCGCGCGAGATTTTGGGAGAGATCGACCGGATGGAGGCCCGCTTGGCCGAGGTGCAAGGGCTTTCCTCCGGCTCCTTGCGGCTCGCGGCGGTCTCCACTGCGCAATATGATGCGCCCACGCTTTTGGGCATCTTTTGCAAAAACCATCCGGGGATTGAGGTTGCGCTGAAGGTCGGCAACCGGGGCGAATTGCTCGCGCGCTTCGCCGCGAATGAAGACGATCTTTACATCCTTGGCACCCCGCCCGAGGAGGTGGAGGCAGAGCATTTCGCCTTTGCGCAAAACCCGTTGGTGCTGGTGGCGCCGCCCGATCACCCGCTGGCAACTGCGCGTGCCATCGCGCCCGAGATGCTCGCCGAAGCCCCTTTTGTGATGCGTGAAAAGGGATCGGGCACGCGGATCGCGACCGAACGCTTCTTTGCCGCACAGGGGCTTTCGCCCAAAGTACGGTTGGAACTTGGCGCCAATGCCGCGATCCGGCAGGCGGTGCGGGCGGGGCTTGGGATTGCGGTTTTGTCCCGCGCGACGGTGGAGGTGGAACTGGAACTTGGGCGGCTCGTGGCGCTCGATGTTATTGGTTTTCCACTCAAACGTGCATGGCATGTGGCGTGGCCGCGGGGCAAACGGCTTTCCCCGGCGGCGCAGGCCTTTTTGGATCAGCTCCGCGCCACAGCAGGTGCCTAATCCGCCGCAACCTTTGGTTGACAGTTTTGTCTTGTCACATGCTGCTTTCTGAATAACACTTAACCTGCGGGAGGGGAGCCCGCTTAGGGAGGGAGGCCATCAGTTATGACGGCCCATTTTATCACCGCTGCCTGTTTTCGGCAGACGGGCTATTCTGGTAATCATCCGCTGGCCATTCCGCGCGTTGGAACGGTGGAGCGACTTTGCGAGGCGCTGGGCTGGTTTGGGCGCGGCCATGCGCCGCTTGAATGCTTGCCCGCCAGCCGGGCCGAGATTGCCCGGTTCCATCAACCCGATTATCTAGACGCGATCCAGCGGTCCGAGGCGGCTGGCCATGCCAGCAGCGAAGATCGCGCGCGCTACCATATTGGCACTTTGGAAAACCCCGTTTTCGAGGGGCTTTGGCATCGTGCGGCGGTGTCTGTGGGGGGCGCGATGCTGGCGGCACGGCTTGCGCATCAAGGCGCGGTGGCCTTTCATCCCGGCGGCGGCACGCATCATGGGCTGCGTGGGTGCGCGAGCGGCTTTTGCTTCCTCAATGATCCGGTTTTCGCAATCTTGACGCTTCTCGATCTTGGTCGGTCCCGCGTCCTTTATGTCGATTTTGATGCCCACCATGGCGATGGGGTGGAACTGGCCTTTGCCAAAGACCCGCGTGTGATGACGCTTTCCTTGCATGAGGCGGGGCGCTGGCCCTTTACCGGCGGGGCCGAAGATCAGGGGGAAACGCTTCGCAATTTGCCGCTTCCGCCACGGCTCAATGACACCGAATTCGACTATGTTTTGGAAAAGGCTGTGCTGCCCGCCGCACGGGACTTTGCCCCCGATGCGGTGGTGGTGACGGTGGGGGCGGATGCGCTTTTGGGTGATCCGCTTTCGTCGCTTGCCATTACCAACACCCGGCTTTGGGCCGCGACCGATGCCGTTTGTGCCTTGGCTCCGGCGCGGGTGGTTTTGGGCGGGGGGGGCTATAACCCTTGGACGCTGGGGCGCGCTTGGGCAGGGCTTTGGGCACGGCTTTCGGGGCAAGACATTCCAGTGGAACTGCCCAAAGCGGCGCGCAGCGTTTTAGAAAGTCTCGATTGCGATCTGGTTGAGCCCGAAGACCGCGCAGCTGTTTGGTTTGAACGCATCGCCGACCCGGAAAACCCCGGCCCGATCCGGCCGGAGGTCGAGGCGCTTGTTGCTGCCACCTGTGGCTTTTCCGCGACGATAGGAAGGAGGCTTCCATGCGTGACTGGATAGAGCGTTTGGGCGATATTGAGCCGCTGGAAGATGCGGTCTTCGACGCTGGTTTGGTGGCAGAAATGCAGGCGCATGCCGCGCGCACACGCGCCCGACCCGTGCGCTTTTCCACGCCCACCTTCAAGGAATATGACAGCCAAGAGATCAAAGGCTGTGGCAAGAACGCTTTCCCGGCCTTTTCGATCACGGGCGGCGCCTGCGCGCTTGATTGCGATCACTGCAAGGCGAAGATCCTTGAACCAATGATCCCGGCCACAAAGCCCGAAGAATTGGATCGTAAAGTCCGCGATCTGGTAATTTTGCAAGGTTTGCAGGGGTTTTTGCTCTCGGGCGGTTCGAACCGGCGCAATGAAATTCGCTATGATAAATTCTATCCGGTGATCGAGGGGCTGAAACGCGATTTCCCTGAGATGCGGATCGCCATCCATACCGCGCTGACCGATGTGGCGGGCGCCAAAAGGATGGAGGCGGCGGGCGTCGATACGGCGATGATGGATGTGATCGGCGCGCAAGAAACGATTGAGCAGGTCTATCATCTTCAGCGCCCGGTGGAGGATTTTGAGGCCACACTTGCCGCGCTCAGCGCCACGAAAATGGAAATCTCGCCTCATATCGTGATTGGGCTGCATTACGGGCGGCTTTTGGGCGAAGACCGCGCGCTGGAGATGGTTGCGCGCTATCCAACGAAGGCGCTTGTTTTGGTGGTGGTGATGCCGTTTTACGCAACGCCCGGCACCTTCGTCACCGTGCCCGCCGATGATGTGGGGCGCATCTTTTTGCGCGCGCGGCAGGTGCTGCCGGATCGCGATGTGCTTTTGGGCTGCGCGCGACCGGCGGGGATGCACAAGCGTATCATCGATGCCTATGCCGTGATGGCGGGGCTGGATGGCATTGCCTTCCCGGCAGAGGGCGCGGTGGCCGTAGCCGAAATGGTCGGGCGGCCTTGGGACCAAGCCCATGCTTGCTGCTCGATCAAGCTCGGGCAGGGGGAAAGTCTGCGTGCGGGGTGCGCGGCATGAGTGTGGATGTGCTGATTGTCGGGCTTGGCCCGGCGGGGGCATCTGCCGCAGCGGCGGCGGCGCAGGCGGGGGCGCGGGTGCTGGCGGTAGATAAACGCGCCATACCGGGCCAGCCCGTGCAATGCGCTGAATTCGTGCCTGCGGCGCTGGCTTTGGAAACCCCCGCCGTGCGGACCGCTGCGGTGCAAGAAATCGCCGCGATGGAGACGTATTTGACCGATGACCCGCTGCGCAGCGCGGGCTTTTCGGGCGTGATGATCGACCGCGCGCGCTTTGATGCGGCTCTGGTCGCGCAAGCCTGTAAGGCGGGCGCGGAACTTGTCTCTGGCTGTGCGCTTGTGGCGTTTATGGCGGATGGCGCTGTGCTTTTGGCCGATGGGCGCCGTTTTGCTCCCCGTGTGGTGATCGGTGCCGATGGTCCGCGCTCAGCCGTCGGGCGGGCCGTTGGGTTGGTGAACCGCGATTTGTGCGAGGCGCGGCAAATCACTGTGCCGCTGCGGGTTGCCCATGATGCGACCGATATCTTCCTCGCGCCCGAGATTGTCGGCGGCTATGGCTGGCTCTTTCCGCGCGGGGAGGAGGCGAACCTTGGTCTTGGCGTGGCAGGGCAGGCGCGCGGGAGCCTTAAGCCCCTGCTTGAGCAACTCCATCAAGAACTGATCGCCGAAGGACGTGTGGGCACTCAGGCGCGCTGCTTGACCGGGGGCACAATACCCGTGGGCGGGTTGGTTGGCCCCGTTGCGCGGCGTGGTGCGGCAACTGTTTTGCTGGCGGGCGATGCGGCGGGTCTGACCCACCCCATCACCGGCGCGGGGATCGCAACAGCGGTTCTTTCGGGCCGGATGGCCGGTGAGGCCGCTGCGCAAATGGCCGCCGGGAAGGCTGCGGCAGAGACGGATTATGCCGAGGAGATCGAAGATCTGTTTGGCCCCTCGCTTACACTTGCGGTGCGCCGCCGCGCCGAATTGATGGCGCATTACGCGGCGGGCCGCCGCCCCGATGTGGCTGCTTTGCGCCGCGCGTGGATTGCTTGGCCCGAATACCGCACAGACCCCACCCGCGTGGAGGAGCTCGCATGAGTTGCACGAAATCCGAAACCCCAGCCCAAGGCGTTGCCAGCGGCTTTAATGCGCCCGAAATTATGTTTCCACGCGCCCCGGCGCCGACACCTGCTGGCATGAAAAACGGTGGTGCGGTGAAACAGGCGGGCCACGCGCCGCAAGGGCTTTACCGCCCCGATTACCGGGTGATGACGCCTGCCATGCGCTCGCCCGACTACGTGCAAATGTCCACCGCCGCCGCGATCACGCTCGGGCTGGTCGAGGGGCAGATGTATAATTGTTCCTGCACGCGCTGTTTGAACCTGCTTTTGACCTATCCCGAGGGATGCCGGGCCAATTGCGCCTATTGCGGGCTCGCGCGCCACCGCGAGGCCGAGCGCAACTATGCAGACCGCAACTTTATCCGCGTGGATTGGCCCGCCGTGCCGATGGCCGAGGTGGTGGACCGGATCGCGGCAGATGTCGAGAATACCCCCTTCCACCGCATGTGCATTTCCATGATCACGCATCCGAACTCAGATGCCGATACGGTGACGGTGCTGAAGACATGGACCGACCGGATCGACCCGGATCAAATCCCAATCTCGATCCTGTCGAACCCGACAACGATGACGCGTGAAGATGTCGTGCGGTTGCGCGATATGGGATCGGATATTTTTACCGTGGCGCTTGATGCTGCGACGCCGATGATCTTTGACCGCACGCGCGGCAAAGGCGTGCAATCGCCGCATTCTTGGGCGGGCTATTGGGAGGCGCTTGACTGGGCGCGCGATGTGTTCGGCCCGCAAAAGTTCGGCGCGCATCTTATCGTTGGTATGGGCGAGACCGAGGCCGAGATGCTGGCCGTGGCGCAGCGCTTGGTCGATATGGGCGGGCACAGCCATATGTTTAGCTTCTATCCCGAACAGGGCAGCTTGATGGACCATCTGCCTGCCACCCCGCGCGACCAATGGCGGCGTGTGCAACTGGGGCGCTATCTGATCGACTATTATGGGGTGCGGGTGGAACAGATGCGGTTTGATGATCTGGGTCGGGTGGCGGATTTTGGGCTGCCGCAATCGGAACTGGATGCGATCATTGATGCCGGGATCGCCTTTCGCACCTCCGGTTGCCCGGGCAAGTTTGCCGAAGATATTTCCGCCTGCGATCGGCCCTATGGCGACAGCCCGCCCTCGGACATTGCCTCTTACCCCTTTGCGCTGCGCCCGGTGGACATCAAACGGGTGCGCAGCCAGTTGAACATGGCGCGGGCCAACGAGAGCTATGAGCCGGGAGAGGAGTTCGAATATGACTAAGCCTTTCCGCGTGATTGATACGGGCGTGCGGCCGGGCCGTGCGCAGATCGCTTTTGATCAGGCACTGATCGAGGCGCATAAGGCGGGCACCATCCCCGATACGATCCGTTTTTTGACCTTTCCGCCCACGGTTTTGGTGGGGCGGCATCAGGCGATTGGGCAGGAGTTGAACTTGCCCGCTTGCCGCGCCGCGGGGGTCGGGATTGGGCGGCGCGTCACGGGCGGCGGCGCGCTTTATTTGGATGAAGGCCAGTTTGGTTGGGAATTGGTGTTTCACAAGCAAACCCTTGGCTTGCCCAGCTTGGGCGATGTGGCGCGTGAATTGTGCGAGGCAGCGGCTGAGGGGCTGCAAAGCCTAGGAATTGCCGCACGCTACCGCCCGCGCAATGACATTGAGGTGGAGGGGCGGAAGATCTCGGGCACCGGTGGGTTCTTCGACGGCGACACGATCTTTTATCAGGGCACGATCTTGCGCGATATGGATGGGGCGAAGATGGCGGGGCTGTTGAACATCCCCGCCGCCAAGCTCGCACGCCATGGGGCGCAAGCCGGGGCGCAGCGGATCGTGACAATGACGGAATTGTTTAATGGCGCCCCACCGCCCGAAGCTGAGGTGAAAGAGGCGCTCGTCGCGGCTTTTGCCAAGCGCCTCGGCATTGCGCCCTCTTGGGGGGCGATCACTTCTGAGGAAGAGGCACTGGCGCAAAAGTTCCATGACGAAGAGATCGGGACCGATGATTTCGTCTACGGCATTGATGATCCGACCCGCGTGGCGGATGTGCTTTCGGGGACGCATGCCGGGGCGGGGGGCACAATTACCGCGCATCTGCGGCTTGAAGGCCCCGCGCAAGACCGCATTCGCGAGGTGCTGTTCACAGGCGATTTCTTTGTTGCCCCGCCGCGGATCGTGCCGGATTTGGAGGCGGCTTTGCGCGGGGTCGAACTCGCTGCCGTGGAAAGCACCGTGGCGCAGTATTTTGAAAACGCGCAGGCGGCGCTGATGTCCGCCCCCGGCAGCGATTTTGCGCGTGCGGTGCGCGTGGCGGCGGCGATGCGCCACGAACCCGCAGGCTAAAGCCTCGGGTCGGGCAGGGCGAGGCGCAAAAAGGCCTTTGCCGCTTCTGTCAGGTGACGCTCCGGGTGCATCAGCAGCCGGAAGTTGCGCGCGGCGGGCGGGGCTTCTAGCCGCACCAGCCGCCCATCGGCCAGTTCAGCCTCCACCGCGAGCCGCGAAATGAGCGTGGCGCCGCCACCTGCGATCACCGCTGAGCGCACCGCTTCGTTCGAGGGGAATTCAAGCTTGCCGCCGGGATTGGGCACGCCCATTTCGATCAACGCTTCATCCATCCGCGCGCGGGTGCCAGAGCCTTCTTCGCGCATGATCCATGGGCCAGCGGCAAGAATGTCTTGGCTTGGGGCGCTTGCCGCCCAAGGGTGGCCGGGGGCAACGACCAGATACAGCTCATCTTCACCGAAGGGTTCATCGCTAAGGCCGGGGTGGGCAGCGCCGCCTTCGATAAAACCGAAATCGGCGGAAAGGGCGGCGACCTCATGGCCCACGGTTTCGGAATTGGCTGTCACCAGATCAAGCGCAATGCCGGGATAGGCCGCGTGAAAGCGCACAACGAGCGGCGGCAGCCAATAGGTGGCAAGGGTTTGGCTTGCGGCAATGCGCAGGCTGCCCCGTGCAAGCCCGGCAAGATCATCCAGCACCCGCTCGGCGGCGGCGGCGCGTGCAAGTACGGCGCGTGCTTCGGGGACGAAAAGCTTGCCCGCATCCGTCAGTTTGATGCCGCGCCCGATCCGGTCAAAAAGCTTGGTGCCGTGGCGGGCTTCCAGTGCAGAAACGGCGGCAGAAACCGCCGATTGCGTCAGGTGCAAAGCCTCTGCGGCGCGGGTCACATGCTCGCGTTCTGCCACCGCCAGAAAGATGCGCAATTGCTCAAGGGTCATGGCCCGAAGTTAAAAGAGCGAAGCGCCCATGACCAGTACGAAGGTCACACCGGCAATAAAGAGCGAAGCCACAAGGCCAAGCGCGAGCGGGCGCACCCCTTTGGCTCGCAGCCGGCCAACATCGGTTTGCAGCCCCATTGCGGCAAGCCCCATCGCCAACAGCACCTGCGTGATCGGGCCAGAAGCTTTGGTGACGAACTCGGGCACATAACCGGTGGAGGCCAGCCCAACCATGGCGATGAAGCCGATCACGAACCACGGAAATGGCGCGCGGCCAGAACTGCCCACGTGGCGCGCCATGATCAGGATCAGCGGTGCCAAAAGGGCAACCCGGGTCAGTTTGGCGATGGTGGCAAAAGCGGTGGCTTCCGGCCCGCCTTGCGCACCGGCGGCAACCACCTGCGCCACTTCGTGGATCGAGGCACCCGCCCAAAGCCCATAATTATGCGCGCTCATCGACTGGCCGACCACCGGGTAAAGCACCATCGCGAGCGTGCCGAAAATGGTGACCGAGGCGATGGCATAGGCCACATCTTCATCGCTTTCGCGCCCAACGGCATTTGCCGCAAGCACGGCAGACGCCCCACAGATCGAGGTGCCGGTGGCTATCAACCGTGTTAGCCCGGCTTCCACGCCTAGCCAGTGCCCGGCGGCCAGCGTGAAGAAATACGTGGCAAAGAGCCCAATCAAGATTGTTGCAAGCCCCATGCCGCCGACCGATAGCACTTGCCCCAGCGTGAGTTGCAGACCCAGCGTCACAATGCCAGCGCGCAAGAGCCGCCGGAGCGAAAAGGCAAGCCCCGGCACCGCGCCCGCGGGCAAACCGTAGGTGTTTCGCACGACAACGCCGATGACGATGGCGATGATCAGCGGGCTGAACATGGAAACCCCCGGCAGGATGCGCACGGCAAAGGCTGCCGCCACGATTGCCGCCACCAAGGAGACCCCGGGCCAGATCGAAATGCGTGGCTCGGCGGCCGGAACGGCAGTGGCAGTCATGGCGGCTCCTTCGGGCTTGGCATCCGTGAGGGTGTTCAGATGCAAATAGCTTGATACGATTCCGTCATTCATAAAAGCGAGATGATATTATTGAATTGATCGGAAAAATGAATGAATGCGCCGTGCGTTGACTTGTGTGGGTTTCCTGCTCTGATCGAGGCAAAGGGGAGGATGCGATGAAAACGATCTGGGTGATCCAGCACACGCAGGCCGAATACCTTGGCCTGATCGAAGACCATCTGGAGGGGCGGAACCTGCGGTTCCGTTATTTTCGCCCCTTTGTGGCCGGGGGCAGCTTGCCCGAGGGCACCGCGGCCGATGGGTTGATCCTCTTGGGGGCGGGGCCCTATGGCGTCGTTTCCGGGCATATCCTGCCCTCGCTTGGGCCCGAGTTGCGCTTGGCGCAGGCTTTTTTGCATGCAGGCAAGCCCGTGGTGGGGTTTGGGCTGGGCGCGCTGATTCTGGCTGTGGCGGGGGGCGGCGGTGCCGAGGAAGCGCCGTTGCGATTCGAGGTTGCCGGTGCAGAAATCACAGGGCTTGGCCCTGCCGCGCCGCAGCGAATGCCCTTGGCCTGCTATTTGCGCGATCGCCCTGTTTTGGGCCCCGGCATGGCCCCGGTGATGACCGGATCGGTGGGAGAATTGCTGGGCTTCACGGTCGGGGAAAACAGCCTTGGCCTGCTTGGCCATCCGGGGATGAAACGCGGCATGGCAGAAGATCTGATCATGGAATTTTCCGAAACGCCCGAGGCCACGGTGGAGGCGCTTGACGCGCTGGGCATGGCACAGCGCGAGATTGCCGAAAGCTTGGGTCCGTTCATGGTCGCGCTGATCGCGCAAACTGGCTGGATGTCGCCTTCTGCAACGCAGCGTTGAAAAAATCTTTTGACATTCCAAAAATTACATCTGACGATTTAAGCATTCGAACGGTGTTGGGAGTGCCGTTCGAATACTCCGATAAAATGTGGTCACGGTCGTTTGGGAGGGCGCCTTGGCGAGCAAGCTTATCATACTCATGGTCAATACAGATCCCCGCAATGGCGAGGAATTGGGGGCCCCGTTCTTTCAAGCCACGGTCGCCGCGGCAATGGATTACGAGGTCGATGTGGTGTGCACCGCCACGGCAGGGCGTTTGATGAAAAAGGGCGTGGCCGAAGGGCTTGTGGTCAAGGAAGGCTCGCCCAAAACGGTCTATGATTTCATCAAAGATGCGCATGAGGCAGGGGCCAAATTCTGGTGCTGTTCGCCCAATCTTGATCTCTTTGATATGACCCCCGAAGACCTGATCCCGGAATGTTCGGGGATCGTTGGCGGGGCCAAGGTGATCGAAGATATCATGGAAGACGACGACGCCAAGGTGCTGACTTACTAAGATTTTCTTGCGCTTTGTAAGAGGATTGCGCCAGCCCGGGGAGGGGCCAGCCATGAATGCGCATACCAAAATGCCACAACCTCAGATTGCGGACCCGGTCTCGGAAAAGCCGGTCGTGGCCTATGAAGAACTCGAAGAAATCTTCGACGATATTCGGGGCCATCCGCTTTACGATCACGAGATTCACGGCTGTCTGAATTGTGGGATTTGCACCGCCACCTGCCCCTCGGCGCAGTATTACGATTATTCGCCACGCGAGATTGTTCAGCTGCTTTGGACCGAAAATCTCGAGGGCATTTACGACGCGATGCACGAGAAAATCTGGGCTTGCGCGCAATGCTATACCTGCGCCGCGCGCTGCCCGTTTGAAAACTCGCCCGGTGGGCTGGTGATGATCATGCGCGAAGTGGCGATCAAACATGAATTGCCCTCGGTGAAAGAGGTGCTGCGGCCATTTTCGCGCGTTCTGCTCAAGGTTGTGTCGACCGGTAACCAGTTGGCGCCGAACATGATTACCCGGGAAGCCTTTCCCGATTGGGGGCCGAATGTCGCGAAGGTCGATGCGCCGTTGATGGTGCTGCGCAAGGCGATCCCGATGCCGACGATGCACACGCTCGACACAGCTTGGGAGGTGAACCTGCGCACCTCGGTCGAGCTTTATACGATTTGGGAGGCGACCGGGGTGCTCAAGCAGCTCGAACAGGTCGATGAAAACCTCTTCGACGTGGTCTCTGACGTGATGGAGGAGAAGCGCGACGAATGGGAGGAATGGCTCGAAGAGCAAGAAGAGGAAGAGGACGACGATTGAGCGTCGCCGCCACGCCTGTGGCGAAATGAGGCCCGCAGCTTTTGGGAGGAGTGCGGCAGATGGCCAACGAGACCGAGGGGAAAGGCGCCTATAATGGCTTTGGCGCCGATTGGGCCCCCACCAACTTGACCGAAAACGAGGCGCAGCGCGCCACCGATTGGGTCACACAAAAGATCGACAAGCGCTTCCTTCTGACCGGCAAAGACCGCAAAGAAGATGTGCGCGATATCATGTGGCAGCTTGAAAAAGAGGGTGAAATCGTCGTGCATCGGGTGGGGGATCATCACGCCCCCGAAATGGCGAAAACGCTTTACGGCTGGGACAAGAAGATCCCGACGACGAACCTTTGGCACCACAAGTCCTGCGGCCAATGCGGCAATATTCCGGGCTATCCTTCCTCGGTGCTGTGGATCATGAACCAACTTGATCTGACGTACCTTGATGAGACGGATCAGACCTCTTGCACGGCATGGAATTACCACGGCTCGGGCATCGGCAATGTGGTTTCGCTGGCCGCCGTGTTCTTACGTAACATGCATCAGGCCTATGTGTCGGCGAAGGCGCAGGGGCTCCCAGAAGGCACCTATTACCCACTCATCCACTGCGGAACATCCTTCGGAAACTACAAAGAAATCAGGGGCTTTTTGCTGCATTCGGCAGAGCTGCGCGAAGAGGTCAAAAAGATCCTCGGCAAGCTGGGGCGGCTGGTGGATGGAAAGCTTCTGATCCCGGAAGAGATCGTCCATTACTCGGAATGGCTGCACGTCATGCGCCACCGGATCAAAGAGCGCCAGCAGATCGACGTGTCGAACATCCGCACCACGGTGCACCCGGCCTGCCATGTCTATAAAATGGTGCCGGAAGACGTGATCTATGACGATACGGTGATGAATGGTGACCGGGTCGCTGTGACGACGGGGCTTTTGAACAGCCTTGGCACGCAGGTGATCGACTATTCCACGTGGTATGATTGCTGCGGATTTGGTTTCCGCCACATCATCGGCGAGCGTGAGTTTACCCGCTCCTATGCGATTGATCGCAAAATCAAGGTGGCGGTCGAAGAGGCGCGGTCAGATGTGATGATCGGCCATGACACCGGCTGCATCACCACGCTCGATAAAAACCAGTGGATCGGCAAGGCGGTGGACAAGGTCTATGCGCTGCCGGTGATGGCCGATTGCCAGTTTGCGGCGCTGACGATGGGCGCGCATCCCTACAAACTTGCCCAACTCCATTGGCATGCCAGCCCGTTCGAGGGGCTGCTCGAGAAAATGGGGATCGACTGGGAAAAGGCTAAGGCCGAGTTCGAGAGCTATCTTGAAGAGGTGAAAGAGGGCCGGATCGAGACGCTTTACGACCCCAAGCGCGCGATCACCTCAGGCCCCGGCTATGTCAACCCCCCGAAAAGCCTGCCCGAAAAAACCGAACAGGGAGCGTGAAGTATGAGTGAGAAACCCATCCTGATCGTGGGCGGTGGCCCGGCGGGGCTTTCGGCGGCCCACGCGGTTGCGGCCTCGGGTCGGCAAGCGGTTATTGTGGAAAAGGCCGACCGTCTGGGCGGCGCGCCGATCTTGCAAGGCTATGCGAAACTCGTGCCGAGCCATGAATGGGCGAAAGATGCCATCGGCGGCATGGTCACGCGTGTGCAGCAAAACGCGAAGGTCACCGTGCACACCGGCGCGCAGGTGCAAAGCTTCGCGGGCGATCCGGGGAACTTTGTTGCGACGCTGAAAGACGGCACCAAGATCGAGGCCGATGCGGCGATCTTGGCCACCGGCTTCACCCATTTCGACAGCCTCAACAAGCCGGAATGGGGCTTTGGCACTTACCCGGATGTGGTGACCACGGTGCAGGTGGAGCAGATGATCTCCTCGGGCAAGGGCATCCGCTGCCCGTCCGATGGCCGTGTGCCCGACCGGGTGGCGATCTTGCTGTGCGTCGGCTCGCGCGACCGGCAGATTGGCCGCGAATGGTGCTCGAAAATCTGCTGCACCGTTTCGGCCAATATGGCGATGGAAATTCGCGAACTGAGCCCGAAAACCAACGTCTATATCTATTACATGGATATCCGCACCTTCGGGCTCTACGAGGGCGAGTTCTACTGGAAGAGCCAAGAAGAGGCGCGGGTCAAATATATCAAGGCGCGGATCGCCGAGGTGACATCGGACGGCATGCGGCTTGTCGTGAAGGGTGAGGATACGCTGGTCAAGCGCCCGATCACCATTCCCTTCGACATGGTAGTGCACGCGATCGGTATGGACCCGAATGTCGATAACATGACGCTCGGTTCGGTCTTCGGCGTCAACCTCAACCAATACGGCTATATCGGCAAGGCGGCGGCCTATACCACCACCGGCCAAACCTCGCGCCCCGGTGTTTATGTTTGTGGTGCGGCCTCTGGCCCGGAAACGATTGACGATTCCATTGCGCAAGGCCAAGCGGCGGCGATTGCCGCGCTGTCGCGCCAAGGCGTGGGCATGGCACAGGCGGCAGAGTGATGTTTGGCCGTAATCGCAAACAGGCGGTGCTTGCCAAAGGCCCGGTGCTGGACCTTTCAGGGGATCGTTTGCGCCGCGCCTTCACCAATTTGGGCGAGTCCGCGCAGCCGACCGGCGGGGTCAGCCGCTATATCACGGCACTGCATCTGAAATCGGCGCTTTTCAAAGAGCTGTTGGGGCAGTCTGCCACCGGGATCACCGAGACCGAATTCCTTGATTTGGCGGCCTTTATCGCGCCGGTGCGCCGTCGCATTGGTCCGGCGATTGCGCGGATCGGTATCGAAGAAATGGCCGCGCGGATTGAGGTGCTGTTGCACGGCGGTGGCACGGTGGAGGAGCGGCTGGCCCATTTCATGGCGAGCTTCCCGGATGGCAAGGAAATGCGTTGGGTGCGCGACCTTGGGGCGGAGCTTTTGCATTTCACCCAGCCCTCGGTCCCGCTGATGACGCGCTGGATCTGGGATGCGCGCGTTTCCACCGGAGTATTGCGTGAGATTTGGCATGCCGAAGACGTCGATGCCGCAGAAATCACCGCGCCCGATGATCTGGCGACCTTCACCACCTTGCGTGCCGAGATTGACGGTTTTCTGGAAGGCGAAGGCGTCTACCGTGACCGGCTTTGGATGACCGATCTGCTGATGGCGCATATCTATGCGGGCTATATCAATGATCGCGGCGGGCAATATCTGCGCAATGATTTCACGCAAGAAGGCGATCCGATGCTGCACACGCGCCGGATGCTGGGTCTTGATGCTGTGGATACCAAGACCGGGCGCACTCGACTGCGGTTGATTGATGGCTCCGCCCATGAATTTGGCGGTTCGCTTTCCGCCCGTCTCGACCTGACCACCGCCGAAGACGCTCCGGAGGCTGCTGATGCCCATTCATGAAAAGACCCTGATCCGGCCCGAGAACCTGGTGACCAATGATGAGTTGGTGATTGATGGCGTCGATGTCTCGGGCCATTGGTCCACCTTCATCAAGCCGCGCACGATCACCGATTATAACGAGGCGATGCAGGAGGAAATCGCGGCGCTGCCGGGGGGCGAGAACATCCACCGCTGCTGGCAATGCGGCTCTTGCACCAATTCCTGCACGATGAATGCGGTCAACCCCGAGTTCAACCCGCGCTACTGGATTTACCTGATCCGGCAGGGGCTTGAGGAAGAACTGCTGCGCGACAAGGACATCATCTGGCAATGCGTGTCGTGCAACAAATGCACCTATGCCTGCCCGCGCGATGTGGTGCCCGAAGCGGTGATGAAAGCCACTGCGCATTGGCTGGAGTTGAAGGGCCATACCAGCGAAAGCCCGTCTTCGGTGTTCGACCGGGGCTTTACCGACAATGTGCTGAAGTCCGGCAAGATCGAGGAAGGCCATGTGCTGCGCATCTTCTTTTGGCGCACCGGGCAGCCGCTCGCGCCGCCGTGGCTGCGGGACCTGATCGCTGGCTTGGTGAAGAAATTCCCGGTCTTTTACTTGTTCAACCTGCTGAAAACGGCGGTGTTCCGGCCCAAAACGCGTGGCTGGGGCAAAACCGGCGTGGCGATTGAGGACTATGTGCGCGAACGCCATGCCGAACAGGCGCAGGCGCTTGGGCTTTCGGGCAAGGGGGGGCACTGATGGCCAAAGATCTCAAGGAAAAGGATCTCAAACAGGTGGCCTATTATCCGGGCTGCGCGCTTGAGGGGACGGGGCACGCCTATAACCGTTCTACCAAGGCGGTGGGCAAGGCGCTTGGGCTTGAACTCGTTGAGGTGAAAGACTGGAACTGCTGCGGCGCGATGGAGGTAAAAAACATCGACCCGCAGGTGCAAACCTACCTTTCGGCGCGCAATCTGACGAAGACCGAAGAGATGGGCTTTAATGTGGTGATGGCGCCCTGCAACGGCTGCTATCACAACCTCAAAAAGGCCGAATACGATCTGGCGCAGAACCCACAGGCGGTGGAGGCGAACGAGCGTATCTCCGCCAAGGCGGGGCACCATGCCTATAGGCCCGGCGGCGTTGAAACGATCCACGCGCTGGATTGGCTTAAACGTGCGGTGGGTGAAGAAGAATTGGCGCGCCGCACCGCAGGCAAGCTCAAAGGCATGAAGGTCGCGAATTACTATGGCTGCATGTACACGCGCCCGCGCCACATCTTCCCCGAGAAAGATCAGGGCGAAGGCAGCGAGTCGACTTATGCGCCGCATTTCATGGATGATCTCTTGGCTTCTGCAGGCGCAGAGAACGTAGATTTTCCGCTGAAAACGGCCTGCTGCGGCGGCGCGCATGCAATGTCGGATGCCGACACATCAACCCAACTGGTGCTCAATATCCTGACGACGGCGGAGGCCTGCGGGGCCGAGGTGATCGCCACCGAATGCCCGACCTGTCACACCAGTTTGGAGATCCATCAACTGCGCGCCGAGAAGCTTTTGGGCCGCAAGACCAATGTCAAAATCCTCTATTTCACGCAGCTTTTGGGCATGGCGCTCGGCCTTTCGCAGCGCAAGGTGGGGGTGGCCGAGAATATGGCCGATCCGCGCGCCTACTTGCGGGAAAAGGGGCTGAAGTGATGGACACGGTTTTCCCCGAAATTCTGGCGGAGATCGACGCGGGGCTTGAGGGGCGCGCGGAACTGCCCTCGCCGGATGCGCTTTTGAAACGGGCTGAAGAGATTTTGGAGGCGTGGCTTACGGCGCGTGGCGAAGTGCCCGAAGCGGGGGAGGTGGAGGGCTTTCGGTTGCTGGCGCTGCACCGGCAGGGCTGCAAGGGCACGCCCAGTTTTAACGCCTGTCGTGAGACCTGCCGCGAAATAGTATTTCGCAGAAACGTCACACTGGAATACGGTGAAGATACGGTCACCGCACATCGATTGGAGGCGATGGTGGTGAAGCATTTGGCCCTCTTCGTCGGTGGTAAGCTTGAGCAGACGGGGCTGGGCGAATTTTGTTGTTCGTCACGTCCGTTGCATGCAGGCGTGGCCAGAGGAGGAAAAACACATGCCCATCGTGCGCGGATGTAACCTGCCCGACGAGCTTTTCTATGATGTGCCCAACAACCTTTGGTATCGTGCCGAGTCCGACGGCACCTATACCGTTGGGATGACGATGATCGCCACGGCCATGGCCGGGGCGCTGGTGGCCTTTACGGCCAAAAAGGTCGGCAAGACGATTGATGCGGGCAAATCGGTCGCCACGGTCGAAAGCGGCAAATGGGTTGGGCCGGCAAAAATCGGGTTCCGCTCCGAAATTGTCGCCGTGAACGACGAACTGACCGGCAGCCCCAAGCTTGCCAACACCGATACCTATGGTGCGGGCTGGATGGTGCGGGTGAAGCCCGAAGACCCGGCCGCCGCTGAGGCGGTTTTGGTGCCGGGGTCAGAGGTTGCCGGGCCTTATGAGGCCAAGATGGAAGCCGATAACTTTGCCGGCTGCGCGGCCTGATTGATGTGAGTGTTTCCTCTCGGGCATGGGCTCGGGAGGATGTGAAACGGGGCAGGGAGGCCCCGACCACCGGCCGACTTTGGCGGCGGGACGGGTGATGATTGCCCATGCTCAAGGGAGGGAGCATGACGGATACAGAAACCAAATCCATGTCGATCATTGTCACCAAGGGCACGCTCGACTGGGGCTACCCGCCGTTCATTCTGGCCACGACCGCGGCCGCGATGGGGCTAGAGGTGACGATGTTCTTCACCTTTTACGGGCTGACATTGCTCAAGAAAAAGCTCGACCTAAAGATCAACCCGCTGGGCAATGCGGCGATGGAAATGCCCATGGGCGGCATGCATATGGCGATGCCCAACATCGTGGCTGCGATGCCCGGCGCGACCGCGCTCACCACCACGATGATGAAGGACATGCTCAAGAAAAAGGGCGTCGCCTCGATTGAGGAGCTGCGCGAAATGGCGGTGGAGGCCGATGTGAAGATCATCGCCTGCCAGATGACCATGGACCTTTTTGAATACAAGAAAAGCGACATGATCGACGGGCTCGAACTGGGTGGCGCGGCCACCTGGGTCGATGCCGCGACGCGCTGCGACATCAATCTTTACATCTGAGGGAGGAACAGATGATGGCTGATCAGGTGCTTGATGCAAAAGGGCTCAATTGTCCTTTGCCAATCTTGCGGGCGAAAAAGGCGATCAAGGAAATGACCGCCGGGCAGGTTCTTGAAATTCAGGCAACCGACCCCGGCGCAGTGAAGGATTTTGAAGCCTTCTGCCGCACCACCGGCAATGAAATGGTGGACCATCACATGGATGGCGGCACCTATGTGTTCAACATCCGGGTCAATTGAGCTTTAGCGAAACAGCACCACCGGCACGCGGCAGGCGCGCATCGTGGCGGTGGTGGTTGACCCGATGAAGAGCGAACGAATGCGGGAATGGCCATAGGCGCCCATCACCAGCATGTCGTAGTTTTCTTCATCGACCATGCGCCCCAGCACGGCCTCGGGTTGGCCTTGGGTCAGCGTGGTTTCGGCCACAATCCCCGCGGCGGCGAGCATGGCTTGCGCATCGCTGAGCCGCTTTTTGACGGCAGGTGAGTCGATGTCCACCGCGACCAGATGCACCGTCAGCCCGGTGTAAAGTGGGCTGCGGGCAATATGGTCCACCGCCTTGAGCGCGGAGACCCCGCCATCATGGGCGACCAAAATCCGCTCAATCGGCTTGAAGGCGCGGTTGGCTACCAGCACCGGCCCCCGGCAAGACCGCGAAATCCGCTCGAGGTTGGCGCCCAAATGCTCCATCGCCTGATCGGCCTCTTCGCCGCGCTTGCCAAGAACGATGCCGCGCGCCTCAGGCTCATAGTCCCCAACGATTGAGACAAGATCGCCTTGCCGCAATTCGGTGGTCACATCTTGAATGCCCGCTGCTTCCAGCAAAGTCTTGGCATCTTCCAAAAGCGCGCGGCCTTGGACGCCCATCAATCGGGCGCGCTGCGCATCAAGCGCGGCGAGTTCATCCATCACGCCAGAACGGCGGCCAAGCGGCGCGGGGGCCCCCACATCGGGCGGGATGACGCCATTGGAGCGCAGCACATGCACCACCACAACGGGCGCGCCAGTGCGCTTTGCGATCCATGCCGCGTGGTCGCAGACGCTGGTGGCGTAAATCGACCCATCGACGAATGCGATGACCTTGCCGCTCATGCGCCCTCCCTCGGCGATCTGGCCTTTCCGGGGCCTTGAATAATTGGCGCTTATACCCGTTTGGCACGCCTCACAAGGATGCGCGCATGGGTTTAGAAATCAAGCGAGGCGTCGCTCGTTTCTTCGGCGAAATAGTCGTGGTTTTGCTGCAAAATCCGGTCGATTTGTTCTTTAATCCGGCTCAGGTGGGCGCGCATCGCCGCCGCCGCCGCTTCGGGCTCGCGGCCGCGCAGCGCGGCCAGAATCGCGACATGGTCTTCCCAAGCGGTGCGTGAGGCAAAGGACAGTGAAAGCATCCGCACCCGGTCCATGTGGCCCTTGTTTTCCGAGATCAATTCCCACGTAAACGCCAGATTCGCCCGCGCACAAATCTCGTGGTGAAATGCATCGTCCAGCAGATGAAATCCGTTGCGATCATCCGCCTTGATCGCCACGTCTTGCTTTTCAATGATCTCGGCCAATGCATCCAGATCCGCTTCGCTCAGCCGGGGGGCGGCGGTGCGGATCGTCTCGACCTCAAGCGCGGTGCGGATGAAGCGCGCGCGCATCACCGCAGCGCCAGAAATCAGCGTGACCGTGGTCGCGCGTTGGGGGCGAATGAGCAAAAAACCAAGCTTTGACAGACGGTAAAACGCATCGCGCACAGGCTGGCGCGACACGCCCATCGCTTTGGCGACCTCAATTTCAGAGATCTTGGCGCCGGGTTTGAGTTCTAGCGACAAAACCTGTCGGTGCAGCTCTGCATAGACCTGATCGGCCACGGTTGTGGGGGCAAAATCGAGTTTCGGAAGTTGCAAAGCGTTGGTCATGTCCATCCTCATTGACGGCGCGGTTATACTAGCATATTAGTTTATATCAGTGGCACAGTCCACTGTCGGAATAACAAGAGAATGGGGGATGAACCATGGCTCTGCTGGACGCTGACCGCCTGTTTCCGGTTGAAGAACGGGTGCGGGGCATGGCCCGGGCGCTTTACGACACCGTCAAAGATGCGCCGATTATCTCTCCCCATGGTCACACTGATCCCCGTTGGTTTGCTGAAAACGCAGCCTTTCCGGACCCCGCCCAATTGTTTGTGACGCCGGACCATTACGTGTTCCGCATGTTGCACAGCCAAGGCGTGAAACTGGAAAGCCTTGGCGTTCCGCGTGCCGATGGTGGCCCGGTGGAAACCGATGGCCGCACAATCTGGCGCCGCTTTGCTGAGCATTTCCACCTGCTGCGCGCAACGCCTTCGCGGATTTGGCTCGACCACGCTTTTGAAACCGTTTTCGGCCTTGATCAGCGGCTCAGCGCTGCGACCGCCGATATGTATTACGACCACATCGCCGAGTGCCTCGCCAAGCCCGAGTTCAGGCCGCGCGCGCTGTTCGAGCGGTTCAAGATCGACGTGATCGCGACCACCGAAAGCCCGCTGGATGACCTGAAATGGCACCGGATGATCCGCGAAAGCGGCTGGACGGGGCGGGTGATCACCGCCTATCGCCCTGACCCGGTGGTTGATCCGGACTTCGGTGGCTTTGTGCAAAACGTCGAACAGTTTTGCGCGATGGCGGGCGAAGATCCGGGCTCTTACGCGGGCTACTTGGCCGCGCACCGCAACCGACGTGCCTATTTCAAGGAATTCGGCGCGACCTCCACAGACCACGGCCACCCGACAGCCACCACTCACAACTTTGGCCCGCAAGAAGCTGCTGCGCTTTATAACCGGGTTATGTCGGGGCAGGCCGATGCCGCGGAGCGCGAGGCGTTCCGCGGACAGATGCTCACCGAAATGGCGAAGATGTCGCTCGATGACGGGTTGGTGATGCAAATCCACCCTGGCGCCTTCCGCAACCATTCTGGCCCGGTGCTGGATCGTTTTGGCCGCGATAAGGGCTATGACATTCCCTCGCGCACCGATTACGTCACCGCGCTCAAGCCGCTGTTGGATGCGGTGGGCGAAGAGCCGAACCTGACGGTGATCTTGTTCACGCTCGATGAAACCACCTATGCACGCGAATTGGCGCCGCTGGCGGGCGTTTACCCATGCCTGCGTCTGGGGCCGCCGTGGTGGTTCCATGACAGCTACGAGGGCATGTGGCGCTTCCGCCAAATGACCACCGAGACTGCGGGTCTTTATAACACCGTCGGTTTCAACGACGACACCCGCGCCTTTTGCTCGATCCCGGCCCGTCATGACGTGTCGCGCCGGGTCGACTCTGCCTTCCTCGCCACGCTGGTCGCCACGGGGCGGCTTGCGGAGGATGAGGCCTTTGAGGTCGCTCAAGACCTCGCTCACCGGCTTGCGCGGCAGGCCTATCGGCTCTGAGAGCCACTCATGGGAGGAGACAATCCATGAAACATCTCACCACCCTTGCAACCCTTCTGGCTGGCGTGGCCTTCGCCGGGGCCGCGACGGCCTGCGAAACCACCTTCCGTTCGTCGGATACGCACCCGGAGGGCTACCCCACCGTTGCGGCCGTTGAATATATGGGCAAGCTGCTGGAAGAGCGCACCGATGGTCGGCTGTGCATCGAGGTTTATCACTCCGCCCAGCTGGGCGAAGAGAAAGACAGCATCGAACAAACTCAGTTCGGTGTGATCGATATGAACCGCGTTAGCCTTGGGCCGTTCAACAACATCATCGAAGAAACGCAAGTTCCTTCGCTGCCCTATATCTTCCGTTCGGTGGACCATATGCACACCGTGATGGACGGCGACATCGGCCAGCAAATTCTGGACGCTTTCACGCCCCACGATCTGATTGGTTTGGCCTTCTACGATGGCGGCTCGCGCAGCTTCTACAACAGCCAAAAGCCGATCAAAACGATGGCCGACCTTGAAGGCATGAAGTTCCGCGTCATGCAATCGGACCTGTTTGTCGACATGGTCAGCGCGGTCGGCGCCAACGCGACCCCGATGCCCTATGGCGAGGTTTACAGCTCGATCCAAACCGGCGTGATCGACGGGGCCGAAAACAACTGGCCGTCCTATGACAGCTCGGGTCACTTTGAAGTTGCCAAATACTACACGCTCGACCAGCATCTGATCGTGCCGGAAGTGCTGGTGATGTCGAAAGTGACTTGGGATGGGCTGAGCGCTGAAGACCAAGCCGCCGTGCGTCAAGCCGCGCGGGATTCGGTTCCGGAAATGCGTCGCCTGTGGGCCGAGCAAGAAGCCCAGTCGGAGGCCAAGCTCGAAGCCGCTGGTGTCGAAGTCATCACCGATATCGACAAAACCCCGTTCATCGAAGCGATGGAACCGGTTTACGCGAAATACGTGACCTCGGACGTGCTCAAAGACCTCGTCGCGCGCATTCAAGCGACCGAGTGATCTAACTGCTTGCGCCGCGCGAGGGGGGCCTCGCGCGGCGTTTCTCTAGTAGCCGGGAGGGGTCGGTGAAAAATTTCATGCTTATGGTCGCACGCGTGACCGGGCTGTTGGGTACGATTGCGCTGTGGATTGCTGGCACGGGCGTCGTGATCATGACTGCCTTTATCGCGATGCAGGTCTTCTTCCGCTATGTCTTGAACTCGTCGCTGCCGTGGACAGAACCGGCGGCGGTGATGATCATGGGGTGGTTTATCTTTCTGGGGGCCGCGGTCGGTATCCGGGAAGGCTATCACCTCAGCTTCGACGTGGTGCTTTATTTCGTGCCCGAGAAGGTGAAGCTCGCGCTCTACACGATTTCGGACATCGTGGTGGGTGCCTTCGCCGTTGGCATGGTGAAATACGGCTGGGAACTGGCCGAGCGCACCGCGCATAACAAATTGCCGAGCCTTGGTATTTCCGGCGCTTTCGACTTTTTGCCGATCGTTGTGGGCGGCTGTTTGCTGGTGCTTTTCTGCATTGAGCGGATCGCGCGCCGCGCGTCTGGTCTGCCCACGTCGCGCTTCGGGGATGACCACGAAGACGAGACCCCCAAATCCACCAAAGCAGAGGCCTGAGCCATGGAACTTTGGATCCTTTTTGGCACCTTCGTGTCACTTCTGCTGATCGGCACCCCGGTCGCCTTTTGCCTTGGTGCAGCGTCCTTTGCGACGGTTGTCTATCTGGGCTTGCCGCCGGTGGTGGTGTTCCAACGGCTGAACTCTGGGGTCTCTGTTTACGCGCTGATGGCCATTCCCTTCTTCATCTACGCGGGCGATCTAATGGTGCGCGGCGATATCGCGCGGCGCCTTGTGGCGCTTGCGGGCGCACTTGTCGGCCATTTGCGCGGCGGCCTTGGGCAGGTGAACATCATGGCTTCGGTCATGTTCGGGGGCGTGTCTGGCTCTGCCGCTGCCGACGCCTCGGCCGTGGGTGGTCTGATGGTCCCGCAGATGAAAGAGCGCGGCTATGGCACCGACTACGCGGTAAACATCACCGTTGTGGCCTCGATCATCGCGCTGATGCTGCCGCCCAGCCACAATATGATCATCTATTCGATCTCTGCTGGCGGGAAAATCTCGATTGCGGACCTCTTCACCGCGGGCATCGTGCCGGGCATCACGCTCGCGCTCTCGCTCATGGTTGCGGCCTATTTCGTGGCCAAAAAACGCGGCTATCCGACCGAGCCCTTCCCGGGCTGGCACATGATGGGCCGGATCTTCGCCAATGCGGTGCCGGGCCTGATCTTGGTGGCGATCATCTTTGGCGGGGTGCGTTCGGGTATTTTTACCGCGTCGGAAAGCTCCAACATCGCCGTGGTCTACGCGATCTTTGTGACCGCGCTGGTGTACCGCACGCTTAGCTTTTCGGAGTTCGTTGCCGCGACAAAAGCTGCCGTGCGCACCACTGCGATGGTGTTGATGGTGATCGGTTGTGCGGCCGCCTTTGGTTGGTTGCTGGCGTTCTTGAAAGTCCCCACCGCCCTTGTTGGCGCGCTGCAAGACTTCTCGAACAACCCGATCGTGATCTTGCTTTTGATCAACGTCGTGCTGCTGATCCTTGGCACCTTCATGGATATGTCGCCGCTGATCGTGATCTGCACGCCGATCTTCTTGCCGGTGGCGCAGGCCTTTGGGATCGACCCGGTGCATTTCGGCGTGATCTTGGTGCTTAACCTCGGCATCGGCCTGTGCACACCGCCGGTGGGGGCCGTGCTCTTTGTCGGCTGTGCGGTGGGCAAGGTCTCGATCTGGTCGGTGGTCCGCTCGATCTGGCCCTTCTACATCGCCGCTTTTGGCACGCTGATGCTGGTCACTTATGTCCCGGCGCTCTCGCTCTGGCTGCCGAGTGTGTTCCACTAAGGAGGCTTTGATGAAAAGCTACCCCGTTATCGAAACCGGACCTGGCGCATCGCGCCAGGTTCTGACCGAAACGCCTGATCTGATGGTGGTGCGCTTCGCCTTTGAGGCGGGCGGCGAGGGGCTCTTGCATTCGCACCCCCATGTGCAAACCACCTATTGCCAATCGGGCCGCTTCCGCTTCGAGCTTTCGGGCGAGCGGTTTGAGGTCGGTCCGGGCGATGCGTTTTCCATCCCATCGGGCGCAGTGCATGGCTGCCTGTGCCTTGAGCCGGGCGTGCTGATCGACAGCTTTGCGCCCCGCCGCGACGATTTTCTGTGAAAGGAGACACCATGCTGCGCGTTGAAACCCGTCACGCCGTGCATCAAGATCACGCAAAAACCCTCGATACTGCGGGGCTGCGTCAGCATTTCCTGGCAGAAAACCTGTTTGTTACGGGCGAGATTCGCTTGGTTTACACCCATTATGACCGCTTCGTTTTGGGCGGCGCTGTGCCGGGTGCGGGCACGTTGGTGCTTGATAAGGTCGAGGAAACCCGCACCCCTTCGTTCCTTGATCGGCGCGAGATGGGCATCGTCAACGTTGGTGACACCGGCACCGTGACGGCGGCGGGTGAAAGCTACACGATGGAGCGCGGCGACGTACTCTACCTTGGCATGGGCACTGGGCCGGTGAGCTTCTCGGGCGCGGGACGGTTTTACATCACCTCGGCCCCGGCGCATCGCACCTGCCCGTCGCGGCTCATTCGCTTGGCCGATGCCAAAGAGGTGCGTCTTGGCGACACTGCCACCGCCAACAAGCGCGTCATCAACCAATTCATCCATCCGCTAGTGATGGAAAGCTGCCAACTGGTGCTGGGCTATACCACGCTTCTGGATGGCTCGGTCTGGAACACCATGCCCGCCCACACCCATGACCGCCGGATGGAGGCTTACCTCTACTGGAACATGGATGAAAAAGCCCGCGTGATGCATTTGATGGGCGAGCCCACCGAGACGCGGCACTTGTTCGTGGCCAATGAAGAGGCCGCGATCTCGCCGCCGTGGTCGATCCACTCCGGGGCGGGCACTGGGCCTTACACCTTCATCTGGGCGATGGCGGGCGACAATGTCGATTACACCGATATGGACTTCATCCAGCCGGAGGAGTTGCGGTGAACCCGTTTTCGCTAGAAGGCCGCCGCGCGCTGGTGACAGGCGCCAATACCGGGATTGGACAAGCGATTGCGGTTTCGCTCGCCGCGCAAGGCGCGCGGGTCACCTGCGTTGGTCGGCGCGATTGTGATGAAACGGTTGCGTTGATTGAGAAGGCGGGTGGCAAAGCAGAGTCCCTTTTGCTGGATCTCGCCAATCCGATGGCGGGGCAGGGCGTGTTCGCGGGCGAAGGCTATTCGATCCTTGTGAACAATGCTGGGATCATTCGCCGTGACGACAGCCTTTCTTTCACCGAAGCGGATTGGGATGCGGTGATGGATGTGAACCTGAAGGCGGTGTTCTTCACCACCCAAGCCTTCGCCGAAGCGGCACTCGAGCAAGACAATACGCCCGCGGCTGTGGTTAACATCGCGTCGCTTTTGAGCTTCCAAGGCGGCATTCGCGTGCCGTCTTACACTGCGGCCAAACATGGCGTTGCCGGGATTACCAAGATCTTGGCCAATGAATGGGCGGCCAAAGGGATCAACGTCAACGCGATCGCCCCCGGTTACATTGCCACCAACAACACCGCGGCGCTGCGCGCTGATCCGGTGCGCAACAAAGCGATCTTGGATCGTATTCCGGCGGGCCGTTGGGGCGCGTCCGAAGATATTGGCGGCACCGCCGCTTTCCTGTGTTCTCCCGCCGCGCGCTACATCCACGGCGCGGTGCTCAATGTCGATGGAGGCTGGCTTGCCCGCTGACACTTCCCCCCGTTTGGACCGCACCCAGCCCGCCCCGAAAGTGGGCATCGTGCATCTTGGCCTTGGCGCCTTTTTCCGTGCGCATGGCGCCATTTTCACCGAAGAGGCAATCGCCGCTTCGGGGGGCGATTGGGGCATTCTGGGCGTGTCGTTGCAAAGCGCGGGCACGCGGGATGCGCTGGCGCCGCAATCGGGCACCTATATCGCGCTTGAGCTTGCGCCCGAGGGGGTGAAGCCGCGCCATGTGCAGGTGGTGACCGATGTTCTGGTCGCACCGGAAAACCCCGAGGCGGTGCTGGCCGCTATGGCGGACCCGGCGGTGAAGATCGTTTCGCTTACCGTCACCGAAAAGGGCTATTGCCACGAGCCCTCGACCGGGGCGCTGAACCTCTCCCATCCCGATATCGTGCATGATATCGCCAATGCGCTGCCGCGTTCGGCGCCGGGCTATATTGTGCGCGCACTGCAACGCCGTCAGGCGGCGGGTGGGGCGCCGTTTACGGCGATGACCTGTGACAACCTTCCCAATAACGGCAAGGTGCTGCGCGGCGTGGTGCTGGCGCTCGCGCGCGAGATTGACCCGGTTTTGGCCGATTGGATTGAGGCGGAGGGCCGCTTCCCGGCAACGATGGTGGACCGGATCGTCCCCGCCACGAAGCCCGAAGATATTGCACAAGTGACGGATCTCATTGGCTGCCATGATGCGGCTCCGGTGATGCACGAACCCTTCCGCCAATGGGTGATTGAAGACACGTTTGTGAACGATGAGCGGCCCGATTGGGGCGCCGTGGGCGCGCAAATGGTGGCCGATGTCACGCCCTACGAGCATATGAAGCTGCGTATGCTCAACGGCACGCATTCCTCGCTGGCTTATCTGGGCTATCTGGCGGGCCATGAGACCATTGCCGAAGTGATGGCCGATGAGGTCTTTGCGCGGTTTGTCAAAAAGCTCTGGAGTGATGAAATCATCCCGGCGCTGACGCCGCCCCCCGGTGAAAGCCTTGAAGCCTATGCCGAGGCGCTTGCCGCGCGTTACGCGAACCCCGCGATCCGGCACCGGACGTGGCAAATCGCCATGGATGGCAGCCAAAAACTGCCGCAGCGCATTTTGGGCACTTTGGCGGAAGACATTGTCGTCGGGCGCAAGGCGCCGGGCCTTGTGCTCGCGGTGGCGGCATGGATGCGCTACGTCGGCGGCGTCGATGAGACAGGCGCGCCGATTGAGGTGAAAGATCCGCTGTCGGCGCAGTTGCGCACGCTTTCGGACAACAGCGAGTCCCCGGCTGGCAAAGTGGCGGCGCTTTTGGGGCTGCGCGAGGTGTTTTCGCATGAGATGGCCGAAATGCTGCAAATGCCCGTGACCGAAGCCTATGGGCGGTTGCTTGAAGTGGGTGCGCGTAAGGCGATTGAGGAGGTGCTCTGATGGAAGAATGCTGGCGTTGGTACGGACCTGACTTCGACCGCCTCACTTTGCCTGAAATCGCGCAAACGGGCGCCACGGGCATCGTGCATGCGCTTCACGAAATTCCCTATGGTGAGGTCTGGTCGCGCGAAGCGATCGCCGCGCGCAAGGGCCAGATTGAGGCTGCGGGCTTTCGTTGGTCTGTCGTGGAGAGCCTGCCGATCCATGAACGGATCAAACGCGACGACGGCGATCTAAGCGCGCTTTTTGCCAATTACCGGCAGTCGATGGCGAACCTTGCCGCCGAGGGCATCGAGGTGATCTGCTACAACTTTATGCCGGTGCTGGATTGGACCCGGACCGATCTGCAAGCGCCCCTGGCACGTGGCGGGACATGTTTGCGGTTCGAGGCTTACCGCATGGCGGCCTTTGAAATCCATATGCTGGGCCGCGCAGGCGCGGAGGACGACTATTCCCCCGAGGTCTGCGCGCGCGCGAAAGCGTGGTTCGAGGCGAGCACGGAATCGGATCGCAATGCACTTTTGCATGCGATCATGTCGGGCCTGCCCGGGGCCTTTGATCGCTATGATATTGACGGTCTGCGGGGCCAATTGGCGCTTTATGACGGCATTGGTCGCGAAGAAATCCGCCGGAACTACAAGCGCTTCTTGGAAGAGGTGATCCCGACAGCGGAAGAGCTTGGTATTCGGATGTGCGTGCACCCCGATGACCCGCCGCGCGATATTTTGGGCCTGCCGCGTGTGGTCTCGAATGCCGAAGACATCGCGTGGATCTTGCAAGCGGTTGAAAGCGTGGCGAACGGGCTGACACTGTGCACCGGCTCGCTGGGCGCAAACCCGGCCAATGACCCGGCAGCGATTGCGGCACAATTCGCCGCGCGCATTCACTTTGCCCATCTGCGCAATGTGAAAAAAGACCCCGATGGCAGCTTTGAAGAGGCCGCGCATCTGGGCGGGGACACCGATATGGTTGCCGTGGTGAAGGCGCTTTTGGCCGAAGAAACGCGCCGCGTGGCGGAGGGCCGGTCCGATGCGGTCATTCCGATGCGCCCCGATCATGGGCATGAGCTTTTGTCTGACACCGGGCGCGGCACCTTCCCGGGCTATCCGCTGATTGGGCGGATGCGCGGCTTGGCCGAATTGCGCGGTGTGATGGCGGCTGTGGCCCATGGCTGAGGTGTTGATCCTCAACCCCGCCGATACGGTGGCGGTGCTGACCGCCCGTGCGGCGGCGGGGGCGGACCCGCTTGGCCTTGGGGCGGGCCTTCCCGCGCCCTTGGCGGCGGGGCACAAAATCGCGCGGGTTGCGATGGCGTCGGGCGATGCGGTGGTGAAATTTGGCCAGATCATTGGTTTGGCCACCGAAGCCATTGCGGCGGGCGCGCATGTACACAGCCACAATTGCGCCTTCAGTGACCATGACCGCGCCTACGCGGTGGGCGCAGATTTGGCGCAGGCCGAGGCGGCTGTCCCAGCGATGGAGCCGCGCAGCTTCATGGGCTATCAGCGCGGCGATGGCCGGGTTGGTACGCGCAATATGGTGGCGCTCTGCGCGACGGTGAACTGCTCGGCCACCGTCATTCGCCATGCCGCGCAAGAGCTGATCGCCGAAGGCGCGCTGAAAGACTTCCCCAATATCGATGGTATCGCCGCTTTTGCCCATGGTACGGGCTGCGGCATGGCCGCGACCGGGCGCGGGGCGGATAACCTCGAGCGCGTGCTTTGGGGAACCGCCACCCACCCCAATGTAGGCGCCACGATCTTTGTGGGTCTTGGCTGCGAGGTGATGCAGGTCGCGCGGATGCAGGCACGCTTTGGCGATGCCGGCGCAGAGCGGTTTCACGGCCTAACGATCCAAGAAATGGGCGGCACCCGTGTCACGATTGAGAAGATCAAAGCCGAGGTGCGCCGCCTGCTGCCGCAGGTGAACGCGATCACGCGTCAGCCTTGCCCGGTTTCGGCCCTGACTATTGGCCTGCAATGCGGCGGGTCGGATGGCTTTTCGGGCATCACCGCGAACCCGGCGCTTGGCGTGGCCTCTGACATGATCGTGGCCCAAGGCGGCACGGTGATCTTGTCGGAAACGCCCGAGATTCACGGGGCCGAGCAGCTTTTGCTACGCCGCACCACGGCTGATGTGGCTGACAAGCTCACCGGCTGTTTGGCGTGGTGGGAGGAGTATTCCGCCCAAGGTGGCGGGTCGATGGACAACAACCCCTCTCCGGGCAACAAGCAAGGTGGCATCACCACGATCTTGGAAAAGTCGCTTGGTGCTGTCGCCAAGGCGGGCTCCACCCCCTTGCGCGCCTATTATGACTATGCCGAACAGGTCACGGCCAAGGGCCTCGTCTATATGGATACGCCCGGCTATGATCCGGTTTCTGCCACCGGGCAGATTGCAGGCGGGGCGCAGTTGATTGTGTTTACCACCGGGCGCGGCTCTGCCTTTGGCTCTAAACCCGCCCCCACAATCAAGATTGCCACCTCGGATCGGCTGTTTGCGGCCATGCCCGAAGATATGGATCTGAACGCGGGCGATGTGCTTTCGGGGGTCAGTTTGGCCGAGAAGGGCGTGCAAATCTTTGAAGAGATTTTGCGCGTGGCTTCGGGCGGTGTGACGAAATCTGAGGCCCAAGGCCTTGGTGATAATGAATTCCTGCCGTGGCAGGTTGGCGCGGTAATGTGAGGACCCCATGAAGATTGCCTGTGTTGGCGAAGCGATGATCGAGTTGAACCCGGATCGCGCGGGCGCCCAAATCGGCTATGCGGGCGATACGCTCAACACCGCGATCTACCTCGCGCGCGGGTTCCCGCAGGCGCAGGTTGAGTTTGTGACGGTGCTGGGCAGTGACGCGATGTCGGCCCGGATGGAGGCGTTTATTCGCTCCGAAGGGGTGGGAACGTCTTGCATCACCCATCACGCTGACCGTCTGCCGGGTGTCTATGCGATTGCCACCGACGCGGCGGGGGAGCGCAGCTTTAGCTATTGGCGCAACCAATCCGCCGCGCGTACGCTTTTTGAAGATGGGTTCGCTCAGCTTGAAGGCATGGATGTGATCTATCTCAGCGCCATCACGCTTGCGATCTTGCCGCCCGATGTGCGTGCGCATCTGATCGAGCATTTGGCGCAGCACCAGGCGACGGTGGTGTTTGACAGCAACTACCGTCCGCGCCTGTGGGAAAACGAGGCGACCGCGCGCAAGACAATCTCGGCGGCTTGGGAAGTCACCGATATCGCGCTGCCCTCGGTCGATGACGAGATGGCGCTTGGTGGCGAGAGCGATCCGGTTGAAGTGCTCAAACGGTTCCGTGCGGCGGGCTTTACCGAAGGCGCGCTCAAATGTGGTTCGGCCGGGGCCATGCCTTTTGATGCTACTGTGACCGCGCCGCCCTATGCGCCTGCACCGCGTGTGGTGGATACCACCGCCGCCGGCGACAGTTTCAACGGCGCCTATCTGGCGGCGGTGCTTCAGGGCGCTTCGGAGGCCGAGGCATTGGGGCGCGCGCATCTGCAAGCCTGTGCGGTGATTGCACAACCGGGCGCGATCATCCCGCGCTAAGGGCGGCTTGGCGGTGCGATGTTCTACATCGCATCGGCACTCAAAATGATGCATCATTTGATGATTTGATGTGATTTAGACCCGCTTGAGCGGGCCTCTTTCATTTGGATACAGGTGCAGTGCTAGACCGATGCGCCCACCCTCCTTAGGCAGAGGCAGTGCTTCCAGCCTTGAGGATGATATGGATCTGAGCCTTTCCCACGAGCAAAAACTTCTTGTGCAAACTGTGCGCGATTTCATTGCCGAAGAGCTTGCGCCGCTTGAGGCGGAGGTCGAGGAAAACGGCGCTTTAGCGCAGGAAAAGGCTGATACGATCTTTGCGAAAAGCCGCGACCTAGGGCTTTATGCGATGAACATTCCCGAAGAATTTGGCGGCGGTGGTCTCAGCGCTTTTGACACGATGCTGGTCGAGGAACAGTTTGGCCGCACCACCGACATTTTGGTGCGCCGCGCCTTTGGCAACGTGTATGAAGTGCTGCTCGCCAGCCAAGGCGAACAGATCGAGCGTTGGCTGACCCCGACCGTGCGGGGGGAACGCGTCTGCTCCATCGCCATCACCGAACCCGGTGCGGGCTCTGACGCAGGTTCCATCCGCACCAAAGCGGTGGAAGACGGGCAGGGGGGCTGGAAGCTTTCGGGCTCCAAACACTTCATTTCGGATGGCTTTGTGTCGGACTTTTTCGTTGTCTCTGCGGTCACTGACCCAGACAAGGGCGCGAAAGGTATCTCTTTGTTCTTGGTTGATAAAGGCGCGCCGGGGCTGACCATTGGGCGCGATCAGCCAATGATGGGGCTGCGCGGCACGTCCCATGTGGAGCTCAGCTTTGATGAGGTGCCGCTGAAGCCCATCCATATGCTGGGCGAGCGCGGCATGGGGTTCCGCATGGCACTTGGCGTTTTGGGCCGGGTGCGGCTGGCGCAGGTGGGCGCGCGTTCGATTGGCAAGGCCACCAAAGTGCTGGATTTGATGATCGACTACGCGCGCGAACGGAAGCAATTCGGCCAAGCGATTGGCGAGTTCCAACTCGTGGCGCAGATGCTGGCCGACAGCGCGATGGAGATCAACGCTGCCCGTCTGGCGCTGTGGCAAACCGCCGTGGAAATTGACGAGGGCAAAGACCCGCGCACGCGCATCAGCCTTGTGAAGGTGCAAGCGGCGGAAACCTTGGGCCGGGTGGTGGACCGCGCGGTTCAGGTCTTTGGCGGGATGGGCTTTTGCAAAGACCTGCCGATTGAGCGCTATTACCGCGATGCTCGCATCTACCGGATTTTCGATGGCACCTCGGAAATTCACCGCACCGTTATGGGGCGCTCGTTGATGAAGGGGGAGCCGGGCCTTTACGACCCGTATGCATGATGCATCAATAAGCGCAGGAAACGATCAGGCGCTGCCCTTTTAAAGAAGGTGCAGCGCCTCTTCGGCTTCAATCTCGCGCAGCTGCGCGAGCATCCGCACCGGAGCATTGGCCGCGCCCATGCCCGTATAGCCGCGCCGTTCCACCACCTCAAAGAAGAAGCCGTTGATCGCGCGGGTATAAAGCTGCAGGTAGGTGCCGCGCTCGTCGCGGTCATACATCAAATTGCCTTCGCGTAGGCGGGCGATAAAATCGGGCGCAAGGTCGAAGCGCAGCGCCAAATCTTCGTAGTAATTCGCCGGCACGCTCAACAGGTCTTGCGGCTCCATTTTGGCGGCAAGGCCAAAGATGTCGTCGCTTGCAAGCGCGATATGATGGAAGGGTGCAAAGCCCGATTTGCCAAGGAAGCGCTGCGTCGTGGTGCCCGCGCCAAAGCTCGCGTTGAGTGACATGCGGAAAGCGGCGCTGTCGTTGACGAGCGTGCGCGAATGCACCGTTCCATGCGGGTCAAGCACGTCGCGCAACTCATGCGCGCGCAAATCAAAGGTGGCGCGGTAGAACAGAAGCCCCGACAGGAACAGGTTCGGCTGCAGCGCTTGCGCGACATGGTCGATATGGGTCAGCCCATCGCCCGGTTTCGCCCCCGTCGCGGTGAATTCAGAGCCCGGGGTGAACGCCTCGGGCTGCAAGAACAGCACCGATCCGCCGGGGCCGCGCAATCGCGCCAGCCCATAGGGTTCGGCCAGTTCTACCGCCTCGCCATGAAAGCGCCCGATCCGGTCGAGCATCAGCGGCATATCGTTGACGACAAGGCCGACCCCCGAAACAGAGGCGCCCTGCACAAGATAGATCGAATGCGCGAGCCCACTCGTGGCGGTGTTCAGCGCAAGGGTGATCTGCCCCTGTTGCCACAGGCTGACGGCCCCGTTTTCATGGGTTTTGGCAAAGCCAAGCGCGGTGAACAGGCGGATGAAATCGTCGGCATCCTCACCTTGCGCGGTGAACTCGACAAGCCCCGGGGCCTGCATGTCCGAACGTGGATGCGCCCCGCGGGCATGGGTTTCTTCGAGCAGGTGAAAGGCGCGCATCGCATCTTCGGCAATCCGCGTGGCGGGCAAAGAGCGGATCTGGTCGTTGAAAGTCTCAATCGAGAGCGGGCCTTCGAAGCCTTGCACCAAAAGCTGGCTGTAAAGCGCGGCCACGGGCAGCGTGCCTTGCCCCGGAAACAGCCGGAAAGAGGCGGCGATCAGTGCCGGGTCAATGCGGGTGGTGGGCGTGTCGGCGAGGTGAACCAAAAAGATATCCTTCGGCTCAATCTCGCGCAGGGTGGCCAGCGCATCTTCCAGCGAGCCACTGGCCGAGGCGAACAGGTGCACCGTGCCGATCACAAGGCCGAAATTGGCGCGCCCCACGGCCTTCACAGCCTCATAAGCGGCGGTGACGGAGGTGATTTGGCGCGACGAGGCCAGCGCCTCATAGCCCACTTTCAGCCCGCGCGACGCGGCCATATCGGCCAAAAGACGCAAATCTTCCAGCGCACCAGCGGCATTGCTGTCGGCGCGGGTATTGGCGCACAGGATCAGCATTTCCGCCCCGATCCGCTGCGCAAGGTCGAGGAACTTTTCCGCCCGCGCCAAAGCCTCGGTCCGCGCGGTACCGGTCAGCCCCTCAAAGTCGCGCAAAGATTGCAGCGACAGGATTTTGATCCCGGCTTCGCGCGCGAAGGGGCCGATATCGTCGGGCGTGCCCTCAAAGCCGATGATGTCTTCGCGGAAAAGCTCAATCGCGTCGAAGCCATTTTCGGCGGCGGCGGTGATCTTGTCTTCAAGCTGGCCGGAGAAGGAAATCGAGGAGATCGCGCGCATCAGGGCCTCCGGGCGGTGCAGTGATCTGCAAGCGGTTGTTATTCTTGATCTGGGGGCCGTTGCTGGCCCGGTTCGGCGCCAGTTTAGTCGAAGCCGGGCGGCAGGTGCAAACCGCAAATGGGGAGGGAGCGTTTTGCCCTGCCGCCCGCCTTATTCCCTGCCCGCTGGCCCACGTGGCAGGGTCCAGGGCCGCCGGGGTAGGGGCGGCCCGTGGTTCTGGTTTAATCGGTGGTCACGTGACCCACGCCGCCCTCGGGCGAGTAGATGTCAAGGATGTTCCAATGCCCCGAGGTGGGGGTTGGGTTGTTGATCATCGCGACATCAATCACCGTCGGCTTGCCCGAGGCAATCGCGGCTTCTAGTGCCGGTTTGAACTCGGCGGCCGAGGCCACGCGCACACCTTCCACGCCATAGGCGCGGGCGATGGCGGCGTAATCGGGCGTTTGCTCTAGCGGGCTTTCGGCCTTTTGGAAGGTGGTGCCGTAGGTCAGATCATAATGCGCCTTTTGCAGCCCCGCGATGGTGCCAAAGGCGTTGTTGTTCATCACCACCCAAATCACGGCGAGCCGCTCAGCCGCGGCGGTCGCCAGCACGGCGGGGTTCTGGCCAAAGCCCCCATCCCCCACAAGCGAGATCACCACGCGATCAGGGGCCGCCACTTTGGCGCCCACAGCGGCGGGCGGGCCAAAGCCCATCGTCGCAAAACCACCCGGGATCAGGATCGAGCCGGGGGTGTAGATGTCAAACTGCTGCGCGACGCCGTTTTTGTTCCAACCTACATCCGAGGTCAGGATCGCGTCGCGCGGCATGGCGGCGCGCAGATCGGCCAAGATGCGCTCGGGCATCATCGGGAAGGCGTCTGAGGTCTGCATCGCGGTGTTCGAGGCTTTGAACTCGGCGCGGAACTTGGCGATTTCGGCCACCAGTTCGGGGCGTTGCACGCCTTCCGGGCACATTTCTTTGGCCACCCGCACCAGCACTTTCAGCGCCGCTTTGAGGTCTGCCACCGCGCCAATGTCGACCGGGTAGTTGCGCCCGATTTCTTGCGGCTCGATGTCAATATGGATCAGGCTGGTTTTGCCCGGCCCAATGTCGAACGTATATTCGGGATACCACGAGGAACTATCGGCTTCCTTGAAGCGGCTGCCGAGTGCCAAGAGCCAATCCGCCCCAAGCGTTTGCGCATTGGTGAAGCTTGTGCCCCAAAAGCCCGTCATCCCCAGCACGAGCGGATGATCATCGGACAGGCAGCCTTTGCCCATCAGCGAGTGGGCAACGGGCAGTTGCAGATGGTCCACCAGTGCTTTCAGCTCATCCCACGCTTTTGCCAGCGCGACGCCACCGCCTGCGTAGATCACCGGGCGCTCTGCGGAAAGCAGTTTGCCGACAATCTCCCGCGCGGTTTCGTCATCGAGCGAGGGTTTGCGCAGTTCTTTGGCATTGGCCGAGAGCCGATCCCACAGCGCATTCGGAACCTGCGCCGAGAAGTAATCCATCGGCACGTTCACAAGCACCGGGCCGGGTTGGCCGGATTCCGCCAAAGCGAAGGCTTTTTCCATGATTTCGGGCAGCAGTTCGGGGGTATCAACCCGCCAAGCGCGCTTCACGAAGGGGCGGTAAATCTCATACTGGCTGCCATCGGCGTGCAGGTTCACCTCTTGGTGCGGGTGCTTGCCGTAGTAATAAGACGGGATATCCCCGGCGATCACCACCATCGGGATGCAATCAAGCGCGGCATTCGCCACTCCGGTGGCGGCATTGGTCAGGCCCGGGGAAAGGTGGCTCAGCACGACCGAGGCTTTGCCGGTTACCCGCGCATAACCATCGGCGGCGTGGCTCGCGATTTGCTCATGGCGCACATTCACAAACTCAATGCCGCTTTCCGACATCGCCGCCAAAACGGCGATATTGGTGTGCCCGCACAGGCCAAAGACGTGTTTCACGCCCCGGCCTTCAAGGTAGCGGCAAAGCTGGTTCGAGATCAGGTCTTTGCCCGGTTCGATATGCGTCGTGACCATTCTTACATGACCTCGGTGTTGTAGAATTCGCCAAAGAGTTCTTCGTCCGAGGGGCGGTCCATCGGGATCGGGCGCGCGACCCAAGTCACGTTCATGTAGTGCTTGAGCGAGACGTTCTCGTTGGTGATGTTGCCGCCCCAGATGCCGCAGCCAAGCGACGAGGTCATCGGCATGCCGTTTTCAAACGAACCCGCATTGGCCTTGGATTGCGGCTGGCGCACCATCACGCGGGAGACCGGCGCGTTTTCGGCGTGGCGCAGGATATGCTCTTCGTTGAAGGAATAAATCCCGCAGCTATGGCCCTTGCCGCCCACGTCATAGATCGCGCGGACTTTGGCGAGCGCGTCGTCAAAGTCGGCGGCTTTATAAAGCGCCATCGTGACCGAGAGTTTCTCGCCCGAGAATTTATGCTCTTTGCCGATCTCGTCTTGTTCGACCATCAGGAATTTGCGGTCCTCGGGGATGGTGAAGCCCGCAAATTCGGCAATCCGCTGCGCGGCAATCGCCACGGTTTCAATGCGGCGGGAGCCGTCTTCTTTCCACAGTGCTTTCGCCAGAAGCTCTTTTTCTTCGGGGGCGCACAGATAGCCACCTTCGCGGATCAGCGCGGCTTTCATTGCATCATAGACTGCCGAGTGAATGACCAAGTTGCCATCGGCCGAACAGCCCGAGCCGAAATCCGAGGTTTTCGAGATGCGCGAGTTCATCGCCGCTTCGTCAATATCGGCGTCGGCATCAATCACCATCGTCGCATTGCCCGCGCCCACGCCATAAGCCGGTTTGCCCGAGGAATAGGCCGCCTGCACCATCGGCTTGCCGCCCGTCGCCATCGTCAGATCGCAATGGGCCATCAGGTAATCGGTCATCGGGATCGAGGGGTTCTCGACACATTGGAAAATATCGCGCGGCGCGCCCAGTTTGGCGAGCGTTTCACGCATCACGCGCACCATCTCAAAGGTGGTTTTCTTGGCCCGCGGGTGGGGCGAAAAGATCACCGCATCTTTGCATTTGATCGCATAGATGCCGGTCACCGGGGGGGTGAGCTCGGGGTTGGTGGTCGGGATGAGCGAGGCAATGACGCCCGCCGGTTTCGCGATCTTGGTCAGGCCTTTAGCGGTGTCTTCTTCGATCACGCCAACCGATTTGCCACGCAGCGCATCGCGCAGTACGCCCAAGATTTTGAAGCGTTTGCCCGCGCGGCCCGCACGGTCGCCAATGCCGCTTTCATCCACGCCCATCTGGGCAATGCGCAAGAAGGTGGTTTCGTTGCCGCAGTTCCAGCCAAGCGCACGGGCCAGACGGTCCACCTGCTCTTGGTCGTAATCTTTGATTTCTTCCATCGCGGCACGCGCGCGGGCGATCATCGCATCGGCGGTCGCCATTTCTTCTTGGGTGAGTTCACGGGCCATATTGGGTCTCCTGAGTGGCTGGCGCTCAAGCGGCGCTGACGGTGGCGGCTTCGCCATCGTCGAAAAAGCGTTTCGCGGCCATAAGCGCGCGGCGGGCGTGTTCGGTGGGGCCAAGAACGGCCATGCGCTCGGCATTGGGCAGTTCAATGGCAATATCGGCCTCGGGGAAGGTGGCGGCGATCATCGCGAAAGGAATGACCCCTTCACCCGGATAAAGCCGCGCATCGCGGGCGATATGAATCATCTCAGCCTTGGAAAAGGCCATGTGATGGGTGTCATTCACATGCAGGAAATTGACCCATTTCTTCGGCACGCGGGCAAGATCGGCGAGCTTCCCGCCGGTGAAATAGTGATAGAGCGTGTCTATCAAAAGACCTTGGTTCGGCGCGCGGGTCAGTGTCAGCACCTCTTGCGCATCTTCAATGCAGCACAGCCGCGAAAAGGCCGGGTATTCAAGGTTCACCGTCAACCCATATTGCGACCCAAGGGCGCAAATCTCGCCAAAGCGCTCGACGATAAAGGGCAGGTCGTTGCGCACATCCGTCCAAGCCGAGGAAATGGCCTGCGTGCAGCCCAATTCGGCGGCGGCGGCAAAGGCGCGCTCATAGTCAGCGGCGGGCGTTTCGCGCAGGATGCGCGCCAGTTCCACGTCATAGGCTTTCAGCCCGCGCGCCTGCAATTCCGCCTTGGTTTCGCGGATCATTTGCGCGGCGCAGGGGTCGCAATCGGGTTCGCCCGCCACGCCCATGTGAATGAGCCGGAAGCTTGCCGCATCATAGCCCGCGTCGGCCGCCACTGTGACCAGCTCGCGCGGAGTGAGGCCCGGAACCGTTAGATATTCAAGGGCATAGATACGGCTCATGCGGCATTCTCCTGCGCTTCACCGGGTTGGAAAATATGGCCCATGCGGCCGGGCAGGGGGCGGTCAAGCTGTGCTTCGGCGCGGGCCACCGCGCTGCGCAAGGCGCGCCAGTTGATGCCGCTTTCAAAGCCCATTTCCTCCAGCGCAAAGGCCACATCTTCGGTGGAAATGTTGCCAGCGGCTTTTGGGATGAACGGGCAGCCGCCAAGGCCGCCAAGCGCAGTGTCAAAGACCCGCACGCCCGCTTGTAGACCCGCCAGCATATTCGCCATGCCAAGCCCGCGCGTGTCATGCAGATGCAGAGACAGCGCCACTTCAGGGGCAATCGCGTCGCGCACGCGGGCGCACAGGTCGGCTACCTGCACCGGATTGGCGAGGCCTGCCGTATCGGCCAAGTTGATCTCATGCGCGCCAAGGGCGGACCATTGCTTGGCAATGGAAATCACCACCTCAGGGTCGATCTTGCCTTCAAAGCCGCAGCCAAGCGCAGATTGAATGCCCGCGCGCACGGCAATGCCATCGGTAAGTGCCGCTTCAATCACCGGCGCCATCGCGGCGCGTCCTTCATCAACGCTGCGGTTGGTGTTCTTCCGGCTATGCGTTTCTGAGGCCGAGACCGAAAGCGACAGATGCCTCAGCCCCACAGCCTGCGCGCGCTTGAGCCCCGCGCCATTGAGCACGAGCGCGGTATAGGTCACGCCCGCAGCTTCGGGCAGCGCCGCGCAAAGCTCATCGGTATTGGCCATCGTCGGCACCCATTTCGGATGCACAAAGCTGCCCACTTGGATGCGTTTCACCCCAGCAGCAATCAGATCGCGCACATAGGCCAGCTTTTCTTCAACCGAGAAAACCCGCGCCTCGTTTTGCAAGCCGTCGCGCAGGAATTCGTCTTCAATGAGCACGCTGTTCGATAAGGTCATGGTCTTTCCCGCTCCCATTCGGGGTCGGCGCGACCATAAGGCTCGCATTACATAACAACAAATATCCGTATTTGCCTTGATGCGTATGCGATGTTAATTTCTGTGCGCGTGATAGGGAGGTCCCATGCTGACATTGCGGCAAATTGAGGTGATCCGGGCCATCTTGATTACCGGAACGGTCAAGGGCGCGGCGGATTTGCTGGGCGTGTCTGCGCCGGGCATTAGCCGGGTGATGAAGCACACCGAAAGCCAATTGGGGCTGCGGCTTTTTTCACGCGCGCATGGGCGTTTCGCACCAACCGAAGAGGCGCGGGGGATCTTTTCTCAGATCAACGAGGTCTTCGCCAAGGTGGAGAACCTGCAAAGCTCGATTGATATGCTCAAGCGCGGCGAAAGCCGGGTGTTTGCTTTTGCCTCTGTGCCCTCGATTGCGCAGCGCGTCCTGCCCTATGCCGTGCGGCGGCTGCGCGAACGCTACCCCGATCTGCGCATGACCATCGACCAAACGAAGATCGAAGAGAGCATCGACTATCTTTTGCTGCGCAAGGGCGAGTTGGTAGCCAATAGCTTCAAGATCGACCATCCGGGGCTGACCTGCCTGCCTTTGGGCACCGGGCGGGTGGTGGCTTTGGTGCCCGAAGGGCATGAACTGGCCGAGGAGCCACGTGTTTCGATCCATGATCTGGCGAAAAACCCGATGATCGGGATTTCCCCGTCGGACCCATATGGGGCGATTGTTGCGCGGCCTTTGAAAGATGCGGGGCTGCCGGTGGATTTCATCATCGAGGCACGCTTTGGCCAAACTGTGCAAGCCTTGGTGCGCCAAGCGGTCGGGGTGGCCTTGATTGACGAATTTTCGGTGGCCGATCAGAACCTAGAAGGGCTCAAGGTGATCGCGCTGAAGGAACCCACCACTTTCCGCACCTATGCGGTGGTGAACAGCGAAACCCCGCGTTCGATTTTTGCCGAAGAGCTGATTGAACTTTTGCGCGCGGAAATGCGGGCCGTGACCACGGTAGGTTAAAGCTTCCGCGACGGCGGGCTGGACGGCGCGGTTTTGATGCCTCATCTTGCCCGCATGAGCGATCACGACAAGCAAAAGCCCCGCATTTCCGATATTGCCCTTTTGGCAGGGGTGGGCACCGCCACCGTTGACCGGGTGCTGAATGGCCGACCGGGGGTGCGGAGCGCCACGGTTGAAAAGGTTCGTGCGGCAGAGCGGGAATTGGCGGCCTCGGGTGCACGACCAAAGCTGATGCAGCCCGCGCCGGCTGGGCTCGCGCTGCGCGCGTTCCTCGGTGGGCCGCCGGGGTTTGCCAATGACAATCTGGGCCGATGCCTGCGCGCGACCGCGCGCCAAAAAGGGGTGGCGCTGCGGCTCGATTTTGTCAAACGCACCGATGTGGTCACTTTGGCCGAGGCCTTGTTGGCCTGTTTGGGCGATGGCGCCGGGGGGGTGATCGTACAGCCGGTCGAACATCCCCTGGTGCGTGACGCGATTGGCAAATTGATCGCTGCGGGCGTTCCCGTGGTCAGCGTGCTGACAACTTTGCCAGGGCTGACGGGCCTGCCCTATATCGGGCTTGATAACCGGGCGGCGGGCCGCTTGGCGGGGCAGATCATGGGCAATATGATGGGGAAGAAAGGGAAAATCGCCTATTTCTTTTCCGAAGCGATCTACCGCAGCCATGAAGAGCGCGAGGCGGGCCTGCGCTCGATCTTGCGCGAAGACTTTCCTGCCATTGAGGTGGTCGAAACGCTTTCGACCAATGACACGCCCGAGGAATGCTTCCGCCTGGCCACAACGCTTTTGAAGCGTTTTCCTGCGCTGGAGGGGATTGTGAACTTTGCGGCGGGCAACCGGGGCATTGAGCGTGCGTTATCGGATGCCGGGCGTGCGCGCGATCTGTGCTTTGTCACCTTCAACCTGACGGCGTTGTCGCGCGCTGCGCTGATTGAGGGGCGCATGGCCGCCGTGATCCATCAAGATATGCAGGTGATCGCGTCGCGGGCTGTGGCGGCTGTCATCGCGCAGCATCGCGGCACGGCCCCCGATCTACGCCCGATTCCGGCAGAACTGATCTTGCGCGAGAATATCCGCGATCTTGATGGCGAATGATGCATCAATTGATGTTTTGAGGTGGAAATCAGACGCGCTGCCGCTTGTTCGGGCCTCGGCTTGGCTCGGAACGCTTGGGAAGGCGCAGGCGGCCCTATAGCTAGGGCGCAAGAAAAGGAGCCCGCGATGACCAACCCCACCGCGCCGCTGCCCCTTCAGGGCATTAAGGTGATTGATTACAGCCACTTCCTTGCCGGGCCGTTCCTGTCGCGCCAATTGGCGGCGCTGGGTGCTGATGTGATCAAGGTGGAGCGGCCGCGTGCGGGCGATGCGGGCCGCGCTTCGCCCACGCAGCGCGAGGGCGTTTCGGGGTATTTCCTGCAACAGAACATGGGCAAGCGGGGCCTATGCCTTGATCTGCGCCAGCCGCAAGCGGTGGAATTGATGAAGCGCCTCGCCGCCACGGCCGATGTCTTCGTCGAAAACTACCGCCCCGGCGCGCTGAAAAAGCTGGGGCTGGGCTATGAAGAGCTCTCTCAGCTGAACCCGCGGCTGATTTATGCCTCTGTCTCCGCCTTCGGGCATTCTGGGCCTTTGTCGAAACGCCCCGGCTTTGGGCTGATTGCCGAGGCGATGTCGGGCGCGATGTCGATTGTGGGCACCGAAGGCGCACCGCCGCCGCTGTTCCGGATGCCTTTGGCCGATATGTATACCGGCAGCCATGGGGCGACCGCCGTTTTGGCGGCGATCATCAGCCGGATGCAAACCGGGCGTGGCCAGCATGTCGACCTTGCGCTTTATGATTGCATGGTCTCGATGCATGACTACGCGCTGCAAGGCTATCTGATGTCAGACGGCGCAGAAATGCCCAAGCGCACTGGCGATAACCTCCCCGATTCCACGGTTTATGGCTGTTTTTCGGCGCCCGATGGCGATCTGGTGATCGCCGCGCAGGTCGATGATACGTGGTTGAAGCTTGCGCATCTGATTGGGGGCGAGGCGCTTGCCGCCGATGTCCGCTTCCACGGTGCGGCCAATCGCAATGACCACAATGCCGAGGCGATTGTGCTGGTGCGGGCATGGTGTGCCGCGCAACCCAGCCGCGCCGCCGCCCTTGCCGCGTTGGATGCGGCTGGCGTGCCTGCGGCCCCCATTCAGACCATTGCCGAAGTGGCGAATGACCCGCAGGTGGCCGCGCGCAATATGGTGCTGGAACAAGATCACCCGAAACTGGGCAAGGTGAAAGTGCCGAACCTGCCGTTCAAATTCTCGGGCCTTGATCTCGGCACGCCGGTCGCCGCGCCGGGGCTGGGCGAACACAACCGGGATTTGGCGCTTGAGCTTGGCTTCACCGATGCCGAGGTCGATGCGATGCTGGAAAGCGGGGCGCTTTACACCAGCGCCGACTGACGGGGGGTTAGACCCCCATCAGCGTGATCAGCGCCGTCAGCGTGATGAAAGAGACCGCGGTGGTGAAAATCACCGCGCTTGCCGCAAGTTGCGGGCGACCATAGTTGAGCCCGAACAGCGCAAAGCTCGACATCATCGGCACGGCAGCGGTCAAAATGCCCGCCTTGGCCATGGTGGGCTCGACCCCGAAACCAAACATCAAAGCGGCGGTGACGGCAGGGAAGACAATCAGCTTGATCGGGATCAGTCGCAGTGCGCCGCCCGCAATCGCGCTGGCTTTCAAATCCGCGACCGCCGCGCCAATCACCAAAAGCGCCACCGGAGCCGCGACGGGCCCTAACATCTCAAATGTGCGGATAAGCGGTTCGGGCAGTGGCAACCCCGTTGCCCCAAAGGCAAGCCCCGCGACCGAGGCGATCAGAAGCGGGTTGCGCGCCGTGGTGCGCAGTAAGCTTTTGGCACTGATGCGCCCGCCCGCCGTGTCGAGGTAGCCAATCGCCAGCGGCAAAACGACCAAGTTTTCGACCAGTAGGTTCAGCGCAAAGACCCGCAGCGCCAATTCATGGCCGAAGACCATGGTGACGACGGGCAGGCCAAAATAGGCCGAGTTCGAGACAGAGGCGCCCATCGCCTCCAGCCCCGCCTCTGTCCGACCATTGCCAAGCGCTTTGGAAAGCGCAAGCGTTCCGCCCCACATGATGACCGAGGCGAGCGCATAGGCCGCCAAGAAACCGGGGCGGATCGTTTCGTGCAAAGGCGCGCTGGACAGCGCGTAAAACAGCATCGCCGGGATGAAGACCCGCAATACCAGTCGCCCAAGCGAGCCCATTTCTGCGCCCGCGACCCAATTTGTGCGCACCACCACATAGCCTGCCGCCACCAGCAGATAGACGGGCAGCAGCAGAGCAAGGACGGTCAGCATGGGCTTATTTCGACAAAAGTGAGCAGGCGCGGCGCACGCAAAGCTCGTAGCCTTCAACGCCAAAGCCCGCCATCACCCCATCGGCGCGGCCCGACACAAAGCTGTGGTGGCGGAAGCTTTCGCGCTTATGCACGTTCGAGATGTGGCATTCGAATACCAGCCCGTCATAGGCGTTGAGCGCATCCAAGATGGCGACCGAGGTATGGGTGAACGCGCCGGGGTTGATGACGATCGCGGCGGCTTCTTCCCGGGCGCGGTGGATCGTGTCGATGATCACGCCTTCATGGTTTGATTGAAACAGCTCAATCTGAAAGCCAAGGCTTGTCGCAAGCGCACGGCAGCGAGTTTCCACGTCGTCAAGCGTGTCTGCGCCGTAAATCTCGGGCTGGCGCTTGCCGAGCAGGTTCAGGTTGGGGCCGTTCAGGATGAAGATGGTCTTCGACAATTTTGCCTCCCGTCAAAGGTTTGGCGAACCCTAACTTGCGGCGCGCGCGGGTTCTATTGCAATTGCGAAATTCATCCCTGCGTTGATGTTAATTTTTTGCTCGAAAAATGCGCTTAAATGCATGTGTATGCTTTGAAAATCATGGTTCGGGGGAGGGGCGCGGGCTAGATTGGCGCATCTTTCGCGCCCCGACTCGTCGCGCTTTCGCGATGCTCGGCCCAACGGAACCGGACTTCATGACGCAACAACCTTCGCCGCGCACTTTGCGCCTCGGCCTGATTGGCGGCAACATCACTGCCACCCGTTCGCCCGCGCTGCATGTGACCTGTGGGCTCTCGCTCAACCGCAATGTGACTTATGACCTGATCATCCCGGCAGAGCGCGGCAAAGGCTTTTCTGAGGTGTTGGCCGATTGCGCGGCGCAAGGCTTTGATGGGGTGAATGTCACCTATCCGTTCAAAGAAGAGGCCGCCGCCCAAGTGCAACCGGGCGACCCTGTGGTGGCGGCGATGGGCGCGGCCAACACGGTCAAATTCACGCCGATGGGGCCTTTGGCGTTCAATACCGATCACTCGGGCTTCAAGGCCGCTTACCACGCCACCTTCGGCGCGGTGCTGCCGGGGCGCGTGCTGCTGTTGGGCACAGGCGGCGTAGGCCGTGCTGTGGCTTTTGGGCTGGCCGACCTGCACGCGACCGAACTTGTGCTGGTCGATATGGACCCGGCCAAGGTCGAAAGCTTGGCGGCAGCCCTCGCCAGCCATGCGCCTTTGATGAAAGTGACCGCAGGCAGCGCGGAAAACGCGGCGGAGCTGTCCGGTTTTGATGGGGTGGTGAACTGTACGCCGCTCGGCATGGTGGGGCGTGAAGGCTCACCTCTGCCCGAAGGCGTGACCGGCGCGCCGCGTTGGGCCTTTGATGCGGTTTACACGCCGATCAACACGCAGTTCCGCGCGCAGGTGGAGGCGCTCGGGGCAGAGTTCCTGTCGGGCTATGAACTTTATTTCCACCAAGGGATTGATGCGTTCGAGATTTTCTCAGACCAGCACGTTGCCGCGCCCGCATGGGTGCGTGAGATCATTCAACGCGGCAGCTAAGCGCCTCGGTGCCTTGAAAACACCGCCCCGAACCGACCTTTAGGGCAGGTTCGGGCGCTTTGCGCCAATTCGGGTTTGCCGGATTGGCCCTTATGCTGCATGCTGGACCCAGCATTTTTACGATGGGGTCCGTTTCATGACAGTCGACCTGCGTCAATCGGATCGGCTCGGGCGTCTAAAAACTGCGCTCGGTGACGATGTTTTGGTTTTGCTCCGTTTCGAGGGCACCGACTATTTGAATGATCTGTTCGAGTATCGCGTGGAAGCGCTCTCGACCGATGCCGATATCAACTTCGATGATCTGATTGGCACGCATGCCACGGTGGAAATCGAAAACGGCGACGAGGACCGCCCCTTCGATGGGATCGTGACTCGTGCGCGCTGGATTGGCCCGGGCGAAGGCGGGCACCGCTATGAGATGGTGCTGCGTCCGCGTGTTTGGTTGGCGAGCCTCCGGCGCAACCAGCGGATCTTCCACAATATGACCGTCGTCGACATTCTTGGCGAGTTGCTGGGCGATTATGGCGGTCTCGATGTTATGGTGATGCGCAACTATCCCGAGCTCGAATATACCGTGCAATATCGCGAGAGTGATCTGGCCTTTGCGCGGCGCCAGATGGAGCGGTTCGGGATCAGCTTTCATTTCCTCCACGAAGTCGGCAATCACCGCATGGTGCTGACCGATGATCCGAGCGCCCATGAAACGATTGGCACGCGCGCCTATGTTGGCTTTGACGCGCATCACCAATCTGATGAAGAACATTTCTGGAGTTGGGAAACAGAACGGAACCTGACCACAGGCGCGATCAAGCTCACGGATTACGAGTTCAAAAAGCCCAATCAGGCGATGGAAGTCGTGCAGCAGGGCGATGCGCAATATGCCGAAGGCTCGATTGAAAGCTTTGATTATCCCGGCGATTATCTGAGCCAAGGCGATGGGCGGGCGATGGTGCGGCTGGGCCTAGACCGTGCACGCGGCGGCGATGCGCGCGTGCGCGCCTCGGGCGATGTGGTGACGCTTGCGGGTGGGCTCCGGGTGACGCTTGGGAGCGAGCAAGGCAGCAATGGGAAGGTGCCGGGGCAGGGGGATAGCTACATCTGCCTATCGGCGCACCATCGTTTTGTCGGCGAAGGCTATGCCACGGGCGGCGCAGATGCTGACGAGGTCGCCTTCCGGGGGGCTTATGTGCTGATCCCCGAAAAAAGCCCGCTGGCACCGCCTTTGCGCAGCCCTATTCCCTCGGTGCAGGGGCCACAAACCGCGAAAGTGGTGGGCGAAGGAGAGATTGACTGCGACGAGCATGGCCGGATTTTGGTGCAGTTTCACTGGGATCTGGACGGTGCATATTCGATGCGCTGCCGGGTCAGCCAAAATTGGGCGGGCGCGGGCTGGGGGGGGATGATCATTCCGCGCATCGGCATGGAAGTGGTGGTCGAATTCCTTGAAGGTGACCCGGATAAGCCGCTGGTCACTGGCTGCGTTTATAATGGGTCGAACACGCCGCCCTATGATCTGCCCGGCAAGAAAACCGTCAGCACGTGGAAATCCAACACCCATAAAGGCAGTGGGTATAACGAATTCCGCTTTGAAGATGAGGCGGGCAGTGAAGAGGTCTTTATGCATGCGCAAAAAGACCACAACACGGTGATCGAGAACGACGAAACCCACCAGATCGGCCATGACCGGGCGAAGACGGTTGGCAATGATCAGTCCGAGCAGATCGGCCATGATAAGTCGAGCACGGTGGGCAACGATAAGACCATCACCGTCGCAAACAATCACACCGAGTCCATTGGCCACGACATGGTTTTAACGGTCGGGAACAACACGACCACGACCGTCGGCGCAAGTGCGACCACAACGATTGGGGCGGCTTCATCGCTTACGATTGGGGCGGATTCGGCGACAACTATCGGGGCCGGTTCGACCTATGTCGTGAGCAATGATGCGATTGAATCGATTGGGTCGTCACATAGTGTCAGCATCGGCAAAAGCGCGAGCGAAACCGTTGGCAAAAGTAAGACGGTGGTGGTTGGCGACGAATTGGCGCTGATCGTCGGCAAGAGCCAACTGATCATGAAAAAAGACGGCACGATCACGCTGACGGGCAAGAACATCACCGTCACCGGGTCGGGCAATGCCACCGTTACGGCCAAGGGCAAGATGGTGCTGAAGGCCAGTTCGACCGTGACGGTCAAAGGATCGAAAGTGCTGCAAAACTAGCGGGCCGCGCCCGATTTTCGGAGACAGGATTTGAGACCAAAAGGCAGTTCAGCGCGGGTGTTAAGAACCGATCTGGCGTGCTGCGCTGGTGCCGGGGCGTGGGGCATGGGTCATGCAGATTGATGCTTCACCGGGGTTGGTGACGGGCTTCACCCTTGGGCTTGACCCTGACGGGCGCGAAAATGTCGTGGTGGTGATCAAGCGCACCTTTGCTTTCCCTTCCGCGCCGGATCGGCCCTGCACATTGGCTGACGTGCCCGAAGGGCTGGCCACGGCGGACACGTTTTGGGGCGCGCCCGGCTTTTCTTCACCGCGTGACGAATCCGATTTTGCGCCGCGTAAGCCCTACTGCGATGTGCTGGTTGAGGCCGTGGCCCATGCGCCGGGGGGGCGCCCGGCACGGCGCGTGCCAACAGGGCTGCGTCTTGGGAACCTGAGCAAACAGATTGACGTGGTCGGGGACCGGGTTTGGCAAGAGGCGGGGGCAAGGCCCACGATCTCCGAGGCGACGCCCTTCACCTTGATGCCCATCACCTATGACCGGGCTTTTGGCGGAGTGGATGCGCTTGATCCGGAAGATGATCCGCCCCCAGCTTACGCGAAAAACCCGGTCGGGCGTGGCTGGCATCAGCCCGGCAATCGGAGCCTGCTGGATGGTCAGCCGCTGCCCAATACCGAACAACCGGGCCGCCCGGTCACCTTGCCGTGGGAGCATCACGCGCCGATGAGTTTCGGCCCGCTTGGGCGCGGCTGGCCCGAGCGTCTTCGCCACGGCGGCACCTATGACCAAAACTGGATCGACAATGTCTTTCCGTTTTTGCCCGCCGATTTCGACCCGCGCTACCACCAAGCCGCGCCACCTGATCAGCAGATGCCTGCGCCAATCGGCGGCGAATTGGTCGAGCTTCATAACCTCACGCCAGAGGGTTACACGGCCTTTCCTCTTCCGAGCACTGAAATGCCAGTGTTGTTCGTGCGCGTCCGCGCGCCAGATGTCAGCACGCAGGCGATGCTGGATACGGTGGTGATCCGCCCTGCCGCGCGGCAGTTTAGCCTGACTTGGCGGGCATCGCTGCCGCTTACGCGCGATATTTTTGAAGTGCCGTCTTGCATCGTTGGGCCGCGCAGCCGCAGCTATTGGCGCGCCCGTGCTTTGGGCAAGGCTTACTATCCTTCGCTCGGGGCCTTGGTCGCTCAGAAAACCGCGGAGGAGGTCGAATGAGCGGGCTGGCGCTTTTGGGCTGCGGAATGTGCAGCGCGATTGGGCTGAACGCGCCGGCCGCCTGTGCCGCCTTCCGCGCGCGGCTCGATAATTTTACCGAGACACGGTTCATTTCGCAGGGGGGCGATTGGCTGCTCGGTGCGCAGGTGCCGCTGGAGCAGCCTTTGCGCGGCACGGCGCGGTTGGTGGACCTAATCGCCGGGCCGATCCGGGAGTGCTTTGCACAGGCGCGCAGTCCCGCCGCTGAAATTCCAATCCTTCTTTGTCTTTCTGAAACCCGCCGTCCGGGTCGCCGTCCGGGCTTTGACGAGGCTTTGCTCGAGGGGCTGATCGCGGCGCTTGATCTGCCCGGCCCGGAAATGTTGCGCCCTTACGCGTTTGGGCAGGTTGGCGGAGCTGTTGCTCTACGCGATGCTCGTGCGCTGATTGCCTCGGGCACGCCCGAGGTGATTGTCGCCGGGGTGGATAGCCTGCTCGAGGCGGGCGCCTTGAGGCACTACGATCATGCGGGCCGGGTGCTGAGCGAGAATAATCCGACCGGGTTTATGCCGGGCGAGGCGGGGGCTGCCGTGCTGCTTGGCGCGACAGGTGGGCCTTTGGTGCGCGGGATTGGTTTCGGAGTGGAAGAGGCCACGCTGGATTCTGGTCAACCTTTGCGGGCCGAGGGGATGGTCACCGCGATGCGGCAGGCGCTTGGGGAGGCGGGGCTGGACTACGGCCAGATTTCCTATCGCATCAATGATCTAACCGGCGAACAATATTATTTCCGCGAGGCGACCTTGGCGCAAACGCGTTTGTGGCGAGGCAAAGGGGACCCGGAGCAGGTGTGGACGCTCGCCGATGGTATGGGCCACACCGGCGCCGCTGTGGTGCCGATCGGCCTAGCGGTGGCGCTTACGGCGGCACGCAAGGGCTATGCGCCAGGGCCAATCGCGCTTTACCATGGGGCCGATGACAGCGGCCGGCGCGCTGCCATTGTGATCGAAGCGGCTTAGCGGGGGGAGGGAGGACATGAGCAACAATGTCTTTGCCAATGGACGCGAGCTTTCGTGTAAGGCGGGGTCTGGCAAGTCCATCTGCGCTTTCCCCGATGTTTGCATGACGCCTCCGGAATGCCCCGCGACGCCGCCCGGTGTTCCCGTGCCTTATCCGAATACGGGCATGACCACCGACACAACGCAGGGCAGCCGCACGGTGAAGATCTCGAAAAAGGAGGTCATGCTCAAGAACCGCAGCTATTTCAAGAAATCCACCGGGGATGAGGCGGGCTCTGCCGCGAAGAAGGGCGTGGTTTCCTCGGTCAATCGCGGAAAAGTCTATTTCACCTCGTGGTCGATGGATGTGAAGATCGAAGGGGAAAACGCGGTACGCCACCTTGATATGACGACGCACAACCACGGCTCGCCCCCAAATACGCCGCCTTGGATGTTTTTGGACTCCATGAGTGCTCCGGGCCGGGTGGATAAAGATCATCCCTGTAAAGATGACATCAAAGACGCAAAGAAAGCCTGCAAGAAGGCAAAAAAGTATAAAACAAAGACAGGGCTGCCACGGTTGGATTGCTCTGAGGCCCCGGATTGCGCCAAGAAAATGGCCTGCATCCTCGTCCCTAAAAAGAAAGATAAAGCCATGTGCTGTGCGCCCAATAACACGGGGCACCATATGATCGAGGATCATTGGGTAAAGGGAAACTCAAATTTTCCGATGGCGCAGAAATCTGCGCAGCCGAACGGTTACAAGGAAGCCCCTTGTGTTTGTGTGAACAATGGTCGGACCAAGAAAGAACATGGGATATTCCATAGTGTCCAAGGGGTTTATGAAGAATCCTTCATGAAAGGGGGAAAGCGATACAAGGCAGATAAACCCAATGGTGGTTGGAACTACGGTGCAGCACGGCGCGCTACGTTGATTGCACATGCGCATGCTTTCGGACGCAATTGCACGCGTGGATGTCTCGAATCCCAGTTGGATGATTTTTATGGCGCGGATCGCGATCGGCCTTTGAATAAACCGCACAAGCAGGCAATCGAAAAGGCCACGCGACCCGATTACGAGAAAAAACATGGAGGACGGCCGAAGAAATGAGCGATGATTCTGGGGAAAAGGCAGAATATCATTTCACTGGCGGGCGTATCGATGATGATGGTCAGTCACTGGTGCTGACTGCGGTGCGTGACGATATCGAGGAGGCGCTGGAAAAGCGCATGTACCTATTCTTCTATTACACTGGAGAATGGACAAAGTCCTACGTTGACAATCTGATCGCCGATATCCGCAGTTTTGATACGGAAGACGGGCCAACCCTGATCTCTGTCGCCCCTGACGGTGAAGTGATCAGGTCTATTCCAGAAGATGCGGATTACGCTCAAGTGGACCCAACCGACAATGGCCCTAATGATCTACGGGCTATTAAGGGTTTGTCGAAGTTAGGAAATACGCTGCTGTGTTATGGAATGCGGCGTCAGGTCTATCGCTCTGATCTGCGTGCGATGAGATGGGTGCGTGCCGACTCAGGGGTTTTCGTGACCGACGATGAGGATGAGGTCGCGGGTTTTCTGGGGCTCGATGGTACTTGGCCGGATAATTTGGTTGCGGTTGGGATGCAGGGAGATCTTTGGACCAAGCGCAAGAAATGGGTTCGGCGCGAGGTGCCTACCAACGTCAATTTAACTGGCGTGAAAATGCTCGAAGATGGTCGTGCAGTCGTATGTGGCGGTGCCGGTGTTGTTTTGATCGGGCGCGATGATACCTGGGACATCGTGCCAAATGACGCGACCGAAGCGAATTTTTGGGACATAGCGGAATTTAAGGGCAAGCTGTATCTTGCCGCAGAAACTGGAGGGCTATTCACCATCGAAGACGGTGCGGTGGTCGCGGTCGACCTGCCGAAAGGGATGATTGAAGATGTTTCGGCATTAGACGCCAATGCTGGCAAACTCCTGTTAATTGGGGACCAGCAGGTCGTCTGGTTCGACGGCGAATCTTGGACAGATCTTGAAGCACCGATCATCTGAGATGTTTCGCGGGACAAGGAGAGTTTAGATGACCAAACACAAACCAATTCCGGCCCCCGCCACGTCGGATGTGCCAGCACAGCCTAGCACCATCCACCTTGCGCAACTGGCTGCGTTTGAGGCGGATGGAACGCCATGTATCATATGTGAAGGGGTGCCACACCCACGCCCTGCGCTCGCACTTGTCTCGTTGGGGATCGGCGATGTCGGGTGTCGGGTTGCAGTGTCGTTTAGTCTCGCGGGGGGCTCGGGAGGGCTGCAACCAGTGATCCTCGGAAAAATCGTGGCTCCGCTCGTACCTTCGCCCCCCCCCAACCTCAGTGGCACGCCCGTGTCGGCCGAGGTTGATGGCCGCGAAGAACGGCTTGAGATCACGGGCGAGCGGGAGATTGTTTTGCGCTGTGGCAAGGCTTCCATCACGCTCACCCGTGCGGGCAAGATCGTGTTGCGGGGCACCTATATTTCCAGCCGCTCTTCGGGGATGAACCGGATCAAGGGCGGTTCCGTGCAGCTCAATTGACCATGGCTGCGCATATCCCGCTGATGGTTGAAGTTCATGCCGAGGAAGTGGCGATCCACTGGCTGCGGCGTGACTTGGCGGTTGATGCGCCGCATTATGACCGGAAATTCCTCTCGCGCCTTGATGAACGGATTGAGGCCAATCTGGACGGCCTTCGTGTGGCGGGGGCTGTGGGGCTTGAAATTGCACAGGCGGCTTTTGACGCGAGCCAAGAGCCGGGAGAGGCGTTTGCGCTGGCCGTGTGCGCCTTTGAAACGGGCGATGAGGCCGCCATCGCGCAAGTGGTGGATGCCGTGGCAATCGACGGCACCGGGGCGTTGCGTCGTGCGGTTGCCTCCGCCTCGGGCTGGCTGACCTCGGAGCAGATGGGGGCCCATGTTCCTGCGCTTCTGGAAGATATGCGCGCCACAGTGCGGGCGTTGGGGCTTGCCATTGCATCGGTGCATCGCGGCGCAATCGAGGCGCCGCTTGAAACGCTTCTGCAAGACCCGGTGCCAATGGTGCGTGCACAGGCGGCCAAATTGGCCGGGGTGACGGGGCGCAGCGATCTTGTGCCGCTTATTCGCCCCAGCAAGGAGTTCGCGCCGGAGGTAGCGTTTGAACTGATCCGCGCGGCGGTTCTGTTGGGCGAGCGCGGGCGCCCGCTTGATGCGCTGCGTAGCCTTGCGGTTGGGCCCGGTGCGCGCGCGCGAACTGCTTTGGAATTGGCGGTGCTCGCAAGTCCCATGGACGTTGCGCAAAACTGGCTTGCAGGTCTGGGCTTTGAGGAGGCCGAAACCGTGGCGTTGGCGATTGGCTTGATGGGCCTGCCCGCACAGGTGCCGTGGCTCATTGAGGCGATGCGTGACCCAAAATTGGCGCGCCGCGCCGGCGAAAGCTTGAGCCTGATCACGGGCGTAGATTTGGCAGCACTGGATCTGGAGGGAAGCGCTCCAGAAGACTTCGATGAGGGGCCCAATGATGACCCCGAAGACGAGATGGTTGCGCTTGATCCGGACGAGGATCTGCCTTGGCCAGAGCCCGATCTGGTGGCCGAATGGTGGGCGGGGGAAAGCGGGCGCTATGCCGCCGATGGCCGCTATTTTCTGGGCCAACCCGTTTCAGAGGCGGGCTTGGGGGAGGCTTTTGCGAAGGGAACGCAGCGCCACCGGCGCATTGCGGCGCTGGCGCAAGTTTTGGCCAAGCCTGGGTCCGTGCTCCCGAATTGGCGGGCGCGTGAACCTTTGGTACTTGGCTGATTGGCTCTATTCCGCTGAAGTGGCGGTATTGCCCAAGAGCATCCGGCGTGGCGCTGGCGGGCTTGCAATCCCACGCGCCGCCAAACTGGCGCGGGCAAGTTGCGTGAACCGCCGCCCGACAGCCCATTGGGCCGCCGGAGCGGTGCGCAAAAGCGCGCGGTAGGTGTAGAACCCATCCGACATGCCCACGATCCCTTGAAGATCGACGTCTCCGCGTAGATCGGCCCCAAGATCGGAGGCTTTGAGTTGAGCAAAAGCCTCTTGCAAGGAGTCGTGCACCGCCGCCACATCTTCCTCGGCAGCAATCGCGAATTCCGCGACATGGGCCGAGAAATCGCGGGTCATGTTCGACACGGTCGTGACCGAGGAAAACGGCACAATATGCAGCGTACCATCTAGCGCGCGCAGCCGGATGGATCGGATCGAAACCCGTTCAACCCCGCCCGAAAGCCCGGCCACTTCCACGACATCGCCTTCGTTCACGGCGTTTTCGATCTGGATGAAAATGCCGGTGATGATGTCTTGCACCAGTTTTTGTGCACCAAAGCCGACGGCAATGCCGACAACGCCAGCCCCGGCGAGGAGCGGTGCCACATCAAGCCCAAGTTGGGAGAGCGCCAGCATCACCGAGATAATCACCACCGCGAGCCCAAAAGCATTGCGGAAAAGGCGCAAAAGCGTGCGGCGGCGGTTATATTCACGCCGTCCGGGAAGGGCGGCCATCAGCCAGCGGTCAAAGAGATTGGAGACCGCAAACCATAGCGCGGTGGCGCCTGCCAAAACCAAAAACGCAGAGGCCACGCGCCAAAAGGCTCCTTTTACCGCGGCGCTGCTGACCAAGGCGAAGAGGTCAATCACCCCCCAACCCGCCAGAAGGGCAACAACGGCAAAGGTCATCAGCCCTGCACTTGCAATTGCGCCAAGCGCTTGCAGCAAGGGTGTGGTGGCTGGGGGCGTTTCTGGCAGGGTTTGAAACGCGCCGTTTTGCGCGGCCATCATCGCGGAAAGACCGCTTCTGTCCCAAAGCTCAAGCGCTGCCGCCACAAGGATCAGGGCGACAACCGTGCCGCCAAGCCCGGCCAGCACGATCTGCCCCGCCAAAGCGGGCATGGTGATGGTGACGAGCCATGCGTAAAGCGCAGCCACGCGCGCGGGCCAAGCCCAAAGCCCGGGGGAGCGGGTGAGAAGCGCTGCGGCGCTGCGCGACAGATCTGGGGTGGCTGGCGCGGCAGGGTCAGGCCGCAGGTCGGTGGCACGATGCGCGCAGGCGGCTTTGACAACGCGCTGAATGCCCCAAAGCGCTGCCATCAGCGCGAGCGTTGCCACCAACACGCGGGTTGGCCGCAAGACGGCAAGGCCCGCGATTTCGCGCAGGCCCGGCGCGACAAACATCATCCCCTGCACGGTGATCCCAATAGGCACCACCGCGCTTTGATAGATTGCGCGTTGAAGCGGTGGGGCGACCCAAGACAGACTGCGCCCGCTTTCGGCTTCGGGGCTGGCGACAAGGGCGAGCACGATCCGGCTCAGCCCAAACAGCGCAAAGGCAGACAGATAGAGCGTTTGCAGGATGAAAAGCTGCCCTGTTAGGGCTGAAAGCCAGCTCGCTACAGTCAGGCCCACCGCCCAAGCCACGCCAAGGTTCACAAGCCGAAAGAGCGTGGCGACCAGTGTGCCTTGCACCTTCGCAAGCGTTCCGCGCTGGGCAATAGGGCGCTTGCGCCAGCGCGCAAAGAGGGCGCTAAGCGCAAGCGAGGTGCCCACGGTCACCACAATACTGGCGAAAAGCGAGGCCAGCTCTGCTCCGGCAAGGCCATTCCAAATCCGCGAGGTCAGTTCGCTAAGGGAATCTGCGCTGGAAATCCGCGATAATTCGCGCGCGAGCGCCGCCATCTGCTCGCGCAGGGTCGCGGCAAGGTCATGGCCAAAGCCGGTGCCGATATCAAGCGCTTGGGAGGCGAGTGGCGCCGATGTGACCGGCGCCTCCTCCACGGCAGGGGTTGCGACCTCCTGCGTGGTCGGTGTCGCGGCGCTCTCCGTCGTTTTGTCAGAAGATGCCGCGGCCTCAACTTCGGTGCTTTGGGTCGGCGCGGCGGGCTCCACCGTATTTTGGGCCAAGGTGGGCAGCGCCAGTGTCACGATCAGCGCAAGGCTGCTTAGGGCAGGCAGGGTGCGCAATGTCTTCATTCTTGGCCCTCTTTTCGCAAGTTTTTCGTATTGCGGCGGTTCTGCGCGCCGCTTCTGTCAGCATGGCCAAGCAATTGGGCGCCGTCAGCCCCTTTCCCTGCGGCAAACCACCTCGCATGCCAGCCGAGGTCTCAATTCCCAACGCGCCGCATCGCAGCAAGTTCCGTGTTTTCTGGAGAGTGTCCGGATCTAGGGATCGTTTTGTGCGTCTGTGCGTTCTTCCTTGGGAAACGAAGCGATCTGTGCGGCAGCGCAAAAAGAAGGAGATGCAGATGCAATTGGGAATGATCGGTCTGGGCCGGATGGGGGCCAATATGGTGCGCCGCTTGCAGGCCAAAGGGCAGGACTGCGTTGTCTATGACCTTGATGCGAGCGCCGTTGAAAAACTGGTGGCCGAGGGTGCAACTGGCGCCGAAAGCATGGCCGATCTGGTGGCGCAGCTGACCCCGCCGCGGGCGATTTGGCTGATGCTGCCGGCGGCTATCACCGGCAAAGTCGCGCGGGACTTGGCGAGCCTGATGGACCGCGGCGATGTGGTGATTGATGGTGGCAATTCCTTCTACCGCGATGCTGTCGATCTGGCCGCAGAACTGGCCCCGCAAGGGATTGAAGTGATTGATACCGGCACCAGCGGCGGCGTTTGGGGGCGGGAGCGCGGCTATTGTTTGATGATTGGTGGGCCAAAAGGGGCTGTTGAGCGGCTCGACCCGATTTTTGCGGCCCTCGCGCCGGGCGATGAAACGGGGCAGGCGCATGACCCAGCCACTGGCACTGCGCCGCTCGGTTATTTGCATTGTGGGCCGACTGGGGCGGGGCATTTCGTGAAAATGGTCCACAATGGCATCGAATATGGCGTGATGGCCGCCTATGCCGAGGGGCTGAATGTTCTGGCGGCGGCCAATGATGGGGCTGCGAACCGGGAAGCGGATGCCGAAACATCGCCGCTTTCTAACCCGGAATACTACCGCTTTGATATTGATCTGGCGGCGGTCACCGAGGTGTGGCGGCATTCGAGCGTGATCGGGTCTTGGCTTTTGGATCTGACCGCGCAGGCGCTCAAACACGAACCAAAGCTTGAACGCTTCGCGGGGCATGTATCGGATTCGGGCGAGGGGCGCTGGACGGTGCAGGCGGCGGTGGAAACTGGCGTTCCGGTGCCGGTTCTGTCATCGGCGCTGTTTTCGCGCTTTGCCTCGCGCGGCGAGGATGAATTCGCCAATAAGGTGCTTTCGGCGATGCGCTATGCCTTTGGCGGGCATTTGGAGAAGACCGGCGCACAGTAGCGCGCCGGTTGTGGTGTTGCGGCTTACTCGGCCAGACCTTCGGCCGCGAGCCAACGCTCGGCATCCAGCGCGGCCATGCAGCCCATGCCCGCCGAGGTCACGGCTTGGCGATAGACATGGTCTGTCAAATCGCCCGCCGCAAACACACCGGGGATCGAGGTGCGGGTGGTGCCCGGCTCCACCTTCACATAGCCGCCGTGATGCAACTCTAGCTGGTCTTTCACCAGTTCAGACGCCGGGGCATGGCCAATTGCCACAAAGAAGCCGTCGCAAGCGATCTCGCTTTCGGCTCCGGTTTTGACGTTTTTCACCCGGCACCCGGTGACGCCCAAGGGCGCCTCGTTGCCCATCACTTCTTCGACGACGCTGTCCCAGACCACTTCGATCTTGGGGTTCTTCATCAGGCGCTCGATCAAAATCTTTTCTGCACGGAAGCTGTCGCGGCGGTGGATCACCGTCACTTTGGTGGCGAAATTGGTCAAGAACATCGCCTCTTCCACAGCGGCATTGCCGCCGCCCACGACGACCACCTCTTTGCCGCGATAGAAGAAGCCGTCACAGGTCGCACAGGCGGAAACGCCAAAGCCTTGGAACTTTTGTTCGGAGGGAAGGCCCAGCCAGCGCGCCTGCGCCCCGGTCGCCAGAATCACCGAATCGGCGACATATTCCGTGCCCGAATCGCCCACAGCGGTGAACGGACGGTTGCCCAGATCAAGCGAGGTGATCAGATCAGAAATCACCTCAGCCCCCATCGCGCGGGCATGTTCTTCCATCTGCATCATCAAATCGGGGCCTTGCACCTCGGTGCGACCGGGCCAGTTTTCCACTTCGGTGGTGATGGTCAGCTGCCCGCCGGGCTGCATCCCTTGCACCAAAACCGGGTTCAGCATCGCGCGCGAGGCATAGACCGCTGCGGTATATCCTGCAGGGCCGGAGCCAATGATCAGCACCTTCGTCCGCTTCGTCTCGCCCATGATCCGCTCCTTTGTTTGTCTGCGCTCATATAAGCGGCAGGCGCCCTTTGTGAAAGCCCCCGGGGGTTTGCGATGTGGTTTGCGGGGCCGCAAGTGCCGATTGCGCTTGCGCCTGCGCGCGCGAAACAATATTGCGCCCAAAGGCGCCACTCGATAAGGTTCGCACAACCAAGGAGGGAAACCATGGGCACGAGCAAGCTCGACGAGATCGACCGGAAGATTCTGGCCGAGCTTCAGGCTGATGGGCGCATGACCAACGTGGAACTGGCCAAAAGGGTGGGGATTTCTGCGCCGCCGTGTTTGCGCCGGGTCCGGACCTTGGAAGAGGCAGGCTACATTCGCGGCTATCATGCCGATGTGAACCCGCGCGAATTGGGCTTTGAAGTGCAGGTCTTTGCAATGGTGCGGCTGCACAGCCAAGCCGAAGCGGATCTGAGCGCCTTTGAAGCGCGCTGTCGGGCTTGGCCCTTGGTGCGCGAGTGCCACATGCTCAATGGTGAGATTGATTTCGTGCTGAAATGCGCGGCCCCCGATCTAAGCACCTTCCAAAACTTCCTGACCGGTGAATTGACGGCGGCCGACAATGTGGCGAGCGTGAAAACCTCTCTGGTGATCCGCTGCGCGAAAGATGAGCCGGGCGTGCCCTTTGACGTGCTTGAAGAGCGGTTGGCCAAGCTGGCATAAGCCGCTTTCATCTCGGGATATACGAACAAAGTCGAAGGGCCCCGCTTTGGAGGCCCTTTTTATTTGGCTGTCAAACTTCTCCCGCGCGGACCATGTCGATCATCGCTTGGCCTTTTTGCGCGTCTTCCAGCATCCACGGATAGGATGCTCCGTCGCGGATATGGGCGACGAAAGCTTCCACCTGAAGCACATATTGGTTCACACCGGGGAAGCGATGGGTCTCGGTGGTGGTTTTCGTGTGCAAATGCACCTGCGCCTCGCCAAAGACATTGGCGTTGAAGGGCGCGGTCAGCGTGATGCGCCCGCTCTCGCCATGGAAGGTCACCTCTTGGCGCGCAAAAAGGCGCGTTGCGGTGAGCGCGGCATAGCTGAACTGGCCACCAGGCCCCGCCATTTCCCCCCGCACTTGGGTGAAGGTATCGACCCCGTTTTCGCGTTTGATAAGTGCACTCATTTCCACAGGTTCAGCGCGGGCGGCAAAGCGAACCGAGGAATAAGCATAAACCCCGATATCCGGGATCGAGCCGCCGCCGACATCGGCGCGGTTGCGGATGTTGTTCGGGTCTGGGTTGTCATAGGTGAAAGCGACATCGGCATGGCGCAACTGCCCGATCCGCCCTTCATCAAGCCAGCGCCGCACCAACTGCCATTGGGGATGGTGCACGATCATATAGGCTTCGGTCGCAAATTTGCCCGATGCATCGCGCGCGGCGATCAGCGGGTCGATCTCTGCCGCGGTCATCGCGAGCGGCTTTTCAATCAGCACGTGTTTGCCTGCTGCGAGCGCCTTGAGGCCCCATTCGATATGCAGCGTGTTGGGCAGCGGAATATAGACCGCCTCAATGCTAGGGTCAGCGAGCAGCGCGTCGTAGTTGCTATGAACCGCCAGCCCCGGTGCGAAGGCTTCAAATCGGGCGGCTTTTTCAGGCGAGGAGGTGGCAAGGGCCGCAAGCCGCGCGCCTTTGGCGGCGTGGATCGCGGGCCCCATATGTTCGGCGGCAAAATTCGCCGCGCCCAGAATGCCCCAATTCATCGGCTCCATCGCGCCCTCCTGTCTTCATGTTTCCCGAAAGCTAGGCCGGGGCATGGGGGGCGGCAAGGGCGCTTAGTCGCTGAGCGGCATGCCCTTTTCTTTGGCGAGCGCTTTCATCCGGCCTTGCAGCTTTTCAAAGGCGCGCACCTCAATCTGGCGGATGCGTTCGCGGCTAACCTCATATTGGCCGGAAAGTTCTTCCAGCGTCACCGGGTCATCACGCAGCCGCCGCGCCATCAAGATATCACGCTCGCGCTCGTTGAGCACATCCATCGCCGCAACCAACATTGCGCGGCGCGCCTCTAGCTCATCAGCTTCGGCATAGGCTTCGGCTTGGTCGGCGGTTTCATCCTCCAGCCAATCTTGCCATTGCGTCGCGCTTTCGCCATCGGACGAGCCGATTTGCGCATTGAGCGAGGCATCCGAACCCGCGAGGCGGCGGTTCATCTCCACCACGTCGGCCTCGGTGACATTCAGGTCTTTGGCGATTTGGGCGACCGTATCAGGGCGCAGATCGCCATCTTCCAGCGCGCCAATTTTGGATTTGGCCTTGCGCAGGTTGAAAAACAGCTTCTTTTGCGCGGAGGTGGTGCCAAGTTTCACCAAGCTCCAAGACCGCAGGATATATTCCTGAATCGCGGCGCGGATCCACCACATCGCATAGGTGGCGAGCCGGAAGCCGCGCTCCGGATCAAAGCGCTTCACCGCCTGCATCAGGCCCACATTGGCCTCAGAAATCACTTCCGCCTGCGGCAGACCATAGCCGCGGTATCCCATCGCGATTTTTGCCGCGAGCCGCAAATGCGAGGTCACAAGCTTATGGGCAGAGGCGGAATCTTGGTGGTCAACCCAAGCTTTTGCCAGCATGTATTCCTCTTCCGGTTCCAGAAGCGGAAACTTCCGGATCTCCTGCAAATAGCGATTCAGACCCTGTTCGGGACTGGGGGCTGGCAGGTTGGCATAGGTGCTCATGCGTGCTCATTCCTCCTTCGGCCCCCATAAATGGGGCGAGACGGCCCGCCTTTCAAGGGCTTGCGGCTGCGGGGCCTTCTTTACAGGAACCTGAACGGAGCATGAACCCGTTTCCGCCGCATCGCAAGCTTCGTTGACGCAACTGTGAGCCTAGCGGGCCTGGGCCCCCGCGCGCAAAATGGCCTGCAAGGCTTCAAAATCAGCGGGCAGGGGGGAGGTGAAGCTGAGTTCTTCACCCGTCACCGGATGGGTGAAGCCCAGCGTGGCCGCATGCAGCGCTTGGCGCGGGAAACTGGCCACGGCTTGCGCTGCCGCCTCGCCAATGATCCGCACCGGCAGTTTGCGCTTGCCGCCATAGGTCGGGTCGCCCACCAGCCCGTGGCCTATATGGGACATATGCACCCGAATTTGATGCGTGCGCCCGGTTTCCAGCCAGCAATCCACGAGCGACGCGACGCCGGCAAACTCTTCCACCACCCGCGCGCGGGTCACCGCATGACGCCCGCCGGAGAAAAGTACTGCTTGGCGTTGCCGGTCCGTGGGGTGTCGGGCGAGTTGCGAGGTGATCTTGAGGATATTTCCGCCCTCGAAACTCACGCCACGAATCCCGCGCAGGCGCGGATCGGCGGCAGAAGGCACGCCGTAAACCAGCGCGCTATATTGGCGGTGCACCGTGTGCTTTTCAAACTGCGCGGCAAGCCCATGATGCGCGCGGTCGGATTTTGCCACCACCAACAGGCCAGAGGTATCTTTGTCGATCCGGTGCACAATGCCGGGCCGCGCCTCGCCACCAATGCCCGAAAGATTGCCACCAAAATGGTGCAACAGCGCATTGACCAAGGTGCCATCTTCGGAGCCCGGTGCCGGATGCACCACCATGCCCGCGGGTTTGTCGATCACGATCAGATCGTCATCTTCCCAAAGCACGGTGAGCGGAATGTCTTGCGCGACCGTTTCCACCGCGCGTGGGGGCTCTAATGCGATCGTGTAGATCTCGCCGGGGGCGACCTTGGCTTTGATCTCAGTCACCGGCGTGCCATCGCGGGTCACCGCGCCTTCCGCGATCAGCTTGGCAAGACGCGAGCGCGAGAGTGCGGCTTCTTCTGGCACAAGGGCCGCCAATGCCTTATCAAGCCGGTCGGCGGGGTTTTCGCCGATTTCGATGTGCAGGAGCTGCGACGCGATGTCCGACATGATGCCTTCCGATCCGGCCCCGCCGCCCGAGGTGAGGTTTCTGAAACTGCTAACCACCACCTTGGCGGGTGTGATGATCGTGGGCCTTGTAACGATCATCGGGCTGCTTGTCACGCGGCTGCCGAAAGGGCCGGTCTTGCCAGAACTTCCCGCGCGGATTGCCCTGCCCGAAGGCGTGAAGGCCGAGACGGTGACCTTTGGCAAAGGCTTCACGGTGGTGGTGAGCGACACGGGCCGAGTGCTTGTCTATCGCCCGGATGGCGCTTTGGTACAGGACGTGCCGCTGCAATAACGGCTTTCGCCTTGGCCAAAAGAAAAGCGCCTCACGCGTGGAGCGGAGGCGCTTTTATGTTTGGCTTTACCGCCCGGCAGCGGCACGCCTGATTTACTTCGCTTCGAGCGCGTCGAGGCGGGCTTTGAGCACTTCGTTTTCTTCGCGCGCTTTGATCGCCATCGCTTTGACAGCGTCAAACTCTTCGCGGGTCACAAAATCGCGCTCGGCCAGCCAGCGGTCCATCCAGCTTTTCATCGCGGTTTCGGCTTCGGTCTTGGCACCTTGCGCCACACCCATCGCATTGGTCATCAGCTTCGACATCTCGTCGAAAATCTTGTTCGGAGCTTCCATCGCGTTTCCCTTCTGCACCCCGGGACTTGGCCCGACTTGCCCCCTATATGGTCTGCGCGGCGCGCCAAGACAAGGTTGACTTCGTCGCAAGCTGCGGGCCTTTTGGCGGCGCGGCAGATGAGATGAGGCCCCGATGGCGATCCCTTTCCCCGAGATATCCCCCAATGCCTTTGTGATCCCCGGAGTAGACCTGCCCATTCGCTGGTATGCTTTGGCCTACATTGCGGGGCTATTGGCGGGCTGGCGGATCATCGTCGCGCTTATGAAGAGGCCAAAGCTCTGGGGCGGGCGCGTACCGATGCCTCCCGAAAAGGTTGAAGACCTGCTCACAGCGGTGATTCTGGGCGTGATCTTGGGGGGACGGCTTGGCTATGTGCTCTTTTACGACCTGCCGACCTATGTGGCCGATCCTTTGGCGGTGTTCCGGGTATGGGAAGGCGGGATGGCCTTTCACGGCGGGTTTTTGGGTGTTGTGGTGGCTGGTATCTGGTTTTGTCGCCGCGACGGCTACCCGGCGCTGTCGGTGGGCGATGCTTTCGCGCTGGTGGCTCCCATCGGGCTTTTGTTTGGGCGCGTGGCCAATTTCATCAAGCCAGAGCTTTGGGGGCGGCCGACCGATGCGCCTTTGGGGGTGATTTTCCCCGGGCAAGCGGCGCAAACCTGTATGGGCTGGGCGGGGCAGGTGGATGGCTTTTGTGCCCGCCACCCCTCACAGCTTTATGAAGCAGGGCTTGAGGGGCTCGTTTTGGGCGCCATGCTTTGGGTGTTGATGGCGCGCGGCGCGCTGCAACGACCGGGGCTGCTCATGGGCGTGTTCTTGATGGGCTATGGGCTGGCGCGCGCTTTTGTCGAGCTGTTCCGCCAGCCTGATGTGCAATTCACCTCGCCGACCAACCCGATTGGCTATGCGCTCCAATTTGGTGAGTTCGGACTGACGATGGGGCAGATCTTGTCAATCCCGATGGTGCTCGTCGGGCTCGCCTTCGTGCTGATTGCGCGGGCCAAGGCATGACCCCACTGGGCGAACTTTTGGCGCGGCGCATCGCGGCAACCGGGCCGGTTGGACTTGATAGCTATATGGCCGACTGTCTGATGCACCCCGACCACGGCTATTACGCCACACGCGACCCGTTTGGGCGGGCGGGGGATTTCATTACGGCCCCCGAAATCAGCCAGATGTTTGGGGAAATGTTGGGGCTTTGCCTTGCGCAGGCGTGGCTGGATCAGGGGCGGCCTGCTCCGTTTATATTAGCCGAATGTGGCCCCGGGCGCGGCACGCTGATGGCCGATGTGTTGCGCACGATCCGCACGGTTCCGGGGATGCAGGAGGCCGCGCAGGTGCATCTGATCGAGGCGTCATCCACGCTTCGTGAACTGCAGTGCGCCAAAATTGCGCCGCAAGACGTTGTTTTTCATGAGAGTATCTCAAGCCTGCCCGAGGCGCCGCTGTTCCTCTTGGCGAACGAGTTTTTTGATGCCCTGCCAATCCGCCAATTTATCCGGCAAGGGCCGGGTTGGGCCGAGCGGCAGGTCGGGCTGCAAGGCGATGTTCTCGTGCCGGGCCTTGCGCCGCCCGCGCCTTTGGAGGCCTTGCAACATCGGCTGAAAGACACGCGCGAGGAAGATGTGGTCGAGATTTGCCCCGCCGCTGCGCCGATTGCCGGGGAAATTGCGACGCGGATTGCCGCGCATGGTGGCGTGGCGCTGATTGTCGATTACGGCCATTGGCACAGCCTTGGCGATACCTTTCAGGCGGTCAAAGACCATGCGCCTTGCGACCCGTTCGCCGCGCCCGGTGAAGCTGATCTGACCGCGCATGTGGATTTTGAGCCTTTGGCGCAGGCAGCGCGTGCCGCTGGCGCACAGGCCAGCGCCATGACCGCCCAAGGCGTGCTTTTGGAACGGCTTGGGATCACCGCACGGGCCGAGGCGCTTGCCCGCAAACTGGACGGCGCGGCCTTGCAGGCCCATATTGCTGCGCATCGGCGCTTGACCCATCCCGAAGAAATGGGTCAGGTGTTCCAAAGCCTTGCCATCTTCCCCGCAACCGCCCCGCTGCCGCCGGGCTTCGACGCTGCTTGAGCTCTTATCATGCCCACCACGCTCGAATTCCTGACTGCTCCGGCCCTTTCGAGCACACGCCACGGGTTCTTTACCCGCAAGGGCGGTGCCTCTTCTGGGGTGTTTTCTGGGCTCAATTGCGGGCATGGCTCAAGCGATCAGACCGAGGCGGTGGCACTGAATCGGTCTCGTGTCGCTGAAGCGATGGGCGTTGCGCCTGCCGCGATGGTCGGTGTTTGGCAGGTACATTCCGCCGATGTCGTTGCCGTGGATGCGCCGCTTACGGAAAAGGTCGAGGCCGATGGCATTGTGACCGCCAAGCCGGGGCTATTGCTGACGGTGCTGACCGCCGATTGCCAACCGGTGCTTTTTGCAGATCGGCAAGCCGGTGTGATTGGGGCCACCCATGCGGGTTGGCGCGGCAGCCTTGAGGGGATTTTGGAAGAAACCCTTGCCGCGATGGAGCGCCTTGGGGCGAAGCGCGCCAATATCACCGCTGTCATTGGGCCGTGCATCTCGCAGCGCGCCTATGAGGTTGGGCACGACTTCATGGAAAACTTCTTGGTCGAAGATGCCGAGAATGCGCGTTTCTTTGCCGGTGGCCCGCAAGGCAAGCCGATGTTCGACTTGCCCGCCTATAGCCTTGCGCGGTTACGCGCTGCGGGTGTCGGCTCGGCGGAATGGATTGGGCGCTGCACCTATTCGGAACCAGATCGGTTTTATTCCTACCGCCGCACGACTCACGCGGGAGAGGCTGATTACGGGCGGCTGATCTCAACGATCCGGCTCTGACCCCTGAGACTGCTCTGCGCCTTTGGGGCGCGAATGTGCTCTCGTTTACCAAAGCCTTGCCACAATTGTGGCGCTGATCGCGCGGATGCGGTGCAAAGGGCCTTGTTTTGCGCGCTCTGGTAACAATCGACGCGCCACAATTTCGGGCAATGTCAGATTAACTTTTTTGCTTAAGGGTCAAAACCTCGCCGCAAAGGGGAGCGATACCTTGGGGACCGGCTAGAAGACCCAAGATGCCTGAGGCAGGAGAGATAAGATGACCGCCAAGACCAATCGCCGCTGGATGCGCACCGCCCTTGCGGGCAGCGTGAAATGTGATGTGGTGATGCCCTGGCAACGTGGCGCGCAACGCAGCGAAATGCTGGCGCGCCGGGATGGCCCGCAGGCCGCCCAAGGCGTGCGCCAAGACCAGATGCGTTGGCGCGCGAAAGCCGCCAGCTAAGAACTTCCCCGACCCTTTCGCCCCTGTGGGGCGGGCTGCCCTTTGGGTGGCCATTGCAGGGGCCGGGGGCTGCCACCCCCGGCCAAGGCCTGTGCGCAAGGCGCGTGATTCGCGCCAATTGCGGCAAAATCTGGGCACTGTTGCCCACATCGGTGACAGTCCGCGCCACGCCGCGCGGATTAGGTTACCGCCCTTTATCAATTCTTCACGAAATTTGACCTGCGCGCGAGAGCAGCGCATTTTCGGTTTGTCTTTCTGCATCCGGTGGGGGCCGCGCAGATATGACCAGACCGAAAGGCTGTGCCATGTCATATTCCCACCGGGTGGGTACGGGGCAGGTGTCCCCCGTGCTGCGACCCCAATCACAAATGCCCGCAGGCCAGCCGCGCAAGGGGTTGCCCACGGGGAAGACGCTGCGTGCGATGCCGCTGACGCGCCGTTATGAGGCGATGTGGCTCGGGGCTGAGGGCGAAATCCTCGACAGCACCCGCCTTGCGCCAGCCATGCCACTTTTTGAAGAGGCGTTCTCGGCCCTTGCGCGCGGGGCGGTGCTGGCCACCACACAAGGGCCTGTCGCGGTCGAAGATTTGGTGCCGGGCATGCAGGTCATGACCGCCGAAGGGGCGGAGGAAACCGTGACTTGGGTGGGCTCCATGGTGATTTACCCGGGCCGTGACGGGGCAGATGGGGGCGCAGAGCCTGTCACCCTGACACGGGTCACCGCCGAGGCATTGGGGGCCGGGCGTCCGATGCAGGATGTGGTGCTTGGCCCGCGCGCGCGCCTTTGCCTGCATGATACGCGGCTGCGCCGTGTCGCGGGCTATGACGCGGCCTATGTGCCGGCCCGCGCCTTTGTTGACGGGGTGAGCGTGATCGAGGTGACCCCGGTCGCACCGGTCACTGTATATCATGTCGTGTTGCAGCGGCATGGCTCGCTCAAAGTGGCGGGGCTGGAGGTAGAGGCTTTCCATCCCGGCGAAGGTGTGGAGCGCATGATCGACCCGCGAATGCTGTCGCTTTTTGCGGCGCAATTCCCGCAAATGCCCGATCTTTCCGGCTTCGGCCCGCAGGCGCATCCGCGGCTTACCCGGTTTGAGGTGGAAAGCCTTTGGGACTGATCGCGCAGCTTTAAAAAACCGGCGCTCTTGCGGGCGCCGGTTTTGCGTGGGTCGCGTGGCTTAATGCGCCATCAAGATCGGCACTTCGGCCTGTTCGAGCATATTGCGGGTCGCGCCACCCAAAATCGCCTCGCGGAACCGCGAATGGCCATAGGCCCCCATCACCACCATCTGCGCCGAGGTATCGCGCACATGACGGTTGATCACATCAGAAATGCGCGGCAGCGTTTTCGCCAGAACCGAGACCTCGACCTTGACGCCGTGACGCGCCAGCCATTGGCTGAGCTGCCCGCCCGGGTCTGAACGTTCCGGCCCATGCGCGGGTGGGTCAATTACCGTGATGTCGACAAGCTGTGCCGATTTCAAAAGCGGCAGCGCCTTGCGGATCGCGTTCATCGCCTCGTTCGATTGGTTCCACGCCACCACAACCCGGCGCGCGTTCAGGCTGACCACTTGCCCATCGGGCACGATCAGCGCGGGGGATTGGCCTTCGAAAAGCGCGGCTTCCACCGCGGCCTCCAATTCCTGCCCGCGGCCCTCGCCATAGGGATGGCCCATCACGACCAGGTCGGCGAAGCGCGCGCGCAGCCCAACCACCGTTGCAATCGCGCCGATTTGGGCCACCACAGCCTCGGTGCTCCAGCGAATATCTTCGGTAGAAAGGCGCTCATTGATCGCTTTTTCGGTCTCGCGGGCCTCTTCTTGCGCCCGATCGAGAACTTCTTGCTGCACAAACGCCGTTGCTCCGGCATAATAGTAGCCAGTTTGGGTGCGATCGACGCCCAAACACAACACTTCCAGATGTGCATCTTCGGCACGGGCCACCGCGACTGCCGAGTCGATTTGTCCATGCGCTTGTGAGACATCCGTCACAATCGTCAAAACCGTCTTGTAGGCCATCTACTGCCCCCTGAATGCGGATTTATCAGCAATCTCTAACGATTCGAACGGGTTTGCACATTGACGAGGATCAAGGCAGACCCTTTACAGGAGGTGGGCGCGCTGTCATGGTGCGGCGAAAGAACGCACCACCTTGTCAAGAAATTGATCAAGATCAAGGCGGGTGGCATACCCTGAAATCACAAGAGACAAGTCGAGAAACTTCTGCCCCGACCGACTCGGGATGGGACAGAAGAACAACAAGACGAAGGGACGCAAAAATATGTGGGATTACATCAAGCTGATCGCGCTTGGTCTCGCGGCGGCGCTTGCTGCATACGCAGCGAGTCAGGCGCGGGACCTGCCGTATATGGTGAACATGATCGAGGCCATGCTGGCGGCGGTCATCGCGTTCATCTGGATACTGCGCACAATGGGGGACCCCAAGCCCTCGAAAAACGAATATTGCGACGGCGTTATTCGCGCCGGCGTTATTGCAACCACCTTCTGGGGCGTGGTCGGCTTCCTTGTGGCCGTGATCATCGCTTTCCAGCTCGCCTTCCCGCAGCTCAACCTTGAGTTCGGAAATGGTATGCTCAACTTCGGGCGCCTGCGTCCGCTGCATACGTCGGCGGTTATTTTCGCTTTTGGTGGTAACGCGCTGATCGCTTCTGCCTTCTATGTTGTGCAACGCACCTCGGCGGCGCGTCTGTTTGGCGGCAATTCGCTCGGTTGGTTCGTGTTCTGGGGCTGGCAGCTGATCATCGTGATGGCCGCTTCGTCCTATTTGCTCGGCGGCTCGCAAGGCCGTGAATATGCCGAGATGAACTGGCATATCGACCTGTGGATCACCGTTGTTTGGGTGGCTTACCTGCTCGCCTTCCTCGGCACGATCTTCAAACGCAAAGAACCCCACATCTATGTGGCGAACTGGTTCTACCTGTCGTTCATCGTGACGATTGCTATGCTCCACCTCGTCAACAACCTCGCGATTCCGGTGTCGATCTTCGGTTCGAAATCGGTTCAGGTTATGTCGGGCGTGCAAGATGCCATGACGCAATGGTGGTATGGCCACAACGCCGTGGGCTTCTTCCTGACCGCCGGCTTCTTGGGCATGATGTACTACTTCGTGCCGAAACAAGCTGAACGTCCCGTCTATTCGTACAAACTCTCGATCGTCCACTTCTGGGCCCTGATCTTCCTGTACATCTGGGCTGGTCCGCACCACCTGCACTATACCGCGCTGCCCGACTGGGCCTCGACGCTCGGCATGGTGATGTCGGTGATCCTGTGGATGCCGTCCTGGGGTGGCATGATCAACGGTCTGATGACGCTTTCGGGCGCTTGGGACAAACTCCGCACCGATCCGGTCATTCGTATGATGGTTGTGTCCATCGGCTTCTACGGCATGTCGACCTTTGAAGGTCCGATGATGTCGATCAAAGCTGTGAACTCGCTCAGCCACTACACCGACTGGACCATTGGCCACGTGCACTCGGGTGCGCTCGGCTGGAACGGCATGATCACCTTCGGCATGCTCTACTTCCTGACGCCGCGCCTGTGGGGCCGTTCGGGTCTCTACTCGCTCAAACTGGTCAGTTGGCACTTCTGGCTCGCCACCATCGGGATCGTGCTCTACGCGTCCTCGATGTGGGTGACCGGCATCATGGAAGGCCTGATGTGGCGTGAAGTTGATGCGCAAGGCTTCCTTGTGAACGCTTTCGCCGACACCGTGGCTGCGAAAATGCCGATGTATGTCGTGCGTGGTTGCGGCGGGGTGCTCTATCTCACCGGCGGCATCATCATGGCCTACAACCTCTGGGCCACCGTGGCCAAACAACCGAAAACGGCCGAAGCTTCGGTCGCGGTCCCGGCGGAATAAGGAGAGACGCAGATGGCAATTCTGGACAAACACCACGTTCTTGAAAAGAACGCGACGCTGCTGCTGATCTTCTCTTTCCTCGTCGTGACCATCGGCGGGATCGTCGAGATTGCGCCGCTGTTCTACCTCGAAAACACGATCGAGAAAGTGGAAGGGGTTCGCCCCTACACGCCCCTCGAACTCACCGGGCGCGATATCTACATCCGCGAGGGCTGCTATGTTTGCCACTCGCAGATGATCCGCCCGATGCGTGACGAGGTGGAACGTTACGGCCACTATTCGCTTGCGGCTGAGTCGATGTACGACCACCCGTTCCAGTGGGGCTCCAAACGGACGGGGCCTGACCTGGCCCGCGTTGGCGGCCGTTACTCGGATGCGTGGCATGTCGAACACCTGACGAATCCGCAATCGGTGGTGCCGGAGTCGGTGATGCCGAGCTACAGCTACCTGTCGCACGTGCCGCTCGACAGCACTTACATCGAGGAACGTCTGGAAACCGACGCCCTCGTTGGGGTGCCTTACACCTCGGAAATGATCGCAACGGCGAAAGCAGACTTCGTGTCTCAGGCGAACCCTGACGAAGACTACGACTCGCTGCTCGAGCATTACGGCGAAAAAGTGAACGTTCGGAACTTTGATGGCCAACCCGGCCTGACGGAGATGGACGCGCTGATCGCCTATCTGCAGGTGCTGGGGACGATGGTCGATTTCTCGACCTTCCAGCCCGTGGCTAGTCGCTGAGGAGAGCTGGGATGGACTATCATATCTTGCGTGAATTTGCCGATAGTTGGGCGGCGGCTGCGATGCTGCTGGTCTTCCTCGGTGCCGTGGTCTGGGCGTTCCGTCCGGGTTCGGCGAAGACTCACGCCGATACGGCGAACATCCCTTTCCGGCATGAAGACAAACCCGCCGATCCCGGCGCGGGCGACAGCCTGCGCTCGGACGACGGCGCCACGCGCTAAGGAGGCGTGGAAATGAGCAAAAAACCGACGAAAAAAGAGATCCAGACCACGGGCCATTCGTGGGATGGGATCGAAGAACTGAACACGCCGCTGCCGCGCTGGTGGCTGTGGACCTTCTATGCCTGCATCGTTTGGGGTGTGGCCTATTCGATCGCCATGCCGGCTTGGCCGATCTTTGCTTCGGGGGCGACCCCGGGTCTGCTCGGGTCTTCGACCCGCGCCGACGTGGACAAAGAAATCGCCAAATTCGCCGAAATGAACAAAGCGATTGAAGAGAAGCTGGTGGCAACGGAACTGACCGAGATCTCGAGCGATCCCGAGTTGGTCACCTATGTCAACAACGCTGGCGGCGCTGTGTTCCGGACTTGGTGCGCGCAGTGCCACGGTTCGGGTGCGGGCGGCAACAAAGGCTTCCCGAGCCTGATCGACAGCGACTGGCTCCATGGCGGCACGATCGACCAGATCTATTTGGACGTGCAGCACGGTATCCGCGATCCGCTTGATCCCGATACCAACGCGGCGGCGCAGATGCCTGCGCACCTCGACGACGAGCTGCTGGAACCGGCGCAAATCGATGAAGTCGTGCAATATGTCCGCCAAATCTCGGGCCAAGATGCCGATGCCGAATTGGCGACGGCTGGCGCTGAGGTCTTTGCTGAATGGTGCGTCTCGTGCCACGGCGAAGATGCCAAGGGCATGCAAGAAATGGGTGCGCCCAACCTGACCGACGCGATCTGGCTCTATGGCGGTGACGTTGACACGCTCACCACCACGATCCGGCACGGCCGCGCTGGCGTGATGCCCTCGTGGAGCTACGGCACCACCGAAGGCACCTCGCGTCTGAGCGAAGTGCAGATCCGCGCTGTCTCCGCCTATGTGCACAGCCTCGGCGGCGGCGAATAAGCTTCAGTCAGATAGTCGGGGCGGTCTTCGGGCCGCCCCGATGAGCACCGACGCCCCGTCCTGTTCGCGCGTTTCCTGGGGCGTCGGTGTTTTTTGCGTTGTAAGTTGCGGTATTTTGTCCTTGCGACACTAAGTCCCATAGGGCAAGACGCACTCACCCATGACAGTCTCGGTCATATCGTGTATCGCAAATCTGTCTTTATATGCAGATATGATGATCTGCGCATCGAGGCATCCCCGTTCGGACCACGGGAAGGCGGCCCGGACGCAAGCGCATTGCCAACGGAGATGAACCCGTGAGCTCCACCGAACCCACTGACGACGCGCCGCTTTATGAGGCGCGCGAACCTATTTTTCCGAAACGTATTTCCGGCAAGTTCCGTTCGCTGAAATGGATTCTGATGTCGATGATGTTGGGGATTTATTACATCACCCCATGGATCCGCTGGAACCGCGGTCCGGCCCTGCCAGACCAAGCCGTGCTGCTCGATCTGGCGAATCGTCGCTTCTTCTTCTTCGGTCTCGAGATTTGGCCGCACGAGTTTTACTTCGTGGCGGGCTTGTTGATCATGGCCGGTCTGGGTCTTTTCCTGTTCACCTCGGCTTTGGGGCGTGTGTGGTGCGGCTATGCCTGCCCTCAAACGGTCTGGACGGATCTGTTCATTCTGGTTGAACGCTGGGTTGAAGGCGATCGGAACAACCGCATCCGCCTGCATCGCCAGCCGTGGAACGCAGAGAAGATCCGCAAGAGCCTGACGAAATGGACGTTGTGGCTGCTTATCGGTCTCGCGACCGGCGGGGCTTGGGTGTTCTATTTCACCGATGCGCCAACGCTTTTGGCGAACCTTTTCACCGGTGATGCCTCGCCAATCGCCTATACGACAATTGCCGTTGCCACCGCGACGACCTTTGCCTTTGGCGGGTTCGCGCGCGAACAGATGTGCATCTATGCCTGCCCGTGGCCGCGGATTCAGGCGGCGATGATGGACGAAGACACGATCACCATCGCCTATCGCGAATGGCGCGGCGAACCGCGCGGCAAGCTGCACAAGGGGCAGGTGGCCGAAGGGCAGGGCGATTGCATTGATTGTATGGCCTGCTTCAACGTCTGCCCGATGGGGATCGACATCCGCAACGGTCAGCAGCTTGAATGCATCACCTGCGGTCTGTGCATCGATGCTTGCAACGAGATCATGGACAAAATCGGCAAGCCGCGCGGCCTTGTGGGCTATATGGCGCTCAAAGACGAAGCGAGCGAGCGTGCGGGCAACAAGGTGGTCAACATCTGGAAACACGTGCTGCGTCCGCGCACGCTGGTCTATTTCACTCTGTGGTCTGGCTTCGGGATCGCGCTTGTCGTGGCGCTGTTCTTGCGCTCGCCGCTTGACTTCAACGTCACGCCGAACCGTGACCCGCTTTACGTGATGCAAGGCGATGGGACGATCCGAAACATCTACACGATGAGGATCCGCAACAAGCATGGCGAAGACGTGACCTACCGTATCAGCGCAACCACACCCGATGGTGAAGCTGATCCCACGCTGACCCTCTCGCTCGAGGGCCAAGAGGGTGATACGGTGACCGTACCGGCTGACCAGCTCTATAACCAGCGGCTCTACCTTGAAGCGGCGCCGCGGTCTGATCTGGCCACCACCAGCCGCACCGATATCGACATTTGGGTCGAACAGGTGGGCGGCGAAGTGCCGGTGAAGGACTCGGTTGGCACCGTGTTCAACGGGAAGGAGCAATGAGATGACGAAACCCCTCACCGGGCGCAAGGTGTTCGCAATGTTCGTGGCCTTCTTTGGCCTGATCATCGCAGTGAACGTGACGATGGCCTATAACGCTATCAAAACCTTCCCCGGTGTCGAGGAGGCCCATCCCTATAACGCATCGCAGACCTTTGATGCGGATCGGGAAGCGCAGGAGCGGCTCGGTTGGAGCGTGCGCCCTGCCTATGATGGGACGTCACTCATCATCGATATTCGCGACCGAGACGGAAATCCCGCCTCGGTCGCGGATTTGACTGTTTTGGTTGGCCGCAAAACCATGGCCGCCGAAGACCAAACCCCAGACATGACGCCATTGGGCGGGCTTTTCACCGCCCCGGTGGCCCTCGCCCCCGGCGATTGGCTGCTCCATATCAATGCGAAGTCGACTGACGGCACCGTCTTCCGCCAAAGGCTCGATTTCTTTGTCGACGGCTGATGCGCCATGACGGTTGCCCCCCTCGCGCCGGAACGCGCGCAAGAGTTTGACGAAGAGCATGTTTCGGCCTCGGCCTGCCCGGCCTGCCTTGCCGCCCCTTCGGCGGAACAGATGGCAAAATCGGGCGATATCAAGGGCGCGCGGATCATGCTGTCGTTGCCCACCGCGCATTGCGCTGTGTGTATCACCGATGTCGAACGCGAGATGGAAGCAACGCCCGGCGTGCGTTCGGCCCGCGTCAACCTCACGCTCAAGCGGGTTTCTGTTGATGCTGAGGCGGGGGTGGAAGCGGGCGATCTGATCGCGCGTCTGGACCGTATTGGCTATGAGGCGCATGAGCTTGACCCGGGTATGCTCAGCGCCACCGAGACCGACAAACGCGGGCGTGATTTGCTGATGCGGATCGGCGTGGCCGGCTTCGCGATGATGAACATCATGCTCTTGTCGATCGCGGTCTGGTCAGGGGCCGAAAGCGCGACGCGCGATATGTTCCACTGGATTTCGGCGGCGATTGCTCTGCCGACGGTGGTTTTTGCGGGCAAGCCGTTCTTCGTTTCGGCCTTTGGGGCGCTGCGCCATGCGCGGCTCAATATGGATGTGCCGATTTCGCTGGCGCTGGTGCTGGCCTCGGGCATTTCGATCTTTGAGACGATGCAGCACGGCCATCACGCCTATTTCGATGCGGCTGTGATGCTCGCCTTCTTCCTGTTGGTCGGGCGCTACCTTGATTACCGCACCCGTGCAGTGGCGCGCTCGGCGGCCGAAGAACTTGCCGCGCTTGAGGTGCCGCGCGCCACGCTGTTGCGCGAGGGGCTTGAAAGCATTGTCGCCGTGTCTGACCTGCAACCGGGCGATTTGATCCGCGTGCGCCCGGGGGGCCGCATCCCAGCCGATGGTGCGGTGACGGAAGGGACATCGGAAACAGATCGCTCGCTGCTGACAGGCGAGACGCTGCCGGTTTACGTCGGCCCGGGCACGATGCTCAGCGCGGGCGAGGTGAACCTGACCGGCCCGCTGACCTTGCGGGTGACGGCGGCAGGGAAAGATAGCTCCCTCCACCGCATGGCCGATCTGGTGGCAATGGCCGAAAGCGCCAAGACCCGCTACACCACGCTCGCCGAGCGCGCTGCGCGGGCCTATTCGCCGCTGGTGCATCTGCTTTCGTTCTCGGCCTTCGGCTTTTGGCTCTGGTGGACCGGAGGCGATCTGCGCTTCGCGATCAATATCGCCGCCTCTGTCTTGATCATCACTTGCCCTTGCGCGCTTGGGCTGGCCGTGCCTGCGGTGGTGACGGCGGCCAGCGGCAAGCTGTTCCGCAAGGGGCTATTGATCAAAGACGGCACCGCGCTCGAACGCTTGGCCGAGGTCGATACGGTCGTGTTTGATAAAACCGGAACGCTGACGCTCGGCACACCCGTGCCCGAAAATCTTGATGACTTTGATGCCGAAACGCTTTCGATGGCCGCAGCCCTCGCTGCGGCTTCTGCGCATCCGCTGGCGAAATCCATCCACGCGGCCACGCTGGAACGTGGGCTACTGCCTACCCAATTGGATGATTTGCGCGAAGTGCCCGGCTTTGGGGTCGAGGGGCGGCTTGGCAAACGCAAACTGCGGCTCGGTCGGTCCGATTGGGTTGGGGCGGCAGCGGCAGACACGACCGCGACGCATCTGCGCATTGGCGATGCGCCGCCGCTCACCTTCCGCTTCTCGGACCATCTACGCCCCGGGGCGGCAGAGGCTGTGGCGCTTTTGCATGCACAGGGCAAGCAGGTGCTGCTGGTCTCGGGCGATGTCGAAAGCGCTGTGGCCACTCTCGCCGCGAAGCTTGAGATCAAAGATTGGCGCTCTGGCGCATTGCCTTCCGAAAAGGCGGCACTGGTCGCTGATCTGATGGGCCACGGCCATCGCGTGTTGATGGTGGGCGATGGGCTCAATGACACGGCGGCGCTTGCGGCGGCGCATGTCTCGATCTCGCCCGCAACCGCGCTTGATGCGGCCCGCACGGCTTCTGACATCGTGCTCTTGGGCCAAGACCTTGCGCCCGTGGGCGATGCTTTGCGGATCGCCAAACAGGCCCGCGCGCGGATCAAACAGAACTTCGCGATTTCGGGGATCTACAACACCATTGCAGTGCCGCTTGCGCTTATTGGCCTTGCGACCCCACTTTGGGCGGCCTTGGCGATGTCGTCATCCTCGATTACGGTATCGCTCAACTCGCTGCGTTTGCGCTGAAGAGGTGCCCTGATGTCGGTCCTGACCTATCTCATCCCGATCTCGCTCTTTCTGGGCGGCTTTGGCCTTGTGGCTTTTGTTTGGTCGCTGAAAGACCGCCAATATGAAGACCCGAAGGGCGATGCCGAACGGATCTTGTCTGGCCAATATGACGATCACCCGAAGCAATAAGCGAAGCGATTGTGCAAAGAAAAAGCCCGGGCGCCGCAAGGCCCGGGCTTTTATAGCTTCTGTGGGGCGCGCTTACGGCCCGATGACTGTGCAGTCCACGGCACGGGCGCTTAGCCGCGCGCAGGCAAGGTCTGCATCAGCGCGGGTCAGCCCAACAAACAGTGCCTCATGCCCTGCGGGGCGGCTGGCCACTTTGCGCAGGCCTTCCCCAAGCGAAGTGCTTTCCATCAGCGCCGTTTTCAACAGCACCTGTTCGGCGGCATATTGTGAATTGTATTTGCCAAGGCTTACGCCCCATTGCCGCCCACCGGAGCTTGAGGCCCGCGCCACCACTTCGCGCCGCGCTTGCGGCATCGGGGCAGGGGGGGTGAGGGCGGCCAAAATCACCGTATCATTGCGGCTAGCTTGGCTGCGCGACATCGCCAGCGTTTCCGGCTGAGCCGTTGCCGTCTGGATGAAGATCGGCGCGGTGGCATCGGTATCGCCTTGCGCAAGCACAGAGTCATCCGCTTCGAGCATCGCCAGCGTTTCGGGCTGCGGCGCGGTCACTTCAACCAGACCTGCCGGTTCGTCCTCAGCCAAGGCCAATTGCACGGGAGCGGTGTGCGCGGGCTTCGGCGCGGGGCGCAGGGTATTGGGCTGGGCCTGCGCCACTTGAATGGTTGCGGCCAAGGTTTCTTGCGGCTCGGCAGCTTGTACCGGCTCTGGTGCAGGTGCAGGCGGCGGTGCTGCGGCTGCCAGTGCGACAGCGGCAGCGATGGCGTCGGTGTCAATCGCGGCGGCGATTTCAGGTGCCGCAGGTGCCGGGCGTTCCATTGGCCGTGGGCTGCGCTTCAGCGCAGGCGGCGCAGATGTGGGGGCCGCATCAGCCAGCAGCATCGGGGCGGGTTCAGGCGTGACCGTGCGCGCACGGTTCGGCGCACGAGCAAAGCCGAGATCCAGAAGTTCCGCCATTTTCGCGTTGCGGCTTGCGGTCGAGGTGCCGCCAAACACGGTCGCAATAATGCGTTTGTTGCCGCGCTTTGCCGAGCCCACAAGGTTGAAGCCCGCGGCAACCGTATAGCCCGTCTTGATTCCATCCGCGCCTTCATAGGCATCCAGGAAGCGGCGGTTGGTGTTGTAAACGCGGGCAATCCCTGCATCTGCGCTACGGCGCGAGAACAGGTTGTAATATTGCGGGAAATCGAACAGCAGGTGGCGACCCAGAGTCGTCATGTCATGGGCGGTCGACAAATGCCCTTCGCGGGTCAGCCCGTTCGCGTTTTTGAACGTAGTCTTGGTCATGCCAAGCGCGCGGGCGGTGCGGGTCATGCGCGCGGCAAATTTTGCCTCATCACCGCCGATAAAATCACCAATTGCGGCGGCCGCATCGTTGGCAGATTTTACGGCCGCAGCGCGGATCAGATAGCGCAGCGCGATCTTCTGCCCGGCCTTGAGGCCAACGCGGGAGGGCGGTTGCCCCGCAGCATTGGCGGAAACCGTCACCATCGTATCAAGGCTCAGCCGCCCCGCTTCGATTTCTTGAAACGCGATGTAGAGCGTCATCATTTTGGTGAGCGAGGCCGGGTGCAGCCGCGTCTCGGCGTTTTTGGCGTAAAGCACCTCGCCCGAACGCGCGTCGATCACATATGCCGCAAACGGTGCCGCCCAAAGCGCCACCGGCATAAGAACAAGAAGTATTGCCACAAGCCCTGAACGGACCCAGCACGAAAGCCTGGTCACGGTACTGCCCTTACACTGCCTCTGAACGCCCCTATTTTTGGGCTTTCGCACAGCCTAGCACGGTCATATCGCGGTGAAAACCAAGAAGATTCAAAGGGTTTGAATGCGACCTTGATGCAACGAGGGCGGCACCCCTGCGCAATATACCGTAGGTTTATGGCGTCTGGGTGCTAGATGTTGTGTTTTTGATATGTGGCGAAATTGTGGCGATGTCGTTTTTGGGATCGGCGCGGGGCCTTACTCACTTTTGCGTGCGCGGCCTATACTTGTGACAAGCGCTTCAAGGCCGCTCAAATCGGGCAATTCCGCAAATCTTGGGTGCCCTAAGGGCGGGTCGGCATGTTCAAGTGCCCAAGTGAGCCCATGCGGGACGTAAACGCCCCAGCCGCCGGCCTCAATCATCGGTAAAACGTCCGATTTCAGGGAGTTGCCGACCATTAGCCCCTCTGTTGCGCCGGTGCCATGGCGCGCAAATACGGTTTGATAAGTCTCGGCGCGCTTGTCCGAGACAATCTCAATCGCGTCAAACAATTCCCCCAGCCCGGATTGCGCGAGTTTACGCTCTTGGTCGAGCAAATCGCCCTTGGTGACCAGAACCAACCGATACTGGCCAGAAAGCGCCTCCACCGTCGCGCGGGCATGGGGCAGTAATTCGATCGGATGGGCGAGCATTTCGCGCCCTGCCGCCATGATCTCTGCGATCACCGAAGCGGGAACCTGCGCCTCGCTCACCTCAATCGCGGTTTCGATCATCGACAGCGTGAAGCCCTTCACGCCAAAGCCGTAATGGCCCACGTTGCGCCGCTCCGCCGCTAATAGCCGTTCTTCCAAATGATCGGCGGGCGCATGATCGGCCAGCAGGTCATGAAAACGCGCCTGCGTGAGCCGAAAGAACCGCTCATTGTGCCAAAGCGTATCGTCGGCATCAAAGCCAATGGTGGTCAGCGTCATGGGCGCCTCCTTTGCCGCGCGACCCTGCCGCGCAACCTCCTGTTTGGCAACTGTTCCGCTTGGGCTTTTTTTCTGTCACCATCTTCCTATATTGACGCGCATGCTCAGCGATTCCCTATCCTTGGAGGACCACGTGCTTCAGCCTTTCCTTGCCAGCGCCGATGATGATGGCGATCGCGGGGGCGATGGCGATGCGGGTCTTGCCACCAAGACGCGGACGCGCACCAAGCGCCCGCCGATGTATAAGGTGATGCTGCTCAATGATGATTACACGCCGATGGAATTCGTCGTGCACATCCTGGAGCGGTTCTTTGGCATGACCCATGCACAAGCGTTTGAGATCATGTTGACAGTGCATAAGAAGGGGCTGGCGGTTGTCGGCGTTTATTCCTTCGAAGTGGCCGAGACGAAGGTGGGGCAGGTGATGGATTTCGCCCGGCGCCACCAGCATCCGCTGCAATGCACGATGGAAAAGGAGTGAGGGCAGGCGCCCTCTGAACCCGCCATGAGCCATACCCGTTTGTCACTGGCGCTTGATGCGCCCGAAGCTTTGCCCGTGGAAGGTCGTATCGCGGTGTTTCGCCCAACGGCGGAAAGCGATCTGTCGCTTTTGCCGAAAGAGCGGCTGCACCTGATCCAAGGCTTCCGCCCAGATTATGACGCGCTCACCGCGCGCGGCTACACCGTTTCGCCCGCGCCCGAGGGCAGCTATGCCGGGGCCGTGGTGTTTTTGCCCCGCGCGAAGGCCGAAGCGCGCGCGCTTTTGGCGGCGGCGTGTGAAGGTGTGGCCCCCGGTGGGGTGATCTGGGTCGATGGCATGAAAACCGATGGCATCGACTCGGTGATCAAAGATGTGCGCGCGCATCTCGAAATCTCGGACCCGATCGCCAAAGCGCATGGCAAGATTTTCTCCTTCTCCGCCACATCGGGCGCGCTGGCGGCTTGGGCGGCAAAGCCGATGCATCCTGCCGAAGGGTTTACCACGCTGCCCGGCGTCTTTTCTGCCGATGGGGTAGATCGGGGTTCGGCACTGTTGGCGGCGTGTTTGCCCGAGCATCTGCCGGCGAAAATGATCGACCTCGGCGCGGGTTGGGGCTGGCTGTCGGCACAGGTGCTGGCGCGCGAAGGCGTAGAAAGCCTTGATCTGGTCGAGGCAGAGCATTCCGCGCTCGAATGTTCGAAAATGAATATTTCGGACCCGCGTGCACGCTTCATTTGGGGGGATGTTACCCATCTGAAGTTGGAAAATCGCCCTACGGGTGCGGTGATGAACCCGCCGTTTCACACCTCGCGCACGGCAGATCCGGCGCTTGGCGCGGCCTTTATTCGGTCTGCCGCGGGGCTTTTGTCGCTTTCGGGCACGCTTTGGATGGTGGCAAACCGCCACCTGCCCTATGAGGCGGTGCTGCGCGAAACCTTCCATGAGGTGCATGAGATCACGCCGCCCACGGGCCGTGATGGGGCCTTCCGCATCTTCCGGGCAGAGCGGCCGATTGCCCATGCCACAAAGCCGGGTGCCGCTGTGCAAAAGCCCGTGAGCGCGCCGCCGAAAGGCCGCCGCGTTGCTCGCACCCGTCGTTAAGATCGGTTAACCTCTCCCAAAACCGCTGAAGGAGCCGCTATGACGCTCGCGATTTCCGGCAAGACTGCCATTGTCACCGGGGCTGCCAACGGCATTGGCCTTGCGATTGCACGCCATTTTCTGGATCGCGGCGCGCAGGTGATTTGCGCCGATATCGATGAAGCGCGGCTGCAAGCGGAATGGGGCGCCGCCGCGCGCGAAGAAACCGGTCCGGTGCGGCTTTTCACGGGCGATTTGTGCGAAAAGCTAACGGCTGCGAACTTGCTTTCTGCCGCGATTGACGCCTTTGACCGGATTGACGTGCTGGTCAATGCCGCGCGCAGTTTTGCCCCCACGCTCGACCCGCTCGATTGCTCCGATAGCGGGCTGGAAGAGATGCTCGCGCAGAATATGAAATCCAGCCTGCGGTTGTCGCAGATGACGGCGAAGCGGATGATCGCGCTTGCTGAGAAGGAAGAACGCACCGAAGGCGAGATCGGCTCGATCATCAACGTCTCGACCTTGGCTGGGTGCCGTAACCAGCCGCAATTGCTGAACTATTCGATTGCTTGTGCCGCGCAAGATCAAGCAACGCGCGCGCTCGCCGTGGCGCTTGCCCCGCATCGCATTCGCGTCAATGGCGTGGCCTTCGCCTCACTCATGAGCGCGTCGCTGCAAGCCGCCTTGAAGGAAAATAGCTCGTGGCGCGAGGCCATTACCGAGGGCACGCCGCTTGGCCGGATTGCGCCCGCTTCGGAGTTGGTCGATACGGTGCAATATCTGGCGTCCCCCGGCGGCGGCTTTGTGACCGGGCAGATCATCACCGTGGATGGTGGGCGCAGCCTGCTCGATCCGGTCTGCGTGCCAGCTTACTGATCACGTCTCGGGGTAGGCTTCACGGCAGGCGGCAACAGCGGCATTGGCGGCGGGGGTCAATTCCTTCACGCGTTTGCGCAGCCCGTCCCGTTTGCGGGTCTCGGCAGCCGGATCAATCGCCACTTTGCGGGTGCGGGTCACGGTGTAATCTTCAAGGCACATCTGAGGCTTTTCGATCACCGTGCCATCGGGGCGGGTGATCGTGGTCGCGCCGCAGACTTCCCACCGGGTCATTGGCACTTCATAGTCTTCATAAGCGTAGCCGCGCGCCAGATTGCCCTCTACCTCTGCCAAGAGATTCTGCACGCTGCGCAATTCGCGCGTTTCGCGGTTGATGCACCGTTCTTGCGGCGTGCCGCAGGCGGCAATGAGCAAAAGGGCGAGCAGCGAGAGTTTGCGCATGAGGGCCTCCGAGCTTTGTGGCATTCTTTCGTGCGCGCAAGCCCTTGGCAAGGGCGGGCCAGACGCGCGCTTCCCGTTGCGCGACAGTTTGTGCGGATATTTTCACCCATTCTGCACAACAGGCTTTCTTTTTAAGGCAAAGGGGCGTAGAAGCCGCGCTTTCCGCTCTAGTGAAAGCCTTCCCCCCATGACCGAGTTCCCCCATCTTCCCGCCGCGCTGTCACAGGCGTTGGCTGCGAAGGGCTATGAAGCCCTCACGCCGGTGCAGGAGGCGGTGACGAAGCCCGAGATCGCCGGGCGCGATCTGTTGGTCTCGGCGCAGACGGGCTCGGGCAAAACCGTGGCTTTTGGTCTGGCGATGGCGGGCGAATTGATGGGCGAGGCGGGGATTTCGCCTTATCCGGATCTGCCGCGTGCGCTGGTGGTGGCCCCGACGCGCGAATTGGCGATGCAGGTGAGCCGGGAGCTGAGCTGGCTTTACGCGGGCGCTGGTGCCGTGATCGCGGGGGCCGTCGGCGGCATGGATGCCCGGTCGGAACGCCGTGCGCTTGAACGCGGCGCGCATATCGTTGTCGGCACCCCGGGCCGGATTTGCGACCACATCCGCCGTGGCGCGCTGGATCTGGCGGCGCTTTCGGTCGTTGTGCTCGACGAAGCCGATGAAATGCTCGACATGGGCTTTCGCGAAGATCTTGAATTCATTCTAGAAGCTGCGCCGGAAAGCCGCCGCACGCTGATGTTCTCGGCCACCGTGCCGCGCGAAATTGAGCGGATGGCAGGCACCTTCCAGCGCGAGGCGGAGCGAATCTCCACCATCGCCGCGCGCGAAAGCCATGCCGATATTGATTATCGCGCCTTCTTGGTCGACCGCTCAGATCGGGAAAACGCCATCGTCAACCTGCTGCGCTTCCATGAAGCAGAGCGCGCGATTGTGTTTTGTTCGACCCGCGCCGCCGTGGCGCACCTGACGGGGCGGCTTTTGAATCGGGGTTTCTCGGTCGTCGCCTTGTCTGGGGAACTGACGCAAGACGAACGCTCCCGCGCGCTGCAAATGATGCGCGATGGCCGGGCGCGGGTCTGCATTGCGACCGATGTGGCCGCGCGCGGGATCGACCTGCCGGGCTTGGAATTGGTGATTCACGCTGATCTGCCGATGAACCGCGAAGGGCTTTTGCACCGGTCTGGCCGCACCGGGCGTGCTGGTCGCAAAGGGCTTTCGGCCATCGTCGTGCCCGCGAATATTCGCGCCAAGGCAGAACGGCTGATCCGCGAAGCGGGCGTGGCCGTGAACTGGGACACCGCGCCGACGCCGGAGGCCATCTTGGCGCGCGATGAAGAGCGCATGCTGCAAGAGCCGGGTCTGGTGGAGCCGGTCACGGCGGAAGAATTTGACGCGGTCGAGCGCCTTGTCTCGGCCTTCCCGCCCAAGCAATTGGCGGCGGCGGTGCTGCGCCATTTCCGGGCTGCGCGCACCGCGCCCGAAGACATCGTGCCGATGACGGTGGGCGAAGGCCCGAAACCGCGTGCACGCGAAGAATTTGGCGCGGCGCGGTTCTATCGTCTGTCGATGGGCCACGACCAATGGGTTGATCCGAAATGGCTTTTGCCGATGCTGTGCCGCGCGGGCGATCTGACGCGCCGCGACATTGGCATGATCCGGGTGATGGAAGATCATACCTTCGTGCAAATCCATGAATCGGCGGCGGCAAAGTTCGAAGCCGGGCTCGCGCCGTCGATGGTGATGGAAGACAAATGCACCGTCGAGCCGCTGGCCGAAGCGCCGGCTGGGCTGGATCGGCCCGGTCCGAAGCCTGCCCGCTGGGCCGGTAAGGGCGGGGATCGTGGCGACCGTGGCGACCGGAAACCCTATGGCGGCAAAAGCTTTGGTGACAAACCGCGCAGCCCGAAACCGCACCGCAAAGGTCCGCCGCGCGAAGACCGCAGCGAAGGTGGCGAGCGCCAAGAGCGTGCAGAACGCCCGGCCCGCAAATTCGGCGAAGGCGCGCCCGCGAAAGGCCGCAAAGCCGCCCCTTGGGCGCGCGAAGGTGGCCATGGCGGTGCTGCAAAAGAGGGCAAGCCGAAGGCGAAATACGGCGCGAAACCCGCAGGAAAACCGGGTGGCAAACCTGCAGGCGCATGCAAGCCGGGCCCCAAGAAACCGCGCAAAGCGTAAGGAAATAAGAAAGGGGGCCGCTTGGCCCCCTTTCGCTTTGGTCTCCCCGACCGCAGCTTAACCGTTGCGGATGGTTTCCATCAGCAGCGTGACGTTTTCCGGATCGGCTTCGGGCGTGATGCCGTGGCCGAGGTTGAAGATATGCGGGCCGTTTTTGAACGCGGCGACAACATCTTTCGTGGCCTGCACCAGCGCATCGCTGCCGGTGATCATGTAGGACGGATCAAGGTTGCCCTGCACACAGCCATCTTTTTGCACATTGGCGGCTGCCCATTCGGGCGAGACGGAGTTGTCAATCGCCACACAATCGGCCCCGGTTTTCTTGGCAAAGCCGATGTAACCGTCACCCGCTTCACGCGGGAAGGCGATGACCGGCAGGCCCGGGAAGCGGGCTTTGAGTTCCGAGGTGATGCGTTTCGCCGGTTCCACCGCGAAATCGTCAAAATCCTGGCCCTTCAGGCTGCCCGCCCAACTGTCAAACAGCTTGACGACTTCACAGCCCGCTTCGACCTGTTTCGACAGATATTCGATCGTCGCATCGGTCACCTTGTCGAGCAGCGCGACAAAGGCGGCCCGGTCTGTGTCTTTGAGTTTATGCGCGGCGGCTTGGTCTTTCGAGCCACGGCCCGCGATCATATAGGTCGCCACGGTCCAGGGCATGCCGGCGAAACCGATGAAGGTGGTTTCTTTGGGCAGTTCACGCGACAGGATTTTGCAGGTCTCGTAGACCGGGGCGAGCTTGTCGTGGATGTCGTCTTTGCCTTTAAGCGCGTTCACACCAGCCATATCGGTGGTGGTGGACATGCGCGGGCCTTCGCCCGTTTCAAACCAAAGGTCCGCACCCAAGGCTTGCGGCAACAGCAAGATGTCGGCAAACAGGATCGCCGCATCAAAGCCAAAGCGGCGGATCGGCTGCAGCGTCACTTCGGCGGCCAGATCGGGCGTGTAGCACAGGCTGAGGAAGTCGCCCGCCTGCGCGCGGGTCGCACGGTATTCGGGCAGGTAGCGGCCCGCCTGCCGCATCAGCCACACCGGCGGCGTGGGAAGTACTTCGCCCTTCAGGGCGCGCAGGATCGTCTTGTCGGTCATGGGGGCCTCCTTCACTTACTCCCTTTCATCGCCCCCTGCGGCTGAATGTCAAGTCTTGTTGACAGTTGTAAAGCTTGCGCGGGCAATCTGACGCGGATATGCCAAGTGTATGGAACAGATGCCCTCGCCCAACGCCCCGCTGAAGATCGGCACCCGCGGCAGCCCTCTGGCGCTCGCGCAAGCCTACGAGACCCGTTCGCGGCTCATGGCCGCGCATGATTTGCCTGAAGAGGCGTTTGAGATCGTGGTCATTAAGACCTCGGGCGACAATGCCTCTTTGATTGCAGCGGACAAACCGCTGAAAGAGGTGGGGGGCAAAGGCCTTTTCACCAAAGAAATCGAAGAGGCGATGGTCGATGGTGGCATCGATATTGCCGTCCATTCGATGAAAGATATGCCGACGGTGCAGCCCGAAGGCCTGATCCTCAACTGCTATTTGCCGCGTGAAGATACCCGCGACGCTTTCGTTTCGCTCAAATACGACTCGCTTGACGCGCTGCCCGAAGGCGCTGTTGTCGGCACCTCGTCGCTGCGCCGCCGTGCGCAGCTTGCCTATCGTCGCCCGGACCTGAAAATGGTGGAGTTCCGGGGCAATGTGCAAACCCGGATGAAAAAGCTCGAAGATGGCGTGGCCGATGCCACCTTCTTGGCGCGGGCCGGTTTGAACCGCCTTGGCATGTCGGATGTGGCGAAATCTTCGATTGAGCCGGAAGATATGTTGCCCGCCGTGGCGCAAGGCTGCATCGGGATCGAACGCCGCATCGCCGATGAGCGTTGCGCTGAGCTGCTGCTGCCGCTGATGGATGGCCCCTCGGGGCTGCGCCTTGCCTGTGAGCGCGCTTTCCTGCGCACGCTGGATGGTTCGTGCGAGACGCCGATTGCGGGTCTGTCGATCCTTGAAGGCGATCAAATCTGGCTGCGTGGCGAGATTTTGCGCCCCGATGGCTCGGAAGCGATTGCCGATGCCATTCGTGGTCCGGCGACCGATGGCGAAGCCCTTGGCGAAGAGCTTGCGCGCCGGATGCTGGCCTCGGCCCCGGCTGATTTCTTTAGCTGGCGCTGCTGAGCCCACGACGATAAAGCCTTTCGGGCCGGAGGTTTGCCGCAGGGCAGCCTCCGGCCCGCTGCATTTCAAGGACACCCGCCATGGATCTGATCGCCCGCCTTGCTGAGATTGTCGGCCCCACCCATGTGCTGACCGGGGCCGAGGCGGCGGGCTTTGGCCGCGAATGGACGGGCCATTATACTTGGACCCCCTTGGCCGTGGTGCGCCCCGGCACAACGGCAGAGGTTTCGGCGCTTTTGCAATTGGCGCATGAAACCGGCACCAAGGTTGTGCCGGTGGGCGGCAATACCGGGCTAAATGGCGGTACCTTTGCCGAAGGCGCGCTGATGATCTCGCTTTCACGCCTGAACCGCGTGCGCGAGATCAACCCCGCCGCGCGGGTGGCGGTGGCCGAGGCGGGCGTGGTGCTGGAAAGCCTGCATGATTTGGCCGCGCAGCATGATCTGGCGTTCCCGCTGACCTTTGGGGCCAAAGGCTCGGCGATGGTGGGGGGCTTTTTGTCCACCAATGCGGGCGGGTCTAATGTGGTGCGCTATGGCTCGGCGCGTGCGCTCTGTTTGGGGCTAGAGGTCGTGCTGGCCGATGGCCGGATTTGGAACGGCCTGACCGGGCTGCACAAAGACAACACGGGTTACGACCTGCGCGATCTGATGATCGGCGCGGAAGGGACGCTTGGCATCATAACCGCCGCGGTGCTCAAGCTCACGCCTGCGCCCAAGGCCTATGCGACGGCGCTGATCGGGCTGCCCAGTTTGGGCGATGCGCTCACGATTTTGAATGCCGTGCAAAAGGGCAGCGGCGGCGCGGTTGAGGCGTTTGAATATATGCCCGACACCTATATGGAGCGGCTTGCAAAGGCCAAACCTGCGCTGGCCTGCCCGTTCCCGCCGCAACCCGTCAATGTGCTGATCGAAACCGCGACCACCGTGCCCGGGGCTGACCCTGTGGCGCAACTTGAGGCCACGCTTTTTGAGGCGATGGAACAGGGCCGCGTGACCGAGGCTGTGGTGGCCCATTCCACCGCGCAGCGCCGCAAGCTTTGGGAGATGCGCGAAACGGCGGCCGAGATCACCTTCACCACCCCCGATATTGTGGATTGCGACATTGCTCTGCCGCTTGATCTGTTGCAGTCCTTCCTTGACCGCATGACCCCGCGCCTGATGGCGTTGGACCCGCAGGCCGGGGAATTGGTGATTGGCCATCTGGGCGATGGCAATCTGCATTACACCGCCTATCCCAGCCGCTCGGATGCCGCGTTGGGAAAGGCGATCCGCGCGGCGGTGAATGAGGAGGCAATGGCGCTGAACGGCAGTTTCTCTGCCGAACATGGGGTGGGGATCTCCAAACGCGCCACGATGGCCGCGCATAAAGACCCGGTTGCGGTGCAGATGATGGCGGCGATCAAGGCCGCGCTCGACCCGAAGGGGATTTTGAACCCCGGCAAGGTTTTGCCATAGGCTCTTGAAACTGGGCGCGTCAGGGGGCATGGATCGCGCGATCATGAGCCTATCCGCCCCGTTCCGCCCTATCCTCCGCGTGCCCGCACTGCGCCTTGCAGCGGCGCTGATTGCGCTGTTTGGCGCGCATATCGCCACGCTTGTGCCCTATGTCTCAATGCTGGCAGTGACCCGCTTTGGGATGAGCGATCACGCTTTTTCTGTGCTGTTGGTGGTGGCGTCCTTCGTGGGGGTGGCGGCCTCGGTTTCCTTCGGTATTCGCGCCGATCAACGCGCGAACCGCCGCCGCATCGCGCTAATCGTGAGCGGCGCGCTGACGCTTGGCACCGCCTTGGTGACGTTTTTCCCCATCGCGCCCGTTTTCATTCTAGCCCATGCGCTGATCCTGCCCGTGTCCGGTGCAATCTTTGGGCAGGTCTTTGCCCTCGCGCGGCTCGCGGCCTCCACCTGCCCAGAGGCAGAGCGCCCGGCGGTGCTTTCTACCCTGCGTGCGCTGTTTGCCCTGCCGTGGATCATCGTCTTGCCGATCTGGTCGGTCGTGTTTCGCGGCGACACGCCGCTGACCGTGATTTACCCGGTCTGCCTTGCCTTTGCGGTGCTGATTTTGGGGCTGACTTGGGCGTTTTGGCCACGTGATGGGGCGACGGCTTGGTCGGATGCGCCCTCGGGCCTTAGTTTCCGCGCGTCGCTGCGTGAAATTGCGCATCCCAAGGTGCTGGTCCGGGTGCTGGCCCTTGGCACGATCAATGGCGCGGTGATGCTGTACATGGTGGTGGTGGGGCTCGTCTTCGCGGGCATTCCCTATCGTGGCGCGTCTGATACCGCGCTTTATGCCGGGATCATGGCGGGGCTAGAGGTGCCCTTCATGCTGGCACTGCCCTTCATGATTGGGCGCATTCGCCAGACATGGTTCATCTTCATCGGCACGGTGCTTTACGCGATCCACCTTGCGGGGATTCCCATTTTGGCGGAAAGCCCCGCCGTTTGGGTGCTGACGATCTCCGGCGCGATTGGTGGGGCGATCGTGCTCACCCAACCAATGGCCTATCTGCAAGACCTGATGGGGGATCGCCCCGGCGCGGGGGCGTCGCTTATGGCACTGCAAAAGCTCGCCGGCGATGGTTTCTCTGCGGCTTCGTTTGCGCTGGGGACCACCTTGGCCGTGGGCTACGGGCTTGCCGCCTTCATTGGCGCGGGGCTGGCCCTGACCGGGGCCACGCTGCTGATTGTGCTCGACCGGCGGCGCTGATCTCAGCTGTCGGGCGTTACCCGATCAAGCAGTTCCAACACCTTCGGCCCCAATGCCTCGACGACCAGCACCACCCCTTTGGCGGAGGGGTGAATGCCATCGGCCTGCATCAGGCCTTGGGCCGCGCGCTCTTCGGGGCTTTGCGCGGCAATCGGGCCCAAGAGGTTATCCACCACCACAGCACCATATTGCGCGCCAAGCTCTGGCCAAATCGCGTTGAATGCCTCCTGATAGGCGGCCCCGTAATTGCCCGGCGCTTGCAACCCCACCAGCGCGGCGGGCAGGCCCTTGGCGGTGACATCGGCCAGCATCGCATCAAGATTTTCGCGGGCCTTGGCGGGGGGCTGGCCGCGCAGCATGTCATTGCCGCCAAGGGCGATCATCACCGCATCCACCTCGGGTGTGAGCGACCAGCCAAGCCGCGCCCGCCCGCCCGATGTGGTGTCGCCAGAGACGCCCGCATTGATCACGTTCACGTCAGCGCCATGAACTTGCAACCAACTTTGCAATTGCGGCACCAACCCTTCGCCGGAGTTTAACCCATAGCCTTGGGTGAGGCTATCGCCCACCGCAAGCAGCGTGATGGGCTCTGCTGCCGCCGTTGACGCAAGGGAAGCGCTGACCAATCCGGCCGCCAAAACCTTGCCCATGCCGCTGCGGACCCCATATGCCCTTGAAAGCAATGACAGGCAGGTTTTCATGACCGACACGGTTCTCTCCCTTGATGATGCGCGGCTGACTTTGGCCGGAAACGCAGGCCCCGTAGAGATTTTGCGCGGGATCACGCTTTCGGTCGCTAAGGGGGAAAGCGTGGGGCTGGTGGGGCCGTCTGGCTCGGGCAAGTCGTCGCTCCTGATGTTGATGGGCGGGCTGGAACGCGCCACCGGGGGCAAGGTCACCGCTTTGGGGCAGGATCTGACCGCGATGGGCGAAGATGATCTGGCCCGCTTCCGCAGAGGGAATATGGGGATTGTGTTTCAATCTTTCCACCTTGTCCCCACAATGACCGCGCTCGAAAACGTTGCCCTGCCTTTGGAAATTGCGGGCCAGCCGGATGCGCAGTCCCGCGCGATGGCGGAATTGGATCGGGTGGGGCTTGGGCATCGCCACCACCATTACCCGTCTGAAATGTCGGGCGGCGAACAACAGCGCGTGGCTTTGGCGCGTGCCGTGGCTCCGCGCCCAGCGATTCTGCTCGCCGATGAGCCGACGGGGAATTTGGACGCCAAGAACGGCGCCGCGATCATTGAGCTTTTGTTTGATCTGCAAGCGCAAACCGGGGCCACGCTGGTGCTGGTTACCCATGCTGCCGATCTGGCGGAGCGTTGCGGGCGCTTGGTGCGGCTTGCCGATGGGGTGCTAGAATGAGCCTCGCGGTTCGGATTGCGCGTGCCGAATTGCGCGGGGGGCTGCGCGGCTTTCGCATTTTCCTCTTGTGTCTGATGCTGGGCGTCGCCGCGATCACCGCCGTGGGTGAGGTACGCGAGGCGATTAAGGCGGGCCTCGCCGCCGAAGGCTCCACCATGCTCGGTGGTCAGGCAGAGATGGAATTCACCTATCGCCGCGCTACGCCTGAAGAACGCGACTGGATCGTGGCTAATGCGCGTGCCTTTTCCGAAGTGGTCGAAATGCGCTCCATGGCGGCGCTGGAAGACGGCTCTGAAACCGCGCTGACGCAGTTGAAAGCGGTGGATGGCGCGTGGCCGCTTTTGGGGCAGGCGCAGCTTGACCCGCCCGTGGGCGTCGCGGCTTTGGCGGGGCAGGGCGGTGTGCCCGGTGCCTTCCTCGACCCGGTTTTGGCAGACCGTTTGGGGTTGCAACCGGGGGATACGTTCAAAATTGGCGGTGAAAGTTTCGTTTTGATGGCGCGACTGGTCCGCGAGCCCGATGCCGCCAGCGCGGGCATGGCCTTTGGCGCACGCTCGGTTGTGGCGCTTTCGTCGCTGGAGGGCACGCCGCTTTTGGCCCCCGGCACGCTTTATGAAACGAAATACCGGGTGCTTTTGCCCGAGGGCACGAGCTTAAGCGCCCTAAGTCGCGCGGCGGAGGACCGCTTTGCGGGCGCGGGCATGAAATGGGCCGATGAGACCCGCGCGGCCCCCTCGATCGAGCGGTTCACCGACCGGCTCAGTTCGTTCCTTGTGCTTGTGGGGCTGGCGGGGCTGGCTGTCGGCGGTGTGGGCATTTCGGCCACCGTGCAGGCGTGGATTGCGCGCAAGGCTGCGACCATCGCCACTTTGCGCGCACTTGGCGCCTCGGGCACGACGATCCGGGGCGCTTTCCTGATACAGCTTGCGGTGCTGACCACTGTGGGCGTGGCGGCGGGGCTTGCCTTGGGCGGCGGCGCTGTTTTTGCCGCGCGGGGGCTGATTGCCGATGCAATGCCGGTGCCGGTGGAGGTCAGCCTTTCTGCTCGCCCGCTATACGAGGCGGCGATCTATGGCGCGCTGACGGCGGGGATCTTTGCGCTGTGGCCTTTGGCGCGGCTCTCTGAATTGCGCGCGGCCACGCTTTACCGCGAGGCAGAGAAACCGCGTCGTGGCCTGCCGCCGCTCGGGTTCTTGGCGATCATTGCCGGGCTGACGGCGGCTTTGGTCTTGGCGGCGGTGCTGTTTTCGGGCCTGCCCACGCTGACGCTTGTGACCCTTGGCGGGGTGGCGGGCGCGCTGGTGTTGCTGGCCCTTGCGGCGATGGGTATTCGCGCGCTCGCGCGCCGCTTTGCCCCGCGCACATCACGCCGCCCGGCACTGCATGCGGCGTTGGCGGCCATTGGCGCGCCAAGGTCAGAGGCGACCGCGGTGATTTTGGCGCTTGGGCTGGGGCTCACGGTGCTTTCCGCCGTGGCGCAGGTGCAAAGCGGGCTGCGTGGGGCGATTGCGCAAGAACTGCCGCAACAGGCCCCTGCCTTCTTCCTGCTCGACATCCCGCCGCCCGAGCGTGCGGCGCTGGTGGACCGGCTGATGGCGCAAGAGGGCGTGAGCCGGATTGATACCGTGCCGATGCTGCGCGGCATCGTGACCGAGATCAACGGGCAAAACGCGCGCGAGGTGGCGGGCGAACATTGGGTGCTGCGCGGTGACCGGGGCGTGACCTTTGCCGAAACCCCGCGCGAAGAGCTGACCGCAGGCGAATGGTGGCCCGAGGGCTATACCGGCCCGCCGCTGGTGTCTGTCTCGCAAGAAGAGGCGACGGAACTCGGCTTAAAGCTGGGCGATAAGCTGACGGTGAACATTTTGGGCCGCGATATCGTCGCTGAGATTACCTCGTTTCGGAACGTAGATTTCTCGACCATGGGGATTGGCTTTGTGCTGACCTTTGATGCGGCCACGCTTTCAAGCGCGCCGCATACCGACCTTGCCACCGTCTATGCGCCGCCAGAAACGGAAGCCGGGCTGTTGCGGTTGATGGCGCAAGAATTTCCGACCGTGACCGCCGTGCCGGTGCGCGAGGCGCTGAGCCGGGTGAGCGAGGCTTTGGGCTCGATTGCGACTGCGGTGGGCTTGGCGGCGTCCGTCACGCTGGTGACGGGCTTTGCGGTGCTTCTAGGCGCGGCCGCTTCGGGCGAAGAGGCGCGCGCGCGCGAAGCGGCGCTTCTCAAAACGCTTGGCGCCACGCGCGGGCTGATTTTGCGCTCATTTGCTTTGCGGGCAGCGCTGATGGGCGCGGCGGCGGGGATCATCGCTGTGGGTGTGGGCGCGCTGGCTGGTTGGGCGGTGCTGGTGTTGGTGATGGAGAGCAGCTTCCGCTTTGATGCGCTCGCCGCCCTGTTGGTGGTTGCGGGCGGCATGGCGGCGGTTTTGCTGGCCGGAACGCTGTTCGCGCTGCGCCCCTTGTCGGCGCGGCCCGCGCGGGTGTTGCGCGCGCAGGAATAAGGGGTAGGGGGCGTATCGCGCGCCCCCACTTACTCAGGTGCGTAGCCCGGTTTCGTACAAGATCCCGCGCCGCTTAGCCTCATAATAATAGCCGCGCGCGTACCACATGACGGCGGTTTGCTCGTCGCCATCGGCACACATCCACGCCCCGCGCAGATATTTCACACCGTATTTCAGGTTGGTATCGGCATCGAGAAGCGCCATCGCCTCGCCCTCAAACCCCATCCCGCGTGCGGTTTGCGGCAAGATCTGCATCAGCCCGTAATAGGGGCCATTGCGCGCCGCGGCGTTATAATCGCTTTCACGCTGAACGACGCGGTGCACGAGCGAGCGCGGCACGCCATAATGATCCGCCCAATGGTTGATCTTGGCGCGCAGCGCGGGCGTTTCGCCGGGGTAAAGATTGAGAAGGTCAGCGCGCGGAGATTTGGTGGATTCCCGTCCCGCACCACAGGCGGAAAGGGCGCCAAGGGCGGTCATCCCAAGAAGAAGCGAGCGGCGCGTTACCATGAAGCCTCCAAAATCGTGACGCATGATCACGTGATCATTTCAATCGTGATACGCGCGTGAAGGCTTTCGGGCGAGCAAAAATCAAGGCCGGGGCGTGGCGATGCGCGGAGCTTTGCCGATCAACTGGCGGCGCGGCGCAACCGCAGCGCATTGGTGACCACGAAAACGGAGGACAAAGACATCGCCCCCGCAGCCAGCATGGGGGAAAGCCCCGGCCCGCCAAAAGGCACCAAAACGCCCATCGCCACAGGGATTAGCGCGGTGTTATAGGCAAACGCCCAGAACAGGTTTTGCTTGATATTGCGCATCACCGCGCGTGAAAGCGTGACCGCACGGGCCGCGCCGCGCGGGTCGGCCCCGGTGATCACCACCTCGGCCGCTTCAATCGCGACATCTGTGCCCGACCCGAGCGCGAGCCCGACATCGGCGGCGGCGAGCGCGGGGGCATCATTGATGCCATCGCCCACAAAAGCGACCGCGCCTTTGGTTTTGAGGGCCGTGACGGCGTCCACCTTGCCTGCGGGCAGCACTTCGGCGGTGACGCGATCAATGCCGAGATCGCGCGCGACCGCTTGCGCCGTGGCCTGCGCATCCCCCGAGATCATTGCCACTTGGAGGTTTTGCGCCTTGAGCGTGCTCACCGCCTCGGCGGCGTGATCTTTGGGCGGGTCAGACAGGGCGAGCACCCCGATAGGTTGGCCATCAAGTGCGACCAAAACCGGGGTTTTGCCTGCGCTGGCAAAGTTGTCTGCGGCGGGGGCGAGTGGGGCCGTTTCAACGCCTGCCTCAGTCAGTGCCGCCCGATTGCCGAGCAAAATCTGCTGCCCCTCGACTTCAGCGGAAAGCCCGCGCCCCGGTGTGGCGGTGACTTTGCGCGCACGGGCGGGGGCGAGGCCGCGGGCTTTGGCGGCCTCCACAATCGCATGGGCGAGCGGGTGTTCCGATCGCGCCTCGGCCCCAGCCGCAAGGCGGAGCAGATCATCTTCGCTCATATCGGTGGCCAGATGGAGCCCGGTGAGTTCGGGCCGCCCTTCGGTCAGCGTGCCGGTTTTGTCAAAGGCGACCGTCTTCACTTCGGCCAAGCGTTGCAGCGCATCGCCGCGCCGGAACAAAAGCCCAAGTTCCGCACCGCGCCCGGTGCCAACCAAGATCGAGACCGGGGTGGCGAGCCCCATCGCGCAGGGGCAGGCGATGATCATCACGGAAATCGCAGCGACCAATGATGCCGCAAAGCTTTGGCCTGCGGCGAACCAAATCAGGAAGGTGAGGGTGGAAAGCGCCATCACTACGGGCACGAAGACGCGAGTGACTTTATCGACCAGTGCCTGCACGGGGAGCTTTTGCCCCTGCGCTTCTTCCACCAAGGCGATGATGCGCGACAGCACCGTATCGCCCCCAGTGGCGGTAACGCGGAAAGAAAGCGCCGCCGTGCCGTTGACCGTGCCGCCCGTGACGGGGCTGCCCGGCACTTTTTCAACCGGCACGGGTTCGCCCGTCAGCATGCTTTCATCAATAAAGCCGGTGCCTTCGGTCACAATACCATCCACGGCGATGCGTTCGCCCGGCGCCAAAAGCACAATATCGCCGGGGGCGAGTTCTTCGACCGGGAGCGAGATCGTGGTGCCATCCCGCTCCACACGGGCGCTGCTGGGGCGCAGCGCGACCAGCCGCGAAATCGCTGCCCCGGCTTGGCCTTTGGCGCGCGCCTCAAGCCAGCGGCCAAGCAAGATGAGCGTAACGATCACCGCTGCCGCTTCAAAATACACATCCAGCGTGCCGGGGGGCAAAAGGCCCGGCGCAAGCACGACGACGGCAGAATAAAGATAGGCGGCCAGCGCCCCAAGCGCGACAAGCGAGTTCATCTCGGGCGCAAGGCGCAGCAGCGCGGGGAGGCCAAGGCGCAAAAACACACGTCCCGGGAAGGCCAGCACCAGTGTGGTGAAGAAGAATTGGATATTTTGCATCCAATCCTCGCCCATCGCGCGGGCCAAAATGTGATGCAGCGGCGGGTAGAGATGCGGTCCCATCGCCAAAAAGAAGACCGGGGCGGTGAGGATGGCGGAGAGGAGGAATTGGCTCTTTAGTTTGGCGGCTTCCTGCGCTTGACGTTCTGCCATCGGCGCGGCGGGCATGGCTTCGGTGATGGTGCGGGCTGGGTAGCCCGCTTCTGTTACCACTTGCGCCAGTTCCGATGGTGCAATCGCGCCTTGGGCATAGGTCACCGTCGCGGTTTGTGTGGCCAAATTGACGGCGGCAGATAATACGCCGGGGGTTTCGGCCAATGCACGTTCCACCCGGCCCGCGCAACTTGCGCAACTCATGCCCTCAACAGCCAATTTCGTTTCAGCCTCAGCCACCGGGTAGCCGGCTTTTGCCAAGGCTTGCGTTAGCCCGGCAGCAGTGGCGGGTGTATCAAACTCCACTCGCACCGAGCGCGCGACAAGGTTTGCTGCGGCGCTGTGCACGCCCGGTTCTGCGGCAAGCGCGCGCTCCACCCGGCCCGTGCAGGCGCCGCAATGCATCCCCTCAACGATGAATTTCGTGCTGGCCATACCGATCCCCTTTGCCTTTCACTTGCGGCCGGGCCCGCAGAGGTCAAGTAGTGAATACATTCTGCAACTTGAATTTGAGCATGGTGAATGCTAGCTGAAGGTAAGCATTCATTCCAACCGGAGCCTTCCCATGACCCTTGATCGTGCCGTTCTTGTCTTCGCCGGCATCATGGTTCTTGTCAGCGTGATCCTGACCTGGACCGTGTCCACCTACTTCCTGTGGTTCACCGTTTTTATCGGTGTGAACCTGATCCAATCCGCCTTCACCGGCTTTTGTCCCGCCGCGATGGTGCTGGGCAAGCTCGGCTTCAAAACCGGCTGTGCGTTTGAGGCGAAATAATCTGCCTTTCCGGACGCAGTCGCACACAAAGGCAAGGGCGGGAAGATCCCGCCCTTTTCATTTTTGATGTGAGGTGGCTCAGGCGGCGTGATCAAGCTTTTGGGCCTGCACGAAAATCTCACGCAGTTTGGCTTCATCGGTCGAACTCAGATTGGTGCGCAGCACCGTGCCGCCAAAATCGGCCAGATGGGTGATCACCCGGTCAGAGGTCAGATTGCGCGCCATCATAAAAAGCGCGGCCCGGCCCGGGGCGAGCGTGGCGGCGATGTCTTTCATGAAATCATCGCGGATCCCGTAATCGGTGAGCGCCCCGGCCGCAGCCCCAGCCGCCCCGCCAATCACGATCCCAAAGAGCGGGTTGAGGAAGATCGCGCCGATCAACAGTCCCCAAAAAGAGCCTGACATCGCGCCAAGCGCCCAAGGGTTAACCATCTGGCGCAGATGCACTTTGCCGTTTTCATCAGCCACGGCAATCACCGCATCGCCCACATCTGCATAATAGTCGTTTGACAGTTCAAAGAGTTTTTTGCGGGCGGCTTCGGCGGTGTCTACATCGTCATAGCCGATCACGATCAGTTCGGACATCTCTGTCTCCTTTGCGTCTGGCGTTTCGCTCGCGCCCGCCCCGGGCCCCTTGGCATGCGACCCGAGGCGGGTTTGAAAGAGAAACGATGCACATCTGCAAAGGTTCCTTTGGCCGCTATCACAGTGGCGTGTGAGGGGCGCCGTGACGCGAATGGGGCCGCGCCAGTTTGCGCGATGGACAGGATTTCACGCCTGAGCGACAAGAGTCGCAACGCGTTTCAGGGAGGAGTTTTCGGGATGTATGGCAAATATTTGCTGGGCGGCACCGCTCTGGTCGGTGTGGTGGCTTGGGGCGTTTGGTGGGCGCAAACCCCGCATGCGAGCGGCCCCGGTGCACAAGCATTGCAAACGCAGATTCAAGCCGCCCTTGGCCCGGCAGGCCCTGCGGTGGTGGTGACCCCGGCTTTTGACCACTACGTTTTGAAAATTGATCTGGCGCGGGTGCTGCCCGCCAAAACTGACGCAGCACCGGTCCCCTTTGCGATTTCTGCCTATGAGCTTGATCTAATGCCGCTGGGCGAGGGGCAATGGCAGGTCTCCAGCGCGCCGCAAGATGTGACGATGCAGACGAACATGGTGATCCCGGGGCAGCCTGAAGGGGCTGTGACGGATTATGTCTTCAAAGGGGTCACGTTCAACGGCACCTATGATGAGACGCTGCGCTTCATGCGGGGCTGGCAGACGGCCTATGCCAGCGTCAACATGCGTCAAGTGCAGACGCTCGTCAGCCCGCGTGGGCAAACAAACAAAATGGAAGTGACGGCGGTTCTTTCAGATTATCGCGCGCAAACGCAGGTGAGCGAGGGGCCAAATGGGCTTGATCTGACCGGTCAGGCGCGCGTTGGCTCGTTGTCTGAGAGTTTTGCAATGCCATCGAGGTCCTTCGGAGAGCCGGTTCCCGTCGTTCTGGAAATGGCGGGGCTGAGCGGCACGACCCATATTGAAGGGCTGCGCTGGAACACGCTTTTGCCGGTGTTGAACAAGTTGCAGGCGCTTTATGCCGAAGGCAAAGACCTTGAGAGCGAACAGCAAGCGCTGGCAGCGCTGATGTTGCCAGCCCTTCCGGTGCTGGATCAGGCCGCCACGAAGGCGGATTTCTCGACACTTTCCTTGAAGGTTCAAGATACCAGCGTCAAAGCTGATTCCGGGACGTTTGAGGTCGAGTTCTCCACCGCCGGGGAGGGGCTACGCGAAGCGTTTGAGGTGACGGGGGTGAGCGTGCCCGCAGGCGTGGTGCCGGACTGGGCCACCGCTTTGATGCCGCAAACGGTGCGGCTCGATTTCGGGTTAGAAGGCTTTGACCTTATCGGGGCGGCGAAGCTTGCCTTGGAAGATTTGGCCGCTGGCGGCACGGGCGACGTGCCTAATCCGCAAATGGGAGCGGCGATGCTGCCAGATGGGACCATGACCTTGCGGCTTAACCCGAGCCGCGTCACGGGCGCGGATTATGCTTTGAATGCCAACGTCATGGCGCAGGTTGATGTGGAAAAGAATGCTCCGCAGGCTTTGGAGGCGGTGATTTCGCTTTCTGGCATGGATGCCATTCTGACCGCGATGCAACAAGGCCCCGCCGATGTGCAGCAAGGCGCGATGGGCTTGATGGCTATGCGCGGTTTGGCCAAGGGCGCGCCCGACGGCAGCCTGAAATGGGATATTGGCCTTGGCGAAGATGGCGTGCCGACCGTGAATGGCATGTCGATGGGGGCTTTGGGGGGTATGATGCCGTAAAGCGCCCCTAGCACTCGGGCGGAAGCCTGCGAGGGCGGGCCAAACACATTTCGGGCGGGACCGTCACCAGATCGGTGCTGCCCGGCTTGTCGAGCAATTCCCAAGCGGTGCGGACCAGTTCAAGGTGGCGCTGGCGCACCATATGCACGGGCAGTCGCAACAGCGCGCCATAAGGTTCGTAATCGAAGCACCCCAGGCTGAACGCACCCAATTCGATCTCTGGGCGTTGCGACAAGAACCGCAAAACCTCTTCAAAGACATTGATCGAATTGGCAAAAAGCCCCGCAGGCAGGCCGCCAAGGCGCGCGTAAAGTGCTTGTATTTCGGTTTGCGCGACCTCGGGCTCATAGCCGCAGGCAATCACTTGATCCGCGTCACATTTGCCAAAATGCGCGGTGATCTCCGATTGGAACCCGGCAATTCGGCGCGAGGAGGCATGTAAACGCGCATCGCCACCCAGCAGATAAACCTTCTCGCGGCCAGTGCCCTCAAGCGCAGGGGAGTGGGGGGCGAGCGTGTCGATGATCGCTTCGGTCAACTGCCGCGCGCCAGTTTCATTGTCGGTGATCACCGAGGGCGCGCCGGGGCAGGGCTGGTCAATGAACACATGGGGCAATTGTGCGGCGCGGCAGATATCTGAGATTTGGCCCGGATCGGCAGCGCCTGCCACAAAGAGCGCATCGATCGAATAGCCCATCAGGTCGCGCACGGTGGAAAGCTCTTCTTCCGGTTTGCGCGCGGTGGCGATGATCACCGGGCATTGGCTGCGGGCGCGCGCCTCCACGGTGAAGCTTTGCGAGAGATCCGAAAAGAAGCGGTTGCTGTGTTCGGGCAAGATCAGCCCCACCAACCCAGAGCGTGCTGTGCGCAGCCCCCGCGCCTGCAAATTCACCGAATAGCCCATCTCGCGTGCAAGCGCGATGATGCGCTGCGCGGTCTCTTCTTTGATGCGGCGGGCTTTCCATGTACCATTCAGCGCGGCGCTCACGGTGGAGGCCGAGGTGCCGATGCGCATAGCGATGTCATGAATGGTATGTTTTTGGGTTGGTTTCATTGCTGGGTCCGGGACTGTCGCCTTGACAGGATGAGACCGAATCGACTTAATATGCAACAACGATTGTGCAGGCGTTGGATGTGACGCTTCGTAAAGTCAATTACGCCCGTGAGCTGGTTTGGAGGCTGGCCTAGGGCGTTTTTTCGGAGCCTTTGCGCAATCGTTTGCACAGCGACCGAGCCCCGCGGTTCGGGGAAGTCAGAGTCGGGTGGATGAGCCCGAGGGAGGAACAGATGAAGAAGCTTCTCGCCTGCGCCAGCGCAGTGGCGTTTTCGGCAGTATTTGCCACCGCAGCCAGCGCCACCGAAATTGGTGTGGTGGTGAAGATCGGCGGTATTCCGTGGTTCAACGCGATGGAAGATGGCATCAAACGCCAAGCCGAAGCTTTGGGCGTGGACGCCGAAATGATTGGTCCGACCTCGGCGGATCCGGCGCTGCAAGTGCAAGCCATTGAAGACCTGATCGCCAAAGGCGTTGACGTGATCGGTGTTGTGCCGAACGACGAAAAAGCGCTTGAGCCGGTGCTGAAAAAAGCCCGCGACGCTGGCATCATCGTCATCGCGCATGAAGGTCCCGGCCTTGAAAACGTTGATTGGGATTTTGAACTCGCCTCGGCGCAAGGTTTTGGCGAAGCCCATGCCAAACTTCTGTCTGAAAAAATCGAAGGCCCCGGCAAATATGCGGTATACGTGGGTTCGCTCACCGTGCCGCTGCACAATGCTTGGGCGGATGCCGCGATTGCTTGGTTGACCGAAAACCGCCCCGATCTGGAGCCGGTGGGGGACCGCTACGGCGTGGCTGAAAACGTCGATGAAAGCCGCAAAACCGCGCTCGACCTGATGGCCGCAAACCCGGATCTGAAAGGCTTCCTGGGCTTTGGGTCGCAAGGGCCGATCGGCGCGGGCCGCGCGATCGACGAGCGTAAAATGTCGGGCAAAGTCTTCGTTGTGGGCCCGTTCTCGCCCGGCCAAGGCGCGCGGATGGTGCACCAAGGCGTGCTGACCGGCGGCTATATGTGGAACCCGGCGCAAGCGGGTGAGGTCTTCGTGACGCTTGGCAAGATGCTGGCCGATGGCGAAGAAATCACCGATGGCATGGATATTCCGGGCCTTGGTGTGGTGCATCCCGATTTTGAAGGGCGTGACATCATCACCGATAACCTGCTGGAACTGAACGACAGCTCTGTCGACGATCTTGCGGACAAGGGGCTCTAAGCTCGGGCTTAGCCAATCATCCAGGAAAGCCGCGGGCGTGCAAAGCTGCGCCCGCGGCCTCATGGCGGGACGAAAACAATGACAAGCGGCAGTGACGGCTTCGCACTTCGGCTCAAGGGCATCACCAAGATCTTCGGCGGGGTGAAGGCCCTTGATGCGGTCGATTTTGAGGTGCGCGCGGGCGAGGTGCATTGCCTTGCGGGCGAAAACGGATGCGGGAAATCCACCCTGATCAAGGTGGTGACCGGCGTCTATACACCCGAAAGCGCAGAGGAAATCAGCCTTTTCGGCGAGGCTGTGGGCACCATTACCCCGGTCAAGGCGCGTGCCAAGGGCGTGTCGGTGATCTGGCAGGATTTGGCGCTTTTTCCCAATATGTCGGTGGCGGAAAATATCGCCTTCGACACGCTTGTCGGCGCGCGCCCGCGCGGCGTGCCATTTGCAAAAATGAAGGCCGCCGCCGCAGAGGTGTTGGCGCGGTTGGGCGTGACGCTCGATTTGGATGCGCCGCTCGAAACCCTGCCGATTGCGCAGCGGCAGGTGGTCGCGATTGCGCGCGCGCTTTTGAATGATGCGCGGCTGATTTTCATGGACGAGCCCACCGCCTCGCTGACGCAATCGGAAACGGATCGCTTGCTGGAAATCGTGCGTAAGCTTTCTGCCGATGGTGTGGCCGTGGTCTTTGTGAGCCACCGTCTGGCAGAGGTGCTGGATATTTCCTCCCGCGTGACCGTATTGCGCGATGGCAAGTTGGTGGGCGTTTACCCGACCGAGGGGATGACCCAAGCCCGCTTGGGCGAGTTGATGACGGGGCATTTGCTGGAAAGCAATGTCTGGGCGCGCGATGTCTCTGGCCCGGTGGTGTTTGAGGCCAAGGGGCTGAGTGTGCCCGGCCAGTTTGAGAACATTGATCTGACGATCCGCGCTGGCGAGGTGGTCGGCCTGACTGGCCTCATCGGGGCAGGGCGCACCGAACTCGCCCATGCGATGATTGGCATGACCCGCGCTCAAGGCACAATGCGCCTGATGGGCAAGCCCTATACCCCCGGTTCGTTGCGCGATGCGATTGCGCAGGGGTTGGCCTATGTGTCGGAAGACCGACTGTCGCTTGGGCTTTTGCAAAAGCAGTCGATTGCCGACAATGCGGCGATTTCGGTACTGCCGAAGCTGCTTGATCAGTTTGGCCTGATTTCGCCCGCCAAGAAGCAAGCACTGATCCTCGATTGGGTCAAACGGCTGGGGATTAAGATCGGCGCACCGGAAAACCCGATTGCGACGCTTTCGGGCGGCAACCAGCAAAAGGTCGTGCTGGCAAAATGGCTGGCCACCGAACCGAAGCTGCTTATCCTTGATAGCCCCACGGTGGGCGTGGATGTGGGCGCGCGGGCGGGCATCTTCCGCATTGTGCGCGACTTGGCCGATCAGGGGCTGGCGATCTTGCTGATCTCGGATGAAGCCTCTGAGGTGCTTTATAACGCGGACCGCGTTTTGCACATGGCCGAGGGGCGCATTCGCGAAAGCTTCGATCCGCGTCAGACCACCATTCAAGCGCTGGAGGCGGCAATCTATGCGTAAGCTCATGAAAAACCGCCAGATCGAGACGCGCATCTTCATCGCGCTCGCAGCGATCTGTATCTTCCTTAGCCTTGCAACGGATACGTTTCTGACCTCGGCCAACCTGACCTCGCTGTTGAACAACTCCTCGGTCAACTTGATCTGGGCGGTGGGGCTTTTGGTGGTGCTGATCGCGGGCGGGATCGACATTTCCTTCGCGGTGGCCACCTCGGTCGTGCAATACGTCGCCGCCAAAATCCTGATTGGGATGGGCGGCGGCAACTGGGTGCTGGGCTTCATCGTTTGTGGCGGTGTGGGGATCATGCTGGGCCTGATCAACGCCGCGTTGATCCACGGGTTCCGGATCATTTCGATCGTTGTCACCATTGCGACCTTCAACGCCTTCTTTGGGCTGTTGATGTTCTTCACCCGAGGTCGGTCGATCTACAACCTGCCCGATTGGTGGATTGAGCGGATTCCGCTTTACGAACACCAAGCCGCCGATGGCACGTGGTCTCAGTTGATGATGCCCGTTGCGGTGATGGTCGTCTGTGTCATTGCCACATGGTTCCTCATTCAACGCACCAACCTTGGCCGCCAAATCTACGCCTTTGGCGACAACCCAGAGGGGGCGCGGCGCGCTGGTGTGAACTTGGCGCTGATGCAGGGGCTTGCCTTTGGCTGGTGCGGGATGATGGCCGGGATCGCCGCCTTGATGCAGGTGAATATCGTGCAAGAAGTGGTGCCGAACGCGCTTTATGGCCGAGAGCTTGACGTGCTGGCCGCCACCGTTTTGGGCGGCGCGCGGCTTGGCGGAGGCAAGGGCACGGTTCTGGGCGCAGTGCTCGGCGTGATGTTTGTGGCTGTGACACAAAACGGGCTCAACTTGCTCGGTATCTCGCCCTTCGCCTTCAAGATGATCATCGGCGCCGCGATCTTGATCGCGATCTCCACCTCCAACATGAACCTTGGCGGCTTGTTCGCCACCCGCAAGGAGGGCGCGAAATGAGCGCGTTCATCACCCGTTTGCGCAATGCCTTGGGGCGCGAGACCTTTGGCCTGCTGATCTTGCTCGCGGTTATGGTCACGGCCTTCAGCCTTGCCTCGCCCAAGTTCCTGACCGCTGCCAACTTTGGCTCGATGGGCTATCAGGCCCCGCTGCTGGGCCTTCTAACACTGGCAATGCTGGGGCCGATGATCTCTGGCGGGATCAATTTGGCGATCATCTTTCTGGCCAATATCTCGGGCCTGACCTTTGCATGGGTCATGCTGCAATTTGGCGGCGCGGAGGCGGGGTTGCCAGCGATCCTTTTGGGGGCCGTGGCGGCGATGGCCGTTGGCGCAGCGGCCGGCGCACTTGAAGGCGCGGTGATTGCTTTTGTCGGCGCGCACCCGATCCTTGTGTCGCTTGCGATGATGATCTTCCTGCGTGGCTTGGGCGAGTTTTTGACCAAGGGCGGCGATATTTCGGGCTTTCCCGATGTCGTCGGCGCGCTCGGGCATGGGGCGATTTTCGGTTTCCCGCTTCCGCTGCTTTTGTTCTTGATGGTGGCATTGGTCTGGCATGTGCTCTTCTCGCGGTCGCGCCACGGTTTTGCGACCTATATGGTCGGCTCCAACATCCGTGCGGCGGAATATTCGGGCCTGCCCACCAAGCGCACTCTGATCACCATCTATGCGCTCTCGGGTCTTGTCTGCGCGATTGCCGGGATTTTGATGCTGGCCCGCTTCAACTCGGTCCGCGTCGGTCATGGCGAAGCGATGCTTCTTGTGACGGTTTTGGCGATTTTCCTTGGCGGCATTGACCCCTTTGGTGGGCATGGCCGCGTGGCGCCGGTGATCTTGTCGATCTTGATCCTTCAGATCCTCTCATCTGGTCTGAACCTGATCGGCGCCAACCAACATCTTGCGACCGCGGTTTGGGGGCTGTTCCTCATCGCCGTGATGATCCTGCGTTCGGGCAGGCTGGCCGCCCTCATACCCTTCAGAAAGGACTGACACCATGGAAGGATTCGGTGTTCACACCAGCATGTGGACGATGAACTGGGACCACGAAGGCGCCGAGCGCGCCGTGGCAGGGGCGCTGAAATACGGCGTCGATTTCATCGAAATCCCGATGCTGCAACCCGCCACGATTGATACGGCGCATACCGCTGGCCTTTTAGAAAAATCGGGCCTGCGCGCGGTGTGTTCGCTTGGTTTGCCCGAAGAATGCTGGGCCTCGAACCACCCGGAAAAGGCGATTGATTACCTGCAACTTGCGCTCGACAAAACCAAAGCCTGCGGGGCAGAGGCGCTTTCGGGCGTGACCTACGGCGGCATTGGTCAACGCACCGGCCTGCCCGGCACGGCGGAAGAATATGACAATGTCGCCCGCGTGCTGGAAGCGGGTGCGGCTCATGCCAAGAAAATTGGCCTTTTGTTCGGGATCGAGCCGGTCAACCGCTACGAAAACCACCTGATCAACACGGGTTGGCAAGCGCGTGACATGATCCACAAAGTGGGCGCGGATAACATCTTCATCCACCTCGATACCTATCACATGAACATCGAGGAAAAGGGCGCGGGCAACGGCATTTTGGACGCGCGCGAGTTCCTGAAATACATCCACCTGTCGGAAAGCGACCGTGGCACGCCGGGCGAAGGCACCTGCGATTGGGATGAGATTTACGCAACCCTTGCCGCCATTGGCTTCAAGGGCGGTTTGGCGATGGAAAGCTTCATCAACATGCCGCCCGAAGTGGGCTATGGCCTCTCGGTTTGGCGTCCGGTGGCGGAAAGCCATGATGAGGTGATGTCGAAAGGCCTGCCGTTCCTGAAGAACAAAGCCAAGCAATATCGGCTGATCTGATGGGCGCGCGGGTCGATATGCTCGGCCTTGTGGCGGTGGCGCGCGAGATGCTTGCGCGCCCCGACCGGCAGGTGCTGGCCATTTCCGGCGCGCCGGGCTCTGGCAAATCCACGCTGGTAGACGCGCTCGCGCAGGTGATTGAGGCCGAAAGCCCCGGTGCTTGCGCGATCTTGCCGATGGATGGTTTCCACTACGACGATGCGGTGCTCCATGCCCGCGGCCGTCGCCCGTGGAAAGGCGCGCCCGATACGTTTGATGTGGGCGGGCTGCGTTCCACCTTAGGGCGGCTGCGCGCCCCGGCAGAAGGTGCGGTGGCGGTGCCGGTCTTTGACCGCGATCTGGAAATCTCGCGCGGCTCGGCGCGGATCATTGAGCCCACGGCAAAGCTGATCTTGGCGGAGGGGAATTATCTTCTCTTGCAAGATGATCCTTGGGCCACGCTGCATCCGCTTTTTGATCGCACCGTGATGATTGAGGTCGCCGAAGACGAGCTGCGTCGCCGCTTGCGGGGGCGTTGGGTCGGCTATGGGCTGACCGAGGCCGAAATCGACCATAAGCTTGACGGCAATGACATTCCAAACGGCCACACGGTGCGGGATCGCTCCATTGCGGCTGATTTGATTTTCGTCCCGTAAGCGGGGCGAATGCGGCCGCGTTTTGCGCGGCTTGACGGCAGCGTCGCGGGTCTTCACCCTCCCCTTGACCCGCGACGCCTGTCGCATTGGGAGGATAATATGCGCTACTTCATCGGCATTGACGTTGGCACCGGCAGCGCGCGCGCAGGTGTATTTGACGGTGCGGGCCAGCTTTTGGGCAGCGCGAGCGCCGACATCACCACCTTCCGCCCTGCGCCGGACTTCGCCCAACAAAGCTCGGTTGAGATTTGGGGCGCGGTTTGCACGGCGACCCGCGCCGCCTTGGCGCAATCTGGCGTGGCAGGCGATGCTGTTGCCGGGATTGGTTTTGATGCCACCTGTTCTTTGGTGGTGAGCGGGGCGGGTGGCGCGCCGGTTTCAGTCGACCCGGCAGGCGCGCCCGATCAAGATGTGATCTTGTGGATGGATCACCGCGCGCTTGCCGATGCGGCACAGATCAACGCCATCGGGGGCGCGCCGCTCGCCCATGTGGGGGGACGCATCTCGCCCGAGATGGAACTGCCGAAGCTGCGCTGGCTTAAACGCGAAGCGCCCAAGGCATGGGATCAGGCGCAAGCTTTTTGGGACCTGCCCGATTGGCTGGTGCATCGCGCCACCGGGGCGGCGGTGCGCTCGCTGTGCTCAACCGTGTGCAAATGGACCTATCTTGGCCATCGCGGCGAGGCGGGGGAGGGCTGGGATGATGATTTTCTGGCCGCTATTGGGTTGGCCGAATTCTCTGAGGCCGGGCATGCGGCCATTGGCGCGCAACTCGCCCCGCCCGGTCGTTTGGCAGGGTGCTTGACCGATCAGGCCGCCGCAGAAATGGGTCTTGCGCCGGGTATCGCGGTTTCCACCTCGATGATTGATGCCCATGCGGGCGCTTTGGGCACTTTGGGTGTGGGCGGCGCGGGCTGGGAGCGGCGGCTTGCGGTGATTGCGGGCACCTCAAGCTGCCATATCGCGCTCGACCCCGATCCGCGCTTTGTGCCGGGTGTTTGGGGCCCTTACTTCGGCGCGGTGCTGCCCGGTGTTTGGGCGCTTGAAGGCGGTCAATCTGCGGCGGGCGCGCTGATGGATGCGGTGATCGCGCGCCATGCCGCCGCTGTTCCTTTGGCCGAGCGCGCGAAGGCCGAGGGCAAACGCGTGGCGGCGCTGATTGAAGAGCATCTGGCGAGCATGACGGAAGAAACCGCAACCCTCACCGCCACGCGCCACGTGCAGCCCGATTTCCACGGCAACCGCTCCCCCTTGGCCGAACCGTGGCGCAAAGGCGCTGTGGTTGGGCTGGGGCTGAGCTGTGATCTGGATGATCTTGCGCTGGATTACCTCGCCACGGTGCAGGCGCTCGCCTATGGCACGCGCCAGATCATCGAGGCGATGCGGGCCAAGGGCGCGCAAATCGACACTTTGGTGATGAGTGGTGGGCTCGCCAATAACGCGCTTTTCGTGCGGGAAAACGCCGATGCCACAGGCTGCGCTGTGCTGGTGCCCGAAACCGCCGAGCCGGTGCTTTTGGGCTGTGCGATGCTCGCCGCTGTTGCCGCAGGCTCGCAACCCGATTTGGCTTCTGCGATGGCGGCAATGGCGGGTAGTGGGCAGGTGGTGGCCCCGCGCGGCGGCGACATCGCGCAGTTCCACGCCCGCAAATACCAAGTCTTTGAGCGGATGCAGCAAGACTATGCCGCCTATTGCGACATGATGAAAGGCTGAGGGGATCGCCCCTTTCTTTCCCTTAGGCGCAGGGTCATAAACGTGGCCGGAGGCTCTATGATTATGATCACGCTTGAACATCCGGTGCAGGAGGATTTGGCCCTTTTGCATGCGCGCCACACCGAGGCGATGCATGCCGATACCCCGCCAGAATCGATCCATATGTTGCCCGCCTCCGCTTTGGCGGCAGAAGGCATCTGGTTTTATGTGCTGCGCGAAACGGGCACGCCTTTGGCGATGGGGGCGCTTAAGCGCATTGATGCGGGACATGCGGAGATCAAATCGATGCATGTGTTGCACGAGGCGCGGGGCAGGGGGCTTGCCCGCGCGATGCTCGACCATCTGTTGGCAGAGGCGAGGCGCTTGGGTTTTGCACGACTGAGCCTAGAGACCGGCGCGCAGGAAAGTTTCGCCCCGGCCCGCGCGCTTTACCTTGCCGCTGGTTTCACGGAATGCCCCCCCTTTGAAGGCTACGGCCCCGATCCGATGTCAGTCTTTCTGACCCGCGCGCTTTAGTGCGCCCCGCAAGGCTTGCACCAAGGCTTGCACCGCGCGCGCGCTTAACGCAAAAGGGGGCGGTGCGGCCCCTTAGCTCAGCTGGATAGAGCATCCGCCTTCTAAGCGGACGGCCGAGGGTTCGAATCCTTCAGGGGCCGCCATCCAATCAGAATTTTTGCCAATGCACCATAAGCTTGCACGTTTTGGCGGTTTTCATGCACACCCCATGTCAAGAGGCTTGGGGTGCCGTGTCGAAGGTTTCTTCTAGCACACTGGGATAGAACGGTATTTCATCGTAACCCGTGGTTAGCGGTCACTTTTCACCCTGAGTTTTCAAGAGTGCGACAACCGGCTCAACAGCGTTGCGAAGATAGATCGGTCCGACATCCAAGCCGTTCGGTCGGAACGGCTGGACCCCCTCGTTCTGCAGAACGGCCCGGATCGTGTTCCTATGCGCACCGGTTTCGGCCGACAGAATCGTTAGTGTCGTGTATCGTCCCACAGTCCAGCCAGCGTCCATCGGCGGAACTGGCGATAGACGGACGACCACTTGCCGAACTCCTCCGGCAGGTCCCGCCATGGCGCGCCCGTCCGAGCGATCCAGAAAATACCGTCCAGAACAAGGCGATGGTTCGACGGTTTGCGCCCGTTCGGACGACGAACAGCTCGGATGAAGGCTTCGAAAAAGGCCCATTCGTCGTCGGATATCAGGTTGCGTGCCACGATCGTCTCCCATCTCGAGAATGGGCTTGAATCACGCATTCACGCGGGCTGGAATCCCTTTTGTCAACAGGACCTACGTTTCCAGATATCAAAGCGCTTACGTCGTGAAACTTGGGGGCTGGCGAGTGGTTGATGCTGCATTTTTCTTGACATATCGATGTGCGCCTGATCCACTCTTCCAGTAGAATTTGGATTTTGTGGAGCGTTGTCGCGAAAACATATTGGGCAGTTGGGGGTGGTACTTTATCAAAGATTGAATTGGATGGAAAATGATCAAGTATCTTTGCTTTTCCTTGGCTTTATCAGCCTTGCCGATACTCCAAACCTCTTCGGCATCAGCCGATACATCAAGGATAACCGCACATATTACCTTCGATGGCGGAACGGATCATTCAGAAGATGAAGCGAACACCTTTCAACGGGCGCTGGATCTGCTTGATGGCCAGATAATATGGCTTGATTTGACACTTGAGCACGTCACTGAAGCAGATCCGCTAAATTCCTTTAGCTTGAGCAGTTATGGCCCGGTCGCTCATACATCTCCGGATCAGGAGGAGAACACTTGCGACAACCCTGGCAGTATCACAAATTTCGATCAGGAATTCGAAGTGTCATTCCATAGACCAGCCGACTATCACGGCCACACATCGATCTTTATTGGCGATCGCCGCCAGTATCCACATCAATCTCTCAGGTGCTTGTTGACTGATTTCGAGCAGCCCGGCAACAGAGTTTTACAGATTAGAGGGTATTATATTGTAGATGCAACACTCATAAGGACGGCATACGATTATACTCTATATCCAGCCAACGAGAGGTAGCAACAAGTTGTCGTGAAATTGGCTTTTGGCGCTATATAGAAAATCCACTCAGCTTTTTCTTCACGGCTCAAAGTGCAGAGTTTTCGAGGAAATTACTTAATGCGGAATTGGCAATAATATGATCTGCAGAATATTGCCCCGAGGTTAAAAAGAACTTTCCAATCTTAGAGATCTCGGCGCCCTTGCCTCTCTATGTTTGTATCCTCCACCAAAAACTTGCAATTTGTTATATGGAAAGACATCGCATGAGCCAACCAACTCTTCAACGCCCCGGGAACGCTCCGGAGGCCAGCGCATTGTATCTAGTGCTCCCTGTAGGAGAAAATATTCGCTCTTACGCCAATGGTGACATACGGCTTGCCCACCTGAATACCTTTTATGAGCCTGCTGCTGGAGCGTCGCATGTTCTTGTTTCGGTGAGATCGAAGGACTCGCCAATTTTTCAAGGAACACTTATATCTTATGGAGAAACCGTTAGCTTCTCAGAGGTTGATCTGATGCGCGCAAGTAGTCGATACGATCCCAAAACAGGATTAAATCTCCAGATTCCTGTGAGAGTCTTCGACGGCCAAGGCTTTGTTGACCGAACACTCGAAGTGAATGTAGATCAATCGAAACCAAAAGTGACCTCAAACGTTCATTGATAGCCGGCGCTAGCGCGGAAAATTCATCAGGATGGGAAGAATTGCGTTGCTTCAATAAGGCACCTATCTCTTCGAACAGTGTTACGACACAACACCACAAGGGCGAGTGTGGAATTTCGGCCCCACACCGAATTATGCGGTCCTGAGAAATAGTGGCGGACATTTCGCACAAAGATAAAAGCTTTTGGTCTGGTTCCTGCGCGGATTCGACGAAAAGCGAAGCACATGTCGCCCCTTGTAGCAAATGGCGGGACGGTCCGATCCTCGTGCGCCCATGGTGTTGGGATGAAGGTCCGCTTCACCGTGCGGGGCAACCGAGACGAATGGCGAGTTGGGCTGGGAGCGGACGAATGCACCCGCAGCGGAGCCCCCGCGCGATCCTGGTCACTCTGGGCTCGAACCGGTCATGCGGCGCTGCGGCAGGCCCCCTCGATGCCCGCGGAGTCGTATCGACGTTCCCGGCCCAATCCTGCCGGTCGACCCTCTCGGTGCAGGTTTGCCGAAGCGGACACTCGTCGGGGGCGCAGCATGAGGTTTTGGGTAGAGCGGAAGGCGGGTGCCTATCTGCCGCGGAAGGACGACATTGTATTTGCAGAAATCCGTGGTCGCCGAACCGACCGGCGGGCCCAAATGCCGATGGTCCGCGCCCCGAAGTCAGCTACAAGCTTGACGAGACAGGAACCTATCAGCGGTTATGAGCCAGAACTACCCCGCATACCCGACCAGCGCTCCAGTGGTAGCCGGCGCTCCGAGGCCGGATATTTCTTGGTGGAAAGATGGTAAATTGTGGAAGATCTTCGCGATGAAATTCCTTGGTGATGGCTATACAGTAGCTTAGGCCAACGAAACTTATCGCGAAATTGCCGAAGATCAGGATGCCGAGCTTCAAGAACTCAAAGTGGATCGAGACTGCGATTGCAAGACCGGCAGAGCTAAACCAGAGAAATGCTGAGTAAGAATATGATGGTACCTGCCAATTTGACAATCGCCAGGAATCTCGAGGCGGCCGCAGTTTTATACGATCAGAATGATCCAGATTGCGTCGCAACCCGCCTCGGAGGACTGCTCAAATTATATTTTCTGAACAACTCCCCTGCAAAGCGGGAGCAATTCTTCAAGGTTGCCGAAGATTATCTGGCCATTCCCGGCTGTCGGGTCACGCATTACATGAGTGATGAAGGGCGACGCAGGCGGATGGCACAGCCCCATCGCGTGCCCGATTATTTCCTGAGCAAGGAACCAGACCCCGAAAATGCAGATGCAAGAATTGATGTTTATGAAGAACTCGGTGGAGATTATTACGCCCCCCCCTGCTGGCATCTGCACGGAGATGTTTTCGGCGTAAACTTTCAGCCCTACAAACTTTCCGGCCTCGAGGCCCATTTCCCGCCGGATCTCATGACACGCGATGCTGATCGCCTTGCAGAGCTCGCCCTGCGATGGGTCGAGCAACTGGGCGCCATCCACGGCAGTTTTGGCTTCGGTGTCTTGGGGACACCCGGGTCAGAGAACAGCACTGGCCCGTATTGGTACCCGTGGCTTCAGGCCTATCCGTTGGTTGATCAGGGATCACTCGGCGTCTATTGGAGCGCCTCGCGTCGGGGCGGCTATGACCAGCCATTCACCTCGAACTGGCTGACCATCTTGGGGGACGCCAATATCGAAAAGCTCGGCGGCAAGGGGGAAATCCGCGAACGCCTCGGGCAGGGCATGTCCTTCCTCCCCTTCAAGGGCGGTGCCATCATCCGCGCCTGCGAAACGCCGGCGCTTGGCAATGCGGCGAGCGGCGGCATTCCCGAAGGCTATCGCACCGCCGCGCGGATCATCAAGCCGATCCGCTTCGAAGGCTATCAGCGCGGCATCATTAAGACGCCGAAAGAGTTGGGCTTCACCCGGGAACAAGACCTGCAAGTCACGCTTGATTGGGTCCGTCGGTTCGACTGATGCTGCACGACAACACCACCCCCCTCGCCGCGATCGGCTTCGAGCAATGGAAGCCCGACGGAACGCGCATGACGCCGGTTATCATCGGCCTTGACATGGAAAAGCTCACCAAGCGTCAGGCCATTGAAATGGTCTACGCGCTTTCGGCGCCGATCTTTTCCGACAGCAGCCAAAACTATGACGCAGCAAGGATGAGAGAAGCGGCGGAGCTGTTCTAATTTTGTCGTCATGCGGGGAAAGCATGACAATATGCTGCGAGTCTGGAAAGTAATGCCTTTCCCCGCCTTTTCGTTCAACCTTCAACCCTTCTTGGTGGTCTTGTCCTCTTCGAACAGGTGCCACTATCTTCAGCGGGTGGTTTTCTCGCCTTTTCAGGGCTTCAAGGGATCTCGGCGCATCAAACACAGATTTGAACGACCAGCCAACCGGAGCACCCATCGCGGGTAGGCTATGAGCATGGCCCGGCAAACGCAAAATCCCTGCCCGAAGCGTCCCAAGCGGCTCGCGGCCCTCAACTGCCGGTCGAGCATGGGTTCACGCGGCGGTGCGGCTTACCCGAAGCGGCCGTCCATGGCACGACGCAGCAAAATCCCGGGCCGAATGTCGCTGAGCGGACATTAGGTCACATGGAGTCCGCACGTGCCATTGGACAACATCCCGATATCATCCAATGATATGACAGACGCTTGAACGCTGGGACGGGAACATGAGCCAAGCAATCGTTGAAATCGGCTTTCTCGTGGGTTTTCTGACGACCTGGCTCGGTTTCGCCTTCCTGCTCTTTCCGATGGTCCTTCGCTTCGTTTTGGGAGGAACATGGTTGAACAGCCTTTCGGAGCCTTACTCCGAAAGAATGAGGCGCGCTTCTCTTTTCATGAACGAAGAAATCTCACGCGCTGGCAGATCCCGCATTGGTCGGATCGGTCAACTCTTGGCGGCAATTGGCATCTCCGTTCTTATCATGACGGGCATCGTTTGGATCACACTTCGCATCCTTGAAAAACAAGGTATACCTGCTTGACCCAAGCATGTGTCGAATGCCCGCAAAGGGCTCAAACTGGTCATGCGGCGCTGCGGCGTGCGACGAGGTAGAGCCGCAAGGTCAGACCCTACATGCCCGGCCCAAAACGGCCGGTCGACCCTCCCGGGTTAGGCCGCGGAAGCGGCCGTTCAGACACGGCGCAGCGAAGGGACAAGCTAGCCCGAAGCGGATTCAGCACCATCCGAGCTTGCCGACGATAGCTGACCTTCGCTGCATCGGTGATGACACTGCGCCGCCGCAAGGTATGGTGGCCTACTCTTGCACCGATTCTGCATTCGCAGAAGGAGCGGCAATTTCCCCTTTTCGGCGACAGAATGCCGGTGTGAATTCCGCAGGCCGACCCGATGCTGAAGGAAGGAACGACCGTCGACTGCATGGCGTTTTTGAGCCAAGCAACCATCCCGTTTTGAAAGGCAGCGCTCCATTCCCGTACCGGCTGTTTGATCTTCGGGAACGTACCCGGTCGCCTCCTCTGTTGACGGGCGCTCGCCGTGCTGACTAATCTGAAGGCTGTTCGTTTCTCTTTTTGGCATTCTTTCGGTTTAAGCGTGGCGCAGACGATCTCGATTGCGGAAAGCGATGGCGTCGCGACGCTGCGGGACGCAGTGAAGGGCGCGCTACCGGGAACCGTGATCTCGGTCGGCGCGGGGACTTTCCCGCTCGATACGCCGCTTGTTGTCCCTTCTGGAACGACCCTTGAGGGCGCGGGCAAGGAGAAGACGGTCTTCACCCACGATTTCGATGGCCCGGCTATTGTCGTGCGGCACGCGCAAAACGTTCGCCTTGCCGATTTCGCTGTCAGCACTCGGGCGCGTGGTATCGTCCGTCGCACGCTGCCCGAGGATCTGCCTGCCGCCAGTGCGACTCCGGAGGACGTCCGGAATGAATGGGGTCTGATCTTCATCGATTCCGGGCTGGCCGTCGATCTGAAGCGCATTTCCCTCACAGGTCAGCGCGAAGAAAAAGCATTGAGAGCACTCGTTGCCCGGGGCAGCACCGGGATTTCGATTACCGAAGCCGAGATCCAGTCGTTCGGCGGCAGCGGCATTACGCTGTTCGGGACCGATGAGGCAACCGTCGCGTCCTGCACCGTGGCGAACTGCGGAAATGGAATCGTGCTGACCGTGATGCAGGATGGTGGTCGATCCTCGCGCGCGGTCGTGGAGCGCAACCGCTGCCACGACAACACCCAGGCCGGGATCATCCTTTTCTCCTCGGAGAGCGAGGCGGTGCGCGACAACGAGTGCTGGGGCAACGGCGCCTCGGGGATCGTCCTGCTGCGGGCTCCCAAGGCCCCCGACCAGCCATCGCGCGCGGTCGTGGAGAGCAACCGCTGCCACGACAACACCGAGACCGGGACGCTGGGCTGTTGCGCCGCTCGATCCGGCGACAAAGATCTCAGATCCTCAGGATAACAGGTTCATGCGATAAATCGACTGGTCAGGGGCGACCTCGGATCTGCTGATGAATCACGCGCTCAAGGTCAATGGCATGAGCCTTGCCGATATCGAGCATGTGTCGATGGGGGCCTCCGAGGCGGGACTGGCGCTGCTGTCGGGCCGGGGCGGCGCGACGGTGACCTACGAGCCCTATATTTCGGCGGCGCTGACCAAGGGCGAGGGGTACAAGGTGCTTTACGATTCCGCCGGGCCGGGGGGCGGGCCGCCGGTATTGGCGATCAGAATATCGACCGGGCCGAAGGTGGCTGCGATTTCAAGCACCGCGGGCTCGATAGCGGAAAGGTCGGCCAAGTCCCAGTCCAGCGCCAGCGCCCCACCACCGCTGGCGTTGATCTCGGCGGCATCAATGCTGCGATTGGCCACCGCCACGCGCGCGCCCTCCGCCGCCAGCCCGCGCGCGATCGCGCTGCCCAGACCGCCGCCGCCGCTCAGCACCAAAGCCGTCTTTCCCCGCAAGCCCAGTTCCATGCTTCCCTCCCTGATCCTCTTACCCTGCCGCAAGTCGCCGCCCTGTCCAGCCTGCCATGCTGCACCGCAACGCGCGCGGCCACCTTTGTTTGCAAGGCCCGAAGCGAAGGCTCGCCGCGGTGCTGGCGAAAGCTTGCCACGAATTTGCGCCCCGAGCGCGCAAAAACCTTTTGATCGCCGCGCGCGCGGTTGCACCCTGTGGTCAGCCCCGCGCCCAAGCGGGGAAGCTCTGGGAGGAGAGAATGTTTCACAAGATCAAGCTGGGCGCGGCGCTGGCCGTTGCCCTGAGCACGGCGGCGCCGATGGCGCAGGCGGGCGACTTCATCAATGTGCTGACCGGCGGCACCTCGGGCGTTTACTACCCGCTTGGCGTGGCGCTGTCGGATATTTACGCCAAGGGGATCGAGGGCGCGCGCACGCAGGTGCAATCGACCAAGGCCTCGGTCGAGAACCTCAACCTGTTGCAGCAGGGCAAGGGCGAGATTGCCTTTGCGCTGGGCGATTCGGTGAAATACGCTTGGGAGGGCAATGCCGATGTCGGCTTCAAGGCGCCGCTGGGCAAGCTGCGCGCGATTGCGGCGATCTATCCCAACGTGATCCAGATTGCCGCGCTCGAGGACACCGGGGCCAGCACGGTCGCCGATCTGAAGGGGCACAGCCTCTCGGTCGGCGCGGCGAAATCGGGCACCGAACTCAATGCGCGGGCGATCTTTGGCGCTTCGGGGATGAGCTATGACGATCTGGGCAAGCTCGAATATCTGCCCTTCGCGGAATCGGTCGAACTGATGAAGAACCGCCAGCTCGAGGCAACACTGCAATCCTCTGGCCTTGGCAATGCCGCGCTGAAGGATCTGGCGTCCTCGCAGCCGATCCGGTTCCTGTCGGTGCCCGCCGAGGTGGCGGCAAGCCTTGGCGCGCCTTATGTGGCGAGCACGATTCCGGCGGGCACCTACGAGGGCCAGACCGAGGATGTGCCCACCATCGCGGTGGTGAATTTCCTTGTCACGCATGAGGATGTCTCGGAGGAGACCGCCTATCAGATGACGAAACTGCTGTTCGAGAACCTCGATGTGCTGAAGGCGGCGCATGCGGCGGCGGGGGGGATTTCGCTGGAGGCGGCGGTGCAGGGCTCGCCCATCCCGATGCATCCGGGCGCCGAGCGGTTCTACAAGGAACAGGGCCTGATGTAAGCGGCCAAAGGCGCGAAACGGCGGCCTGACTCTCGGGCCGCCGTCATGCCGTGGGGAGGCGACATGAAACCGAGCACGCATATCCTGCCCGAGGAAGACCTCGGGCTGCACGATCCGCTGGCCGAGAATTTTCCGCACACGCTGGAGGGCCGGGCGCTGTTCGGCCTTGCGATCGCCTTTTCGGCGTTTCAGATCGCGATTGCCGCGCATCTGCTTGATCTGCCCAGTCAGGTGGTGCGCGCGGTGCATGTGGGCTTTCTGATGGCGCTGGGCTTTCCGCTGCTGGCGATTGCCCGCCATCGCGGCCCGCTGATGAAAGGGCTTTCCTACCTGCTGGCGGCGGCGGGCATTGCCGTCGCGGGCTATCAATGGCTCGACTACACCGATCTTTTGATGCGCGCGGGCGACCCCTTGCCCCGCGACATCGCGATGGGGGTGCTGGCGCTGGTCACCGTTTTCGCGGCGGCGTGGTTTCTGATGGGGCCCGCGCTGCCGATCATCTCGGGGGTGTTTTTGTCCTACGCGCTCTGGGGCGAGCATCTGCCCGCGCCGCTCGACCATCGCGGCTATGACGTGGCGCAGGTGATCGAGCATCTGACCTATGGCACCGAGGGCATCTACGGCATCCCCACCTATGTCTCGGCGACCTATATTTTCCTGTTCATCCTGTTCGGCGCCTTTCTGGAAAAGGCGGGGATGATCAAGCTTTTCACCGATGTCTCGCTGGGGCTGGTGGGGCATAAAATGGGCGGCCCGGCCAAGGTCTCGGTGCTGTCTTCGGGGCTGATGGGCACGATTTCGGGCTCGGGCGTGGCCAATGTCGTCACCACCGGGCAATTCACCATTCCGCTGATGAAAAGCTTCGGCTACCGCCCCGCCTTTGCGGGTGGGGTCGAGGCCACCGCCTCGATGGGCGGGCAGGTGATGCCGCCGGTGATGGGGGCGGTCGCCTTCGTGATGGCCGAGACGCTGGGGGTCGATTACGCCGAGGTGGTAAAGGCGGCGGTGATTCCGGCGGTGCTCTATTTTCTGGGCGTGTTCTGGATGGTGCATCTTGAGGCGGGCAAGCGCGACCTGCGTGGCCTTGCGCGCGATCAACTCCCCTCGGCGGGCGCGGCTTTGCGCGAGGGCTGGTATTTGCTGATGCCGCTTGGCGTGCTGATCTACCTGCTGTTTTCGGGCTACACGCCACTTTTCGCGGGCACGGTGGGGCTGGCGCTGACCGGGCTCTTGATCCTTGGCGGATCGGTGGCGCTGGGCTTGCCCGAGGGCGTGTTGCGCGTCATTTTCTGGGTGTTTCTCGGCCTGATCGCCGCCGCTTTCTTCCAGTTCGGCCTGCCGGTCGTGCTGGCCGCGCTGGGCGTGCTGATCGCGCTCAACGCCTTGTCCAAAGGCGGGCGCGAGACGCTGCTTTTGTGCCGCGACAGTCTGGCCGAGGGCGCCAAGACCGCGCTTCCGGTGGGCATCGCCTGCGCTTTGGTCGGCGTGATCATCGGCGTGATGACCCTCACCGGCGCCGCCAACACGTTTGGGCAATATATCGTCGGCGTCGGCCAGACGAGCCTCTTTCTCTCGCTGGTGCTGACGATGATCACCTGCATCGTGCTGGGCATGGGGATCCCTACGATCCCCAATTACATCATCACCTCGTCGATCGCGGGCCCCGCGCTGCTGGCGCTGGGGGTGCCGCTTCTGGTCAGCCACATGTTCGTGTTCTACTTCGGCATCCTCGCCGATCTGACCCCGCCGGTGGCGCTGGCCTGCTTCGCCGCCGCCCCCATCGCGCGCGAAAGCGGGCTCAAGATCAGCCTCGAGGCGGTGAAGATCGCCGCGGCCGGTTTCGTCGTGCCCTTCATGGCGGTCTACACCCCCGCGCTGATGCTGCAAGACGGCGGCGCGCTCGCCGCAAGTATCGGCTACCTGCCCGCCGTCGCCTATGTGGTGACCAAGGCGCTGATCGCGCTGGGTCTTTGGGGCGTGGCGGTGATCGGCTGGCTGGGGCGTCCGCTGGCGCTGTGGGAAAGGGCGCTGGCGATGGCCGCCGCCTTCACGCTGGTTGCCGCGCTGGCGCTGACCGATGAAATCGGCTTTGCCCTTGTCGGGGCCTTCTTCGGGCTGCACTGGCTGCGCCGCCCGGCGCGAAAGACCAACGCATGAGCGCCTGCCTGATCGCGGGCGCGCTGGTCGTGGCGCTGGGGGCCGAGGGGCGGTTCGCGCTCGAGTGGACCCATTCCGTCGAAAAGCAGGTCTGGCGCGAGGAGTGGCAGGTGCAGGGCGCCCAAATGCACCTGCGCCGCGCCGCGGTGAAGGGTTCGGGCGCGGGCATGGAGCCCGGCCCCGGCGGCTGGTTCGAGGCGGGCTGGTGGGTCTGGGAGCCCGACACGCCCCCGGTTTCCGCGCTGCACCTTGCCGCCTCGGGCGCCACCGGATCGGGCTGGCGGCTCTGCACCGGGGCGCAAAGCTGCTGGCCCCTTGGCGAAACGCCCGGCGCGGCCTTAGACTTGCGCCCCTGCGCCGAGTGACCAAAAGGGGAGGGGCCGCGATGCGCGATCAGACCGCCGGCCTGCGTCGGGCAGCACCTTTGGTGCCGCTTCTGGCCGCCTGCCTGATCGCATTGGCGGCGGGGGCGCTCGCTTGGCGCATGTCGCTGCGCGAGATCGACGCGCGGCTTGACCAGACCCTGATCCTCACCCTGCGCGCGCTCGAAACCGAGATCGACCGCTTTCGCTACCTTCCCCGGGTGACCGGCGAAGATGCCCGGGTGCGCGCCGCCATCGCGCGCTCCGGTGACCCCGCCACCATCGAGGCCGCCAACCTTTATCTGCAAACCGTGACCCGGCTGGCCGGCGCGAGCCATCTTTACCTGATGGATGCTTCGGGCCGCACTTTGGCCGCCTCGAACTGGGATGTGGCGGAGAGCTTCGTCGGTCAAAGCTACGCCTTTCGCCCCTATTTCCGCGAGGTGGTCGAGCGTGGCGCGGGCGGGGTCTATGCGATTGGGGTGACCACGAAAACGCCGGGGTATTTCCTGTCCGCCCGGGTCGATCTGCCGGGCGGGGAAATCGGCGTGCTGGTGGTCAAGCTCGATCTGATGCCGCTGCAACAGGCCTGGGTCAGCGCCTCGCAGGCCACCGCCGTTGCCGATGCCGACGGGGTGGTTTTTCTCTCGGGCGTGGCCGATTGGGTCTATCGCCCGCTACGCCCGCTGAGCGCCGATGCGCTCTCCCGGTTGCAGGCCGAGCGCACCTATTCCGGCATTGCGCTCGACCGCGCCGCGCCGTTGCAGGCGCGCGGCGCGAAATGGCTGTTCGACGGCGCGGGCGAGCGGTTGCGGGCGGGGGCGGCTCCCTTTGGTCGCGACTGGCAGGTGATCGCCGCCGCCCCGGTGCAGGCCGCGATCTGGAGCGCGGCGGGTTGGGGCGCGGGGGCGGCGCTCGCCTTCGGGCTCGGGCTGGGGCTCGCCAAGATCCAGCGCCAGCGCCGACAGTTGATCCGCCTGCAACTGCTTCAGGCAGAGGTGCTCGAGCAGAAGGTGGCCGAACGCACCAATCGCCTTGCGCGCGAGATAGAGGCGCGGCGCGAGACCGAAAAAGAGCTGCGCGCGGCGCAGGAGGGGTTGATCCAGTCCGAGAAGATGGCGGCGCTGGGGCGGATGTCGGCGGCGATCGTGCATGAGATCAGCCAGCCCTTGGCGGCGATGGAGGCGACGCTGGCGGCGGCGGAACTTTCGCTGGAAAGCGCGCCGGAAAAGACTGCGCCCCGCATTGGAACGGCGCGTCAGCTGATCCACCGGATGCAGCGCACGATCAAGCATCTGAAGTCGTTTTCGCGCAAGGAAAGTGGGCCGCGCAGCCTGATTTGCCTCAGCCCCATTCTTGACAGCGCGCTCGAACTGGTGGCGCCGCGCGCGCGGGTGGTCGGCGTGGTGCCTGAGCGCGCCGAGGTCGAGCCGGGGCTCTTTGCCCATGCCGGGCAGGTGCGGCTGGAGCAGGTTCTAGTCAATTTGCTGCTCAACGCACTTGATGCGGTCGAGGGGCAACCCGGCGCACGGGTCTGGCTTGAAGCGCGGCGGCGGGGTGGCGAGATCCGGCTTGAGGTGCATGACACCGGCCCCGGCATCGGCGCCGAGGATATGGCGCGGGTGACCGAACCGTTCTTTTCCACCAAGACGCACAGCGAGGGGCTGGGGCTGGGCCTCGCCATCTCGCAGGCGATTTTGGCCGAGTTCGGCGGGCGGATCGAAATCGCCAGCCAGCCCGGCGCGGGCACGGTGATGGTGGCGGTGCTGCCCGCCGCCGAACAGGGGAGGCGCGGATGAGCGGGTTGATCCATGTGGTCGAGGACGATGCCGACCACCGCGCGGCGCTGTGCGATCTGATCGAGGCGGGCGGCTATTGCGCCACGGGTTTTGCGGGCGGGGCCGAGGCTTTGGAGGCGCCCGAGCGCCCCGATCTGCTGATCACCGATCTGCGAATGCCGCAGATGGACGGCTTTGGGCTCCTTGACGCGCTCAAGGCGCGTCAGCCCGACCTGCCGGTGGTGCTGATCACCGGTCATGGCGACGTGCCCCATGCGGTGCGCGCAATCCGCTCCGGCGCCGAGGATTTTCTGGAAAAACCCTATGATGCCGCGCATCTGCTGGCGGTGGTCGGGCGCGGTCTGCGGGCCTCGGCGATGCGGCGCGAGATCGCGCGGTTGCAGGCGGAACTCGACCGGCGCGAGGGGGCCGAGCTGCTGGGTCAATCCGCGCCGATCCGCCGGTTGCGCCAGCAGATCGCGGCGCTCGCCCCCCTTGGCCTAGATATCATTCTGCGCGGCGAGACCGGCACCGGCAAGGAACTGATCGCCCGTGCGCTGCATGCCGCAAGCCCGCGCGCCACGGGGCCCTTCGTCGCGCTCAATTGCGCGGCGCTGCCCGAGGCTTTGTTCGAGATCGAGGTCTTTGGCCATGCCGAGGGTGCCTTTCCCGGCGCGCGTGAAAAGCCGGGCAAGCTGGAACTGGCCTCGGGCGGAACTTTGGTGCTCGACGAGATCGAGGCGCTGCCCGCTTCGGTGCAACCCAAGCTTTTGCGGGTGCTGCAAGAGCGGCAGGTGGAACGTTTGGGCGAGCATCGGCTGCGCACGCTCGATCTGCGCATCGTGGCGCTGACGAAAACCGACCTGCGGCCGCTGACGCTGGATGGCGGCTTTCGCGCCGATCTGTTCTATCGGCTGGCGGGCGCCGAGATCGTGCTCGAGCCCCTGCGCGCGCTGGGCGAGGATATCCCCCTGATGTTTGCCCATTTCGCCGAACGCGCGGCGCGGCGGCATGGCGGGCAGGTGCCGCCTGTCGGTTATGGGCTGAGGCAACAATTGCTGCGCCGCCCCTGGCCCGGCAATGTGCGCGAATTGCAGGCTTTGGCCGAGCGGTTCGCGCTGGGCCTCGATCTGCCCGAGGAGGCCGCGCCGGGGCTGAGCGCGCCCGAAAGCCTGACCGACAAGGTCGCCGCCTATGAGAGCCGCGAGATCAGCGCGGTGCTGGAGCGCTGCCGTGGCAACACCGAGCGCGCGGCGCAGATGCTGGGGATCGCACGGCGCACCCTGAACGACAAGATGCGCCGCTACGGGCTTTGAGCGGGTTACATCGGGCCCGGCGGTAAAGTGCGATGAAGACCTGACCAACGTGCTGTGCCGGCCCTTACCGGCCGGTCGAGCATGGATTCACGCGACGGCGCCGCTTCCCCGAAGCGGCCGTCGATAGTACGGCGCAGCAAAATCCCGGGCCGAATGTCGCTTATGGTCATTCCTGCCGTTCAACGCGCGTGCGAACGGGCTATCGCGTCGCAACGGAACCGGGACCAGGAGAGGTGGAGATTGCCGTGGCCGCCACGGGGCTCAATTTCCGCGATGCAATGCTTGCACGTGGCCTCCTGCCCGAACGTCTGCTTGACGGGGGTTCATCCAAGGCGAGTTTGGGCATGGAAGTTGCGGGACGCGTGCTGCGCAGCGGCCCCGGTACGAGCCTGAGCGTTGGGACAATGATCACAGGCTTTGCCGCCGAGGCTTTCAGCACGCATCTGACGGTTTCAGAAGCCGCGCTGGTACCCTTACCTGACGGCTTTTCGCCGGAAGTTGGAGCAAGTTTGCCTGTCGCCTTTGCCACGGCTTGGGAAGCGTTGACGCGCGTCGCGCATCTGCAAGCGGGCGAATGGGTGCTTGTGCATGGTGGCGCGGGCGGCGTCGGGCTCGCCGCAATTCAAGTGGCGCGGCTCTTGGGGGCGCGAGTCATTGCCTCCGCCTCAAGCCCGGAGCGACGGGCCTTGGCAAAAGCGTCCGGCGCGGAGGTGGTGGTTGACAGCCGCGATCCGGATTTTGCGCGCGCGGTCCGCGCCTCCACCGACGGGTGTGGCGTTGATGTAGTTCTCAACAGCCTCTCCGGAGCGATGATGCAAGCCTCAGTCGGCTGCCTCGCCCCATTCGGGCGGTTCGTGGAACTGGGTAAGCGCGACTTTCTGGAAAGGACACGGCTTAATCTTTCGCCCTTCGCGGCTGGGCTCAGCTATCACAGTTTCGATCTCGACCGCCGTTTAGCGCGCGACCCACAAGGTGTCCGGGCGAGCCTTTGCGCCGTGATTTCGGCGCTGGAAGAGGGGCGGCTAAGGCCCCTTCCGGTTACGACTTGGCCCGCTACAGACATCGCAGGCGCTATTCGACATATGCTGGCGGCACACCACGTCGGTAAGATCGTGCTCACCCCACCCGCATTGGCCTCTCGGCGAAAAATGCACCCAGTGCCAGTACGCGATGATTGGGTGATCCTTGGTGGGACCGGCGGGCTTGGCCTAGCGCTGGCGCGCGCGCTTATCGATGCGGGGGCAGAGTGCGTGCATTTGGTGTCGCGCAGTGGGAAACCGGGACTTGGCAGTGGCGCAGACGGGATCTGGGCGGAAACCGCGCCAGAAGTGCAAATCCATGCCGCGGATGCCACGGACCCGCAGGCCCTCGCGGCTATCCTCAATCAGATCGCCAAGGCATCGCATCGTCTTGGCGGGGTGATCCATGCCGCGATGATCTTGCATGACCGTCTAATCCGCGATCTTGACCCGGTAGAGACGCGGGCCGTGCTTGATGCCAAACTTGGTGTTGCCCGCGCGCTCGACAAAGCGCTGCGCAATAGCGCGCGGGTTCCCGATCATCTGCTGTATCTTTCCTCAATGGCGGCTTGGGTCGGGAACCCGGGCCAATCAAGCTACGCTGCCGGAAATGCGGCTATTTCGGCGTTCGCCGCCGCGCAGCGTATTGCGGGTCTTCCGACGCAAGTGATCAGCCTCGGTGCCGTTGCGGGCGGTGGGGTTCTTGCGCGCAATGCCGCGCTTGAAGCCCGCTTGTCGCGGCAGGAAGGGATGGCGCTTATGCCACTCCAGACCGCCGTGGCTGAGGTGATGACCGCAATCAGCCGCCCTCCCGCAGAAGATCACCTTTTCACCTGCGTGGATTGGGCGCGTCTCGCACCATTGATACCAGCGATCACGACGACGATTTTCGAACAAGTTATTCCTGTTGGCGCAGCTTCGCGGCGTGCATTGAGCGATATATCTACCCAGATCAGAAAGCTTGACCGGTCTAAGGCATTGGTTCGCGTCGAGGCAGAGCTTGCCGAAATTCTCTGCGCGATTTTGCGTCTTCCGGTTGAGGACTTTGATCCCCACCGGCCCTTTGGTCGCTACGGCATCGATTCCCTGATGGCGATGGAACTACGCCTCGACATCGAACGGCGCTTCGGGCTCGCGCTCGTAAACCTTCCAATTTCAGAGGCAACACCCCCCGCAGGCCTCACAATCGCTCTGCTGGAACAGCTGCACCGTGATGCGGAAGAGAACCATGACTAAGCCTCTGCGAATCCTTTTTTTGCATCGCAATCAGCCCGCACAATTTGAGTTTTTCGGTCGATGGCTGGCGCGCAATGGTTGGGAGGTCATGTTTGCCCATGTCGGCACCCATTCCGATACAACCGACGCGGACGGGATCCGAACTCTGCGGTTCGAGGTGCCACAAAATGACCGCCCCGCGGAAGATTATCGCTATGCGCTCGATCACGCCGCACATACCGCCTTGGGGGCAACGCATCTTTTCATGCGCTTGCGCGATCAGGAGGGATACCACCCCGATCTCGTCATCGCTCATGTTGGATGGGGGATCGGGCTCACGGTAAGGCAAATCTGGCCCCAAACCCGATACATCGCCTATCACGAATGGTATTACACCGATGTCGATTGGGTACGCGGCAGGCGCGAGCGCCCAATGACCGCAGAGGCGATGGTGACCAATCGCTTGCGCGACTTGCCTATTTCAGCCGAATTCGACAGTGCAGACCGTAACTGGTGCCCGACTGAGTTTCAGGCAAGCCGCTTTCCGCCCGCGCTTAAGAAGCGGCTCGAGATCGTGCCGGACGGTGTCGATTGCACCCTACACCGGCCAGACCCGGAGGCACAGATCAGTTTTGACTGGTTGACACTCCCTCCCCGGCAGCGGTTGCTTACCTATACCACCCGCGGGCTGGAACCGCTGCGGGGCTTTCCGCAATTCATGCGCGCAGTCGAACTTCTGCAAAACCGCCGCGAGGATTTTGAAACACTCGTCATCGCGCAAGATAGCGTATCTTATGGCCAACGCCTGCCGAAAGACGACGGATGGGGCAAGCGCGCCCTCAAAGCACTCGACCTTGATCAAACGCGATTACACCTGCATGGGCTCAAACCGCGCGACGAATATCTAAAGGTCCTGCAAGCCTCGACCGCGCATGTCTATTTTACTGAACCCTTCGTAACGTCGTGGTCCCTCTTGGAGGCTATGGCTGCGGGCTGCCTAGTGATCGGCTCCAATACCGCTCCTGTCCGCGAAAAGGTCGACGATATGGAAACAGGGATTTTGGTCGACATGGATGACCGCGACGAGGTCGCGGAGATGATCGAATGGGTCTTTGACAATCCGCTCGAAGCAGCGGAAATACGCGCGCAGGCGCGCGAATTCGTGCTGGAGCATTTTGATGCGCGTAAAGTTTTTGCGAAAAAGGCAGAATATTTACGTGCGCTGGTGGCACTCGACTAGGCGCCAGGCTTCGGAAACGGATTTCTGTCGATCAATTAAGTTCGCCCACGAGATTTGAATCCGCTCGCGGGTTTAGCGTTGGTAGGCCGCCTTAGCGGAAACGCACGGCCCCGAAATCCGCCCTTTCACAACCCCAGTGTCGATCGCGCGGTTTCTCGTGCTCGGCCCAAAGCGGCCCCCCGTCGATTACTTCAGATGCAGTAACAGCACCCCGCTTTGCGGACATTGGCTTCCGTGATCAGTGCTTCTATCATCAGCCGTAGATCCAAGAGGTACGGGCTGTTGGCTCATGTCGCCAACCATTTCGAGCTCGATCCCTTCGATGGCGCCATCTACGTGTTCCGCTCGCGCCGCGCGGACCGGCTGAAACTGCTGGTCTGGGACGGCACCGGCTTGGTGCTGACCATGAAGCGCCTGAACGGCGGGCGGTTCACCTGGCCGAAGCCGCAGGCCGACCCGGTGGTGCTGAGCAAGGTGCAGTTCGAGGCCTTATTTGAGGGGATCGACTGGCGCGCCGTGACGGCGGCATCGGTGCGCAAACCCTCGTTCCTCTGACCAATCCGGAGACCTGAAGATCGCCACCCCCGCAAGGCCCGCGTTGGGCGCAAAGGCGCAGAGCTGTCCCTGATAATCGGAACCGATCACATCCTTTCGCCGATAAAGGGGCTCGTTCCCCTCGGCCAAGGCCTGCTTGATCGGAGCCAGCCCCGAGCCAAAAGCCGTGGCTAGACCAAAGGCCGCCAGCGGGATCATCGTTCAAGGCCAAGCGGTTCGGGCACCAGGGATACGCCCAGACAGGTCAGAATGGCGCGCAGCGAGGCCGCTTCGAAGGAAGCGTCGGCAAGGATCAGATCGTCGCCGTCGGTAAAATACTCTTCGTCGCCCAATTCGTGTTCTGCGTCCTGGCCCAGAGGCCAGAAGGCGCCAAAGGCAGAGGCCAGCAACAACGCATCTTCCAGATCCGAGCCGGGCATTGCCTTGGCGCAGCCCGGGATTTCCAGCCGCTCGCCTTGCCAGACCTCTCCCGCGGCGCCGCCAAGCCAGAACGGATCGAAGGGCTGGGCTGGGCCGTTTCCCGCGCCGTGCAACTCCACCCCTGCCACGGCGGTTTCGAAATCGACGCCTGACCAGAGCGCCCGGGCCTGCGCCGCGTCGCCGTCCAGCGCGTCAAGCAACCGGGCATAGCCTGCGGGATCGGCATTATGCAGGCCGACGGCGATGCGAGTGGAGATCACCAGAAGATCAGGCGGCAGGGACGAGGGCGATTGCAGATGCAGCGCCACGCCTGCCCGCTCGGGCAAGGGCTCGGCGTGGCAGGCAAGCCCCCGCAGCCCCAGAAAGCCGTGCGCGGCCAAGTTTTCGATATGCCGCATCGCATCCCCGACCTTCTCGGCCAGCCCCGCCGCGCGCCCGGTGGCGGCGAAGTCCGCACCGTAGCGCAGCACGATCGCGGCGCGCTCGAGTTGGGCCGGCATCGGCGTGGCGGCGATCTTGCGAGTGTATTTCTGCGTCGTCATCTCAGGCGTCGAACCTCCCATACCAGGCTTCAAGCCGGTCCAGCCCGCTGTTGTCGATCGCACCGCCAAAAAAGGCCTTGCTCGCATAGGGCCAGTCTGCGCGGACCGGGCGCAAGGCGTCGGCAACTGAGCTATAAAGGGAGATGTCCTCTGCTTCGTTCACATCGCCCCAGATCGGCTGCGGCCCCGCCGTGATCGAGGTGAACCGCTCCGAGGCAACGACGCTTAGCCCTTCGGCCCCGGCAAGTCCCGCAAGATCGGGCAACCGTTCCAGAAACTCGCGCCCGACGAGGGTGCGCCAGCCGATATCAGGCACCGAAAGGACCGGCGTCTCGCCAAGGCGCAGCTGCTCGAACGAGGCCTCGCGGCGCAGTGCGCTCTCGACCCGGTCCGGCTGCACTTCGATCGCGCAACGGTAGCGCGTTGCGACACGGGGCAACAAGAATATCAGGCTGTCCAGCGCCACCGGCTGGAACATCCCATAGCCCATTACGCCCCAGATTACGGGCAAGTCAGCGACAATCTGCTGAACCCTTTCGGCAAATATGACGCAGCGGGGGTCATCTGGCGGAAGCTCGATCTGGATCGTCGCAAGATAGGCGCGTTGCTCGAGACGGATGTGCGGCGGACCGGAACAGTCGAAATCATCGAACCAGCGCGCGAACCGTAACGTCGAAGGCCATTGCCATTCGGTTTCGGCGGCCCATTTGACCGCTTTGGCGATCACCTTGTCGTTGATGTATTCGGCGCCCAGTTTCTTGATCCGCCCCCCGGCATGCCCGAAGATCATGTCGGTGTGATCGAGCCCCTCGAGAAACAGTGCGAGCAGCTTGCCCGCGGCGTGCTTCATCGACGGGTCACCCAGCGCGCGATCAATATGCAGCAGAATACGAAAACTCGGGAGCGCATAGACGCGCTCACCATCGCGACGCAAAGGTCCGGGTGTCGTCATGAAATGGGGCCTTTCTTACCAGGTTTACGGTCACATTCGCAGGTTTCGTTATCGACTTTCTCGGGCTCCACCCCGTCAGGCAGGGCTTTCTCATAGGCCTGTTCCTGCATCTGTTTTTCCTGCCAGTCGTCTACATAGCCTGTCTGCGGGGCATCGAATTTGAAATCATAGATCTTTTCCAGCCCGCCCTCGTCGTTCATCACCGCGAAATCCGGTTTGACCTTTATCGCGGTGTCAAAGATCGTGTCGGCGCCCTTGGGATCGGTGCGAAAGCTGTGGGTGCAAAGCGGGTCTGACGCGGATCGGTGCCCTCGGGCGTCAGTCGAGGCAGATCGGTACCCTCGGTAGGGGCATCGCCCAGCCCCAGCGGATTTTCGGCAACCTCAGGCCCGCCAAAGCTGCTGCGCCAATCAAGCGGCACCGGCGCCAGCGGCTGCGCCGCCAATTCGGCCCGCCCGTCGCGCCAGCGCCGCGCTGGCAGCACCTGCACCGCCTTGCGCCAGCCTCCACAGCGCGCCTCGGCCAGCCAGCCGGTCTCGGGGCAGGCGGTGGCGGGCGGCGCGGCGGTGCCGGACACGATCAGATCGACCATCGGACGGGGAAGCCCCGTCTCGGCCTCGGCGATAAGATGCGGGCCGTGGTAAAGCGGGGCCGCGAGCAGCGGCGGTTGCGGCGCCAAAAACAACGGCGCCTGCCCCGGACGCAGCCGGAAATGCGCTTTCAGATGCAGGCTCCACAGCGTACGGTCCTGATGATCGCGCTGGAAACCGGCGTGATGCGGAAAGGGGCTGCGATTTTCGACCTGCCACATGGGCCTGCCTCAGTTCAGATCGATGAAGGCGCCGCGCAGGGCCAACCGCCCGGCACTGTCAAGCGTCACGTCCTCGGCCTTGATCCGAACGCGGCCATCGGGATGCAGCCTGATCTGCGCCTTGCCGGTGCCGATCTCCAGCCAGCCGTCATCGGACGGGCTTGTCTGCGCCTGCGCCACCGCCCGCACCGCCGCCGCGCCTACATAGCCCAACACGACCACTTTGCCCGGCAGGTCTCGACACACCGCAATCTGCCCCGGCACGGGGGTGACCTGCGGCGCAAGATCAAGGATTTCCGTCTCGGGCAAGACGCCGACAAGCAGCGGGCAGCCCGTGCCGGCTCTGCCCAGAACCGGACGCAAAAGCAGATCCGTCGTGGCAGGTTTGGGCAGCGGGGGGGCAAGGGGGGCGATCTTCACACTCGGCTCTCCTGTCTTGGCGGTAGGAAAAGGATCACATCCGGTCGCTGAGCAGCACATAAAGCCTGCCGTCCGGCAGCCGTGACAGCGTGATGCCTGCACCGCTGACGGGATCAAAGCCGATTGCAATTTCAAGACCTTGCCGTGCGGTTGCATCGAACACATCGGGCCATATCCGAAACAGCTCTTCGACCGGCACCTCCTCGGGCGGCGCATAACGGGCAAAGCTCCAGCCCGGCAGCGCCGTTGCCGGATCAAGCTGCACGGCCGCAATCATGTCGCTGCTATAGGCGGTCTTCAGGCAAAGAGGCTCCGCGACAAAGGTCGGCACAGCGCCCAGAACCCGCTGCAACCGTTGTTTAAGGACCGAGCGATTGCCCTCGGTGCAGGGAAGTGCGTTCATCTCTGTCTCCTCGGTTGTCAGGGGCTGGCTTTCAAAGACAAGTGTCCCAATCAACAGCAGTGGCAAGCCGAACAGGAAAATCCGAAAGAGTGGTTTTGCATGGCTCATCGGGTGGTTCCTTCACTGAGCTTGTCCTGATCATTCGTGAATGCTCCGCCCCGGGCGATCATCGCCTTGATCAAGGCGACTTCCCAGTTCTCGAGGGTGTTTCCCCGACGCCGCTTGGTTTTCTTCGGGCCATTGCCCCGGTCTGCCATTCTGAACCTCCCTGATCATGCGTCGCGGACGCCCCGCCGAACACACAAGATACTATTTTCGGGGGATGGCTTCAGAGGCAAGCTTGAGTTCGATCCGTCACACATTGCGGGGGGATTCAGCGATCATGACAGTGCCATACTGCGCGGAGGAACAGGATGGATATGGCCCCCCGCCCTGTCGAATCGGATCCTCGATCTAGCCTAACGGACACGATCTTGGCCGGGCGCGCTCCACAAATAATCCGGATACTAGGGGCGTTTCGGGGGCCTTTGCACCGCTTATTCGAGGGCCACATCACCCCCGAATCATCTGGGTGTGCAAGCTTATGGTGCATTGGCAAATATTCCGCGTTATCTCAATTCATTACGGAATTTTATGGTGCGCTTTGGCGATCTGTTCGCCACGTTGTCTTTCGGTTTCGTTCCGCTGATAAACTCGATTCCCCGCAGCCATCCGGTCGCGGATCGACGCCTATCTATGCTGTGGCACGTCCGAAGGGGGCTTCTACCTGGTGACCACACCAACAACATGCGCCTCCGCCCCAGCCTGCGCCAGTAATTCACGGCCGATGCGGTTGCGGTATCGCGGGCGGATTACGGCCTCGCTTCCATGCCAAACTCTCAAGCCGCTTTGGCCACGCCTTCAAAGATCAGCCCTTCCAGCGGATCGGCGCCGTTCCACGTGCCTTCCGAACCCGTCACCCGCAGCCGGGCATACATATCTTCGGTGAACCATTTGTCGTCATAGGCGGAGCGGATCGCTTGGCCATGCGGGGTTTCTCCGCGTGCGAAAGCGTCCATCGTGGCGCGGTTCGGCCAGATCGAGAAGGTCATCTGGAAGAACAGCGGAAATTCCCCAAGGCCCAGCTTGAAGCGCACATTCGGATCGGCGCCGATCATGGTTTGAATTTTCGGCACGCGGCTCCAAAACGCGACCGCCGAGCCCGGGCGCACTTGCGCTCGGGTCAACGCGACCACCGGGCCATCGGGGGTCATCGCATCATCGGGCACCGGGCGCAGGCGTTCCGCGCCGCCCCATTTGCCACGCGCGCGGGTGGGTTCCATGAACACCGTCCAGCTTTCCGCCGCGCGGCGACGGTAGGCGTTGAAGAACGGATGCGTCATCACCTGTTTGCGGGCGATTTCTTCATCGGGCCAAACGGTCAAAATGCCCCAAACGGCGGTGTTGGGAATGGGGGTGAAGCCCTCTTGCGTGCCTGAGCCCATCAGCCGGTAGAATTCGAGCCCCTTCATCCGCGACAAAGACCAATGCCCCAAGGCCATTTGCCCAACCGCCCAAAGGCGATCCATCACTTTTGGGAAACGAAACACGGTCAAGCAAACAACTTGCATCAAACACCCCCTGCTGATGATTTGCCCCACCCTGTCAACTTCGCCCCCTGAAAGAAAGCGCCGCCCCCGTGATCTGGGCGCGGCATATTGCCGTGTCACCATGTGACAAAGCTCATAGATGGGGCGCGTTTGCGGATTTGGTTCGGCGGAGATGACGCAGCGCGGCGGGGCGCAGAAACCTTGATCGCACGGTTAAATCGCGCGACCCTGCGCCCAATCATTCTCTTGCTCTTTTCGATGCTACCCATTCGGAGGTTTCATGCTGCGCTTTCTTGCCTTGCTGCTTTGTTTGTCGCCCAGCGCGCTTTGGGCTCAGGCACAACCATCGGCCCCCGATGCTCCGCCCGCCACGATCTTGGTGCTTGACGGCTCTGGCTCGATGTGGGGGCAAATTGACGGCGTGGCAAAAATCGAGATTGCGCGCAATGTGATGGCGGATTTGGTCACCAGCCTGCCCGCTAATCAGGCGCTGGGGCTGATGTCTTACGGGCATCGGCGCAAAGGCGATTGTTCGGATATTGAACTGATCTTGTCGCCCGGAACGGATCGCGGGGCGATTTTGTCCTCGGTGAATGCCATCACGCCGAAGGGCAAAACCCCGCTGACGGATGCGGTGATCGCGGCGGCAGAAGCGCTGCGCTATACCGAAGAAACCGCCTCGGTGATTTTGGTCTCGGATGGGATCGAAACCTGCGACCGCGACCCTTGTGCCGTGGGCCGCGCGCTGGAAGCCGCGGGCGTAGGCTTCACCGCGCATGTGATCGGCTTTGATGTGGCCTCAGACCCCGCCGCACAGGCGCAGTTGCGCTGCTTGGCCGAAGAAACCGGGGGCCTTTACCGCGATGCGGGAAACGCCGCAGAACTTGGCCAAGCGCTTGAGGAGGTCGTGGTGGTGGCAGAGCCGCCCAAAGCGGTGGAAGCGCGGCTCAGTTTCCGCGCGATCGAGGGGCCAAATGGCCCGGTCATTCACGAGGGCATCGCTTGGACCGTCACGACCGAGGCGGGTGGCACGCTGCTTTCTGGCTACCCGATGGCGGAACCGACCCTAACGCTGACCGAAACCACCGGCAAAGCCACGGTCATTCGGATGGCGGATGAGGCCGTGGCAGAGGCGAGCTTTACCGTGCCCTTTGCCGGGGGACCGCAAACGATCACGCTTGTCTTGCCCGAATTTCTGCCGCCTGCGAGTGTGTCGGGCCCCGCAACCGCGCCAGCTGGCAGCCGCATCATGGTCGATTGGACCGGGCCGAATGCACCGCAAGACAAGGTGATGATCGTTGCCGTGGGGGAGACCTCTGATCCGCATACCGATCAGGCTTTCACCGCGAAAGGTAGCCCGGTAGAATTGCGCATTGCCACAACGCCCGGGCAATATGAGTTGCGCTATGTCATGAATGCGCGCGGCAAAATTCTGGCCCGTCAGCCGATCACGGTGACCGCCGTAGAGGCCGCGCTCAATGCGCCCGACACAGCGCCAGCGGGCACCGATTTGGAAGTTAGCTGGACCGGGCCGAATGCGAACCGTGATTATATCGCCTTGGTTCCCGCCGGGGAGGATTACCGCGCGCGTGTCGCCTATGCCTATACCGGCAACGGCAACCCGGCGCGCTTCCGCGCCCCGCCCAAGCCGGGAGCCTATGAACTGGTCTATGTCCTGAATGACAATGGCGCCCGCGAATTGGCGCGCCGCCCGATCACCTTGGTCAACGTTGGGGCCACGCTCAGCGCGCCCGCCACAGCCGCGGCAGGCGAGAAAATCCAAGTTGGTTTCACGGCGCCGGGGGATAATCTTGACCGGATCATTCTTGTGCCCGCCGACACCCCGAACGTGAAAGAGGAAGATACCGCCTATCCGCGCACGGGCAGCCCGGTCGATCTGACCATGCCGCTCACCCCCGGTGCCTATGAAATCCACTATATGCTGGGCGGGCTTAACGGTGAGGTCATTGCGAAAGCGCCGATCACCGTTACCCTGCCGACGGCGAACCTTGTCGCACCCACCGCGCCCGTCGCGGCGGGCAGCCGCTTCGAGATCGCCTTTTCCGGCCCCGCTTTTGCCAATGACCGGATTGCGATTGTGCCTGCTGGCGCAGAAGCCAAGGCAGAGGTGGAAAACACCCGCGCCAACCGCTCAAACCCGGCCAAGCTGACCGCACCGAAGACGCCGGGCAACTATGAGGTTGTTTATGCTTTGGGCGGGAAATACGGCCCCGTGCTGGCGCGTGTGCCGCTGACCGTGGAGTGAGGTGAGCGCGGAGTGAAGCGCCAAATCAGCGCGCGGGCACATGCCCGCGCTTTGATGTGCGAAATGCGCAAAATCCGCAAAACAGAGAGACGACCCAAAACGCAAGAAGCGCCGCCTTGTGGGCGACGCTTCCGCTATGATGGTGGGCGATAACGGATTTGAACCGCTGACATCTTCGATGTGAACGAAGCGCTCTACCGCTGAGCTAATCGCCCGGTAGCGGGGCTTTTAGACTCAGTCTTCGCCCTCTGCAAGGGGGTCTTCACCGGAAATTTCATCCTTTTTGTCCGCCGCGCCCGAACCGGGGCGTTTCAGCTTCAGATGAAGCACATCCGCGCCGCCGCGTTCTGCTTGCCGCTGCACCGTGAGTTTGCCCAAAGGCGGCAAAACCAGCGTTTCGCCTGCGGCAAGCGCCTCGGCCAGAACCGCCAAAACCGCATCAGTCATGTCACGCGCCACAGCCTTCTTCGCACCCGAACGCAGGGCGACACGTTCAACAATCTCACGTTTCTTGACTTGCAGGCTCAGCGTGACGGGCGCGGCCTCATCCGCCGGGGGGGCAACGGGCAAAGCCGCCAGCGCCTCAGAAAGGTTTTCGGAAGGGATAGGTTGATCTGTCACCACCGCCAGTTTGACGGGGGATTTGGATTTTGTGCTCGATTTCTTGGATTTGGCCATGTTTGCCCCATCGGTTCAGTTTCTGGCTCAACCTACGGCCCCAGCGCCCAACAATCCATAAACATCCAAAGGAGCGGCCAAAAAACGAAAGGCGCGCCCGGGTGAGGGCGCGCCGTGATTGCGTTCTTGTGCAAAGGCTCAATGCGCGGTTGCGCCTGCGCCCTCAGCTTTGCTCGCTGCAGCCGCTGCGGCCGCCGCTTCTTCGGCGGCTTCGTCCCATTCGACCGCCTCGGGCATCCGCACCAGCGCGCGTTGCAACACTTCGCGCACATGGGTGACGGGAATGATTTCCAGCCCTTCCTTCACATTGTCCGGAATATCGGCCAGATCTTTCTCGTTTTCCTCCGGGATCAGCACGGTTTTGATCCCGCCCCGCAGCGCTGCGAGCAGTTTTTCTTTCAGCCCACCGATCGGCATCGCATTGCCGCGCAAGGAGACCTCGCCCGTCATGGCGATGTCTTTGCGCACCGGGATGCCGGTCAGCACCGAGACGATCGAGGTGACCATCGCCAAGCCCGCGCTCGGCCCATCTTTGGGCGTTGCGCCATCGGGCACGTGGACGTGGATATCGACCTTTTCGAACTTCGGCGGTTTGACCCCGATTTCGGGCGCGATGGAGCGCACGTAAGACGAGGCCGCCTCAATCGATTCCTTCATCACATCGCCCAGCTTGCCGGTCGTCTTCATCCGCCCTTTGCCGGGCAGTTTCAGCGCCTCAATGTGCAACAGATCACCGCCAACCGAGGTCCAGGCAAGGCCCGTCACCACGCCCACCTGATCTTCCGCCTCGGCCAAGCCATAGCGGTGACGTTTCACGCCAAGGTACTCGCCCACCTTTGCCGCATCGACGGTGATCGACTTCACCTCGCCCTTGGCCTTGATAATCTCGGTCACCGCCTTGCGGGCGAGTTTCGCGATCTCGCGCTCAAGGTTCCGCACCCCCGCCTCGCGGGTGTAGTAGCGGATGATGTCGTTCAGCCCTTCGTCGGTGAGGGTGAATTCGCCTTTTTTCAACCCATGCGCCTTGACCTGTTTTGGGATCAAATGCTGCTTGGCGATCTCGCGTTTCTCATCCTCGGTGTAGCCCGCAAGGCTGATAATCTCCATCCGGTCGAGAAGCGGGCCGGGCATGTTGTAGCTGTTGGCCGTGGTCAGGAACATCACGTTCGAGAGGTCATATTCCACCTCAAGGTAGTGATCGACGAAGGTCGAGTTTTGTTCCGGGTCCAACACCTCCAGCATCGCCGAGGCCGGGTCGCCGCGGAAATCCTGCCCCATCTTGTCGATTTCATCGAGCAAGATCAGCGGGTTCGTGGTTTTCGCCTTTTTCAGCGCCTGAATGATCTTGCCGGGCATCGAACCGATATAGGTGCGGCGGTGGCCACGGATTTCGCTTTCATCGCGCACGCCGCCAAGCGAAATGCGGATGAACTCGCGCCCCGTTGCCCGCGCAACCGAGCGGCCAAGCGAGGTTTTCCCCACGCCGGGCGGGCCGACAAGGCACAGGATCGGGCCTTTGAGCTTGGTCGAACGCGCTTGCACAGCAAGATATTCAACGATCCGCTCTTTCACCTTTTCAAGACCATAGTGATCGGTGTCGAGCACTTTCTCAGCCCCGATCAGGTCTTTCTTCACCCGGCTTTTCACGCCCCAAGGCAGCGCCAAGATCCAATCAAGGTAGTTGCGCACCACCGTGGCCTCTGCCGACATCGGGCTCATGGAACGCAGCTTTTTCAGCTCGCCTTCAACCTTGTCGCGCGCCTCTTTCGACAGTTTGGTGGCGGCGATCTTCTCTTCGAGTTCGTTGATCTCGTTTTGACCGTCTTCGCCGTCGCCCAACTCGCGCTGGATCGCCTTCATCTGTTCGTTGAGGTAATATTCGCGCTGGGTCTTCTCCATCTGGCTCTTGACCCGGCTCTTGATCTTTTTCTCGACCTGAAGAACCGAGACCTCGCCCTGCATCAGCCCATAGACTTTTTCCAGCCGGGCGCTGACGTCGAGCGTTTCCAAAAGTTCCTGCTTTTGCGCCACATCCAGACCAAGATGGCCCGAGACAAGATCGGCCAGCTTGTCAGCCGCAGCCGTTTCGGCCACCGCAGCCATCGCCTCTTCGGGGATGTTCTTCTTGATCTTGGCGTAACGCTCAAATTCTTCTGCGACCGAGCGCGACAGCGCCCGGATCGTTTCGACATCGCCTTCGGTTTCTTCGAGGGCTTCGGCCGTCGCCTCAAAGAAGGCGTCATTGTCGATGAATTCGGTGATCTTCACCCGCGTCTTGCCCTCAACGAGCACTTTCACCGTGCCATCGGGCAGTTTGAGCAGTTGCAGCACATTGGCCAGAACGCCAGTGCGGAAGATGCCATCGGTGGTGGGCTCGTCCACGGAAGGGTCGATTTGTGCCGCCAGCAGGATTTGGCGATCCTCGGCCATCACCTCTTCCAGCGCACGCACCGACTTCTCGCGGCCCACAAACAGCGGCACGATCATGTGCGGAAACACAACGATATCGCGCAGCGGCAGGACCGGATGAGAAATGGAATGGGTATCGGTCATATGAGTTCCTCTGTAGCGAAAGGTCCGGCCCCGTTCTTGGCAGCCCGCACCTCCCCTTTGCCCATATCTAGGGGGGGGCGGAGCGCAGTTCAATGCCAGCAACCCCGCGAGACCGCCTCGCCTTCATCGAAACGTTACACTGCGGCACAAACGCCCAGCCCACAAGCGCCGCATCGCTCGAATGCTATGGATAGGTGCAAACTGCGGACCAAGGCGTTTCGTGAGGCTCCCGCGAAGAAGATCCCACGCGGAGCAGTGCAATTCTCAACGGTTCCTTAAAACTTTGGTGTCAATGCTAACGACTGTGTTTCGGGGTATGGTTGTGAGCAGCCGAGGGGGGAAGATAAAATGATGCACGTCGCACTGGTTCCGGACATTTCCCAACCTGTGCACCTCTGCCCCGCTTGTCGCGCGCAGCCAGCGGACAGTTTTCAAAAGCGTGGAGTTGCCGTGAGCGAACCCCTTTACATGAGACTGCCTCCGGGCTGGTGGATTTTGTTCGCCTTAGCCTTTGGCGCGGCCTTCTGGACCGGTCTCTTGATGCTGCTGCTCTAAAGCCTAAAGCGGCAAGATCAATTCCGCAGCAAGTCCCCCCAGTCGCGTACTTTCGCCCAGTTGCAGGCTGCCGCCATGGCCGCGGGCAATATCTGCCGAGATCGCAAGCCCCAAGCCGACGCCTTGACCGCGATCTTGGTTGCGCGCGGGGTCGAGCCTTGTAAAGGGACGAAGTGCCTCTTCACGGCGATCCGGGGGGATGCCGGGACCATCATCTTCCACCACAATCCGCAGACTGCGCGCCCTTGGTGCCAGCGTGACCTCTGCCAAGCTGCCATAGCGCACGGCATTGCCGATCAGGTTTTCCAACGCCCGCCGCAGCGCATCGGGGCGCACCGTCACCTCAACCGGTTCTCCGGGCGCATCGACTAAAGAGACCTTATGACCAGCGCGCTGCGCATCCCCGACCACCTGCGTCACCAAGGGGCCGATATCGATCCGCTCGGCCTCGCCAGAAACCGCTTCTTCCCGCGAAAAGCTCAAGAACGCATCGATCAGCTTGCCCATATCCGTGACGTCGCGTTCCATTGCACGCACCTCGTCACGGGTTTCCTCGTCCTCGGGCAGCATCGAAAGCCCCAGTCGCAAGCGGGTGAGCGGGGTGCGCAGGTCGTGGCTGATCCCCGACAGCATCATCCGGCGTTGTTCAATCTGCCGCTCAATCCGGTCACGCATTTCGATGAAAGCGCGCCCCGCCGCGCGCACTTCCAAGGCTCCCGTCGGCCGATAGGATAGGATTTGCCCCTTGCCAAAGGCCTCTGCCGCGCGCGCAAGCCGTTGGATTGGGCGTAACTGGTTGCGCAAAAACAGATAGGCGATCACCGTCATCAACACCGAGACGAAGACCATCAGCACCAGCAACTGATGCGGGTTAGACGCCGAGACCCAGCCACGTGGAAAACGAATAGAGAGCCAGCCGTTTTGTGTCACGGTCCAAAGCTGCACACTGCCGCCATTGGTCAGATCAATGGCGCGCAATTCTGGCAACCCCTCGCGGAGCGTCTTCATCACAGTGACGCCCGTAAAATCAGCAAATTTACGCGCGTCGCCCGTGGGCACTGGCCCCGGCGCAGGCAGGTCGAGCCTCAGATCCAACGCCTCTTCCAGCGCCCCCATCTGCTTTTGTGCAGAGGCAAGGTCAGGGGCGCTATCGGCACGCTCAATCACCAACACAATTTCGCGCAGCATTGAGCCTGTCATCTGCTCGGTAACGCGTTCGAAATGTCGTTGGATGAAAACAACCGAGACGACAAGTTGGATCGTGATGACGGGCAGCACGAGGATCAACGCGGCACGCCCATAAAGCCCGCGTGGCAGGATGTGTTTGAGCCAGACGAAATTCATGGCACAAAGCCTATCGGGGCATGCGACGGAGGGGAAGCGAAATGGCACTGGAACGGTTGGCGCAAGGTATCCGGCGGATCGTGGCGCCCAATCCTTCACCACTCACCTTCCGTGGCACCAATACCTATATTCTCGGCACTGGCCGTGTCGCGGTGCTGGACCCAGGGCCAGCTATTTCGGAACATCTTGAGGCGATCCTTTCGGGGCTAGAGGCCGAGGAAAGCGTGGCGGCGATTCTGGTCACCCATGCCCATCTTGACCATTCCGAAGGCGCACGCCCCTTGGCACAGAAGACAGGCGCCCCGATCTTTGCCTTTGGTGGGCCGAAGGCGGGCCGGTCGGAGGTCATGCAACAGCTCGCAGCAGGCGGTTTGGCGGGCGGTGGCGAGGGGGTAGATGCCACGTTCACCCCCGACCACCTGCTGGGTCACGGCACGCGGCTTTCGATTGCGGACTGGGCGGTGACCGCACTTTTTACGCCCGGGCATTTCTGTAATCACCTAAGTTTCCGCATGGGGCGGGCGATCTTTACCGGCGATGTGGTGATGGGCTGGTCCAGCACGCTTATCTCCCCGCCGGATGGCGATTTGGGGGATTATTACGAATCGCTTGATGTGTTGGCGGCCGAAAACGCCGAAATGTTCTACCCCGGCCATGGCGACCCAATTGCTGCTCCCGCTACGCGGCTCGCAGAATTGCGTGCGCATCGGCAAGGGCGCACCGAACAAATTCTCGCCGCGCTCGCGCAAGGCCCGGCCTCGGCTTTCGATCTGACCGCCATGATCTACACGGAAACGCCCGCCCCGTTACAGGCGGCCGCGGCACGCAACGTCTTCGCACATTTGGTGGAATTGGAAAAATCAGGCCAAGTCATCGCCGCCCCCGCGCTTGGTGCAGAGGCAATTTTCACCCTGCGCAAAGAAGGCTAAAAAAATCGCATCCCCCCCCTTGCGCAGCCCAAAGACCCTAGCTATACCCCGCCTCGTGTTCCGGCGTAGCTCAGCGGTAGAGCAGTTGACTGTTAATCAATTGGTCGTAGGTTCGATCCCTACCGCCGGAGCCATCTAAACCACTGCAATCATTGGTTTTTCTCGAGAGTGTGTCCAGCGCTCTCGGGCGTTTTCCCCCCCAGTGTGTCCAAAAGTGTGTCCAGAAATACGTGCATTTTTGCTGCTTTTGTCCGACACACTCCTCCAATTACGCCTTGGAATCCGCGAGCAAAACGCTTCCCCAAATAGCGACCTTGCGGCCGAAATTTCCAGCAAGCGTCTGTCCGTTTTGGCGCACAGAGGTCGCGCTAAGTAATTGATATTATGTTTTTTTTCGTGGAGGCGCCACCTTTGACAGCTGCGTCCTGGTGAGCCGATTTTGTCCCCCAACCGAAGCTCGTCGTCGTCACTCAGGGACGACACTCTTCGTTCTCAAAAGCTGTTGGGATGGGCCCAAAGATAGTGTGTCTGTAATCAAGCGTTTCCGGGCATTTTTCGTGCCCAAATCGGACGCCAAAACTATCGCTATGCGTGTGCGGGAAATCAAGGTCGGGTGCTCGAATCACTCAGTTGTTGAGCCTTGCGGGATCTGGAAAGCGCACCGCTCCCACAGCTCACACATTCGGCCGAGCTCATTGGTTTTTTGGCATCAAGAAAATCTTGGCAAATGCAAAGATCACGGTCGGCCAGCTGGGCATCTGCGGTTGTCAGGTTCGTCATCGTTTTTACTTGTTCGAGCGAGCACTTTTCAACCGGAGGTTGGTGTGCCCAAAGTGTGTCTGACCTAGAGTCCCGAAAGTGACCAAAACGGGCCTTTTGTCTCTCAGCCGGAAATCTCGATTCTCAATGGTTTCAGCGGGTTAGGAGGCCGGTAGCCCGTAGGCTCACTACACGACTAATCAATTGGCTGTAAGGTCCATTCTGGCTGCTAGAGGTAAAATCTTAAAGTGTATCAGTGGCTTAATGGGCGCCTCAGCGAGGTGGCTCGGGGGATGTGTGGCATTAGCAAGCAAGTAGTAGGCGGCAGCCGAAACTTGTGAATAACTTCCTAGATCAGCGTAGGCCGCTTAGTTTCAGTGGAGCGCACGCCGATATGTTCGAAGTGCCGATACTCGGGGGGCGCTTGCTTTTGGTCAATCCGGCGGCAATCCGCGCAATCTCGCTCGTTTCAGATGACATTATTGAGATGCCCGCCTTTGACCTCAGTCTGGAACATGACTTTCCAGAAGCCCATCAGGCGAGCGAAGATGATTGCCCATTTGACGGTGATGCCGACGAATACGCGGCGCAAGCAGAGACTTTCCGCGTTACGTTCATTGACGGCAGGTGCTTGTTTTCATGGGAGGGGGAGGGTTGGGCCTGATCGCCACGACACACAGCCCCAAGACCGTCAACGCGGCTTGAGGGAAGGTGGGGATGCGGGGAGGGTGAGAGGGAAGACGACGCCCAAAAGCGTCATCAGTATCTATAAGAGAGGGAAGCTTAGGCTTGGAGCTCAGGCTGGGAAAGCGCAGCGCAACACTGAGCCAAAGCATCAGCTTTGCTGACGATGAATACCATGGGGAGGTGATACGCAGGCAAACGCATCTTGGGGTGGGCCTTGGGCGATAGACCTCCCCATCCCCGCACAATCAAACCCGTTGAGGAGATCGCCCTAGCGGCCTCAGCCAGAAGACCTCACCGCATTGGGTGTCGCTAGAAGATCAACGCTGGCCGTGTGCTTCATGGCTGGGTGGTTGAGGCGAGACCCTGCCACACCACCCCCATCAGGTCTTCCATCCCCAGATTGGTGAGATTGAGGGGACGGGAAGTGGTCAAATTCTCACTATAGCTCAACAGGTTTTTGACTAGATCGGGGAGCCACGGCAACCAACGCCGATCAGGATTGGTCTCATTCCGCGCCGCCAAAAGCACCGTCCGCGCCTCCTGCAGCGTGTAGGAGCGCTCCCCTTGGGGCACATCGTCTTGCTTCACGGGGGGCTGCACAAGCTGCAGCGGATGGCCTGCCGGGAACAGATCGCCCAAGGCCTGCTTGCGCCCCCATTCAATGACGGTCTTGAGGTTCATCAACCGCTGCCGCACCGAGTTTTGGCTTAGGCTTCCTTCATCAAGCATCTGATCAAGCCAAGCTTCGGCCTCTCGCGGCGTCACCGAGGCGACAAGCGGGCTTCCCCGGAACTTCACGAAATCTGCAGCCGCACGGCGATATTTGTCCACCGAGCGCTTATCCATCGGTTTGCCGCCCCGGCCCGTCGCACGGCGTTTGATCTCAGCATCAATGATCTGATCGAAGGTGAGGCCAATCCCCGGTGTGGCGGCAATCTCGGGCTTCGCGGCCTCGCGCTTGAACTCGGGGTAGCGCTTCGTCTCGCCGCTTTCGGAATAGTCGCCTTCGGCCTTTTGCTTGTTGATCCGGGCCGCTTCGATCAGCGCCTTGCCGAACTCAATCATCAACTTCTGGCGGGAGGCCTCATCAGTGACGACACGGTGCCGCTGCAGAATCACATCCACAAACCCGCCAAACCGCGTCTCAAGCGCCTGTGGGTCGATCTGCGTTGATTGTGCCTGCTTGCCCACCATGAGGGATTGCAGAGCGCTGGGCTGAGGCTGCAACACCGCGCGATCCGTCTCCATGACCCTTTCCCAGAGTTCAGGGCTGCCGGGGTCTTCATCCAGCACATCAATGAAGGTGCGATAGATTTCGCCAGCCAGCGCCAGCGTGTCTTTGTGGCTGAGCGGCTTAGGGCCAGCCCTGACAGCATCCCAATGGGCGTTTACTTGGGCCAGAACCGAGGCGTGGCGGCGTTTGGCTTCGGCTGTATCGCGGGTGCGCAAAGACAGCTTGATATCTTCGCCCACAGAAACGCGGACGGGCCGCCCATCAAGTTCGATCTGGAGTGTGGTGCCGCGAACCTTGCTCAAAATATCGGCAGGAACCCGGACTCGGAACAGACAGTTTCGCTTTGCTGTCGCTTTGGTCGGCGTCGGCATCATAAGACCCATGTGTACCACCTCTGTGTCTCACTAGAAGCGGTGCGATCCCCAATGGGGTATAATGTCTTTTGTTTTCAACGGTTTAGGGTGGTGGGTGATGAGAGACTCGAACTCCCGACATCCTCGGTGTAAACGAGGCGCTCTACCAACTGAGCTAATCACCCGACGCGGGTCTGATAGCCTGTGCGAGGGCTGCTGCGCAAGGGCAAAGGTGGCGCGGCGGTGGTGATGGTGGGGCCGTCGGCACGGGGGCGAGAGGGCCAAGGCGCTTGTTGGTCACGCGCCTTATCTGTGGGGGCCGGTCCAGTCAGGAAAAACGGCTAACAGTGGGTGCTCTTGATGAGACGGCCCTAGAACCATTGCCCGGGTTCCATCAGACCAAGGTCCATCAATTGCTGCCCGGTCCAACTGAAGCGTTCGGAATTATGCCAAACGAAGCTCGGAATGTCATAGGTTGAGCCCGGGTTGCGTTTGAGCGCTTTCGCCACGCGGAAAGACACGATCGCCGCCGTCAGGTTGTTGTGCCACGGGCAGGCATAGGTGTTCAGTTCCTCATTGTTCAGTCTGTGGTCGGGGCGCAGTTCCAACCCCGGTGCTGTGCGAAAAAGCGCGATCCGGTCGATTTTGCGCCGCGCCGCGGGAATGTGCTCGTCAAACCGCCAGCGCAACCCGCCAAAGAAATCCAGTTGGCGCTCGCGCGGGTGGTTGTGGTTCGCGGGATCTGGGCGGCCAAGCGCGTAATAGCCTGCGCGGTCCAGCATCGCCTCATCCAAGTTCACCCCATTGGGGTTCTTTACAAGGTCGGGGGCATAAAGGTCGACCACATAGGTCAGCATTGCAAAGCGGCGTTCCTCGGTGTGGAAGGCCAGCATTTCGCGGACGTTGCGGTGTTCGCAAAACGGGTGGAACAGATATTCCGCGTTGAAGCAGTAATAGAGCCATGTGCCGGGGGGCGCCGCCGCAATCAACGGGTTGAGGGCGGCTGTCAGCGCGCCTTCACGGTGCATGTCCCACGGGATGCGGTGGATTTGCGCAGACAGATCCTCGGGCAGCACCAGCGCTTCGGGGGCGTAAACCACCATGGTGCGAAAGCCCGCCGCCAGATGATGGCGCAAGGTGCTTTCGACCTCGACCAAATCCTCCACAAGCACAACCGCCATCGGTCCCTTGGCAAGGGTGGTCTTGGCCGTGGCCAGAAAAGCGCTTTGCGAGGTGTAATCCATTTTCTGCTCGGTTGACCCGTTTGCGCCAATCTCGCCAAAGCTGGGCCTGATTGCAAGCGGCGAGGGGTCGACACGGCCCGTGCGGTGGCGGTTGCGACAGCAGGCCGTTTGCGGTATCGAGCCGCGATCACGGAGAGCCCTTATGACCGATGCGCAAAACGAGCCCAAAAAGCTCTTTATCAAGACCTATGGCTGTCAGATGAATGTCTATGACAGTGAGCGCATGGCCGAGGCCATGGGCGCGAAGGGCTATGTGCTGACCGAGGCTCTGGAAGACGCCGATCTGGTGCTGCTCAACACCTGCCACATTCGGGAAAAGGCGGCCGAGAAGGTCTATTCGGACCTTGGCCGCTTGCGCCCTTACAAAGACGCCAAGCCCGATCTGAAAATCGGCGTGGCGGGCTGTGTCGCGCAGGCCGAGGGCGAAGAAATTTTGAACCGGATGCCCTTGGTTGACTTGGTGGTGGGCTCACAAAACTATCATCGCCTGCCCGATATGGTGGCGGCGGCCGAGCGGGGCGAGCATCCGGTGGATACCGAATTTCCAGCGGAGGATAAGTTCGATCTTCTGCCCGAGCGCCCGGTGCAGGTGCGTCCGACGGCGTTTTTGACGGTGCAAGAAGGCTGCGACAAATTCTGCGCCTTTTGCGTGGTGCCATATACCCGTGGGGCGGAGATCTCGCGCCCGGTGTCGCGGATTTTGTCCGAGGCGCATAAGCTGGTGGAAAAGGGCGTGCGCGAAATCACGCTCTTGGGGCAAAACGTCAACGGCTACCACGGTGAGGGGCAGGGCGGTGCTTGGGGGCTGGGCCGCTTGGTGCGGGAACTGGCGAAAATCGACGGGCTGGACCGCATTCGCTATACGACCTCGCATCCCAATGACATGGCCGATGATCTGATCGCGGCGCATGGCGAAGAGCCGAAACTGATGCCCTATTTGCATTTGCCGGTGCAATCGGGCTCGGACCGGGTGCTGAAAGCGATGAACCGTAAGCACACCGCCGAGGAATATTTGCGCCTGATCGAGCGTATTCGGGCCGCGCGGCCTGATATTATGCTTTCGTCTGATTTTATCGCCGGTTTCCCCGGGGAAACGGATGCCGACCATCAAGCTAGCCTCGATCTGATCCGCGAAGTGGGCTTTGGTGCGGCCTATTCGTTCAAATATTCGCCGCGCCCAGGCACTCCGGCGGCGGGCCGCGAAGGTGTGCCCTCTGAGGTGGGCGATGCCCGGCTGCAAGAGTTGCAAGCGCTGATCACCGCGCAACAAAAGGCCACGCAAGAAAGCATGGTGGGCCGCACTGTGGGCGTATTGTTCGAGAAACCGGGCCGATTGGAAGGCCAGTGGATTGGCAAATCTGATTACCTGCATGCCGTCTATGTGAAGGCCGAGGGGATCGGGCAGGGCACGCTCGCGCAGGTGAGAATCACGGCCGCTGGGCCAAATTCCTTGGCGGGTGAGCTGCTCTGATCTGCTTCGAGCTGCGCGTCGCAAGAGCAAGCGGTGCCGCAATCTGAGGCGGTAAAGTGGTTTCGTCTGGCACCATTCGTGCCAATTTGTCCCCGGTTTGTTTGCGGATCAGACACAATAACAAGGCAAAGCCCCTTCCTTTGTCGCAAGGTTTTGTTACTGTGTGCCAAATTCGTTACCGTTTTGCGCAGTCAAAACGGGTGCTTTCGAGGAGGCTTGGTGGGGATGACTAGATTGATCCGCGAATTCAAACCGGCGGCTTTGCGCCTTGGTGCGGCGGCGGTGGCACTGGTGGCCACACTGGGCACGGCTTCGGCTGATGAAGCCTATGTTCCGACGATCTGGGTTGATCCCGATGGCTGCGAGCATTGGGCGATGGATGACGGGGCGGAGGGCTATATGGACGCCCGTATCACCCGCGACGGTCGCCCGGTTTGCCACCGCGATGTCTGCGGCGTGCTACCCACCGACCAGCTGTTTGCCACCGATAGTTCGCGCATCACCGCGCAAGGCCGTGCCACGCTGCAAAACTTCTTCCAAACCGCACAGGCGCGCAGCTTCATCATCTCGGGCCATACCGACAGCCGCGCCTCGGATGAATATAACATGCGCCTGTCGAAGCGCCGCGCCGAAGCGGTTGCAGGTGTTGCGCAGTCGATCGGGGCGCCGGTTCTCGCGGTCAACTGGTATGGCGAGCGGATGCCGCGCGCGACCAATGGCACTGCCGCGGGCATGGCGCAAAACCGCCGCGTCGAAATCATTTGTGTGAAGTGAGGGCAAGAACATGAACGGTACGAAATACCTTCTGATGGGTCTTGCCGCTGTTGGGTTGGCCGCTTGCGATGATGTTGGCCCCGACAAAAGCTACGACCGTGGTGTCAACGCCCACCATCTGAGCCAGCTTGAGGCCGGGATCTGGATCGACCCGGAAGGCTGCGACCACTGGATCATTGACGATGGCGTCGAGGGCTACCTGACTCAGCGCGTTGACGATTACGGCAAGCCGATCTGTTCGGGCGCTGGCGCCCCCTCGACCGCCGTGGGGCCGTTTAAGCAAGGCTCGCCGATCGCGGACCCGCTCTAACGCGAGTAAAGGGCGCGAAATTCAGCGCCTGCTCAAAAAATAAGGCATTCAGGCCGCGCGATGCTTCGCGCGGCCTCTTTCGTGACGTCTGCGTGAATTTTGGGTCATTGCGCGCGGATTGTGCAAACCATGTCTTGCGTCATTTAAGGGGTAGGTGCACCATATCTTTACCAACGCCAGCCAGGGAGACGCTTTTGGGCTTTAGCGCGATCACCCCCCCGCCCAGCACTCAGGATGCTTACGAGACCCTTCTCGAGTTTCCTGACAACCGATTGCTGATCGACCTTTGCGGAGAATTTGATCGCAACCTCGCGCAGATCGAACACAAGATGTCGGTCCATATCCTGCGCCGAGGGAACCAGCTGGCCGTGGTCGGCACGCCCGAAGCGCAAGAACAAGCCGCCGCCGTGCTCAACACGCTTTATGCGCGGCTTGAACAGGGCAAGGCGATTGATGCGGGCGAGATTGATGGCGCGATCCGGATGTCGGACCTTGGCCACGATGGCGTCTCTGTGGACGAACAGCTTGAGATGTTCGCCGCCGGAAAATACGAAATTCGCACCCGCAAGAAACAGATCGAACCCCGGACCGAGGCGCAAAAAGCCTACGTGCGGGCGCTTTTTGAAAATGAGCTGGCCTTTGGCATCGGTCCGGCGGGCACGGGCAAAACCTATCTCGCCGTTGCCGTGGGCGTGACCATGCTGATTGGCGGGCATGTAGATAAGATCATCCTGAGCCGTCCGGCGGTGGAAGCGGGCGAGCGGCTTGGCTTCTTGCCCGGCGACATGAAGGAAAAGGTCGATCCTTACATGCAGCCGCTTTACGACGCGCTGAATGATTTTCTGCCCTCGAAACAGCTTGCCAAGCTGATGGAAGAAAAGCGCATCGAAATTGCGCCCTTGGCCTTTATGCGCGGTCGCACGCTGTCGAGCGCCTTTGTGGTGCTGGATGAGGCACAAAACGCGACCACCATGCAGATGAAGATGTTCCTGACCCGTCTGGGGCAGGGGAGCCGGATGGTGATTACTGGCGACCGGACGCAGATCGACCTTCCGCGCGGCACGGCCTCGGGTCTGCAAGATGCCGAGCGCATCTTGGACGGGGTGAAGGGAATCGCCTTCAACTACTTCACCGCTTCCGATGTGGTGCGCCACCCGCTCGTGGCGCGGATCATTGATGCTTATGACAAATCCGAAATCGCCTAGCCCGGTTCAGCGGTTCTTTTTGGCGGCTTTGCCCCCGCGCTGGGGGCAGAGCATGATGCGTTCTTCTGAAGCTTGGAAGATGATCTGCCCCAATTGTGGGCATGCGGTTTCGGTTTGGGAGAGCGGCGGCATTCGTTGGGGCGCAAAATCTGTTGGCAAGAGGGTGGCCGGGCGTTGCCCCGCTTGCGGCACGGCAGGCATGATGCCGCTTGAAAAGCGCCCCTGAGCTGGCATGCTTTTTGTCTTGCTGTAACCCCGGGGGCAGAGTAACGCGCGCAGATGCAGATTGAAGTTGATATCGAAGATCCGCGCTGGGAAACCCTTGACCTTGCCGCGCGCAGTGAAGTGGCCGCGCGCGCGGTGCTCGCCGATTTGGGGGTGGCGCCTGAGGGCGTGACGCTTTCGGTTTTGGGCTGCGATGACGCCCGAATTGCTGAATTGAATGAAGAGTTTCGCGGCAAGCCCACGCCCACGAATGTGCTAAGCTGGCCCGCCGAAGAGCGCGGCGCAGAAGCGCCGGGTGGCGTGCCGGAGTGTCCGGTGGCGGATGTTTTTGGTGAGATTGAGCTGGGCGATATTGCCATCGCCTATGAGACCTGTGCGCGTGAAGCCCAAGAAGCGGGCAAATCCGTTCACGATCACGTCACACATTTGATGGTACATGGTGTTTTGCATCTTCTGGGCTATGACCATATCCGCGACGCAGACGCGCAGTTGATGGAAAGCTGTGAAGTGCGTATCTTGGCGGCTCTGGGAATTTCTAATCCCTATGAGCTTTAGCGGCAAAGCCGCTGCATTTGGAAAGGTAAGATGGGACAAGTCGCAGACGGAAGTAATTCCGCCGCCGTGCCCGCTTCGGACCCCGAAGCTGGCGAGAGTAGTTCTGAGCCGCAGTCTAGAGGGTTGTTCGGGCGCATATTTGGCGCGCTTGGAGGCAACTCGGATGACACTGACACAATCTACCATGATGGGGCCGCCAACAGCGCCGCCACGCCTGTAGGCCCGCCGGGGCTGGGCAACCTGCGCAAAATGCGGGTGGGCGATGTCGCTATTCCCAAGGCGGAGATTGTCGCAGTGCCCATCACCACAACCCGTGATGAGCTGGTTGAGGTGTTTCGCGAGCAAGGCTATTCGCGGCTGCCCGTTTTCAAAGAAACGCTCGATAGCCCGATGGGGCTTGTTCACCTGAAAGACCTTGCCCTTGGCTGGGGCTTTGGCGCGGGCTCGGGGCGGTTTTCCCTGCGCAAATTGCTGCGCCCGCTGCTTTATGTGCCGCCTTCGATGCCGATTGGTGTGTTGCTGCAAAAGATGCAGGTGCAACGTATCCATATGGCGCTGGTGATTGATGAATATGGCGGGGTCGATGGGCTCGTCACGCTCGAAGACCTGATCGAACAGGTGATCGGCGAGATCGAAGACGAGCATGACGAGGCCGAGGACGGGCTTTGGAAGCTTGAAAAGCCCGGCCAATGGATCGTGCAAGCCCGTGCGCCGCTTGATGAATTTGAACCCGAGATCGGGATGCAATTGGCCGACCCAGAAGAACATGGAGACGTTGATACGCTCGGCGGTCTGGTTGTCACGCAAATCGGCCGTGTGCCTGCGCGCGGCGAGGTGATCGTGGCCGAAAGCGGCGTTGAATTTGAAGTGGTCGATGCCGATCCGCGCCGCGTGAAGCGGTTGCGGGTGCGTTTGCCTGGCGTGGCCCCGGCTGAGTAATACCTGAATGCGCGTACCTGCTGGCTATAATCCGATTTGGCGTCCGCTTGTCTGGGGGCTCGCCGCCCTTCTTGGTGCCGGTGTGGCGCTTGGGCAGGCCCCCTTTGGGCATTGGTGGCTGGCGCTCATTGCCTTGACCTTCCTCTTCCCGCTCGCGTTGCGCACCGCGCCCTTTAAGGCAGGGCTTGCGGCGGGCATGGGCTATGGCCTTGTGACGATGTTTTGGATCATTGATCCTTTCTTCGTTGAGCCAGAGATTTATGGCTGGATGGCGCCTTTTGCCCTTTTCTTCATGGCGTTGGGCATGGGGGTGTTTTGGGCGCTTGGTATGGTGCTCGGGGCCAAACTTGGCGCGGGTGAACCCTCGCGCGCGCTGGGCATGGTGCTTGGCCTATTTGCCGCCGATTTCGCGCGCAGCTACATCTTTACCGGCTTTCCTTGGGTGCTGTTCGGCCACATCTGGCTCGATACGCCCGTGGCGCAATGGGCCTCGGTCGTCGGGGCCTTGGGCTTGGGGCTGTTGACCTTGGGCATTGCGGCGGCCCCTTGGCTTGTGCCGGTGCCGGGCAAGCGCTGGCTGGCGGATTTGGTCGCAGCGGTCGTTTTGGGGCTTCTTTGGTGGGGTGGCGAGGCGCGGTTGAACGACCCGCTGCCGGAGCGTGAAACGCCTATCAACCTACGCATCTTGCAGCCCAATGCGCCGCAAGACCTGAAATGGGACCCGGACTACGCCGAAGAGTTCTTTTTCCGGCATCTGGACCTGACGGCAGAGCCGCCCGCCGAAGGTAAGCCCAAGCCCGATTTGATCTTGTGGCCGGAAACGGCTGTGCCCTTCTTGCTCAATCGCCCCGGCGCAGGGCTTGAGATGGTGGCCGAGGCGGCGCAAGGCACGCCGGTCGCGCTGGGCATCCAGCGGGGCGAGGGGATGCGCTACTATAATTCGCTGGCTGTGGTGGGGGCGGGCGGCACCGTCAGCGCCACTTACGACAAGGTGCATCTGGTTCCCTTTGGCGAATACATCCCCTTTGGCGATGCGTTCGCGAAAATCGGCATCACCGCCTTTGCCGCGCAGGCGGGCAATGGCTATTCAGCGGGGGCGAACCGCACGCTTTTGGACCTTGGCCCACTCGGCGTGGTGCAACCGCTCATTTGCTATGAGGCGGTCTTTGCCCATGAAATCCAAGGCAAGAACCCGCGCCCCGATTGGCTGTTGCAGATCACCAATGATGCGTGGTTTGGCACCTCTTCCGGCCCCTATCAGCATCTCGCCCAAGCGCGGTTTCGCGCGATTGAGTTTGGCCTGCCGCTCGCGCGTTCGGCCAATACCGGGGTGAGCGCGCTCATTGATGCGCGCGGACGCATGGTCGAAAGCCTGCCCATGGGGGAACAGGGGGTGATTGACGCGCCTCTGCCCCCCTCTGCTCCGGCGACGATCTATGCCGGAATGGGGGATTACCCGTTTCTCGAAGGGCTTGCGATCGTGGCTCTGACACTTTTTGCCACTGCGCGCTTTGCGCGCGTTGACCGCCGTAAAAAGCAGGTCTAGGCAGGATTATCCGTTCCAACGGCTTCCTGGCGGGACGGAGCATTTCTCTAATGGAGCACTTCTCAATGTCTCGCACGAACTACGTTTTCACCTCCGAATCCGTTTCGGAGGGCCATCCCGACAAGGTCTGCGACCGCATCTCTGATGCCGTCCTCGACGCCTTCCTTGCCGAAGAACCCAACGCCCGTGTCGCCTGTGAAACCTTCGCAACCACCAATCAGGTGGTCGTTGGTGGCGAAGTGGGGCTTTCGGACAAGACGCGCCTTGCCGAATTCATGACCCGTATCGACGGGATCGTGCGCGACTGCGTGAAAGATATCGGCTACGAGCAAGATGCCTTCCACTGGGCGACGCTGAACTTCGCCAACTACCTGCACCCGCAATCGGCGCATATCTCGCAAGGCGTCGATAAAGACGGGGCGGGCGACCAAGGCATCATGTTCGGTTACGCCACCGATGAAACCGAAGCGCTTATGCCCGCGCCGATCCAATACAGCCACGCGATCCTGCGTCGCTTGGCCGAGGTGCGCAAATCTGGCGAGGCGGCGACGCTTGGACCGGATGCGAAATCGCAGCTTTCGGTGCGCTATGAAAATGGCAAACCCGTCGGCGTGACCTCGATCGTGCTCTCGACCCAGCACAAATACGAAAGCCAAACCTCGGATGACATCCGCGCCATCGTGGAACCCTATATCCGCGAAGTGCTGCCCTCGGGCTGGATCGACGAAAAAACCGAATGGTGGGTGAACCCGACCGGAACGTTTGTGATTGGCGGCCCCGATGGGGACGCGGGTCTGACAGGCCGTAAGATCATCGTCGACACCTATGGTGGCGCGGCGCCGCATGGCGGCGGGGCGTTCTCGGGCAAAGACCCGACCAAGGTGGACCGCTCGGCCGCTTATGCCGCGCGCTATCTGGCGAAAAACGTTGTGGCTGCGGGTCTGGCGAAAAAATGCTGCATCCAAGTCAGCTATGCGATCGGGGTGGCGAAGCCGCTGTCGATCTATGCCGACACCTATGGCACGGGTGAAGTGCCCGAATCCGAGATCGAGCGGATCGTGGCCCAATGCATGGACCTGACCCCGCGCGGCATCCGCGAGCATCTTGAACTGTGCAAACCGATCTATGCCCGCACCGCCGCTTACGGCCACTTTGGCCGCGCGCCCGAAGCCGACGGCGGCTTCTCGTGGGAGCGCACCGATCTGGTCGAGGCGCTGAAAACGGCGCTCTGATCTGATCAGCCATGTGATCGAAAAGGGGGCCTCGGCCCCCTTTTTCTTTGCGCGTATTGAGGCAGTGCGAGGCGCAACAGCGCAGTATCGCTTGCCTCAGCGCCGCAGTTCAGCAAGCCTTGCCATGGGAGAAATGGGAGGTGCGCATGGGCGAGAGCTTGCGCTACGCGGCCGTGATGCTGGTCGCAGGTATTGGAATTCCGGTTTTGGCGGCGCTCAATGCGCAACTCGGCACACGGATCGGCTCGCCCGTGGTGGCGGCGGTTGTTTTGTTTTGCGTCGCTTTAACGGGCGCGGTGGTGGTGATGCTGGTCACCGCTGGGCCAACGGCGCTGCGCGACGTGCCCGCACAACCGCGCCATCTGTTCTTGGCGGGGCTGCTGGTTTGTTTTTACGTGCTCTCTGTCACCTTTGTTGCGCCGCGCTTTGGCGTGGGAAATGCGGTGTTCTTTGTGTTGATGGGGCAGATGATCTCCGCCGCGCTGATCGACCAATTCGGTCTTTTCGGGGCGATTGCACGCCCGATCAGCCTCGCCCGCGCGGCGGGTCTTGGCCTGATGGCGAGTGGGCTTTTCTTGATCATGCGCGGATAATGCGTCAAATCCCGGGGGCGTTGCCCCGCGCGCCTTGAGGCAAGTCTAAGAGCAGGAGGTGCCTCTATGGCGAACCGATGGAACGTCCCTGCATGGCTTGAGGCAAAGGTGCGGGCGCGCGACCAAGTCTGTGTTTACTGCGGAACGGGTTTCACGCGCTTCAAAGTCTCTGCAAGATCTGCGCCGAGTTGGGAGCATATCATCAATGACGCGACGCTCATCGGTGAGGACAATATTGCGCTTCGCTGCCGTGGCTGTAACGCGAGTAAAGGGCAAAAACGCGTGTCAGATTGGCTTGTGACGCCCTATTGCAAAGATCGAGGGATTTCTGCTCAGACGGTGGCACCAATCATCCAGCGCGCGATCTGCAACGGTCAATAGTTTCAAGAGAGAAGCCGTGGCCCTGCCAAAGCAGCGATTTCAACATTTTAGAAGGTAAAGATTTTATGGAACGCACTGATACATCTGGTTTGACCCAATTGGGCCAATCTGTCGCCGCGCCGACCTCCCCGGAAGAGGCCGTGTTGGAGCGTGTGCCCGCCTCGCATCCGGGCACCGATTACACCGTGCGCTTGACCGCGCCCGAGTTTACCTCGCTGTGCCCGCTCACCGGCCAGCCCGATTTTGCGCATATCGTGATTGATTACATCCCCGGCGACTGGCTGGTGGAGAGCAAATCGCTCAAGCTCTATTTGGCAAGCTTCCGCAATCATGGCGCGTTTCACGAGACCTGCTCGGTCGAGATTGCGCTGAGGCTGGTCGAGCTGCTCGCGCCGAAATGGCTGCGTATCGGCGCCTATTGGTATCCGCGCGGGGGCATTCCGATTGATGTCTTTTGGCAAACCGGGGCGCCGCCCGAAGGCGTTTGGATCCCCGATCAGGGTGTGGCCCCGTATCGCGGGCGCGGTTGAGAAGGCTTGACCGAGGCGCAACAGCCCCCTAAAGGCGCGGCCATGAGCGAAGAGACCAACATCCCCGAGGAAACCGCCGCCGCCCCGCAACCGGAGTGGCGCAATTTCTATGGCCGCCGCGCAGGCAAAACGCTGCGCCCAAGCCAAAAGGTTTACTTGGGCGAAGACCTCGACACGCTGACCCCGCAGGGCTTTTCGCGCGATGAAAACCCCGAGCGGGATCTGGTCGATCCGGCGACGATCTTTGGCAATGATGCGCCGTTTTGGCTGGAGGTTGGCTTTGGCGGCGGCGAGCACATGGTGCATATGGCCGCCACCTATCCGGGGATCAACATTCTGGGCTGTGAGCCGTTCATCAACGGCGTGGCGATGCTTTTGGGCAAAATCCGCGCGGCGGGCGTGGAAAACGTCGCCGTTTGGCCGGGGGACGCGCGTGATGTGATGGATGTGCTGCCCGAGGGCTCGGTTGCCAAAGCGTTTTTGAACTATCCCGACCCTTGGCCAAAGCGCCGACATCATCGCCGCCGCTTTGTCACGCAAGACCATCTTGTGCCGCTTTATCGGTGCCTTGCGCCGGGGGCGGAGTTCCGCGTCGCCACCGATATTCCGGATTACATGCGCCAAGCTCTGCGCGAAGTGCCGAAAGCGGGCTTTGAGCTGACCGCGCATTCCGGCACGGCGTGGGAGGATTGGATCTCGACCCGCTACGAACAAAAGGCGCTGCGCGAAGGCCGCGTGCCCGATTACGCCACTTTCCGCAAACCTTAAGCCGCCCCTTGGGGCTTTTAGGCGGGCGCGGCTTGCGCTATGGGAGGCCGAACCATCAGGGAGGCTTTTCATGTCCGGTCACGGCGATCCTATTTTGATGACCGCGCGCAAGGGCGGGCCGCTTTCGGGCGTGGCCGAGGTGCCGGGCGACAAGTCGATCTCGCATCGGGCGCTGATCTTGGGGGCGCTGTCGGTTGGGCGCACCGAGATCACCGGGCTTTTGGAAGGCCAAGATGTGCTCGATACCGCCAAGGCGATGCAGGCGTTTGGCGCCACGGTCACCCAACATGGCCCCGGCGCTTGGTCGGTAGAGGGCGTGGGCGTGGGCGGCTTTGCCGAACCCGAGGCGGTGATTGATTGCGGCAATTCGGGCACCGGGGTGCGGCTGATCATGGGGTGCATGGCGAGTTCTGCGCTGACCGCCACTTTCACGGGCGATGCGAGCCTGCGCAAACGCCCGATGGGCCGGGTGACGGACCCGCTCGCGCTCTTTGGCGCGCGGGCTTATGGCCGTGAAGGCGGTCGTTTGCCGATGACGGTGGTCGGTGCGGCAGAACCTGTGCCGGTGTGCTACACCACGCCGATGGCCTCGGCGCAGGTGAAGTCTGCGGTGCTCCTCGCGGGGCTCAATGCGCCGGGCGAGACCGTGGTGATTGAGAAAACCCCCACCCGCGACCATACCGAGCGGATGCTGCGCGGCTTTGGCGCCGAGGTGACGGTGGAAGAAACGCCCGAGGGCAACCGGATCACGCTCAAGGGCCAGCCGGAACTGACCGCGCAAAAGGTAGCCGTGCCGCGCGACCCGTCGTCTGCCGCTTTCCCGGTCTGCGCCGCGCTGTTGGTGCCGGGCTCTGACATCATGGTGCCGGGCGTCAGCCAAAACCCGACCCGTAATGGGCTCTTCCTGACGCTCAAGGAAATGGGCGCAAATATCGAATTTCTGAACGAGCGCGAAGAGGGCGGCGAACCGGTCGCCGATCTGCGCGTACGTTATTCGGAGCTGACGGGGATCACCGTGCCCGCCGCGCGCGCGGCAAGCCAAATTGACGAATATCCGGTGCTGGCGGCAGTGGCGGCTTGTGCGCGTGGCACCACCACCATGCCCGGTGTGCATGAGTTGCGGGTGAAGGAAAGCGACCGGATCGACGCGATGGCGCGCGGGCTTGAGGCTTGCGGCGTCAAAATTGAGGAAGACGAGGACACGCTGATCGTGCATGGCCTTGGGCCGGATGGCGTTCCGGGCGGCGCGACGGTGGCAACCCATATCGACCACCGTATCGCGATGAGCTTTTTGGTGCTCGGGCTTGCAAGTCAGCAACCGATCACGGTGGATGACGGCTCGCCGATTGCGACCTCTTTCCCGGTGTTTGAAGAGCTGATGCGCGGGCTCGGCGCTACGATCACGCGCGCAGAGTAAGAAAGCGAGACGTTCTGTGGGGCTATTCCGGCAAGCTGAAAGTGTTTTTCATCTTGCCATAAATATCCCTGCCGGAGGCGCTGCGGAGAAAACGAGAGGGCCGTATGCAGTTCACAGTCGCGATTGATGGGCCCGCCGCGGCGGGTAAAGGCACGCTGTCGCGCGCGGTCGCGGAAAAGTTCGGCTTTGCGCATCTTGATACCGGCGCGCTTTACCGCGCCGTTGGGGTGAAGGCCGAGGCAGAGGGGCTGGACCCGGTCGCGGCCGCGCGCAGCTTGACGCCTGCAGACCTTGCGCGCGCGGATTTGCGCACGCTTGCAGCGGGGCAGGCGGCTTCCAAGGTCGCGGTGATCCCCGAGGTGCGTCAAGCCTTGCTTGACTATCAACGCAATTTTGCCCGGCGTGCGGGCGGTGCGGTGCTGGATGGTCGCGATATTGGCACGGTGATTTGCCCCACGGCGGAGGTGAAGCTCTTTGTCACCGCCTCTGCCGAGGTGCGGGCGCATCGCCGCTGGCTGGAACTGGGGGGCGATGAGGCGCAGGTCTTGGCCGAGGTCCGCGCCCGCGATGAGCGGGATATGAACCGCGCCGATGCGCCACTCAAACCCGCCGAGGATGCGGTGCAGATTGATACCTCTGACATGAGCATCGAGGCCGCCGTGGCCGCCGCTTGTGATTTGATTGCAAAGGCGATGGCGTGAATCGTCGCCAAACCAAAAGATAAAGAGGGTTTCATGAAGGGTATTGGGTCTTCCGTTCTGCTTTGCGGGCTCGCAGCGGCGCTTTCGGCTTGCATGGAGGCGCCATCTGCCCCCGCACCGGTGACCGTGACCCCGCCGCCTGTAGAGGTTGCCGAGCCTCCCGGCACCAGCCCCGCCAGCGCCATTCCGGCCAGCAGCGTTGCCGCCGAATATGCCTATGTTTCGGCGCACTTCCCCGGCTGGCAGGTGCAAACGCAGGGGCTGATGATGCAACCCTCGGGCCGCGCGGTGGATGTGCTGACGCTGGAAAAGGCGGGCGAGAACCGCGATCTTTACTTCGATATCTCCAGCTTCTTCGTGACCGGGCTTTAAGCCTAACTCTGTGCCGCCGCGCATGGGGTCCGTGCGTCATTGCGCAGAACTTGCCATTGTGCGGTTTTTGGGTGCGTCTAATCTGCGGCTCCTTCCAAGATCGCGCAATAAGGACCCCTCATGCTGATCGACACGCTCAACTGGCGCTACGCCACCAAAAAGATGGACCCGGCCAAAGCCGTGCCGGAAGAGAAGGTGGCCCGCATTCTGGCTGCGGCGCAGCTTGCGCCGACCTCTTCGGGGCTGCAGCCCTTTGAAATTTTGGTGATCACCAATGCCGATCTGCGCGCAAAACTGCGCGGGGCCGCCTATGATCAAGCTCAAGTCACCGATGGCTCGCATCTGATCATCTTTGCCGCTTGGGACAATTACACCGACGCGCGCATTGATGCGGTGGTCGATCACACCGTGGCGGAGCGCGGTATTCCGCGCGAGATGGTCACGCCGTACTACGATAATCTCAAGGCGCAGTTTCTGCCTCGCCCGGCGGAGGTGAACTTCGACCATGCCGCGCGCCAAGCCTATATCGCTTTTGGCATCGCGCTGGCCCAAGCCGCCGAAGAAGAGGTGGATGCGACGCCGATGGAGGGCTTTGACCCCGCCAAGGTCGATGAAATCCTTGGCCTGCGCGAAAAGGGCCTGCGCTCGGTCACGTTGATGCCGCTGGGCTACCGCGCCAATGAGGGGGATTGGCTTTTGGGCATGAAGAAAGTGCGCAAGCCGCTGAGCGAGCTGGTCACGCGGATCGACTGAGCGCGCAAAGCCCCTTGTTTTACGAGGCGCTGCCGCAAGGTGGCGCCTTTTATATTGCGGTGTTGCGCGGCAGGGGGATTCGCCACTAGGCTAAACTGCGGCTTGAAGGATCGCGTTCACCCCCGGCAAAACGGAGGAAAATTCTTCATGCCAACCACGCATATCGCACGTTTCACCCAAAAAGTTTCGGCCGCCGCTCTGACATTGGGCTTGGTCTTGAGTTCTATGCCGGTTGCGGCACAGGGCCCTGCGACCCAGATGATGAATGGCCGTCCGGTTTTGGCTTGGGAGGTTGGGCATCCAGAACGGAAAATTTGGTCGACGCGCCTGCGTGAGCGAATTTACAAATACCTCGATAAAATGGGCACACCCGCCGATATTGCAGATTATTGCCCCAATTTTGCGGAGCTCCCGCGCGCGCGCCGGGTGGATGTGTGGGCGCAGATCGCCGTGACGATTGCCGGACAGGAAAGCGACTTCGTGCCCGGTTTGGTGGTGCCTGCGAAATCGCCCCGCGGGAAAGACCGTGCTGGGCTGTTTCAGCTGACCTATGGCAAGTCGAACAAGGTCTGCACCTATGATCCGGCGACGGCCAGCCTGACCAATCCGCTCGAAAGCATTGATTGCGCCGTGTCGCGGATGCAAAGCGGTGTCGCACGCGATGGGCTGGTGGCGCAGGGCGCGCGCTCGGGCGAGTATCGCGGCATCGCGCGGACATGGAAATCGATGCGGATCGGCAAGGACTCCCGCAAGGCGGACGTGCAAGCCGCCGTGCGTGCCTTGCCCTTCTGCGGGTAGGCGCTGGATCGCGCTCACCCTCACATTTGCCAACAAATCCTTGCCCTGAGGGCGATTCGCGCCTATAGGGGCCCGGTCGAAGGGGGTAGCCATGGGCTGCCCCCTTGCGACATTCGCAACGAAAGACCGGCGGAGCCAACCGCATGGCCAGTCAAACCATGATGTAAAGGAAACTGAGACGCATGTGCGCCAAAGCAACAATGGAAGAATTTGAAGCCCTTCTCCAAGAGAGCTTCGAGATCGACACCCCCCAAGAGGGGTCGGTCGTCAAAGGCAAAGTCATCGCCATCGAGGCGGGCCAAGCCATCATCGACGTCGGCTACAAAATGGAAGGCCGCGTTGACCTGAAAGAATTCTCGAACCCGGGTGAAGCTCCCTCGATCGCCGTTGGCGATGAGGTCGAAGTTTATCTGGATCGCGTCGAGAACGCGCGTGGCGAAGCCGTCATCTCGCGTGAGAAAGCCCGTCGCGAAGAAGCTTGGGATCGTCTGGAAAAAGCCTATGCTTCGGAAGAGCGCGTCGATGGCGCCATCTTCGGTCGCGTCAAAGGCGGCTTCACCGTCGATCTGGGCGGCGCTGTGGCCTTCTTGCCCGGCTCGCAAGTCGACGTGCGTCCGGTGCGCGACGCTGGCCCGCTCATGGGTCTGAAACAGCCGTTCCAAATCCTGAAAATGGACCGTCGTCGTGGCAACATCGTTGTGTCGCGTCGCGCCATTCTCGAAGAATCGCGTGCCGAACAGCGCGCCGAAGTCATCGGCAACCTGTCGGAAGGCCAAGTGGTCGACGGCGTGGTCAAGAACATCACCGAATACGGTGCGTTCGTTGATCTGGGCGGCGTGGACGGCCTGCTGCACGTCACCGATATGGCGTGGCGCCGTGTGAACCACCCGTCGGAAATCCTGTCGATCGGCGAAACCGTCAAGGTTCAAGTCGTCAAGATCAACAAGGAAACGCACCGCATCAGCCTCGGCATGAAGCAGCTGCAAAACGACCCGTGGGATTCGGTGGAAACCAAATTCTCGCTCGGTTCGGTGCACAAAGGCCGCGTCACCAACATCACCGACTACGGCGCATTCGTCGAGTTGGAAGCTGGTGTCGAAGGTCTGGTTCACGTGTCCGAAATGTCGTGGACCAAGAAAAACGTGCACCCCGGCAAAATCGTTTCGACCTCGCAAGAAGTCGACGTTATGGTGCTCGAGATCGACACCGCGAAACGCCGCGTGTCGCTTGGCCTCAAACAATGCATGCGCAACCCGTGGGAATCGTTTGCTGACGCCCATCCGGTTGGCAGCATGATCGAAGGCGAAGTGAAGAACATCACCGAATTCGGTCTGTTCATCGGCCTCGACAACGACATCGACGGCATGGTTCACCTGTCGGACCTGTCGTGGGACAAGCGCGGCGAAGAAGCGATCCAAGATTACCGCAAAGGCGACGTGGTCAAAGCCGCGGTCACCGAAGTGGATATCGACAAAGAGCGTATCTCGCTCTCGATCAAAGCGCTCGACGCCGACACCTTCTCGGATGCGGTTGATGGCGTGAAACGTGGCTCGGTGATCACCGTGAACGTGACCGCGATCGAAGACGGCGGCATCGAAGTCGAATACAACGGCATGAAGTCGTTCATTCGTCGTTCGGACCTTGCCCGTGACCGTGCCGACCAACGCCCCGAGCGTTTCCAAGTGGGCGACCACGTGGACGTGCGCGTTGTCAACGTCGACAGCAAAACCCGCAAACTGGGCGTGTCGATCAAAGCGCGTGAAATCGCTGAAGAGAAAGAAGCCGTCGAACAATACGGTTCGTCGGACTCGGGCGCTTCGCTCGGCGACATCCTCGGCGCCGCCCTCAAAGGCCGCGAATAAGCTTCTCCCGAAAGGGAACGGAAAGGCCCCGCGCAAGCGGGGCCTTTTGCTTTTCGATTCGCGCAAAAGGTGTGTTGAAGGGGCGAAAGAGGCGCTTCTGAGCCATATCTGGCCGCTTTCCGCCCCGAGAATGCCGCCTGCAAAGCGAAAAGCGTGCCCAAATCTCCCGCTATCCCCCCTGAATTCCCCGTTTTTCCAAGCCTTTGCTGTTTGAGACGCCGAGAATTCCTCCTATAGTCGGAGAAAGAGAAAATAGGGCTGACAGTCGGATAGCCTACGGGGGGATATTATGATTCGATCTGAATTGATCGCCAAGATTGCCGAGGAAAATCCTAACCTTTTCCAGCGTGACGTCGAAAAGATCGTCAACACGATCTTCGAAGAGATCATTGAAGCGATGGCCCGTGGAGACCGGGTTGAGTTGCGCGGTTTCGGCGCCTTTTCGGTAAAGAAACGCGATGCTAGAACGGGGCGCAACCCGCGCACCGGCACCTCGGTCGCGGTAGAAGAAAAACACGTCCCCTTCTTCAAGACCGGTAAGCTTTTGCGAGACCGGCTGAACGGGGCAGAGGAGTAAGACCCCAGATGATCCGCCTGATCCGCTACCTGTTCCTGTTGGTGCTCGCTGTTGTTTTGGTCGTTTTGGCGATGTCGAACCGCGCCATCGTCGCGCTGCAACTGCTGCCCGCAGAGGCCGAGACCTATCTGGGCATGAACTGGCGCGTGGATGTGCCGCTTTACCTCGTGATCTTTGCGGGGCTCGGCGTCGGGCTGCTGGTCGGCTTCTTTTGGGAGTTTTTCCGCGAGCGGAGCTTCCGCAAAACCGCCCGCAAAGCGACCAAGCGCGCGCAAAACCTTGAACGTGAGCTGGGCCGTTTGAAAGAAAAGACCCAAGGCCCGCGGGATGACGTTTTGGCGCTGCTCGACAAGCCGCGCGCCTAACGCGGCATGGTCACCGTTGCCATCAATAAAGGCCGCCCCGGCGGGGTGCGCTGTAAGATCTGCGGGCTGAAAACGCCCGCAGATGTCGTTTCAGCCTCTGAGGCTGGCGCAGGCTATATGGGGCTTGTTTTCTTCCCGCGCTCGCCGCGCCATGTGGAAATTGCCCAAGCGCGGGAACTGGCGCTGGCTGCGCCCTTGGGGCTTGCCAAGGTCGCGCTGGTGGTGAATGCCGAGGATGATCTGCTTGATGCGATCACCGCCGAAGTGCCGCTTGATATGCTGCAGCTTCACGGCAAAGAAAGCCCAGCCCGTGTGGCCGAATTGCGCGCGCGCTACGGCCTGCCGGTGATGAAGGCAGTGGGCGTGGCCGAGGCCGCAGACCTGAAAGCGATTGCGGATTACGAGGCGGTCGCCGATCAAATCCTGCTTGATGCTAAAGCGCCCAAAGAGGCCACGCTTCCCGGCGGCAATGGGCTCTCGTTTGACTGGCGGCTGATTGCGGGGCGCGACTGGGTGCGGCCTTGGATGCTGGCCGGCGGTCTTACGCCCGACAACGTGGCCGAGGCGGTGCGGCTGACGGGCGCAACGCAGGTCGATGTGTCGTCAGGCGTGGAAAGCGCGCCGGGCGTGAAGGATGCCGCCAAGATCGCCGCCTTCGTGCAGGCCGCGCAAAGCGCCTAAGCCGCCAAGGCCCGCGGTATTTCAGCCTTATCTGCATGGGAAACTTTACCCAGCCCCAAGAGCGCGCTATCTGCGGGGCAAGGGAACAGGGGAATGAGACCAATGGCCGAAGATCTGCCCAACAGCTACATGACCGCGCCGGATGAAAACGGGCGTTTCGGCATCCACGGGGGCCGGTTCGTTTCGGAAACGCTGATGCCGCTCATTTTGGAGCTGGAAGCGCAATACGAACATGCCAAGACCGATCCGACCTTCTGGGCGGAGATGGACTTGCTTTGGCGCGACTATGTGGGCCGCCCCTCGCCTTTGTATTTCGCGCCGCGCATGACCGAGGAATTGGGCGGGGCCAAGGTTTACCTCAAGCGCGAAGAGCTCAACCACACCGGCGCGCATAAAATCAACAACGTGCTGGGCCAGATTCTGCTCGCGCGCCGCATGGGCAAAAGCCGGATCATTGCCGAAACCGGCGCGGGCCAGCATGGCGTGGCGACGGCGACGGTTTGCGCCAAGTTCGGGCTTAAATGCATCGTCTATATGGGCGCGACCGATGTGGAGCGTCAGGCCCCGAACGTGTTCCGCATGAAGCTTTTGGGCGCGGAAGTGGTGCCGGTGACCTCTGGCCGGGGCACGCTGAAAGATGCGATGAACGATGCGCTGCGCGATTGGGTCACCAATGTGCGCGACACCTTCTATTGCATCGGCACGGTGGCGGGCCCCGCGCCTTACCCGGCGATGGTGCGCGATTTCCAATCCATCATCGGGCGCGAAACCCGCTGGCAGTTGGAGCAGCAAGAGGGCGAAGGCCGCTTGCCCGATACGATCATTGCCGCCGTGGGCGGGGGGTCGAACGCGATGGGCCTGTTTCACCCGTTCCTTGATGACAAAGAGGTCCGCATCATCGGCGTTGAGGCCGGGGGCTTGGGCGTGGATGACCGGATGCAGCATTGCGCCTCGCTCACCGGGGGGCGGCCGGGCGTGCTGCATGGGAACCGCACCTATTTGCTGCAAGACGAAGACGGGCAGATTCTCGAAGGCCATTCGATCTCGGCGGGCCTCGATTATCCCGGCATCGGGCCGGAACACAGCTGGCTGCGCGACATCAAGCGGGCGGAATATGTGTCGATCACCGATGCCGAGGCTTTGGAGGCGTTCCAGTTCTGCTGCCGCACCGAGGGGATCATCCCGGCGTTGGAGAGCAGCCACGCGGTCGCCCATGTGATGAAACTCGCGCCCACGCTGCCCAAAGACCATATCATCGTGATCAACCTCTCGGGCCGGGGCGACAAAGACATCTTCACCGTCGCCAAACACCTTGGCGAGGAGATGAAGGTTTAATCCGGCGGTAGGCAGGGATCGGGGCGGATTAAGAAGGGTTCTAGGTAGCGAGCCATCCCGTCTCGATACTGGCAGAGCGTGACGGGTATGGTTGCGGGTAGGCCGATGGGGGGGCTGTCGGCCCAAGCCCAGACGTCGGTGAAATGGGCGGTGTCCAGGCCGACGACCTTGTTGAAATCGGCGCCCGAAATCTGAGCCCGGTCCAGATGCGCGTGCGAAAGGTCGGCCCCCTCCATCTGCGCCTTCCAAAGGGAAGCCTCCTCCAGATGTGCGCCCCGGAGGTCCGCCCCTTCCATCTGCGCCTCCCAAAGCGCCGCCCCCTCCAGATGCGTTTCCCGGAGGCTTGCCTTCTGCAGATACGCGCCTCCGAGCCGCGCCGCCTCAAGATGCGCTTCGAAGAGCCCCGCCCCCTCCAGATGCGCGACTCTGAGGTCTGCCCCTTCCAGGCGCGCCTCCCCGAGGTTCCCACCCGCCAGATGCGCGAGCAAGAGCTTTGCCCCCTGCAGATGCGCGCGGTAAAGGTCCACTCGCTCCCCCTCGGGCGCCTTTGGCGTCAGACGCATCAAATCCACCGGATTGTCACAGGCCTTCTGCGCCTCATCCCAACCGCCGCCCATCTTTTCGCAAGACAGATCAATCCCCCGCAGCGACACGCCCTGCGCCGCCAGATATTCCAGCGCCTCGCGCTTGCCCGAATTGCCGGTGGCCGGGGCGGTCAGGATGCTCCATGCGCGGTTGATCGCTTCCTCCCGGCGGGTGTCGTGTTCCTCCTTCCACGCCCAGATGCCGAAGATCACCGAAACCAAGGTCGCCATCAGCACGACGCGCTCAAACCACTCCCATTTCTCCACAATCTCCCGCCCGCCTGCCGTATGGGCGGGATGCGCGGCCTTTACGTAGCGTAAACCCGGCGCGGGGTGCTGCGGCGCTTGGCGTAGGAAAAGGCGTTTTTGCGCTTTGAAGCGCTTCGAACCGGGCATGAAAAATCCTCGTCACAAATCGCCCCAGCCTAGGCGCGCGTGAAAGCCCGCGTCAATCGGCCTTGGGCGTATATACCGGGGGTTTATAGAAGTGCTTTAAGCTGAAAAACGTCTCTCGCACTGCTTGCTTTCCGTGTGCGGCAGGCGTTTCCTACTCTTGGCCCCGTCCCCCAAAGCGTGGCCAGGTTCCCTCCCAGCCAGCCGACCCCAATCGGTCCGAGGGAGCCAGATTTTCGGCCGGGGGCCCGGGGGCCTCCGTATCCTATCGCTCACGGAAGATGGGGCGGAGCGGGCTCCCGGTCGATTGCAAACAAAGCTGGGGCAGAATTGACGCGCACAGGCGCAAGGCAGGAACGAGATGGATTGGTTGATCGGAACACGTGAAGGCGATCGCAGCACTGGGCAATTGCCGGGCAAATTGGCCTTTGCCACGGTGATGCTGGGCGTGGTCATGGCGACTGCGGGACCGGTGTTGGCCGACCGACAAGAAGAGATCATCTCGGAGCTTGAGGCCGAGGGTTATACCGATATCACCACCTCCAAGACATGGCTGCGCCGCACGCGCATCGTGGCGCAGGGGGAAGAGGGGGAGCGCGAGATCGTGCTCGACCCGCGCAATGACGAAGTTCTCCGCGACTATGTGCGGCCCCCGCGGGAGGGCCAGCGGGGTGGGCCGGGGGGGCGCCCGGCTCCCGATGGGCGTCCGCGTCCCGATGGTCCGCCGCCCGGTGCACCGGGGGAGGGGCGCGGTCCGGGCGGTCCAGCGGGTGATCCGCCGGATCGGCCTTCCGGTCCCTCAGATCATGGTCTTGGGGGATCGCGCGGCGGGGAGGCTTTCAGATGACCGAGCAAATTTACGAATCGGCTCGCCCCTCGCCCGTTGTGCAAAGCTGGCTCCGCTCGCGGGTGATCGTTGTGGCCTTGTTTGTTCTTCAAGCAATCCCGGCGCTCTACTACGTTTCCGATATCGTCTCGGCGCTGATCGGGATCGCTTTGCCGCCGATCCCGTGGGAGCTGCGCGAGGCGTTTGAAATTGGCGCTGCTGTCGCGCTTTTGGTCGGGCTTGGCTTTGGCGCGCATGTGCTGTTGGCGGTGCGGCGTGAAGCGAAAGTGGCGCGCGAAGGTCTGCGGCGCGCGTCGGCGGAATTTGCCGATCTTTTGGAAGAGCGTTTTACCGAATGGGGCCTGACCCCGGCAGAGCGCGATGTGGCGCTTTTCGCGATCAAAGGGCTGAGCTTGGCCGAGATCGCGCAATTGCGGGCCACGTCCGAGGGCACGGTGAAGGCGCAGACGGCCTCGATCTATCGCAAGGCCGGGGTGGGGGCGCGCAGCCAGCTTGTCAGCCTCTTCATCGAGGATCTGATGGAAGTGCCGGAGCAACGCGCCGCAGCGGAGCGTTCGGAGACGCATCCGGTGCCCCGGTCTGCCACCCCAGCGCCCCGTACGGCGGCGAAAGCGGAAAAGACGGGCGCAGAGACGGCGCTGCGCAAAAGCGCCCCTGCTGCGAAAGGCCGTGCGCGTGCGGCGCGGGTAAGTAAGGCCTAAGCCTTACTTGCCGCGCTGGCCTTTCTTCTTTTTCTTCTCGGCTTTGTCGGCGCCCATGAATTGCGCGAAATCGGCGGCATCGCGGCGCAGTTGCCGGGCAAACCAATCCTCGGCCACTGCTGACATTTCGGCCAGCGCCGCAACGCGCGGGTCCGTGTTATCGGTCGCGGCCAGTGTGGCGAGCCTGTCGGTTAAGGGGGCGATTTCGCGGCGGTGGCGGTCTGCCAAAGCGGCGCGCAGCAGCGCCCAAGGGTTTGGGTCAGCCACATAGAAATCACGCCTTGTGCCGGGCGCGCGCGCCACCTGCACGAGCCCCGCTTGGCGCAGTTCTTTCAGCGCGACCGAGACATTGGAGCGCGAAAGCCCAAGCGCGTTGCAAAGGTCTTCGGCAGAGGGGGCCTGCGCCGCGCGCCAGATCGTGCCAAGGCAGGCGCCCGCGGCGCGGCTCATGCCAAAACGGGTGGCGAGATCGGCAAACAGCGCCGTGACGTCGGAGGCGGGCGGGGTGGTCATAGCGCGGTCCTCGCGGGCTTGTCCGTGGAAATGCTACGGCTCAGATGCAATCGGGTTACTTGGCGCCATGTTTCGCCCGGATGGAGCGTAATGGCTGGGAAATCGGGATGTTGCGGCGCATCGGGCCACATCTGCGGCTCAAGTGCAAGACCTGCATGGGGGCCATACGCCGCACCGCTGAGGCCAAGGACTGGGTGCGCGCCCATATGCTGCCCATCATAGACCTGAAGTCCGGGCGCATCGGTTTCAATCGTGAGCGAGACACCCGCGCTGCCGGTCAGTTCTGCTACCGCGCGCAGCCCCGTGCCGGGCAGGCAGTAGTTGTTATCGAGCGGCGGCAGGTCGGCGACACGGCGCGCGTGGTGCAGGTCGTAGACTGTATCCGCGACCGAAATCGGGGCGCGCGGCAGGTTTTGCGCATCGCAGGGCAGCATCTGCTCTGCTGCCACTTTCAAATGATGCGCTGCGGTGGTGGGCGTGCCGTCAAGGTTCCAATAGGGGTGATGCGCAAGGTTCATCAACGTCTCTGCATCGGTTTCTGCGCTGAGCGTGATCTCCAGCGTGCTTGGCGCCACGATCTGATAACTGGCGCGCAGCACCCGGTTGCCGGGGAGGGCGGCCGCCCCATGCGGCAGATCAAGCCGAAAGGTGACGCTGTCAGCATTGGCGGTTTCAATCGCCCAAACTTGCTGCGAGCAGCCCGCATCGCCCGAATGTAACAGGTTTGCCCCGTCATTTGGCGCGGCACGCCAAAGCTGCCCGGCAATTTCGACCTGCGCGCCTGAGAGCCGATTGGCAACGGGTCCGACCACCGCGCCTGCCCAAGCCAGCGCCCCGCTTTCATAGGCGGAAAGGGTATCGGAGCCCAAGATCAGCGGCCAAGGTGTGCCCGCCAGACGCAAATCTTGCAAGCTGGCCCCAAAGGTGATCAGCCGCGCAGTCAATTCGCCCGCGCGCAGCGTTACGGCCTCGACCAAGTCTCCGGTGGATGTGGTGCCGAAACGGCGGATATCGGCTGACATGGCGCCCCCTTGTTCGCCCGGAGCGTTTCACGAATGCCCCGGACGAGCAAGAGCGCGTAAGACCTTATTCGGAAAGGCAATCGCGCAATGTGTCGGCCAAGCCGGTCATCAGCGCGGCGTAAAGCTCGGGGCCATAGGGCAGGGCGGAACCAGACGGGTCGAGCGTGCCGCCGCGCTTGACCGAGGTGCCCTCGAGCAGAGCATCAATTTGCTTCGGGTCATGCTGCGCTTCGGGGAAGGCACAAACAATATGTTGAGCCGCGAATTGGTCGCGCAATTCGGCCAAATGCGCGGCGCCCGGCGCGGTTGCGTCGCTCATATTGACCGACCCCGCCACGCTTAGCCCATAATGGGTGACAAAGTAGCCATAGGCCGCGTGGAAGGTGACAAAGGGTTTCTGCGCAACCGGGGCCAGTTCGGCGGTGATTTGGGCGTCTAGGGCGCGCACGGCTTCCTGCGCGGTGGCGGCATTGGCGGCATAGGTCGCGGCATGTTCCGGATCGGCTGCCGAAAGCTCTTGGGCAATCACGCCCAGCCAAGTTTCGGCGTTTTCGGGCGTCAGCCAAGCATGGGGGTCTAGCCCTTCATGCACATGGTCATGATCGTCGTGATCTGCTTCGCCATGCTCATCATGGCCTTCTTCATGGGCTTCGTGATCCTGCGCTTCTTCGGCGGGGGCGTGCATATGGGCATGGCCGTCAAAATCTTGCAGATGCGTGCCAGGGGCATCAAGCAATTCGAGTTGCGCACCTTTCAAGCTGACACCGTCAATGGCGCGTTCCAGCCACGGGGTCATTTCCGGCCCGAGCCAGATCACCAGATCCGCGTTTTGCAGGGCGGCTGCTTGGCTCGGCTTCATCTGGTAGTTATGCGCATTGCCGCCCTGTTCGAGCAAAACGGCGGGGCTGCCCAGATCGCCCATCACTTGCGCGGTGAGCGAATGCACGGCGGGGATATCTGTCACCACATTCGGCACATCGGCCAAAGCGGGCAGGGGCAAAAGCGCGAGCGCGGGGATCAGTGTCTTCTTCATCGAAACCTCAGAGGAAGGTGAGGGGGAACTTGCGGGTCGGTTGCGGGTTATCTATGTTATACCGTAACAGGTCAAGAGAAATGTGATAAAGTAACATGCCTCACGATACCCCTACCGATCCGGGCTGCGCCTTCGGCCAGCATGACCATGCGCATTGCGCGGGGGCCGTGCTTGAGCGCGCGGCGGCTGAAGCCGAGCGGCGGGGGCTGCGGTTTACGCCCGTGCGCAAGCGGGTGCTGGAGATATTGCTGGAGGCGCATCGGGCGATGGGCGCCTATGAGGTGCTGGATCGTCTTGCGGCGGAGGGCTTTGGCAATCAGCCGCCCGTCGCTTATCGCGCGTTGGAATTTCTGGTCGAGGCGGGGCTGGCGCATCGGGTGCAGCGGCTCAATGCCTTTGCGGCCTGTATGCATCCGGGCGAGGCGCATGCGCCGGTGTTCTTGATCTGCCGGGAGTGCGACACCGTGGTGGAAGCCGAGGCGGCCCCGCTGCGCCAAGCGCTTGATCTGGTTGCCGGGGAGCTTGCGTTCACCGTAGAGCGTGCAAGTTTTGAGGCGCTGGGTCTTTGCCCAGATTGCCGCGCCAAGGCGGAGGCTTCCGCATGAGTGCGTTGATTGCCGCCGAGAACCTGTCAGTGCGCCATGGCGAGGCGACGGTGCTGGGCGGAGTTCAGTTTGCGATTGAGCGCGGCGAAATCGTTACCGTTGTTGGCCCGAATGGCTCGGGCAAATCCACCTTGATCAGGGCCTTGATTGGCCTTGAAGCCGCCGCGACGGGGGCGGTCACGCGCGCGCCGGGGCTGGTAATCGGCTATGTGCCGCAAAAGCTGCATATTGATGCCGGCCTGCCGATGACGGTGCGGCGTTTCCTGTCTTTGCCGCGCCGGGTGAGCGATGCGCAGGCCGAGGCGGCTTTGGCGCGCACCGGTGTGCCGGGGCTTGGCCCAAGGCAATTGGCGCGACTTTCGGGGGGGCAATTGCAGCGCGTGCTGGTGGCGCGCGCGCTTTTGGCAAACCCCGATATTTTGATATTGGATGAGCCAACGCAGGGGCTCGACCAGCCCGGCACGGCGGGCTTTTACCGGCTGATTGAAGAGGTCCGCGCGGAAATGGGTGTCGCGGTGCTGATGGTCAGCCATGATCTGCATGTGGTGATGTCTGCCTCTGATCGGGTGATTTGCCTCAATGGCCATGTCTGCTGCCAAGGCACGCCCAAAGTCGTTTCTGCCGCGCCGGAATATCGCGCGCTTTTTGGCCTTGGCACCGGGGGCGCCTTCGCGCTTTACCGCCATATGCACGACCACGACCATGAGGAAGACGAAGGGCATGGCCATGACCATGGCGCGCCCCATGTTGCCCATCCGCATGAGCCCCACAGCCACGGCCACCATCACGCCGCAGGATGCACCCACGACCATGCTTGACGATTTTCTGATCCGTGCCGCGCTGGCGGGCATTGGCCTGACGCTTGCCACCGGGCCGCTCGGCTCTTTCGTGGTCTGGCGGCGTATGGCCTATTTCGGGGATGCCACCTCGCATGCCGCGATTTTAGGGGTAGCACTGGCCTTTGGGTTTGGGCTGCCACTTTACGCGGGCACGCTGGTTGTCGCGCTTGCAATGGCGCTGACCGTGGCGGCGCTGTCCGGGCGCGGGCATGCGATGGATACGGTCTTGGGCGTGCTCGCCCATGCGGCGCTGGCCTTTGGCCTTGTCGCGGCATCGTTCATTTCGGGGCTGCGGGTCGATCTGACGGCGTTTCTGTTTGGCGATATTTTGGCCGTGAGCCGCACCGATTTGGCCGTCGTTTGGGGCGGCTCTGCCGTGGTTGCGGTGCTTTTGATCTGGCGCTGGCAGGAGCTTTTGACCGCCACAGTGAACGAAGAACTCGCCCAAGCCTCGGGGCAAGATCCGCTGCGCGCGCGGTTGGTGCTGACCTTGGCCTTGGCGCTGACGGTGGCGGTGGCGATCAAGATCGTAGGCGCGCTGTTGATCGCGGCACTTTTGATCATTCCGGCGGCCGCCGCACGCCAACTGGCGCGCGGTCCCGAGTCGATGGCGCTCGCGGCGACGGCGATTGGGGCCGCCTCGGTTCTGGGCGGGCTACAGGCCTCGCTCAATTTCGACACGCCAGCAGGCCCGTCCATCGTCGTTGTTGCGGCGCTGATCTTTGTGCTGAGCTTGGGTGTGAAGCGGCGCGGTTGAGTGGCGCCTCACACCGACCTCTTGCACCCTCTCTGACGCATCAGAGATTTTCCTCAAGCGCTCATTTTTCGCGTCCTGCGGGTGCAAGAAGGGCCGCTTCAAGCCCTTTTATCATGGGTTTTCGGGGGATTTTCTGCAGATGCGTGCAAAACCGCAACACTTCCTTTACGCCACGTGAAAGGGCCCGCGATTTACCCTTTGCAATTCCTAACGCTTGTGCTTTTCTCGCCGTGATGCTGCCGGGCTTGGCGGCTCTCTACAGCAATGACGGAGATTTAAAATGAAAAAGATCGCTACCATCGCCCTGGTTGCCAGCCTTTCGGCTTCCACCGCTTTCGCCGGCGGCTACACCGCCCCGGTCGTCGACGCGACCCCGGTCGTCGCCGAGTCGTCGTCCTCGAACGCCGGCATCCTGATCCCGGTGCTGCTGCTCGTCGGCGTCGCCGTGGCGGCTTCGTCGAACTAAGTTCGACACCGAATTTCGCGGTCTTCGGACCACGAGAAGGCCGGAAAGCGCAAGCTTTCCGGCTTTTTGTTTATGCGCTTGGCGGGGCATCGGTTTAGGTTTCCTTAAGCCTTTGCCACGGTTACGCCACAAACTCTCCGCATTTTAACCACGTGTTTACTTTGCTGGCCCGATTCAGCAGCCTTTGCTTCGAATTTGGGGAGGAATCGTGTATCCATTGGTTATCGAAACCCTAACGCCAGGATGAAACGTAAATGCAAAAGATCTTCCTTCCTGTGGTCGCTCTCATGCTTTCGGTTGCTTCGGTCTCGGCGCAACCGGTCCTTCCGATCATTTCCGCTCTCGCGCCGACCGCCCCCAATGGCATGGTGATCAGCGCGCTCTCTGCTTCGTCCAGCACCACGACTGTGGCGACTGTTGTGGCCTCGGCCATGTCGGAAGCAGGCGGGACTTCGGCCACCGGCACCACCAACTGACGGTCAGAAAGACGTTCAGGGCTTCGGTCAGAATGGCCACCAGCCGCGCTCGCATGAGGGGCGCTTTGTAACGAGTACCAACCGAAAAGGCCGGAGCAGTGATGCTCCGGCCTTTCTAATAGGTTTCGCGACTGTCGGGCCGAGTTAGGGGCGCAGCACTTGCAGCGTGAAATAGCCCAGCTCCGGGGTCACCCATTGGCGTGAGGTGGCGATCTGCCCGCTGCTGGTGACAAGGTAGCTGTTGGTGAAGTCAAACCCTTGCCCGGTGCAATGCTCGGCCATCACCGTGCCGGTCCAGTCGCGCCCGGCGAAGCTGTATTTCGCACCGGTTTGGGCCGGTGCCACCGTGCAGGTGAGCGGAAGCGGGCGTTCAGTGCCCAGCCCATCAAGCAGGCGGATCACGCGTGCGCCCGTCCCGGCGCGGCGCGCATGGATCAGCGTTGCGACCTCGTCCACCTCGGCGGACATCATATCATGCCCCAAGCCGCGGGTGCCGACGATCAACCCGTTGCGCAGCATCAGGGTCTGCATTTGCGGCGTGGCATAGGTGCGCATTGGGCCGTTTTCACCGATCATGCCCAAAACAGCGGGCCCGGCCCCGGCATTTTCGCGGGTTGAGAAGAGCAGTGGCCCTTGGTTGAGCGCCAGCGCCTCGCGCGCCATGGCCTCTGGAGCAGGGGCGGTCACGCCTTCAGATTTTGCGCGCCGCGCGGCAACCTTGCCCTTCAAATCGGCGGTCATCGCGCGAAAGAGGCCGCCTTGGCTATCTTCGCGGGCACTGTCATGGCTACAGCCAGCCGCCACCAAAACGGCCATTGCAAGCGCGCCGAGGCGCCATTTGCGCATCATCGTGCTCACCGCCAGAACCTCCCCCAGTTCTCGTAAAGCGCCCCCATATGGTCGCTGCGCACCGTTTCGTACAAACGTCCGTCAACATCCAGACGGGCGCCGCCATCGCGTTGCAGCGGGCGCAGGACGGTGCTCATCGACGCGCGCGAGGGTTTGCCCGAGAGCCAAGCAATCGGTGCGGTGATGCGGATACCTTTGTCAAACGAGCCTTCGCCGAAATCGGCCGAAGACATATCGGTCACCGTCGCAAAAGCACCAACCTGCCACCCGTTCGAGAATTCGCGTGCGAGCGAGATCGTCGCGCCCCAATCTTTGGCGAGATAACGGCCAAGGTCCAATTCGCCGGTATAGCCGCCGCCGAAATCGTAATAGGCCGAGGCATGGCCGGTGGCGACATCGTAATCTTGGAAGCCAAAGCGTTGGTCATAGTCGCGCTTGGTGACCCAGTTGGCCTCCACGCCGAGTGCCAGCCGGTTGTCGACCGGTTTCCAGAGCAATTCGCCCGAAATACCGCCGTACATCCGCTCCAAATAGCCCACAGTCAGGCGCGAATAAAGATTTTCGGCCGGGCGTCCGTAGTGGGCGAAGGTCAAGCGGTGCAGCGCAAGATCGCCGTTCTTTTGGTATTCGGAACTGTCAGAGCGCACATGCGGCGCGGTCGAGGTCGAGACGCGGTCGCTTTGGTCAAGGTTGCCCAGCAGCGTTTGCCGCAGATCGCCCGACAGCACAAAGCCACTGCCAAGATCATAGCGCGCCTTCAGGCTCAGCCCGACATCGGCACGAAGTGGCGAATCCGGGTCGAAATAAGAGGCTTCCAGATAGGGCCGCAAAGACCATTGGAAGCGCGGGAACAGCCCTTCGGTCACCACTTGGGCAGGGTCTTTCCCGGCTTCGGTGATTTGTGCGACGCTCAGGATGTCGCCGGAGCGACCGTTTTCCAACCGCTCCAGATCGGAGCGGGTCACGGTCACCGACGACACGGCCATGCCTTTTTCCATCAGCGTGACGGTGATCGTCTCGACCGAGGAGGGCAGGGCGCGGGTGGCGATGCGGGCGACACGGCCCACGGCTTGCGGCGCAGCGTTATAGGTTTCGTTGCGCACGCGCAGCTCGGCCCGGGTCGCCGTCAGTGACATCGATTCGAGGATTTGACCGTCTTTGGCCAGCGCCTGCGCGATGGCGCGCTGAATCGCGGGTTGTGCAGTGGGATCGGCGGTCCAAGCCCCCGACCATCCATCAACATCGGCACTTTGCGCCGGGCGCGGGCGCACCGGCAGCGGCGCGCTTTCAAGCCCGGTCGGATAGGCGGGCCGTTTCGGGTCAATCGCATAAGAGAACTGGAAGCCGATCTTGTCGCCATGCAGATAGAACATCTGCAGGTTCGTCGCGGCACCAAGTTTGTAATCCAGCCCCACGTTCACAGCGCTTTGGTGTTCCCAGTCGCTTAGCCGCGTTTCTTGCACGTAAGCGTCAGAGGAATACTCCGCTTTCAGCGTCAGCCGGTCGTTGAATTTGTAGCTCACCCCAAAGAAGGGGGCGACATCGCCGCGGAACCATGCGCCCGAATTGAATTCGCCGCCGTTGGAATTGTAGTCATAAACCGGGCGCGTGCCGGTGGAGCCGATAGAGCCAAAGCTCCCCAAGCGCCCCCAGCCAACGCCCGCCGTGACCCGCAGCGCGCTGCCAAAGCCTTTGGTGGCAACGATATATTCCGAGGAATAGACGCTGGTGCCGACCATGTCGTTAAGGCCGACGGCGAGCGCAGGCGTATAGCGCCCCTCTTCAAGCACTTGCCAGCGAATGTCGAACGAGCGGTCGTAAAGCTCTTTGTAGCCAGAGATGCCGCCAAAGCCATCGGGGATCGGCATCAGGTCGGGCACGCGCGAATAGCGGAACGCGCCGGTCACATGCGGGGCGATCTGGAAGGTGAGCGTGTTGCGCAGCGTGCCGCCCCCCAGCGCCGTGATCGAGACACCAAGCGTGCCATCGCTAAACCCTTCGGCCGTTGGCATGTCGATCAAGCCGGGCATGCCATAGGTGTTGCGCGAGGCGCCGACCATCGGATCGGCGAGCCCTGGCACAGCGGTTGACACGGCACACACAAGGGCAGACGCGCACAAAAGCGCGGCCCGGTTGCGGGAATGAGGCATAGCGGTCCGGGGCAGGGCGGACCGGTTCGGTTGGGCAGACTGCACGCGTTCCTCCGAAGTCTTTGGGCCGTTATACCCAATTTCACCGCAGAGACGAGATGAAACACGTCGCCGCAAGGCAGTTTTGCCCTGCCATGGCACGAATGCCGCAAAGAAAAGACCCGACGACGCGTGAACGCCGCCGGGGAGGTCAATTTCGCGCCCTTACATGCAGGCGGCGAAAAGCGCGCGGGTATTTTCCTGCGTCATTTCGATTGGGTTGCCGCCGCAAGATGGGTCTTCGAGCGCCATTTCGGTGAGCATATCGAGGTCTTCTGCCTTCACGCCCATGTCGGTGAGGGTTTCGGGGATGGAAAGCTCTTTGCGCAGCGCAACAATCGCGGCGCGGAACCCGTCAAACCCGCCCGAAATACCCAAGTAAGCAGCGGCTTTTTCGATCCGCTCCTCAATGGCCGAACGGTTATAATCCAGCACCATCGGCATCACGCAGGCGTTCGTTGTGCCGTGGTGCGTGCCATAAACCGCGCCAACGGGGTGGCTCAGCGAGTGGATCGCGCCAAGGCCCTTTTGGAAGGCCACGGCGCCCATCGCCGCCGCACTCATCATATGCGCGCGGGCCTCAAGGTCAGTCGGGTTGGCATAGACTTTCGGCAGGTTTTCAAACACCAGCCGCATGCCTTCCAGCGCGATGCCTTGGCTCATCGGGTGATAGAAGGGCGAGCAATAGGCCTCAAGGCAATGCGCCAGCGCATCCATGCCAGTGCCTGCGGTGATGAAGGCGGGCATGCCCACCGTCAACTCCGGGTCGCAAATGGTGATTGCGGGCATCAGCTTCGGGTGGAAGATGATCTTTTTCTTATGCGTGTCGGAATTTGTCAGCACGCCTGCGCGGCCCACTTCCGAGCCCGTGCCAGCGGTGGTCGGCACCGCGATGATCGGGGCGATTTTCGACGCATCCGCACGGGTCCACCAATCGCCGATGTCTTCCAATTCCCAAACACTGAGCGTTTCGGGCTGATCGGCCATCAGCGCGATCATTTTGCCAAGATCGAGCGCTGAGCCGCCGCCAAAGCAGACCACGCCATCATGGCCGCCCGCTTTGTAAACGGCGATGCCCGCTTTCATATTGGCTTCGGTCGGGTTCGGGTCCACCTCGCAAAACATCGCGCGGCCAAGGCCCGCTTGTTCCAGCACATCCAGCGCGCCTGCGGTGATCGGCAGGCTGGAAAGCGCCTTATCGGTCACCAAAAGCGGTTTCGCCATGCCCACGGCCTTGCAATGCTCGGCCAATTCGGCAATCCGCCCGGGGCCAAATTTGATCGGCGTGGGGTAGCCCCAGTTCATGCTCGGAACGCTCATTTCGTCACCTTCTTGAGATGGTAGGATTTCGGTCGGGTGACCGAGTAATAGCCAAGCGCCGAAAGCGCCGTGCCGCGCCCGGTGTCTTTGCAGCCGGTCCAGCACAAAGCCGGGTCAAGATAGTCGCAGCGGTTCATGAAAATGGTGCCGGTCTCCAGCCGCGCGCCAATTTCGGCGGCTTTGTCGGGGTCGGCAGTCCAGATCGAGCAGGTCAGCCCATAGGGGCTGTCGTTCATCGCGGCGATGGCTTCTTCATCGTCTTTCACCGACATGATGCCGACCACGGGGCCAAAGCTTTCTTCGCGCATCACCCGCATTTCGTGGTTCACATTCACGAGGATCTGCGGGGCAAGATAGGCGCCGCCATCATCCGCCGGGAAAAGCGCCGGATCAATGAGCGCCTCTGCGCCCTCGGCCACGGCCTCAGCTATTTGGTCGCGCACGATATGGGCGAAGCGTTTGTTCGCCATCGGGCCAAGCGTGCTTTCGGGCTCAAACGGATTGCCCAGTTTGAGCGTTTTCACCCAAGCCACAGCCTTTTCGACAAAGGCGTCATAAAGGCTTTCGTGCACATAGATGCGCTCGATCCCGCAGCAGCATTGGCCCGCGTTGAACATCGCGCCATCCATCAGCCCATCCACAGCGGCATCAAGATCGGCATCGGCCATCACATAGCCCGGGTCTTTGCCGCCCAGCTCCAGCCCCACAGCGGTAAAGGTGCCCGCCGCCGCGCGCTCGATCGTGGCGCCGCCATTCACTGAGCCGGTGAAGTTGATGAAGTTGAACGCGCGCTGGCCGATCAGCGCCTCGGTCACGTCATGCGTCAGATAGACATTTTGGAACACGTCTTCGGGCACACCCGCCGCGTGGAAGGCCTCGGCCAGCCGTTCGCCTACCAGCATGGTTTGCGTGGCATGTTTGAGCACGACCGTATTGCCCGCAATCAGCGCAGGCGCGAGCGTGTTGATCGTGGTCAGATAGGGGTAGTTCCACGGCGCGATGATAAAGACCACGCCCACCGGTTCGCGCGCGAGATAGCGGCGGAATTTATCGCTGTCTTCCACCACTTTCGGGGCCAGCGTTTCGGCGGCGATCTCGGCCATGTAATTGGCGCGGTCATTCACGCCGCCAAATTCGCCGCCAAAGCGGGTGGGGCGGCCCATTTGCCAAGCGAGTTCTTCAACCACGCGGTCTTTCATCTCGTTGAGCTTGGCCACCCCGGCTTGCACCAGCGCGATACGCTCTTCAAGTGGGCGCGCGGCCCATGCGGGTTGGGCAGCGCGGGCGCGCGCGGCCATTTCCTCTGCATCGGGCAGGCTCAGGGCCGGCCGCTCGGCATAGACCCGCCCATCCACGGGCGAGATACACTGGATCATCTTCGTCATGTCGACCTTCCTCTCGTGGCCCCTTCGGCCCCGGTAAACTTGAAATCTTAAGCCCGTTCGAAGCCGCGCATCCGTTCCCAATCGGTCACGACGCGATCATTTTCCTCGATCTCCCAGCGCGCCGCGCGCAGGTAATGCGCCACGACCTCTTCGCCAAGGGCGCGTTTGAGGAAATCAGAATTCTCGAGCGCCGCGGCCGCTTCGGGCAGGGTTTTGGGCACTTCGGGCGCCGCCTCGGCATGATACAAATCGCCCGAGATCGGCGCGCCCGGATCAAGCTTGTTTACGACGCCCTCAAGCCCCGCTGCCAAAAGCGCCGCGCAGGCCAAATAGGGGTTCAGATCGGCCCCGCCGATGCGGCATTCGACCCGCACACCCTTGGTGCCTTCGCCACAAATCCGGTAGCCCGCGGTGCGGTTGTCAAGCGACCAAACCGCCTTGGTGGGGGCAAACAGCCCGACACAGAAGCGTTTGTAGCTGTTCACATAAGGTGCCAAGAAGTAGCTGATATCGCGCGAAAATTCGAGCTGCCCGGCGAGGAAATGGCGCATCAGATCGCTCATGCCATGCGCGGCCTTGGGGTCGTAAAAGGCATTCGCGCCGTCTTTCCAAAGCGATTGGTGCACGTGGCTCGACGAGCCCGCCTTTTCGGTGTGGTATTTCGCCATGAAGGTGGCCGAGGCGCCGTGTTGCTGGGCAATTTCCTTCACGCCTTGCTTGATGAGCGTGTGCATGTCGGCGGTATCAAGCGCTTGGGAATATTTCGCGTTGATCTCTTCTTGGCCGCGTTCGGCCTCGCCCTTGGAGCATTCCACCGGGATGCCCGCACCATAAAGGTAATTGCGGATATCGCGCATGATCGGCTCATCGCGCGCGGTGCCCATGATCGAATAATCGACATTGTAGCGCGCGACCGGTGTGGGGGTTGGGTAATTCGTGTCGAAAAGCTCGGTATAGCTTTGCTCAAAAAGGAAAAACTCAAGCTCCGTCGCCATCATCACGTCAAAGCCCATCGCTTTGGCGCGGTCGATCTGTCGCTTGAGCACCGAACGCGGCGCATGCGGCACGGGTTCATGGGTGTGATGGTCGAGCACATCGCACATCACAAGCGCGGTGCCATCCACCCATGGGATACGGCGAAGCGTCTCCATATCGGGCTTCATGACATAATCGCCATAGCCGCGCGTCCAGCTGGAGGCCTCATAGCCCTCGACCGTGACCATCTCCATATCGGTGGCGAGCAGATAGTTGCAGCAATGGGTTTCTTCCCAAGCGCTGTCGATAAAATGCTGTGCGTGGAAACGCTTGCCCTGCAACCGGCCCTGCATATCGCAAATACATGCGATCACGGTGTCGATCTCGCCCGAGGCGACAGCGGTTTTCAGGGCCTCAAAGGTCAGGTTGGCGGGCATGGTTTCCTCCGTTCAATGGCGCGGTTGTCCCGCCGCGCGCGGGTCGTGGGAGTGGGCCGGGGATGCCCCGGCCCGCACCGATCAGTAGCGATAAGGCACGCCGGCCTTGACCATCGTCTCATTATATTTGCGGATGATGTCCACCACCTTGGCCTTGAGCGGGCTTTCGGCGGCCACCTCATCCCAGAACTTATGCGCGGCTTCTTCAAGCTTGGCATAATCTTCTGTGGGCAGCGAGGTCAGCGTCATATCGGCCCCTTCGACGCGCAGCTTGGCTTCGCCCGCCCAATACCACCATTGGCGGTGATAATGCGATTGGTCGAAGCAGGTTTGCAAAAGCTGCTGCAGGTGGGCGGGAACCGCGTTCCACCGCTCCATATTGGCGAAGAAGTGGCCGATCCACGCGCCCGAGATGTTGTTGGTGAGGAAGTAAGGCGCCACTTTCGACCAGCCCGAGGTGTAATCCTCGGTGATGCCCGACCAGGCCAAGCCATCCAACTCGCCGGTTTGCAGCGCAACTTCCACATCTTCCCACGGGATCGTCACCGGAATGACGCCGAATTGGGCCAGGAAGCGCCCTGCGGTCGGGAAGGTGAAGACGCGCTTGCCGCGCAGATCTTCCAGCGAGTTCACCGGCTCTTTCATGTTGAAGTTGCACGGATCCCACGAGCCTGCCGAGATGTGCTTGATGCCCACCTTGGCATATTCCTCTTCCCAGATTTCCTTCAGACCCCAAGAGTTGAAGAGCGCGGGCACATCAAGCGAATAGCGCAAAGCAAAGGGGAAATAGCCGCCGAAGACGGTGACTTCGGTGGGCGAGGCCATAGAGTCATCATCCGATTGCACGGCATCGATGGTGCCGTTTTGCATCGCGCGGAAAAGTTCGCCCGTCGGCACCAACTGGTCCGAGGTGTAAAGCTCGATCTCCATTTGCCCATTGGCGATGGTGTTGAACGCCTCGATCGCGGGTTTGACCACCTCTTCGGCGAGCGCCGGGCCCGCATAGGTTTGCAAACGCCATTTGATGGTTTCTTGCGCGCGGGCCGGGGCGGCAAGCCCTGCGGCGGCTGCGGCGCCCACGGCACCAGTGGTTAGAAACTTCCGTCTCGTCGTCGTCATTTCTCTCTCCTTGTTGTGGGGTGCCCCGTTCGGGGTCATTTTTCTCAGCGCCCCAGCACCGTTTGCGGCAGCCAAAGCGCAATTTGGGGAAACACCATGATCAGAACCAAGGTCAGCACCATCACGAGCACGAAGGGCAGCACCGAACGGTAGATCACCGGCAAGGTGAACTCGGGCGGGGCGAGCGCCTTCATCAAGAACAAGTTGTAGCCAAAGGGCGGCGTCAGGTAAGCGATTTGGCAGGTGATGGTGTAAAGCACGCCATACCAAATGAGATCAAAACCAAGCGCTTTTGCCAGCCCCACAAAAACGGGGGCAACGATCACCAGCATCGCGGTATCGTCCAAGAACATGCCAAGGAACAAAAAGCTCAGCTGCATCAGCACCAAGATCATCCAAGGCGCGAGCCCCAGATCCGAGGTGAAAAAGTTCTGGATCGCGCGGCCCGCGCCCAAGCCATCGAACACCGCGCCAAACGACAGCGCGGCGGTGATGATCAGCATGAACATCACCGTGATATGCAGCGTTTGCTTGGTGGCGGTTTCAAAGACGCGCCAGCTTAGGCGGCGCTTGATCGCGGCAACGAGCACCGTCGCGGCAACGCCCACGACCGAGGCCTCGGTCAGGCTGGCCCAGCCGTTGATGAAGGGTACCATCATCGCCGCAAAGATGAAGATCGGCAAAAGCCCCGCCCGCAGAAGTTTGTATTTCTCGGCGCGCGGAATGCTGGCGCGTTCCTCGGCGCTCATGCGTGGGGCAAGCTTCGGGTTCAGCCAAGTGCGGATGGTGATATAGGCGATGAACATCACCGCCATCAAAAGCCCCGGCCCAATGCCCGCAAGCCAGAGGTTGGACACCGGCTGGCGCGCAATCAGCGCGAAAAGCACCAACACCACCGAAGGCGGGATCAAAATGCCAAGGCTTGAGCCCGCCTGAATGACGCCAGAAATCATCAGCTTGTCATAGTTGCGCCGCACGAGTTCCGGGAGCGCAATGGTCGCCCCAATTGCCATGCCCGCGACCGAAAGCCCGTTCATTGCCGAAATCAGCACCATCAACAGGATCGTGCCAATCGCCAAGCCTCCCGGCAATGGCCCGAACCAGACGTGGAACATCCGGTAAAGGTCTTCGGCCAAGCGGCTTTCGGACATGACATAGCCCATGAAAACGAACATCGGCAGCGTCAGCAGCGGCGTCCATTTCATCAGCTTCATCACGGCGGAAAAGCCCATATCGGTGCCGCCCGGCCCCCAAAGTGTGAGCGCCGCAATCACCGCAACAAAGCCAATGGCGCCAAAGACCCGCTGCCCGGTGAGCATCATCAACAGCAGCGACGAAAACATCAAAAGCGCGATGGTGTTGTGATCCATCAAATCTTCTCCCCGCGCAAAGTAGCAATGTCGCGGATCAGAAGGGCCGTTGCCTGCAACAGCATCAGCGCGAAACTGAAGGTGATGATCGACTTGAGCGGCCATAGCACGGGCCGCCATGCGGTCGGATTGCGTTCGTTATAGGTGTAGGAATAGACGGTGCTGTCAAAAGCGCCGTAAAGCATGATGCCGAGATAGGTCATCAAAAAAAAGACGGTCAGCGCATCGGTCAGCGCTCTGCCCTTATGCGAAAACCTCGCGTAGATCAGGTCCATCCGCACATTCACTTCGGATTGCATGGTCCACGGTGCGCCGAGCATGTAATAGGCGACCAGCGTGAATTGCGCCATTTCCAGCGTCCAAAGCGCGGGGATATGGGCGAATTTGGTGATCATCGACCAAACCATGATGCCCATCATCACAAACAGCAGATACATGGCCACCCGGCCAAATGTGCGGTTGATCGTTTCTACAATCTGGACATAGCGCACAAGGAACCGCGGCATCACACGACCTCCAGCGGTTTTTGGATCCGCGCCAGCGCCGCTTGCAGCACCGGGGCGAGCAAAGAGGCCATCGCCTTTTGCGCGGCCGCGTCTGGAAGCAGATCGTTGCGCAGTTCCAGCATCACATTCATCAGACCCAGCGGTGTGGCCTGAAGAGCCAGCGTATGGGTCACCTCATCGGCGGCACTATAGGGCTCGTTCAGCCGAGAATCGAGCCTTGTCTGGGCGCGCGCCTCTTCCAGAACGGCGCAGGCAAGGGCGGGGTCCGCATCATGAATGATGCCCAATTCCACATCCCGCGGGCGGCCATAATAAACGGGCGTGAACGAATGCACGGTCACCAAGATCGGGCGCTGCCCCAGCGCCAGCTTTTCGGCCAAAAGCATGCGCAATTCGGCATGGAAGGGCAGGTAAAGCGCCTGCGTGCGGTCTAACCGCTCTTTCGCGCTCAGATCGGTGTTGCCGGGAATGTCATGCAGTTCTGAACGCGCGGGCATTGCGCTTGCAGATTGCGGCGGGCGGTTGAGGTCATAAATCAGCCGCGAGGTGGTGGCGCGCACCAGCGGGCTTTCAAGTTGTACAGACAGCGCGCGGGCAAGCCCCAATGCGCCCGGGTCCCAAGCCACATGCGCGTGGCGTTGCGATGCCGTGAGGCCCAAATCGCCCCAGCGCGCCGGAAAGGCATTGACCGCATGTTCGCATACGAAAACGAACGGGCCTTTGGCTGCGCGTCTTTCAAGGACGACCGCGCCTTCAGTCTCGTCTTCCACAGTCTCCCCCGAGCGTTTCGTCGATTCTGCAAGCTTCGTTCCACAGGCTTGACCGGAGCGGTGAAGCTGTCAACATTATTTCAGGAGAGATAATCTTGTTACAATCTGTTCGGCGGTGCGGCAAAGCGTCCGCAGCAAGGAGTGCCTGTTTTGGTGGCAGTGAAAGGTACGATCGAGGACGAGCTGCGCGCATCCATTGCAACGATGACCCGCGCAGAACGGCAATTGGCCAGCCATATCTTGCGCAATTACCCCGTTTCGCTCTTGGGGTCGGTGACGCAACTCGCCAAAGCCGCGGATGTTAGCTCGCCCACCGTGGTGCGGCTTGCGCAAAAAATGGGCTATGGCGGCTATCCGGGGCTGCAAGCCGCGCTACGTGAAGAAATCGAATCGCGCCTTGTTGGCCCTTTGGCGAAGCACGATCTTTGGGCCGCGCGCGCGCCCGAAGGGCATATGCTGAACCGATTTGCCGATGCGGTGATGGCCAATCTGCATGCCACATTGTCACAGATTGATCAGGCGGATTTCGATGCGGTGGCCGCGCTGCTGGCGGACCCGACCCGTAAGATCTTTGCCACCGGGGGCCGGATCACGCTGGCGATGGCGGAATATTTCGCCACCCATATGAAGGTGATCCGCCCCGATGTGGAGCTGCTGATCCCGCTGTCCAATGCTTGGCCGCCCGCGCTTTTGGAGATTGAGCGGGGCGATGTGCTCTTGGTCTTCGACATTCGCCGCTATGAAAACGCGGTGTTGCAACTGGTGGAAATGGCCTCTGAGCAGGGCGCGGAGATCGTGTTGATCACCGACCCATGGGTGAGCCCGGCGGCGGCGCATGCGCGTATTCGGCTTTCGGCGCAAGTGGAGGTGCCAAGCGCATGGGACAGCACAGTTGCCATTCAGCTTATTGTCGAAACGCTGATGGCTGCTGTGCAAGCGCTGACATGGGACACCACCGCCGCCCGGATGCAGCGGCTTGAAGAACTCTACGAGCGCGCAAGGTTCTTTCGCGGCAAGAAATAAGCGGGGCGAGAGGCGCTGGGCGAGGGGCTCGCACACCGGAGCGGCCCCCGGATTTTCGGTGCCCGGCGCTCTTTTTTCTTTATTTTCGTCACAGAATAAGATGATTTGGATTCATCTTTCGTGATGCAGGCATCGCAAGCGCGATCTTGCCGTTAGCCCGCCTTTCCTCGCTCTTAAAGATGGATTCAGATGACCGCTCTCTTTCCGCATGCCTTGACGGCTTTCGCCTTGGTAGCCCTTTCGTGTGGGGCCGCGCAGGCACAAGATTTTCAACGCACCGATGATCGTTTCTGCCAGCAATATGCCTCGACCACCGCGGCTGTGGCGCAAGAAGCGATTGATCAAAACCCGAACTGCCTCGACTTCAGCCGTGGTGTGCATGGCGTCTATCAGATGCATTACGACTGGTGCATGCAAAACACCCGTGACGAGGTCTGGGGGGCCGCCGATCATATCCGCAATCTGGCGGCGGAATGTACCACCCCCGTCGCGCCGCCGATGCCAGCAGCCCCCGCATGGCAGCCGCAACAAAGCACGCCCGTGGGGCCAACCCAGACCTATGCGCAACTTGGGGCTTGGGAGATTTTGCAATGGGCGCCGGGCTCGTGCAGCGCGCTTTTGATGGATTGGTCAAAGCCCGCGGGCGCAGGCCGGTTGCTGCGCTTTGATGCCGGGCCAGAGGGCTTTATGGTTGTGTCGGATCAATTGTCCGATACTTCGCCCGCAGCGGCTTTGATTGACGGGCAGTTTTACCCGATGGTGCTGAGCCAAATTGGCGAAGTGACCACCTCGCCGATTGATCGCAGCTTTTTGGCGGCGGTGCAGCGGGGCAATCGGCTGAACCTGAACTTTGACCCCGACGGGCCGGAATATGCGCTTTCGGGCTCTTCGGCGGCGATCGACACAATGCTGCAATGTGCAGGCATGGCGCAGCCTGCGCCCGCCGCGCAGCCCTATGTCCTCAACGGCACCTGCAAGCTGATCGTGGATGGGTGGACCTATGTCGATATGAACGGCAACTGCCCGATCTGGATGGCCAATGACGGCACCGGCAGCTTCTGGATCAACACCAACCGCGACACCTATTTGGGCGATTTCTTTGCCGAGATCGTGCCTTCGGGCAATGGGTTCGCCTCGGGTCACTGGAACGCGCAAGCGGGGGCCACCCATGCGCAAGCCCCGCTGGGCGAGGATTTCCGCCAAGTCGGGGGCGGGTGCTGGGTGAATGCCCGCGCCACGGTTTGCGCCGCGCGCTAACGGTTTTGGGGCCGCCGCAAGGGCGGCCTCATTTTTCTTTGCGGAGCTTCTTTGATGCGTTTTCTTATTTTGGCCCTTTGGGCCGTGCTGCTGCCCAGCTTTGCACTTGCCGATACCCGCCCGGTGAATTGTGAAATCACCGTGGGCGGGGTGCGTCATGTCACTGGCCGGTGTTATTTTTCGCCCCGCAGTGGCGGCTCGTTTCAGGTTGGCAATGACAGCTATTTTGCTGATGTTTCCGTGAATACCCCGGGGCAGGCAGATGGGCACTGGAACGCCGATCCGCTCTCCACCCATGCGCAGGCCCCGCTTGGTGCGCTGCGCCAAGAGGGGGCGTGCTGGGTCGCACCGGGCACGCGGATTTGTGCTTGGGCCTTGCCTGCGGCGGAAACGCAGGCGGCCTTGGCCGCCCAGCCCGATGGGGTGATGCTCTCGCCAATCTCGGCCAGTTCGGCCTGTATTGGCGCGGCGGGGCCATTGATGGCGGGGCAGCCGCTCGAGTTGCACAATTGTCGGCTCGGGCAGGATCGTTTGTTCGATATTATGCCGGGCGGGCGGATTACGGTGAACAAGCACCCGGATCTGTGCATTGGGCTTGAGGCGCCGGGGATGATGAAACCTGCCGAATTGGTGCTGCAGCCTTGTGACGAGGTCACGGCTGATTGGTATTGGGTGCAACAGGGCCAATTCGCGTTCGAAGGCATGGTGCGGCGCGGCGGGGACGGCACCTGCTGGACGATCTTGCAAGAGACCCGCGACCCATCAATGAGCTTTCCTTGGCCGGTCAATGCTGTGCCCTGCGATGCGCAGGCAGAGCAAACAGCACATTTCGCCTATTCGCGCGATTGAACGAACGTGATCGGCGGTTTAGCCGCCGATCACCAAAAGATCCGCCGGGTCGAGCCCGAGCGCGACCGATTCCCCCACTTTGGGCGGGGTGGTTTTGGTGGTGTTGAACGTGTCAAAGGCAATCGATTGACCGGCCAAATCTGCCCGCAGCCGGATCACCGACCCTAAGAAATCAACGTCTTTGATCGTGGCTTGCAGTTGCGGGCCGGTGCCATTGCCCAGCCGCACCGCCTCGGGGCGCAGCCCCAGCGTGACCGAACCGGCAGGCAGTGGGCCGGGCAGGGTGATCTCCGCCCCGCCAAGCGCCACTTTGCCCGTAGCGGGATCCAGAACCTTCGCTTCAAGCGTGTTCAGCGTGCCGACAAAACCCGCCACAAACCGCGTGGCGGGGCGGTTATAAATGTCAAACGGCGTACCGACCTGATCGGCAATGCCTTCATGCATCACCACCACCCGGTCCGACATCGACAGCGCCTCTTCTTGGTCATGAGTGACAAAGATCGTGGTGATGCCCAATTCGCGCTGGATTTGGCGAATTTCATTCCGCAGGCTGACCCGCACCTTGGCATCAAGCGCGGAAAGCGGCTCATCGAGCAACAGCACCGAAGGTTTGGGGGCGAGTGCGCGCGCAAGGGCCACCCGCTGTTGCTGCCCGCCCGAAAGCTGGAACGGATATCGGTTGCCAAGGTCCGAGAGGCCAATGAGCGACAGCATCTCTTCCACCCGGCCCTTGATCTCGGCCTTGGGGGTGCCTTTGACCTTCAGCCCAAAGCCCACGTTTTGCGCCACCGTCAGGTTTGGGAAAAGCGCATAGGCCTGAAACACCATGCCGATATTGCGTTGGTTCGGGCGGAGGTGCGTGACGTCTTGCCCTTCAATCGTGATGCCGCCCGAGGTGGGCAGTTCAAACCCTGCCACCATGCGCAAGACCGTGGTCTTGCCGCAGCCCGAGGGGCCCAAAAGCGAGATGAACTCACCCTGTTCCACGGTCAGGTTGAAATCCTTTACCACCCGCGCCGGGCCGAAGCTTTTTTCCAGATGCGATAGCGTGAGATAGCTCATCGGGCGGCCTTGTCGTGTTTGGTGAGCCGGGTCACGAGCTGGATCAGCCCCATGCAGGCCCAAGTGATGATGAAAGCGATGGTGGAAAGCGCAAAGGGCTCATAGGCTTTGTTCGCGCCCATAAGCTGCAGATAGGGCCCAAAGGCGGGCCGGTCCAAAAGCGCAGCGAGCGTGAATTCCCCCATCACGATGGCAAAGGTAACGAAGGCGCCAGAGAGCACCGCCACCAACACATTTGGCATGATGATTTTCGCCAAAATCGTAAACCAGCCCGCGCCAAGCGATTGCGCGGCCTCCGTCAGCGTGGCGACATCAATCGTGCGCAGCCCGGTATCAATGGCGCGATACATATAAGGCAGGCTCAGCATCGAATAGCCAAAGAGCAACAACAGGTTCGTGCCGGTGACAGAGCCCGTCATCGGCAACCAGCTTGAGGTGTTGTAAAGCCGGATATAGCCAAAAACGACGACGATCGCCGGGATCACGAGCGGCAACAGCGTGACGAATTCTACATAGGGCCGCAGACCCGGCAGCTTGAGCCGCACCCAAAACGCCGTGGGCACCACCAAAAGCACGCCAAACAGGATCGTCAGCACCGCCATCAAGACCGAGTAGGAGAAGGTCTGGCGAAACTGCGGATCGGCAAAAACAACGCGATACGCTTCAAAACTATAAACCCCGCGCTTCATCGAGAGCGAGAACTCCACCATGCCGACGAGCGGCAAGACGAAGTAAAGCATCCCAACAAGCAGGATCGACCAAGCGGCAGCACGTTTCATTTGAGCCACCTTTCTGAGCGCATCCGCAGCACGATATAAAGCACATTGGCCAGCGCTGTGACCAAGATCATGCCAAAGGCCATCGCATAGCCCAAATGCGGGTTGCCCAGCACATCACCGCGAATTTGCGCAAAGAGCATGATCGGCACGATGTTGAGGCTAGAACCCGTCAGCGCAATCGCCGTGGCCACTGCGCCAAAGGCATTGGCAAACAGCAGCGCGAAAGTGCCTAAAATGTTGGGGGCCAAAATCGGCAGCGCGACCTGCGTCCAATATTGCGTGGCAGAGGCGCCAAGCGATTGCGCTGCCTCGCGCCATTCGCGTTTCAGCCCATCAAGGGCGGGGGTGATGATCAAGATCATCAAGGGGATCTGAAAGAAGATATAGGTGATCGTCAGACCCCAGAAACTGAGGATGTTGAACCCCATAGCGCGCAGGTTGATGCCAAATTCGGTGCGCAGCCACATGGTCACCAGCCCCAGCGGGCCAAGGGTCGCCAAAAACGCAAAGGCCAGCGGCACGCCCGCAAAATTCGACGCCACGCCTGAAAAGGTCAGCAAGGGGGAGCGGATGAAGCGCGGCAACCCGCCCAGCACCATCGCTGCCGCCATCAAAAAGCCGATCAACGACCCCAAAGCCGAAGAGGCGAGCGAGATTTTGATCGAAACCCAATAGCTTGAGAGGATCGTCGGCGTGAACAGCCCAAAGATGTTTTCAAGCGTGAAGCTGCCATCGGCCCGCTGGAAGGCGCCGATCACGATCTTCATCGTTGGCGCAATCAAAAACAGCGCGACAAAGGCGACGAAAGGCAAAATGCCGATCCAGGCAAGGTTGAGCCTGCGGCGCGGGCGCGGGGGCGGCGGGGGATGCTCTGTCACGCGTGGGTCCATTCGGTCAAAAGCCGCCCCCGGCGCGGGGCCGGAGGCGGCGAAGGGGCAGGGGCCCCGGTTTATTGGACGTTGGCGCCCACGACCGCATCCCAGCCAGCGGTCACGGCTTCTTTGTTCGCGCCTTGCTCGTCAAGAGACGGGAAATAGGCCTTGGCATAGGCTTCTGCCGGGGGCAGCGCGTCGATCAGCTCTTGCGGCACAACGCCCGCTTCGGCCATCGCGTTGAAGCGCGCCGGGTGGCAGTAGCCTTTGAGCCAGAGGTTTTGGCCTTCATCCGAATAGATGTATTCCATCCAGAGTTTCGCGGCATTCGGGTGCGGCGCATGGGCGGAAATCGCCTGCACATAAACGCCCGCCAAAACGCCGGTTTCCGGCACAACGACCTCAACCGGCGGGTTGCCCGCCAGCGTGTCGCGCGCGGCCAAGGCGTTATAGTCCCACATCACGACGATCGGCGTCGCGCCTTGGGCGAGCGTGCCCGCTTTGCCGATGACCGGAACGAAGTTGCCGTTCGCATTCATTTCCTTGAAGTATTCAAGGCCTTTCTCACCGGCTTCTTGGCCAGCCGCACCGCCATTGGCCATGCCCGCGGCGAGAACCGCCAAGATCGCTTGGTTCGAGGCACGCGGGTCACCGGCCAGCGCCACTTGGCCCACGTAATCGGATTTGAGCAGATCGCCCCAATCTTTGGGGGTATCCATCACGAGGTCTTTGTTCACCATGAAGGACATGACGCCGTAATAGTCGCCATACCAATAGCCATCAGCGTCTTTCACGGCATCCGGGATATCGTCCCAGGTGGACACTTTATAGGGTTGGATCAGGCCTTCTTCTTTGGCTTGCGGGCCAAAGGACAGACCCACGTCGATCACGTCGGGCGCTTGCGGGCCGGTGTTGCCGACGTTCGCACGGATCGCTTCCAGCTCATCGGCCGAGCCCGCATCGGGGTTCAACTCGTTGACTTCAATGTCCGGATATTTCGCTTTGAAGCCAGCGATCACATCGCCATAGCCACACCAGCTGTGCGGCAGCGCGATGGTGGTCAGCATGCCTTCTTCTTTCGCGGCAGCTTCCAGCGCGGCTATATCATCGGCATGGACGAGCGCGGTCGAGGCCAGAAGCGCAGCAGCCCCGGCGAGGACGTGGATCGGTTTCATTCTTTTCTCCCCGTTTTCGGAAGGTTGGGCCCACAACGGGCACCAGCCAGCACCTAGGCGCGTTCTGTGACAGTCTTGCGACGTGCGCCCCCCTTCAATGGTCGGTTTTGACCGACCGGGAAAGATTTGCGCGAAATGCGCCGCGTTGCAACAATTCTGTTACGCCCCTGTCATGCGGGGCGTTCGGGGCAGCGGCAGAACGCTGCGGCACGGGCGAAAAGGCTGGATTTTGTGCGGACCTGTGTCATCCTGACGCAAGGGAGACAGGAGGAGAGAGCATGCCAGAGATCAAAGCCGATTTTGATGGCCAGACGGTGATTTGCACCTTCGAGATGACACCGGCCACAGCATCCGAACTGATGGAACATCTGCAAAAAGCCTATACCGAGTGCATCAGCCAAGCGGCGGGCTTTCTGGGCGCTGGGCTGCATATGAATGACGCCCAGACCCGGATCGCCACCTATTCGAAATGGGAAAAGCGTGGCGATTACCAAGCCATGCTCCGCAGCCCGGAAATGATCGCGCGCAACAAGGTGATCGCCACCCTGTGCCGGAGTTTTGAGCCCGTGATGTATGAGGTGGCGGCGGATTATTAAATCCGCCCCATCCTCAAGGCGTTAAAAGCCGGGTTTGCGCGGGAGCTGGCCGCCCGGATAAAGCTTCGCCGCCTCGGGACCGATCACCATTTCCAAGTATTCGGCAACCTGAGCGGCCGCGGCCAAAATCGCTTCCTCTTCCTTGGCGTCGCGGTGTTCTTTTTTCTCCGCGGCGCTCAGGCCCGGACCTTGTGCGGCAAGCCACGCATCGACGGTTTTCATATAGGCGCGCTCGGTTTTTTCATACAGCCCTTCGAGGGCAGGGGCGATTGGCGCGATTTCTTTCCAGTGGCCCGCAAGGATCGCCAACCGTTCCCCAGCCGCGCCTGTTGCATAGTGTTTCAGCACCCGCTCAAAGGCGATATCTATGCCCAGAAAGTCTTTTAGATCCTTATGGTTGGGCGGGTATGGCGGGGCTTTGTCGATCAAAAAGCCTTGCTCGGCGAGATCATAGGCTTGAAAGGCTGCGATGATGTCCAGAATCCAGCGCGTGGTGTCAAAGATATCCGCCCCGGCAGGAAGGGGCTTTTCATAGGCTGGCAGTGCTTTGAGTTGGTTCAGCGCGCGGTCGAAATAGGTCGCATTGCGCTCCAGCATCGCCCGCTCCGGCGTGTTGTTCGGGAGCAGCGCGGTGATGGCATCAATGATCGGGGTAGGATACGAGTTGGAGTGCTGTTCACAGGCGTGAATGAGCTCATGCACAAAGGTCGCGGCCCCGCCACCATCCATCTTGGCTGGGTCAAACCGCACATAAAGCTTTTTCGTGCTCCAGTCATAGCACGCGTTTGGCGGATTTTTCGGATTGCGCTTTTTGCAAAACGCTTCGCCGTCTTTTCCAGTGACGATCTTGGCCGGAAATCCCGCGGCGGCTTCGAATTTTGAGCTATCTCCAAGCGTGACTGCACGCATACATTCGGCGGGGGGCGCGCTTAGCATGCTCATGGCGGCGAAAGCCTTTTTCGCCATATCTTTGGGGGTGAGTGTTGCAACGGTCATATCAACCTCATGTGCCAGACGGGCGACTGCATGTTAGGGGGGCGCAGCCCAGAAACGACTAACTCAAACAACGTGATAAAAACGGTTTGCCGCAGCTTTGGACCGATCTTGGGAGAGCTGCGGGCGAGTTTTAAATTGCGGCGCGCATGGGCGCGTGGGTAAGGGGCGGGAAATGCCGCCCCTATTCTTGGCGTAAGATTCAGCGATGCGGGGTCAGGTCGCGTTCTTTCAGCTTGAGAACTTCGTCAATAACCTCAAGCATTTCACGCACGGCCTTGACTTGACGCGCCAATCTTACGCGTTCCACCCATTCGGCCCGCTTGGGGTCTTTCGCGAGGATCCGTTTGAAGATCGGATCGTCAAAGACGAGCGGATCAGACTGGAAAAGGGGATCGTCATAGCCTCGCGGGATCGGTTCGGGCAGATGCGGCCCTTCGGGGTCTGCGTGTTCAATGAGTTCAAGGATTTCATGCTTTTTGACCATCGACTCGCGCAGGCGCTGCATCTCGTCTCGACGGGCTTTTTCAAGCATCTCGCGCCACCAAGCGCGGTTGTCCGTAGGGGTCGGATGTTTCATGGGGTAACTCCTTCCTCAACACACTTACAATGCGGGGAAGGATACACCAAAATGGCGCGATTTTGAATGTGAAACAGCCCTCGGTTGTGCTCTGGCTAGCGTTTCTTCGGCCTTTTCACGCCACCCCGTTGCCCCGGGCGGCCAGCGGTTGAGCGGCCTGTCGCCTTCGTTGCGGCCTCCACGGCTTCATCCACCGCCGATTGCCGCGCCAGCGGGTCATCGGCCACGGCCAATTCCACCGCTTCCAAACGCTTGACCTCATCGCGCAGACGGGCCGCTTCTTCAAATTCAAGGTTCTCTGCGGCCTTGCGCATTTGCAACCTGAGGGCGTCAAGATGCGCGGCCAAATTGGCCCCGGCTTTCACATTGTCAACTTTTGCGGTGACGCGAGCCATATCGGTGTCGCCCTGCCACAGCCCGGCCAGAACATCATCGACATTCTTGCGCACGGTTTGCGGGGTGATGCCGTGTTCGGTGTTGTAAGCGATCTGCTTTTCGCGGCGCCGGTTCGTTTCATCCAGTGCACGCTGCATCGACCCGGTGATTTTATCGGCGTACATGATCACCCGGCCATCGGCGTTCCGCGCTGCCCGGCCGATGGTCTGAATCAGCGAGGTTTCCGAGCGCAAGAACCCCTCTTTGTCGGCATCGAGAATGGCCACCAGCCCGCATTCGGGAATATCCAAGCCCTCGCGCAGCAGGTTGATGCCAATCAGCACATCAAAGGCCCCGAGCCGCAGGTCTCGCAAAATCTCGATACGTTCGATTGTGTCAATATCCGAGTGCATATACCGCACGCGAATGCCCTGTTCATGTAGATATTCTGTAAGGTCCTCGGCCATCCGCTTCGTCAGCGTGGTGCACAAAACGCGCAAGCCTTTGGCCGCAACTTTGCGGATTTCATCCAAAAGATCATCGACCTGCGTTTCGACCGGACGAATTTCCACCTCCGGGTCCAAAAGCCCGGTGGGGCGGATGACTTGTTCGGTAAAGACGCCGCCGGTCTGTTCCATCTCCCAGCCTGCGGGTGTGGCAGATACAAAGACCGATTGCGGCCGCATCGCATCCCATTCTTCGAACTTCAGCGGTCGGTTATCCATGCAAGAGGGCAGGCGGAACCCGTGTTCGGCCAGCGTGAACTTGCGCCGATAGTCGCCCCGATACATGCCGCCGATTTGCGGCACGGTGACGTGAGATTCATCTGCAAAAACAATCGCATTATCGGGAATGAATTCAAAAAGGGTGGGCGGCGGCTCGCCGGGGTTGCGGCCCGTCAGATAGCGCGAATAGTTCTCGATCCCCGAGCAAACACCGGTCGCTTCCAACATCTCTAGGTCAAAATTGGTGCGCTGCTCCAGCCGCTGCGCTTCCAAAAGCTTGCCTTCGTCATTGAACTGCTTAAGTCGCTGCGCCAGTTCCACCCGGATTTGTTTCGTCGCCTGTTGAAGGGTCGGGCGCGGGGTCACATAGTGGCTGTTTGCATAGATCCGGATCTGCTCAAAACTATCCGTTTTCGAACCTGTCAGCGGGTCAAACTCGGTGATCGCCTCCAATTCCTCACCAAAAAACGACATACGCCAAGCGCGGTCTTCAAGGTGAGCCGGCCAAAGATCTACCGTGTCCCCCTTCACGCGGAATGCCCCACGCTGAAAGGCGGCATCCAATCGTTTGTATTGCTGCGCCACCAGATCGGCGAGGAATTTGCGCTGGTCGTAAAGCTCACCCACCTTCAGATCGAGCGTCATCGCCGAATAGGTCTCGACCGAGCCGATACCATAAATGCAAGACACCGAGGCGACGATGATCACGTCATCGCGTTCCAGCAGCGCCCGAGTGGCCGAGTGGCGCATCCGGTCGATCTGCTCGTTGATCATCGATTCCTTCTCGATATAGGTGTCGGTCCGCGCGACATAGGCTTCGGGTTGGTAGTAGTCGTAGTAGGAAACGAAATATTCCACCGCGTTATCAGGGAAGAAGCCTTTGAATTCCCCATATAATTGCGCCGCAAGCGTCTTGTTCGGCGCCAGGATGATGGCGGGGCGCTGGGTCTGCTCAATGACCTTCGCCATCGTATAGGTTTTGCCGGTGCCGGTGGCCCCGAGCAGCACCTGATCGCGCTCGCCCGCCAGCACCGCCGCCGAGAGTTCCGCAATCGCGCTTGGTTGGTCCCCGGCGGGGGCAAATTCGGTCGCCATCACAAAGCGTTTGCCGCCCTCTAGCTTGGGGCGGGTCAGCACTTCGGGACGGGGAACGGGTTGATTGGTGGTGTTGTGGGGCATCGCGGCATCCTTGGACAGGCCACAATGTCGGTCCCTTTTCGTTCTCTTTCAAGGTCTTGTGGAAAGTGTTGCGAAGAGGTTAAGGTAAACGCTAAAATTTTCGATGCATATCAGTGGCTTGCGGGCGGTAAGCGCTTGCGATTCGAGGTCATATTTCGCATTCTATTCAAGCAAGCAGCATTGGCTACCGGCCGGGGCACCACCCCACCCCTCGCTCCCCAGACCCGGCCGGTAGCATCCCTCCCTCATCAAAGGTGTCGACTAGGTCGATTTCGGCACACATTGGTATGCAAGGCTTGCGCTTTTCGCCCAAAACGCTAAAACCAAGCCTGTCAGCAGAGAGGATTCCCATGCGCGCACGTATCTATCAACCTGCCCGCAACGCCATGCAGTCTGGTCAGGCGAAGACCAAGCTCTGGTATCTGGATTTTCTGCCCGCCGAGGCGCGCGACATTGATCCGCTGATGGGCTGGACCGGCTCGGCCGATACGCAAAGCCAAGTGCGGCTGAAGTTCGACAGCCGCGAGGCGGCCGAGCACTATGCCAAGAGTCACGGCCTTGATTACACCGTGACCACCGCCCACAAACGCGCGGTCAACATCCGCCCGATGGGATACGGCGAGAACTTCCAACCCAACCGCCGGGCGAACTGGACCCACTGAGGGTGTAGAACTAACCTGAGTTTTTCCCAACGAAGGCTAAGTTTTTCCCGAGGTCTATATGTAGGGCGCCCGATGGGCGCCTTTTCTATATGTTGACTTGCGGGGGCGTTCGTTATGCTAGGATGACCTCGGAGATACAAAGGCAGCGCCATGGCCGGAAAACCGCTCAACAAAACCAATCTGATGGCACTCGGCGCCGAGGTTCTGGCCGATCTTCTCCTTGAGACAGTGAAGGGGGATGCCGCGCGGCAACGTCGGGTGCGCATGGCGTTGGCCGCCGATGACGGACCCGAGGCCGTGGCCGCCGATATCCGCAAGCGCTTTGCCGCGATCCGGCGGGCCCAAAGCTTCCTCAACCGTCCCGCACAGAAAAAGCTCGCGCAGGAGTTGACCGGGGTTATCGAGCTGATCACAACCCGCATCGCGCCCACTGCGCCGTCTTTGGCCTTCGATCTGCTCTGGGCGCAGCTGCATCTCGCCGAAGGTATCCACGAGCGCACCGATGACAGCTGGGGCAGCATTGGTGACACGATGCGCGCCGCAATGGAGGCCATTGGCGAGATCGCTCCGCACCTGACGCTCAGCGCAGAGACCTTGGCCGAGCAAATCCTTGAGGCCACGGTCGCGGATGGTTACGGCGCGTTCGACCACGCGATTGACGTTCTTGCGCCGGCGCTTGGCCCGGACGGGCTTGCCGCGCTGAAGGAGAAGGCGACTGCGACTTTTGATACGCCGATCTCTGCCGCGGACCTCGCCCAGCACGACTATGTCCGCCACTCGGAGCGCGAAAGCCGCGCCCGTGCGCATCGCAATAACACGTTGGAGCGCATCTTGCAGGACGTAGCCGACCAGCAAGGCGATGTTGATGGCTGGATGGCGAAATACACGCCCGAGCAATTGACCTATCACACCATCGCCCCCGATGCCGCGAGCCGCCTTTTGGATGCAGGTCGCCCGGAGGAGGCCTTGGCACTGGTCCGCACCGCCATCGCCGCGCAGCGTTCAGACTGGCATGACCCGCGCGAGTTGGACGATGCGCATTTCGCCTGCCTTGCGGCGCTGGGGCGTAAGGAGGAGCTGCGCGACGCGCTTTGGGCGCGGTTCGAGAAGCGGTTGTGCCCCGATGCGCTGCGCCATCACCTGAAGATGCTGCCGGATTTTGAAGATATCGATGCGGCTGACGCTGACCTCGATCTCTGGGCCTATGCCAACGACGTCACGCTGGACTTCTCACGGCCTGGAAAGCCGACCGACAACGGGTTCATCGAAGCCTTCAACAGCAAGCTTCGGTCGGAGTGCCTAAACGCCCACTGGTTCATGAGCCTTGCCGACGCCCGGGAAAAGTTGGAAGGTTGGCGTCGACACTACAATGAAGACCGACCCCATAGCGCGATCGGATACAACGTCCCGATTGCCATGCATTATCCCGATGGCGTCACCAGCCCGTCATCGTGAAACAGCCGGGAAAATCCAGCTTCCGGCGGTCCAGCGTTGGGGAGCGGAGCACAACCCCAAGGACTCTCGTTATGACTGAGGGACGACCGGGGGGCAGGTCATGACCAACAACCCGAAGCGCCGCTGTGACGAACTGAATGCCGGGATCCCGCCAGCGGCCAAGGGGAAGTGGGCGATGCGTCTAACGTCCCAACCATTTCCGGACATGCCGCGCGCCGAGGCTGCCCGACATCGGGCCAGCCATGATATCCAATTGAAGAAGTTTCTGGGTATTGAGGGCACGATCAGCCCGATGATCTGACGGGCTTGCACGGCTTCTGGCGGGGTCATGGCTCGAATTTCGGGCGCAGGCTTTCGATGAAACCGTAGATGTCGGCAGGGGTCACGGCCCAGCGTTTCGGGTCCTTGTCTTCGAAGTCGATATTGAACCGCCCCGAATTGCGGTCGAATTGCAGCAGCAGTTTAAGCGGATAAGGACCGTCCTCGTAAACGCTGCGAAGATAGGCGTCCATCGGCGCCTCAATTGCGAACAGGTCGGCCGAAATCGCCTCGAAATCCCCATCCGGTTTATAGAGGTAGCCGTAGGAATTGTCTGCATCGCCCTCTACATCAAACCCGATCACGACGCTGAAGGCGTCCCACGGCCCTTCAAAACCAGCATCGTTCATAATAATGGTTTGGATGAGGTCGGAAATTTCACTCATTTGACAGCTCCAAAGTTGTCCTGCATGTCTCGCCATGTGATCCGTTTGAAGGCTTAGCCAGCTCTATTCTTGAGCTTGCGGCTATACTTCCGTCTCGACACACTGTCTCTCCAGTTCCTTGGTTGCGGACTTATATCCGTGTCCGCGGAACCGGCAGCAGCTCAGGGCGCTGATGAACGCCGTTCCCGGCGCATAATTCTTGATATCGCGCAACTGCAGCCCGCGGCGGAGCGTCAGCCTCCGCCTTCACCACACTCGTTGAGAAACGCGCGCCAGTTCTGAGCCTTTAAGAAATTCTCCAACTACTGTGGGTTTTCTCCCATCTTGGCCGTTCTGTCACTCTTGCGCGAGATAGGTTGCAATCTCGGGGAAATATTGTGCCACGATCTCCATCGTCGCGGCATCGGGGCGTTTTCCGCGGACGTGCCGCAAGAACCTCAGCGTGTCAGCCGGGCTCGAGACGGGCAATGATCCCAGACCGCGCTGAGGATCATAGCAGGGCGCGTCGAGTTCCAGACGGCCCTGCATCACGCCGTTGATCTGAAAGGCCGAAGAGCAGGCCGTATCTACCAGTCCAGCGCGACGCAATGCGCGCAGCCACTCGAAGGACGGTTGGCAGCTCGCCTGCACCGCACTCAGGGCCGCCCCAGATTGAGCCACACGCGCTTTCGCAGCCCTCAAAACCGGGCCTCCGCACCCCTGTTCCCCGTCCGGACAGTTTCCGCGTGCGCAGAACTCCACGATCTGAGGTGCAAAATGTGACTCGTGCCAGAGCGGCGCTGAATCAAGCATAGGCCCGTCGAACGGACCGCTGGTGGTGGCGACCAGCCCCGGCAAGGTCGCCAAAAATGCCTCTACCGCGGGCGAGCGCAACGCCTCGGGCCAAGACGCAACACTCGCCGCAATGTACGGATCGGCCGAAAAAAAGCCACGGTCCCCCTCTTCGATCGCAGCAGCAACGATCTGCGCAGTCTCGGCCTCACCGATATCGCGCACAAGCAGCGAGGGATAGCCGTAATCCAGCGCAAGCCGCACCCGCGCGTCCCGGTCTGCGACCGGAGCGGTGGCAGCGCAGTCGTAGGAAAACAGCGCTACATATTGCCAAGGGGCTTCCGCCCCAAGCCCTACGGACGTTCCGTCACAGGCGATCCGACCGTCCCGCGCGGGGATTTGGCGCGGGCTGACGATAAAAAACGCTGCAACTGCGGCGACCAAAGCGGCTCCGGCGAAGACGATTGCGGGACGCGACAGGGTCATGCTTTTCCTTCCTCATGGATGCCTCGGGCAATGTGACGATCATCGGCATCAAGTTCAACTTCACCGCCTCGGGCAATGTGCAGATCAATGGCAAGGTCATCGACCTGAACTGAGGCGCACGATGAGTATCCCAAGAGAAGGCAGTCGCGACACGTCAGAGGGGATCATCGTCTCCTGCACGCCCGATGTGTGCAAAACACCGGTGGGTTCAAGCCTGGTGCCGATCTCTGATCCGCTGCTTCTGTGTTTAGCGTGCGCCGGTGCGTTGTTGAACGGCGAGGTATTGCAGGGCCCATCTCCTGCGTTTTGTTCGACACAACATCCGCTTGCTGCGCGTCTCTGTCGCTCCTGGGGCGCGACGCGAACGGCGGCTATCGCGGATTTTCTGCGGATGCGATGCCGCAAACTCAAGGTCCGGAAACCGCCCTTACCACATTCGTGCTTGGTACAGTGCTCGGTCACGGCCCCCTTTCTCGGGCGTCAAACGTTCCTTGAAAATCGTGCCATACCGGGAAGCGACCAGAAAAGAGTCTCCGCATCTTCCAAGCGGCCCCATATGAACTCGCCTCCAAGGCTTTCTAGCCGTTCGCACGAGCGGTCCTTGAACAACGCTTCGACAGCCTCAGCGCGCTGCATGTCCGGAAATGGTTGGGACGTTAGACGCATCGCCCACTTTCCCTTGGCCGCTGGCGGTATCCCGGCATTGAGTTCGTCACAGCGGCGCTTCGGGTTGTTGGTCACACCCACCTTCATGGCGATCGCCTTGTCGCCGAACGCCTTATTTCGACCGAGCAGAGCATGCCCGTCCCCCGCGAACACTGCGAGATACAGAAACGTTTCGCCATCCTCGTAGGTGGCCGTCCGCTCTCCCTTGCTGCCGGGAAAAGCGCGCGAGGGCTTGAAGGCATCGGCAAAGGGCCGCACCGGTGCATCGGGCTCGGTCAAGGGCGGCTCGCCGTACACGCTCACTTCGCGCACCTTCAGCTTTAGCGCCTGTGCGATCTCGTCGTCATCCAGATCAGCCCCGTGGACCGCCAGCGCCTGTCCGGCCTCCGGGCGGTAGGACTTAAACGCAATCTGCCCGATCATCATCTTTTCTTCGGCGCGCCATGCCCGACGGACCGGGATGGCGTGGCTCCATCGGCCCAGCCAGCCTCTTTCGCGTTTGCGCGCCATACCGAAATCCGAGGCTTTGTCCTCGTCGCGGATGGCACGCGCCTCGATCTCAAGAAAGCCCAGCACGTAGGATCGCTCGGCCTTCTTGGTTTCGGAGGTGCTGGCGCCATAGATCATGATCAGGTCGCCGTCGTTCAGCTTGCGCAGATAGGCGTCGCGGTCGGTTTTCTTGGACCAACCGACATAGCCATCTTCCTCGGGGTGGAACCCGTAGAAAGAGCGGATGCGAATGCGCTTTGCGTTGGGCAACCCGTTGCTCATGCCGCGTTTTCCTGTGACGCAGCCGGGTCTAGCGCCTCGTGGAGGAGGGCCTCGAGGAGGCGGGCGCGGGTGGTGTTGGCGGTGGTCAGGGCGGCCTCCAGCCGGTCGCACAGCGCCATGAGGGCGTCGACCTTGACCACGATGCGGTGTTGTTCGGCGAGAGGGGGGATGGGGAAAGGCAGCTTCTCTATCAGGCCCACATTCAAGGTCGGCTGCGCAAGTGTTCTCGTTGCCTCATTGAAATAGGTCTGTGCCAGATCACTACGCAGGAACAGCAGCGTAAACTCACGGGAGATTTCTTCCATGGGGGCGATGCGGGCGACTGCACGCGCAATGTTGGCGCCGGCCCATTTCTTGGGAGCAATGCCGAGTTTGCCTATGCTTCCAACGACACAAAGAAGGATTTCACCGCCCTCAAGTCTTGTTCGAGCGTATTTACACTCAATGTCATGCGCGATGACTTTGCCGGGTTTGTCAGGGTGCCCGGACAGCATCAGATCTTGGGCGCGTACGAAAGGGATGCCTTCGTCCACGTCCGGTCCCGGAACCAGAACGCCATACGAGATCGTTGCGCGCGGATCGATTATGTTTGCAAAGGCTTCCGCGCTCCATTTCTTCGGTAAGCCCATGTTGTCGATGCCATCCAATGGGGCGACCGTTTTCTTCTTTCGGACGCCTGCCTCTTGCCTAAGAACCTCCGCCCGGTGTCTCATCCGCTCCAGCAGCTTTTGGCCTGGTTCATCCGCCGGGTCCTGTTCCACCAGTTTCCCCCGCACGGCGAGGTTGAGGATGGTTTGACGGAGGGTTTTGATTTGGTCGGGGCGCGTGGTGAGGGCGGGGAGCGCCTCAAGGGCGAAGGCGGCGTGGGTGGGGAAGTCCTCTGCCGTGGTCTCGGGGGCGGTCAGGCGGGCGAGGCTGGCAGCTGTGAGTTTGTCGCGCACCTCCTCCCGCGTCTTGCGGGCCTCCTCCAGCCGATCACAGAGCGCCATAAGCTCATCGACCTTGGCGACGATCCGGTGTTGTTCGGCGAGCGGGGGGAGCGGGAAATTGACCGCAGCCAAGTCGCCTTTGTTAAAGCCAGCCTGTGCGGAACGCGATGCGCCCTCTAAATATGTCTGGAAAAGGTCCGACTTTAGCAGAAGGAAACAAAATTCAGAGGTAAGCGCGTCTTCTGGCCATATGAATTTTGCCAAGGCAACATTGTAAGCCCCCGTCTGTGCCCAAAAAATCTTCCCGACCGAAGCGCCATAGCGCCCGATGAGAATTTCGCCTTCCTTGCAGAAACGCTTTGTCGAGTTTTCTGGGATGTATACTGGGACCGGGTTTGAGCCCAAATCGCGTATTTGAAAGAGCCGAACGTAACCATCTTTCGGCTCACTTGAGAACTGACTCTTGGGAGGTTGATTGCCACCTTGGATGTCGCAATGGTACCCAAAGTTGAGAGAGCGCCAATTTTCTGGAAGCCATTCCCACTCTGGGTTGATCTCGTATTTTTCGAGGGGCCTTTCCTCAGGAATGCCTGTGCCGACTTTTCCCCGCACGGCCAAATTCAAAACGAATGTCCGCAGCCGGGCGATGGCATCCGGTGCTTCGCTGATCTGCTCGTAGAGGTCCAGCAACCGCTCCGCGTTCATCGTGCCGCCGCTCATCGGGACAGCGCCTCGGTCAGGATGGCTTTCAACTCGGCCTGCAGGGCCTCAACCGAAGCCTCCGTCCGTTGCAGGTCGGCCAGCAATTCCTCTGGCGCGCCGTGGTCCACGTCTTCGACATGCGGGTTCTTGATGTCGAGGTTGAAGCCGCGTTCGCGGACATCATTGATCGACACTTTCCACGCGCGCTCACTTTCCTGCCGCCCCTCGCGGTTTGGCCCGCCCCACCATGCGGCGCAGTCGTCCAGATGCTCCAGCCGGATCGGCTTGGTCATGGAATAGGCCTTCTGCGTCTGGGGCACGCGGTGTTCCCAATACCAGATGTCTTGCGTGGGCGTGCCCTTTTCAAAGAACAGCAGGTTGGTGCCGATGGAGGCATAGGGTTTGAAGACCGAGTTCGGCAGCCGCACGATGGTGTGCAGGTTGCATTCTTCCAGCAGGTGTTCCTTGAGCCGGGTCTTGATGCCTTCGCCAAAAAGCGAGCCATCGGGCAAAACCACGGCGGCGCGGCCCGTGTTCTTGAGCAGGCGGATGATGAGGGCGAGGAAGAGGTCGGCGGTTTCGCGGGTGCGGAAGGTGGGGAAGTTGTTCTCGATCCCGTCCTCTTCCTTGCCGCCGAAGGGCGGGTTGGACAGGACGATATCGACCTTGTCTGCCTGCCCCCAGCTGACCAGCGGGCGGGCGAGCGTGTTGTCACGGCGGACCCAAGACGGCTCCTCCACCCCGTGCAGCAGCATGTTGGTGACGCAGAGCATGTGGGGCAGGGGTTTCTTTTCGACCGCGCGCAGGGAGGCCTGCATCAGCATCTCATCCTCGGGGCGCTTGATGTGTTTGTCGCGCATGTGGCGCATGGCGCAGGTGAGGAAGCCGCCGGTGCCGCAGGCCGGGTCCATGAGGATTTCGCCGGGCTTCGGGTCCATCTGCTGCACCATGAAGGCGGTGACGGCGCGGGGCGTGTAATATTCGCCCGCGTTGCCCGCGTTTTGAAGGTCGTTCAGCAGCTGTTCGTAAATGTCGCCGAAGTGCTGGCGTTCGGTGAGGTTGTTGAAGTCGACCTCGTTGATCTTGTTGATCACCTGCCGCATGAGCTGGCCGGATTTCATATAGTTGTAGGCATCCTCAAAGACGTCGCGCACGACCTTGGCGCGCGGGCCCTTTTGCGGCGATAGAGTTTTGAGCCCCGGAAAAAGGTCGTCATTGACGAAGGCAAGCAGCGTGTCGCCGGTGATGCCTTCGGGATCGGCCGCCCAAGCGCGCCATTGCAGGGGCTCGGGGATGGGCGAGGTATAGTCGTCTTGCGTGATTTCCAGCGCCTCGTCTTGGTCATCCATGATCTTGAGGAAGAACATCCAGACGAGCTGGGACATGCGCTGAGCATCACCGTCGACGCCGGTGTCTTTGCGCATGATGTCCTGGATGGATTTGACGAGATTGCGGACGGACATGGATCAAGCACTTTCTTCGTAAAGCGCCGCCTGCATTTCATGCACGGCGCGGATGTAGTCGGGTTTCTTGCCGAAAGCGCGGATCAGTTCAACCTCGGTGCCCATGCTGGAGAATGGATTTATTTTCAGGATCTTGGGGTCGTCGATGCTGATGACGCCATCGCGGGAGTATTTCTCAAGCAAGGCTTCGAGCACGGCGCGGGCCTGGGGGCCGTATTTCGTGAACACGTCCCGTTTCTTGACATTGTCGGCGCGTTCCTTGCGGGTCAGCGGCTTTGCGTCAAAAGCGATGTGGCAGATCAGGTCAAAGGGATCGAGGTCGAGTCCAAGTTCGCCAGCGATCATGCTCAGGGGTAAGCCCTGCTCTGCCAGTTCCTCGATGAGCGCATTCTTGCGCTCGGCCTGCTTCCAACGGCGCAAGAAGTCATCAAGGCTTGCGAAGCGCTGGCGCATGGCTTTGCGCGTATAGTCGCGCAAGGATTCTGTCACCAGCTTGCCATTCTCATCGAGGTATTCGACGCGCTCAGCGACGATGTCGGCCCCAACGCCATCGATATAGACCTTGGGGCGCGGGCCGGTGTTGGTATCGTTCGTGAGGGTTTCGTTGCGCGGATCGATCAGAACGGTCTCGTTCGCACCGATGTCATCCGGGATCGACGCGTCATCAATGTTGGGTTGAGTTTCATCGGGCGGGGTCACGGGATCATCCGGTCCGGGCTGATAGATCTGGACTGGTTCACCGTCGAAGTCGGGGTCGGCGAAGTGGCTCGAGGCCCCACGGAAATCCATCAAGGTGAAAAACAGTTTCCGGGTGTCCTCATGCACCCGCGTGCCACGCCCGACAATTTGCTTGAACTCGGTCATGGACCCGACCTCGCGATCAAGAACGATCAGGCGGCAGGTCTGGGCGTCGACACCGGTGGACAATAGTTTGGATGTAGTGACGATCACAGGGTAGGCAGCCTCTGGATCGATGAAGTTCCCGAGTTGGTCGACCCCCTCCTTGTCATTTCCGGTGATGCGCATGACATAACGGGCGTTCTTCGCGACCAGGTCCGCATTCTCGTTGATCAAGGCTTGCCGCATACGCGCGGCGTGTTCCTGATCGACACAGAACACGATGGTCTTGGCCATCGGATCGCCACTGTCGCGGAGGAATTCGGTCACCTTCTTGGCGACGAGCTTGGTGCGATCGTCCAGAACCAGCGTGCGGTCAAAGTCCTTGGCGTTATAAATCCGATCCTCGACCTCTTCTCCGTCGCGATCCAGCTGCCCTTTCTCGGGGCGATATCCTTGCACGTCTCGGTCGATGTGGACCTTGATAACCTTGTAGGGGGCCAAGAAGCCGTCGCGGATGCCTTGTTTTAGCGTGTAACTGTAGACCGGCGGTCCAAAGTAATCGATGTTCGAGGCGTATTCAGTCTCCTTGGGCGTCGCCGTCAGGCCGATCTGAACCGCCGAGGAGAAATGATCGAGGATCTCGCGCCAAGCTGAATCCGCTGAAGCGCTGCCCCGATGACACTCGTCGATGACGATCAAATCGAAGAAATCCTTGGAAAACTCCCGGTATACCTTCTGGCTCTCATTCGGCCCCGTGATCGCTTGATAGAGCCCCAGATAGATCTCGTAGGAGGAATCGATCCGGCGTTTGTTGTCGAGGGCTAGCGTGACGCTTTCCTTGGTGCCATCGGGCCGTTCAATGGTCTTCGACTGGGTCGACAACTTTGCCATCTTGCCGCTGAACGGACGAAAATCGTTGACCATGGTCTGGTCAATCAGCACGTTCCGGTCCGCCAAAAACAACACGCGTTTGCCTGCGAAAGCTTGACGATAACGCCATATAATTTGGAAGGCCGTGTAGGTTTTGCCTGTGCCGGTTGCCATGACCAGCAAGATGCGATCTTGCCCCTTGGCGATCGCCTCCATCGTTTTGTTGATGGCATTGACCTGATAATAGCGCGGTTCTTTTCCAGACCCGTCATCATGGTAGTCCTGAAGCGCGATCTGTTCCGCGGCGTCGGATAAGCTCTTCCAAGCCTTGTAGCGTTGCCAAAGCTCCTGTGGATTCGGGAACTTGTCTAGGCCGAGGTGCTGTTCGACATCAGGTGATGCGCCTGTTCTGTCGTGGAAGATAAATCCGTCGCCGTTGGACGAGAACACGAAAGGAATATCCAAGGTTTCGGCGTAGCCGAGTGCTTGCTGCATGCCCGCCCCGACGGCCTGTTTGTTATCCTTGGCTTCAATGATCGCAATCGGGATATTTGGCTTTGCAGAGAGAATGTAGTCGGCGCGCTTGCCCTCGCCGCGGCTTACCATCTTGCCACGGACGATGATGCGTCCCTTGGTGAAGCTGACTTCCTCGCGGATCTGGCTGGTTATATCCCACCCGGCTGCGACAAGTGCGGGCGTGATGAATTTGGTGCAGATATCGCGTTCGCTCAAACTCCGCTTATCCATATCGCCCTACCGTAATGCTCAACCAAATAGATAACGCCTGACGCTACTGTTCTAACCGTCCAGAGAACAAGTAATAAGGTAATCTGCTCAGATCTGAGCCGGGTTTACCATCGAGAAGTGAGCAATCTCAGATACCGGATCTTCCGTCTATTGTGGGGCAAGGGAGGGTTTCACGTCATCTTCTTTGCGGGCTGCGACGGCTGAGCTTGCCTCTAAGCGCAAGCTAGCTTGAACTTGGGCTCGGCGATACCGCACGCGGGTAATTCCTGGTTGTATTGCGCGACAGCCGGTCCGTCGTGAAACCGTCACGGACGGGCAAGTTGTCCCGAAGTGCCCAACGTCGCATGACGCTCAAAGCATCCATGTCGATCACGCCAAGGTCTCCCGACAAATCGCGTCGGGGGAAGCGGTCCACATGGAGCAACTCTCGGCGACCTTCAACGATGTCGCGTGCCATAGCAGCCAAGCGCAAAATTAAAGGCGGGCGCGTTGGCGGGTATGATCGCAAGATTACGATTTTACCCTTTAATTTCAAGGGTGAGTGGCGGAAGCGGTGGGATTCGAACCCACGGTGGAGTCTCCCCCACGCTGGTTTTCAAGACCAGAGCCTTAAACCACTCGGCCACACTTCCGTGACGCATGCCCTAACCGCTCTCACGCGATTCTGAAAGCACCTGCGTGCCGAAAACCGCCTGAACGTTCTGGCTGCGCTTTTCTTGGCGCAGCGAAGCCGCTACAGTTTCGCCAAAGCGCCCGAACCCGGTCCGAACCTGGTGCGCGGCGGCAAAACGGCGCAGGCAACAGGCGCAAGCTGTGCGGGGCAATGCCGCCTCACAGGCGCAAGAAGGGGCAAAGGGCATGTCGAAATCGATCCATTGGATCTGGACGCTGGCTGCGGTGGCGGCGCTCAGCGGCTGCACCGAAGGCAGTCAACCTTTTGGCTTCCTGAAGGGCGCGCCCAAAGAAGATGGTGCGCCCGAGGCGGCCAGCGCCCCCGCCACCTCTGCGCGCATTGTTGAGCGCGATGTCGAGACGCCCGAGGTATTTAGCGCCAATGAAGACGGGCTTTGGGATGGGCGGCCGTCGCTGGGCGGTGTTTGGGTCGCGCATCCGGGGGTTAAAGACCCTGAGCGCGTGATCATCCGCAACCCGGCAAACGGCAAATTCGTGATTGGCGCCCTGTTCCGGCGCGAGCGGGAAAACCCCGGGCCGCGGTTGCAGGTGTCTTCTGATGCGGCGGCGGCGCTCGACGTGCTTGCCGGTGCGCCAACGAAGCTTTCGGTCGTTGCGCTTCGCCGCGAAGAAGCTCCCGAACCGGCTCCCATGGCGGCGCAAGAAACGGAAACCGGCACCATGCCCGCAGCGGAAACGATTGCCGCTGCCCCGCTGGAGCCGCCGGGCAAAACGGGTGCCCGCCCTGCGCCGAAACCCGTGGCAGACGTAACCGCCACCGCTGGGGCGGCGATTGCCGCCGCCGAGGCCGCGCCCGCGAAACCCGTGCCGCCCAAACCGGCGGCCCCCAAACCCGCCCCCTCGGGCAAGATGTTCTTGCAAATCGGCATCTTCTCGACCGAGGCAAATGCCAAACGGGCCACCGCCCAGCTCGCCCAAGCTGGCGTCACCGCCACGATCCGCACCGAGAAAACCCAAGGCAAGACCTTCTGGAGCGTGGTCGCAGGCCCCGCGGCCTCGGTGGCGGAACGCGACGCTATGCTCAAAAAGATCAAAGGCGTTGGCTATACTGACGCCTATGCCGTTTCGAAATGAGGTTCCCATTCCCCATGACAAACCGTGCCATGCTTTTTGCCCGCCCTTTTGCGATCTTCTGTGCGGCGGCTCTTTCGTTTTGCCTCGCCCTGCCCGCCAGCGCCTTTGACACGCGCGCCCGCGCAGCATGGGTGTATGATCTGACGACCCAGACCGTGCTCTTGGAAAAAGAGGCTGATGTCGCACTGCCGCCCGCCTCGATGTCGAAACTGATGACGCTGAACCTTCTGTTTGAGGCCTTGCGCGAGGGGCGCGTGTCAATGGACACGACCTTTGCCGTGTCGACCCGCGCCAAGCAGATGGGCGGTTCGACGATGTTCCTCAATGAAATGGACCGCCCCACCGTGCGCGATCTGATGCAGGGCATTGTCATTAACTCGGGCAATGATGCCTGTGTGGTGGTGGCCGAAGGGCTTGCGGGCACCGAAGATGCCTTTGCCCAACGCATGACCGAACGCGCCCACCAGCTTGGTATGGCGCATTCGACCTTTGCCAATGCCTCGGGCTGGCCGCACCCCAATCAGCGCATGTCGATGCATGATCTGGGGATTTTGGCAGTGCGCCTGATCACACAATTCCCCGAATATTACCCGCTCTTCTCGGAGACCGAGTTCAACTACAAAAACCGCGCCCCGGCGAATGCGCATAACCGCAACCCGCTTTTGAAAATTTCTGCCGCCGATTGGCACGCCGATGGGCTGAAAACCGGCCATACCGAAGAGGCGGGCTATGGGCTTGTTGGTTCTGCGGTGATGGGCGATCGGCGTATTGTCTTTGTGATTTCGGGGCTGGGTTCTGAGGCCGATCGTGCGCGCGAGGCGGAAGCCGTTGCGAACTGGGCGTTTCGCCAATTTGTTCTGAAAACCGTGGCGGAAAAGGGCACGCGGCTGGCCGAGGCCCCGGTGTGGCTTGGCGAAAGCAAAACCGTGGGGCTGGTGCCGGCCGAGGATGTCTCGCTTCTGTTGCCTGCAGGCGCAGCCGCCGGTGTGACCGCCGAGGCCGTCTTTGATGCGCCGCTGACCGCACCGGTCGCAGCGGGGGCGCAGATCGGGCGGTTGGAGATCACCGTGCCGGGGTTTGACGCGCCGCGTTCGGTGCCGCTTGTCGCCGAGGCTGAAGTGCCCGCAGGCGGCTTCGTGACCCGGTTCACCTCGTCTGCGCTGCGCCTTTTTGAACGCGCAATGGCGATGACGGCCAGCAGCTAAGCGATGTTCATTACCTTTGAGGGCATCGACGGTTCGGGCAAATCCACCCAAGTGCGGCTGTTGGCCGAGGCGCTTGAGGCAGCGGGCCATGATGTGATCCGCACCCGCGAACCCGGCGGCAGCCCCGGCGCGGAAGAAATTCGCGCCCTTGTTTTGCAAGGCGACCCGGAGCGGTGGTCGCCCGAGACCGAGATTTTGCTTTTCACGGCCGCGCGGCGCGACCATTTGGAGCGCACCATCATCCCGGCTTTGGCGGCGGGCAAGGTGGTGCTCTGTGATCGCTTTGCCGATAGCACGCGGATGTATCAGGGGTTGTCACGCGGCGATCTGCGCGCGCAGGTGGATGATCTGCACCGGCTGATGATCGGGCGCGAACCGGATATGACCTTTCTGATCGACATTGACCCTGCCGTGGGGCTTGCCCGTGCCAAGGGGCGGCAGGGCCATGAAGAACGGTTTGAAGATATGGGCGTGGCGATGCAGGCGCGGATGCGCGCGGGGTTCTTGGAACTCGCCCGCGAATTTGCGCCCCGGTTTCGGGTGATTGATGGCGCCCGCGCGCCCGAGGCTGTGGCCGTCGATGTACTTGCGCAAACCCAAGCCGCACTTGCGGGGCGGGCATGAGCGAGGCGGAGTTTCCAGACCCAACGCAGGTGGAAGGTGCGCCCCATCCGCGCCAAACCGCGCATCTGTATGGTCAAGAGCATGCTGAACAGGCGTTCTTGGATGCGTTTAACTCGGGCCGTCTGCATCATGCTTGGATGCTGACCGGTCCGCGCGGTGTCGGTAAGGCGACATTTGCTTGGCGGATTGCGCGGTTTTTGCTGACACAGCCTTTGGAGCAAGGTGGCGGGCTCTTTGGTGCGCCAGAGCCACCCCGCACCCTAGAGACGGACCCAGAGCACCCGGTCTGCCGTCGCCTTTTGGCGGAAGCCGAGCCGCGCGTCTTTCACCTCAAACGCGGGCTCAATGACAAGAAAACCGCGATCTCGGATGACATTCGGGTGGAAGAGGTGCGCAAGCTGACCTCGTTCCTGCATCTCTCTGCGGCCGACGGTGGGCGGCGCGTGGTGGTGGTGGATTGCGCCGATGAATTGGCCACAGCGGGCGCGAACGCGCTTTTGAAACTGCTGGAAGAACCGCCGCCCTTGGTGACCTTTCTTTTGGTCACGCACCAACCCGCGCGGCTTTTGCCGACGATCCGCTCGCGCTGCCGCGAATTGCGGCTCACGACCTTGGCGCCCGATGACCTTGCCCTTGCGCTTGCGGCGGCAGAGGCCGATGCGGAGGGCGAAACGCTGGCCCTCTCTGCCCTTGCCGGTGGCTCGGTGGGCGAGGCGATCCGGCTTTTGAACCTTGAGGGGCTGGAAAGTTACGCCACGCTCGTGGGGCTTTTCGCGACCTTGCCCCGGCTTGACCGGATCAAGGCTTGGGCCCTTGCAGAAAGTGCTGCGGGCAAGGCCAATGCGGCGCGGTTTGATTTGATGCTGCGGCTGATGGATTTGTTCCTCTCACGCCTTGCGCGCGCGGGGCTCACTGGCCCGCCAGAGCCGGAGGCCGCAAAGGGCGAGGCACAACTGATGGCGCGGCTTTCCCCCGATGGCGCGGCGGCGATGAAATGGGCCGGGCTGCATCAAGAGTTGGGCGCGCGCGCACGTCACGGCAAGGCCGTCAACCTTGACCCGGCGGCCTTGGTCATGGATATGGTTCTGGCAATCAATACCGCCGCCTAAACGGCAGGAGACAGCGTGACCAAGCCTCTTCCCCAGATCGTCGACAGCCATTGCCACCTTGATTTCCCGGATTTCGCCGAGGAACTGCCCGAGGTTGTGGCCCGCGCGAAAGCGGCAGGCGTGACCCGCATGGTCACGATCTGCACAAAGCTGCGCAATGTCGATCAGGTGAAAGCGATTTCCGAGGCGCATGATGGCGTTTACTGGGCTGCTGGCACGCATCCGATGAGCGCCGCCGAGGAACCGATGGCCACGGTCGCGGAACTGGTGGCGCTTGCGAGCCACCCCAAATTCGTGGGCATTGGTGAAACGGGGCTAGATTATCACTACACCGCCGAGAGTGCCGAGGTGCAAAAGGTCTCGCTCCGCCTGCACATTGAAGCCGCGCAAGAAACCGGGCTGCCGCTGATCATCCATTCGCGTGCCGCCGATGAAGACATGGCCGAGATCCTGACCGAGGGGATGAAACGCAAGCCCTTTGGCTGCGTGATGCATTGCTTCTCGTCTGGGCCGGAGCTCGCACGCCAAACGCTCGAACTGGGCTGCTATCTTTCCATGTCGGGCGTCGCCACCTTCCCCAAAAGCGGCGAGATCCGAGAGATTTTCGCGCAAGCGCCGCTGGATCGGATTTTGGTGGAAACCGATAGCCCCTATCTCGCCCCGCCGCCGCATCGCGGACGCCGCAACGAGCCCGCCTATACGGTGCATACCGCGCAAGTGGGGGCCGATGTCTTTGGGCTGAGCCTTGAAGAGTTTGCCGCCGCCACGACGGCCAATTTTGATCGGTTGTTTGCGAAGGCGTGCCATGGCTGACCGGTTGCGCTTCACCATTCTGGGCTGTGGCTCCTCGGGGGGCGTGCCGCGGATTGGGGGGCATTGGGGCGATTGCGACCCACAAAACCCGAAAAACCGCCGCTCGCGCTGTTCGATGCTGGTGGAACGGGTCAGTGCAGCGGGCACAACGCGGGTGTTGATCGACACTTCGCCCGATCTGCGCGAACAGCTTTTGCGCGCCGAAGTGGCGGTGCTGGATGCCGTGGCCTTCACCCACCCGCATGCCGATCACATGCATGGGCTCGATGACATCCGCCAGATCACCTTCAACATGCATGCCCGCCTGCCGGTGTGGGCCGATGCGCCCACGCGTGAAGCGCTGCTGAGCCGGTTTGACTATGCCTTCGTGCAACCCAAGGGTAGCAATTACCCGCCGATTTGCGATCTGCACGAGATCGACGGCCCCTTCACCATCACCGGCGCGGGCGGGCCGATCTGCTTTACACCCTTCACGGTGGAGCATGGCAACATTCCTGCGCTTGGCTTCCGCATTGGGGGCTTGGCCTATCTGCCCGATGTCTCGGCCATTCCCGAAGCGGCTTGGGCGCATTTGCAGGGGCTTGAGTGTTGGGTGCTCGATGCTTTGCGCTACAAACCCCACCCGAGCCACGCGCATTTGGCGCAAGCGCTCGCGTGGATCGCGCAGGCGCAGGCCAAAACCGCCGTGCTGACCAATATGCATATCGACCTGGATCACGCGCGGGTGGAGGCGGAAACGCCCGACAATATTCGCGGCGCTTATGACGGTATGGTGCTGGACCTGCCCGCCCCATGAGCGCGCTGATCGACGTTATCCTGCCCGTCTTTTTGGTCATCGGCTTTGGCTATATCGTTGCGTGGAAGGGGCTTTTCTCTGAAACGGCGGTTGAAGGCCTGATGCGCTTTGCGCAGAACTTCGCCGTGCCCGTGCTGCTGGCCCGCTCCATCGCGCGGCTCGATCTTGGGGCGAGCTATGACCTTGGGCTGATGGTCAGCTTTTATGCGGGCGCGCTGATTTCCTTTGCCATCGGCGCTACGCTTGCACGCGGGGTGCTGCGCCGCACCGGGCCCGATGCGGTGGCGATTGGCTTTGCCTGCCTGTTCTCCAACTCGCTCCTTTTGGGCGTGCCGATCACCGAACGCGCCTATGGGCACGACGCGCTTGCGGGCAACTTCGCCATCATCTCGGTGCATTCGCCGTTCCTTTACACGATCGGCATCGTGGCGATGGAATGGGTGCGCAGCAAAGGCACGGGCGCGGGGCTCAGCCGCGTGGGGCTCAATGCACTCATCGGCGTTTTGCGCACCCCCTTGGTGATTGGCATTTTGACGGGTTTTGCCATTCAAGCGGGGCAACATCTGACCGGGATGGCGCTGCCTGCCCCGGTTTGGTCAGCCATGGATATGATCGCGGGCGCGGCCCTGCCTGCGGCGCTCTTTGGCCTTGGCGGCGTGCTGGTGCGCTACCGACCAGAGGGCGATGGCCGCGCGATTGCGATGGTGACGGGGCTGTCGCTGCTGCTGCACCCGGCCATTGCCTATGGGCTGGGCCATTTCGTCTTTGACCTTGGCACGCCCGCGCTGCGCTCGGCCACGCTCACGGCGGCGATGGCGCCGGGGGTGAACGCCTATCTCTTTGCCAATATGTATGGCGCGGCCAATCGCGTGGCGGCCTCCTCGGTACTGGTCGCCACCGCGCTCTCGATCCTGAGCGTCTGGGTCTGGCTCGCCATTTTGCCGTAGCCTTTTCTCCGAAGGGTGTGAGCTTTGAGGGCTATGCTGCGTGCGAGCCGCTGTGGCGGTTTTGGGCCGTGGTGACTTTGGCAAAAGGCGGCCGCTATCTCGTGCTCGCTTGGGCGACGGTTCAGCTTTCATGACCTTATGGCAACGTGATCCAAACCGCCAGCCCACCTTCGGCGCGATTGGTGATCTTGAGAGCCCAGCCATTGGCGCGCGCAAGTTCCCGCACGATTGCCAGCCCTAACCCAGAGCCGCCCGTTTTCGGGCTGCGCGATGGTTCAAGCCGCTCAAACGGTTCGCACATCAGGGAAATGCGATTTTCGGGAATCCCGGGGCCTTGGTCCAGCACGCCAAATCTTAGCGTGTCGCCAGTCTGCTCAGCCCTGAGCACAATTTCACCGCCCGTGGCATGTCGCTGCGCGTTTTCAATAAGGTTCGTCAAGGCGCGCCGCAGCGCTTGCGGGGCAAAGAGACCCTGCGTGGGGGCTTCAATTTCTACCCTTAACTCGGGTGCCTCCGCCACGAAGCTGGCAAGAAATGACGCGATTTCGACTTGTTCTGTTGGCGCCGGATCCAAACCGCGCGCCAGATCAAGGCTTTGCCCGATGAGTGCATCCATGCGCGCGATATCTCGCTCTAACCCATCAATGCGGCCCGCATTCTCCTTTGAACGCGCAAGTTCAAGTCCAAGCCGCATCCGCGCCAACGGGGTGCGCAGATCGTGCGAAATGCCCGCCAAAAGGAGGGTCCGCGCTGCCACCAAATCACGGACCTGCCGCGTCATCGCATTGAAATGGCGCCCCAAAGAGGCAATTTCGCGCGGGCCCGTTTCGGGCACGGGGGGCGCGGTTGCATCGCGCCCAAAGGCATCCATGGCCGCTTCAATTTGCCGGATCGGGCGCGAAAGCCGCCCGGCGAGCCAAGCAGAAAGCACCAAAGCCAGCACCAGACCAATCGTCAAGCCTCCACCAATCGCTACGAGCGGTTGCCCGTTATACCGGCGATGCGGCAAGCCAATGGCCACCTCTTCGGCCCCGGCAGGCAGGTTCACCCAAAACCATGCCTCCCCCTCGACGGTTTCGGCATGGAGATGCACCGTATGCCCAAGGCGCCGTGTCAACGCAGCTTCCAGCAGATAGGCGAAAGGCCGATGCAATTCATCCACCGGCGTGTAATCGACGCGCGGCGCCAAAATCAGCCCGTGCCCGGTGCGCAATTCCTTGATCAACGCGGGGCGCGTTTCGGGCGGCAGTTCGGCCCATGTCTGTGCCGATAGCACCATCAATCCGGCCAAATCATCGGCCGAACGGCGCGACATTGGCAGCGCCATAAACAGCGTGAAGAGGATTGCCAGAACAAATGCATAGGCCACAAAAACGCTCGCCAAACGCGCCATATGCCAGCGGATGAGGCTTGGGGCGTTGCTCATGGTGCGCTTGGTCCGCCAGAGCCCGGTTCTGGATCAAAAAGATACCCCGCGCCACGCAGGGTGCGGATGAAGCGCGGATGGGTCGGATCTTCCTCGATCTTACGCCGCAACCGCGTCACCCGATTGTCGATGCTGCGATCAAAAGGATCGCGCGCGCCGCCGCGGATCAATTCGATCAACTGATCCCGGCTTAGCCCCCGACGGGGATGCGCCAAGAAAGCTTCCAGCAGATCATATTCGGCGGTGGTCAGCGTGATTTCTTCGCCGTCGCGCCACAAAACCCGTGCGCCGCAATCAAGCCGAAACGGACCAAAAGTAAATTGCACGGCACTTTCGGGCGCGGCCGGGGCGCGTCTACGCATCAAGGCCCGCAACCGCGCCAACAACTCACGCGGATTGAAGGGCTTGGCCATATAGTCATCCGCCCCGACTTCAAGGCCAATGATCCGGTCCATCTCATCGCCGCGCGCAGAGAGCATCAGCACCGGAAGGTCCGTTTGCGCCCGCAACCGCCGCAAAAGGCTCAACCCGTCTTCGCCCGGTAGCATCAGGTCTAACACCAAAGCCGCGGGCGGTTCTGGCAATGCCCCAAGCGCGCGCCAAAGTGCTGCGCCATCGGCGGCAGGGGTGGGTGCCAGCCCGTTTTCATGCAGATAGTCGCACAAAAGCGCGCGCAGTTCTGGATCGTCATCCACCACCAACACGGCGGGTTTTCGGGTCATGCTCATGCGCATCTCCGACCCGCCTCACACACCCTTTTGCGACAAACTGCGACACAGCTGGGATCAGGCGGTTACACATATAATCTAACCTGAATACGTCGAAAGGACCATCGCTATGAATGCCGCATGCCGCCTTGGCGCCCTTTTCCTCGCGCTGTGTCTCGGGGCGGGGGGAGCGCAAGCCGGACCGGGACAGGTGCCTGCAACCGAGCCGAAACCACGGCCACATTGGCTGTGGCTACTACTCACGGCGCCGCCAGCCGACCCATCCGTTCCCTACGGGACCGGATACGGGTCACGCTATGGCGCGGGCAAGGGGGCACAGTCGGGAGGAGCCGGTTCCGGCACCGGGGTTGGCGGTGCGGGCGGACATGGCAATGGGAGTGGCCGGGGCAACTAACCCCGGCCCTCCGATCGGCCATTGGTGAACAGGAAAGGAAACGACCATGAAACATTTTGCTATGGCTTTGGCCGCCCTTGCTGCCCTTGCCTTTGTTGCGGGGCCAGTGAGCGCTGGGGATCAAACCCGGGCCCGTGACAAAAGCCAGATCGACAGCCCGACCAAAGATCAAAAGCGCGATAAAACCGGCGATTGCATCAGCGGGTAAGCAACGGGTCGGCGCGAAGGGTCCGGGCACAAATGGGTGCCCGGACCATCAAGAACAAAGGAGTTCCTGAAGATGCGTAAGCTGATCTTGGCGACCATCGTTTGTGTGGCGGCATCCGGTATGGCGTTGGCGGGAAATGGAAATGGTCCCGGCAATGGGCAAGGGAACGGCCAGGGCAATCGCGCTGGCGCTGGGGCTGGTATGGGCGCAGGCACCGGGCTCAAGGCACAACGGCTCACCCGCACGCAGGCCGACATTTCAGCCGTTTTTGCCACGATGGATGCCAATAGCGACGGGCTCGTCACGGCCCAAGAATATATGGCTGTGCGCAATGGAGCGGGTGCGGGCTGGAACGCCGCGCGTGTGGCCACGATGCAAGAGGCCAAAGAAGCGCGGTTTGACGCGCTCGATACGGATAACTCCGGTAGCCTGACAGCCGCAGAATTCGCGGTGCATTTCCGCTGAGCATACGTTTTTTCGAGAGGGCCCCGACTCCCGGAAAAATGTAGAGGCGTCGGTGTTCGGCACCGGCGCCTCGTTGTAATGTGGTGGATAGGCTGGGGGGGCAGGCGGAATATACTTGCCGCGCTAGGTGATGTTTCAATCAGGGCTTGTTGCAAACCATCAAGACATAGCCCTTACAGGCTTTGCCGAAGCCCGATCACTCAGGGCAAACGCACAAGCATCACCCGCAAACGCTCAACAATGGTGAATGCGCTCGTTCAATATGGCCAGATTTGTTCGGATTAGAGCTTAGGAAGCACAGTCGCCGGCATATGGCACGAAGGCCTTTCAACCTCTGCAAGGATATCATGCCCCGGTGCGAAGTAGCACGGCACTACCGGTCCGCACGATCAGCGACATGTCACCAAGGAGTGAAGCACTTTTTCCGTAAGCTTCGTCAAACCGAACACGGTTTTCAAAAGTTGTATCGTTGCGCCCGAAGACCTGCCAAGCACCCGTCACGCCGGGGCGGAAATCATAGTAGGCTTTCCCGCCAACCGCATCATATGCGGATTTCTGCGACGGTAGAAACGGGCGCGGACCAACCAGGCTCATGTCGCCTTTGAGCACGTTGAAAATCTGCGGCAACTCATCGAGGCTTGTCTTACGTATGATCGCCCCAATGCGTGTAATCCGCGGGTCATGCGAAAGCTTGTTATAAGTGTACCATTCGTGCGCCACCTTCGGATCTGTTTCGCACATCTTTTCGAGAACGGCCTCGGCGTCGACCACCATGCTACGGAACTTGTAGCACTTAAAAATCTTCCCGTTCTTCCCGACGCGATCCTGAGTGAATACGGCCGCACCACCATCTGCACGGACGAGTAACCAGATCACCGCGATGACCGGAAGGATGGCAGGCATAAGGAGTACCGCTAGAAAAATGTCTAGCAAACGCTTGCCAAATCGGCGGTAAATGCGCGCCCCCAAGCGAGGTGAGGTTTCGCGCAAATTCCAATTGGTTGAGACAGGTTGCCCCACAAAGTCTACTTCATTAAACGCCATCTCAGCCCCCAGCTTCCGGCAAACAAGTAAATGAAAGGCATTCTGCCTTAACGGCCAGACTGCCTAAACGCGCCCTACAATGGGTGCGATCAGAGACAGTGTAGCGACTGCCGTTAACAACTTGGTAACGCCTATCACCCAATGCGTGAGACTCGCAAGCTTAAGATAGCCACCTGAATGTGCGTATGCGTAATTTGTCGGCAGATATTATCGTTAATGGACATGGTTTGCGCGTTCTTCGCGTCAGCGCACCGAAGTCTTCGGCGCCGTTTCGAGATGAGACGATGATGAACCGGGATCTGCCTCAGCCGAATCGGTCTTGCGTCCGCTATGCAGAGTATGCTTGGAGAGCATCGTGTGAGGCGGTTGAGAATGAAGAGTTTATTGGCGCAGGTGCTGTCCCGGTCGAGGCGTCGTCAGGTGACGACGGTCAAGTCGCGTTCTCCGGAGGTGATTTCGTTCTGCCCACCGGCACCGGAGCGCCCTCTTGCAGTGATTGGCGACGTGCATGGCATGAGCACTCTTTTTGAGCGCATGCTTGAAAATTTGGCGCGTGAAGCGCCTGAGGCTTCGGTTCTTTGTGTCGGCGACTTGGTGGATCGGGGCGAGAACAGCGCCGAGGTCTTGCGGCGCGCTTGGGCCTGCAGTGAGATGCTGACCGTATTATTGGGCAATCACGAGGAGATGCTTCTCAGTTTTCTCGATGCGCCGACGCGTGAAGGGCCGCGATGGCTGCGCAATGGCGGCTTACAAACCCTTGCGAGCTTCGGGGTTGGGGGCGTGAGCGAATCGTCATCGGCGGCGCGTCTCGTAGCGGCGGCAGATGAACTGCGTGAAAAGATGGGCGATGAGCTTGAGCGCTGGTTGCGAGGTTTGCCCCGGATGGTTCAAAGCGGGAACATCGTCGTTACACATGCAGGCGCAGACCCATGGCGTCCGATTTCGCAGCAAAGCGATCATGTTTTGACATGGGGGCATCGAGATTTCGGGCAAAGGCCCCGGACAGATGGTCTTTGGATTGTACACGGTCACACGATTGTTCCAGAACCCGTTTGTGACCGAGGGCAAATTTCGGTAGATACTGGAGCCTATGCGGGGAATGGGCTTACGGCTGCGCTGATCTCGGTCGAGGGGGTGCGGTTTTTAAGGGTGTGAGTGTGGTGCGGGATTGGTTGAAGAGTGGCATCGTAGTTTCATGTTTTGATGCGATGACGTCTTCGGGCCGTTTCGGATCGAATAACCGGATTGGTTTCGTGTATTGGAATGAATGGATGGAATGCGGATGCAGATGAGTACTCCGGTGCAAAAAAGTAATCTGAACGAACAAGATGATGTCATCGACCTCGGGCAGATTCTGATGTCGCTACGGGCGGGTTGGAAGAGTATCGCTATTTCTTTCCTCGTCGCTGTAAGCCTCGGGTTCATCTACGTTCTTTTTGTTGCAACGCCGATCTATACGGCGAAGTCTGTGGTGGTGCTTGATACGCGTAAGCCGCAGGTGATCGACCTCGAAGGGATGATCGGCGGGCTCACCGGCGATTCAAGTGAATTGAATACCGAGGTTGAGGTTCTGCGCTCGCGTGGTCTTGCGAAAAAAGCGGTCGCTGAGCTGGAGTTGATCAACGATCCCGAATTCAATGGCGCTTTGGTGCCGCCTTCCATCATTGGCCGCATCCGCGGTGTTCTATCCGCAGGGGAGCAGACGGAACCGAGCGCCGACGAAATCGAAGCAAATGTGGTCAGCGCGCTCCTTGAGCATGTTTCTGTGCGAAACGTTCCTTCGAGCTATGTCTTTGAAATCTCAGTGCAGTCCGAAAGTGCTGAGAAGGCTGCGCGCATCGCGGACAAAATTGCCGAACTCTACACCCTTAGCCAGATCGAGACGAAGTTCGCCTCGATGGAGCAGGCAACGGCTTGGCTCGCGAACCGCGTCGGGGAACTGAAGACCGAGTTGGAAGTCGCCGAAGAGAAGGTCAAAACCTTCAATGCGCAAACGACGCTGATTTCTTCCGAGGCTCTCGCGGCGATGGAAATTCAGCTCAAAGATTTGCGCGAGCGTGTGGAGCAATCGGGGGCGCAGGTCACATCTGCGCAGGCGCGGGTTGACGCGCTGAAGGCCGCACAGACGCCGCAAGAAAAGCGGCTTGCGGCAAGCGACACGCTACTCGATCAGATTGCGGAAGAGGATTCCGCCGCGTTTAACAGCCGTTATAGTCAAGTTCTGGCCCGTGCCGAATTGGATTTGGCGCGCGCTTCTGATCAGAAGACGGCGCTCGAACGGTCTCTTGAAAATATGACGGCGCAGATCGCGCGGCAGGGCGATGATATGATCACCTTGCAGCAATTGACCCGCGAAGCCGAAGCAAGCCGGACGCTCTATGAGTATTTTCTGTCCCGCCTGAAAGAGACCTCCGCGCAGCAGGGCATTCAGCAAGCTGACAGTCGTTTGCTGTCTGCGGCCGTGGTGCCAACTTCGCCGACCGCGCCACGCAAGAGCCTCGTCTTGGCGATGTGTGGTATTCTTGGTTTGATGGCGGGTATCGGGATCGTGTTGCTGCGTGAAGCAATGCACAATGGCTATCGAACGGCTCGCCAGCTGGAAGAAGAAGCGGGCGTTGTCGTGATGGGGCAAATCCCCTTGATCCCGGCGAAAAACCGTCCGGATATCCTGCGCTACTTGCTCGATAAGCCCACCTCAGCGGTGATGGAATCGATCCGGAACCTGCGGACTTCGGTGCTGCTGTCGAATGTCGACAAGCCGCCGCAAGTGATTTTGATGACATCTTCTATTCCTGAAGAGGGTAAAACCACCAACGCGCTGGCGCTGGCGCTCAATTTCGTGGGGGTTGGGAAATCGGTGCTCTTGGTCGAGGGGGATATCCGGCGCAATGTTCTTGCCGAGTACTTCCCGGGCGAAAGTAAGCCCAAAGGGCTGGTATCGCTTCTCTCCGGTCAGGCCTCGCTTGAGGATGTGATTACGCGCGACGAAGAATTGGGCTTCTCTCGTATCATGGGGGAAAGCTCAAACATCAACGCGGCGGACTTGTTTATGTCGGAGGCTTTCCAAAACTTCGTCGCGCAGATGCGGGAGCTTTTTGACTACGTCATCATCGACGCGCCGCCGGTTCTGGTGGTTCCCGACGCCCGGATCATTGCGCAATCTACCGATGCGGTGCTCTTCACGGTCCGTTGGAACCAAACGAGCCGGGGGCAGGTGCAAGAGGCCGTTCAAATGTTTGAAACGGTGAACCGGCGGATTAGCGGGCTCGTTCTGAGCCAGATCGATAATGAAGAAATGAAGCGCTATGGATACGCTGGAAAACACGGCAGTTATGGTGTTTACGGCGCGAAATATTACACCGAATAAGGTGACTTGGCGCGCCATCAACGCATCGTAACGTCGCTTTAAAGCCGGTCTCTTCGAGAGGCCGGCTTTAAATATATGGCCCGTGTCAGATGCTAAAGAAAAAGGCGATGGGCATATGTGCCACCGCCTTCAAATCTGCTTCGGTTTTCGCAGGAAATTTCTCCCGCAACGGTGATCTTAGTTTCCGGTGCCTGAGGTCGCACCCGTCGCACCGGTGGCGTTTGCCCCGCCGCCACCGCCGCCACCGCCTGCAAGCGCCGCTGCCGCGCTTACGCCAGCACCAGCAATGAGCGGTACGAGGCCCACCACGTTGGTTGCCTCGCCCACCGCCACTTTGCCATTCGGCAGAAGCATGACACCGCAGGTGCCATCATCTTTTTTCTCGGTGTTGGGGTCGTCGCACTCGCATTGGTTGTCTTTTAGCGACTGGCCCTTAGGGCATTGGGGAATCTCAGCATAAGCCGATGCGCTGGCCAAGGTGAAGGCAAGCGAAAGAAGGAAAAGAGAACGCATTATGACCGCCTCGCACTTAGTCAGGAAAACGATGGCTAAAACTACCATGCCTGCCGCGCCCTGCACAGCGCTTTCTGCGGGGCAGCGTGATGTTCTGCGGCACGAAAGTTCTGAGTGATGCATGACTGAGCAAAGTCTTGAAAAACTGTCGCTATGTCCCGCAAAGGCGCAGGGGCAGACGTAAACCTTTCTTAAGTCCCGGCTGATCTACTGATCCCGATGGTGCTGGTGGAGCGCCGTCGCGTCGCGCGGATGCGTGACCGACTATGGGGTGAAAACATATGAAAATCTTCTTCGCACGCCTTCGGGCGCGGCGGCTGAGGCCGCTTGTCTTTGCGTCTGCCGTGATCACGGGGCTTGTGGGTGCGCCCGTTTTGACGGTGTCTGAAGCGGCTGCACAGGCTATTCCGGCGGCCTATGGTCGACAAGCCATCGTTGTTCGCGGCGATTTGGGCGGGGATGTCGGGGCGCGTGCCAATAAGATCCAAGCGATGGCGGCGGCCGGGCAGACCGTTGCAATCAAAGGGGCCTGCTACTCTTCTTGCACCATGTATCTGGGGCTGCCGGGCAGTTGTGTGACCCGTAACAGCAGCTTCGGCTTTCATCGGCCCAGCTTTTATGGAGCCGCGCTGCCGCCGAAGAAATTTGAGTTCTGGTCGCAGCTGATCGCGGCACATTACCCGCCAGCGCTGAAAAGCTGGTATTTGCGCGAGGGGCGTTACAGCGTCAACTTGAAGATGATCTCCGGGGCGCAGCTTATCCGTTTGGGCGTGCCTGAATGCAGCTAAGGCCTTTCGGGGCGCGGAGATGAAAGGCGGAAGGGCTGGCGGGAGGGCTCATCAGTTTTCCTCTGCCGCTGCCCAATCTACGCGAGGCTCGAGAGACTTTCAGAACGCGCCGCCAGCTTTGGGGGCGCGTCTTACTTTGTAAGTAGTGCAGGCAGAGCACTAGTCTTCTTGTCATGCTGCCCTTGCGTTGCTTTCCTTTCAGGCGTCTTATCGCGCTGAAATATTGGTGTTTTTGTCCTTCGTCCGGTTCCCTTGTTCTTCTCCTTGGCGACGGCGGTCCGTCTTACGGCCGTGGCGCCCGATTGAAAGAGACCCCATGCTTGCTGTCCCCAAACCGCTTGGCTTTGCGCTTGCCGCTTGTTTGGCTGTCACACTTTCCACGCCTGCCTTCTCGCAAGCGGTTGGTGATTATGGCTCTGCCGTTCCCGAAAAAGATGCGCTCGACATTCGTTCTGGCCCCGGGCGTGAGGCAACGGTCGTCGGCGCTATTGCGCGCGGCGATGTCGTTCAGCTGTTGGAGCTTCGCAAGGATTGGGCTTGGGTGCAAAGCAGTGCCGGTGCGAGCGGCTGGGTATATTTGCCGCTGATCGCTTTCGATTTCGATGACATTCTGGTCGAGGAGGGCAGTTGCGAAGTTGTGGTGGCCTGGCGGCATACGCTGGAGGGCGCCAAGCAAGTGATCGAAAGCATCACCGACACCCAATTCACTTCGGTTTTCCGCACCGAAGAAGACAAATATGACATCTCCGTCACCAACCTGCCGGTTGAGGATGCTGAGACGGTCATGGCGCAATGGAAGGCAGAGGATCGTATTCCCCCAACCGCGTTTTGCACCACCGGAATGCAGGATATTCGCACCGCGGATTTCGTCGAAGACATGGATTGGCGCAGCGCGCCTTTGCCCGAGGGCATAGAGTTGGGCGATCCGGCCGATTGGCAGGGCAGGGTGCTGGTGGAGGCTTATGAGGAGGTAGACACATTGGGCGAACCCTGAGGGGCGTCCCGGGGCCATCACCGCGAATTCTTGAGCCCTTTTACGAAAAAGCCGGTCGCGCAAGGGCGGCCGGCTTTTCTTCTTTTGTATCGGCGGCTCTTAGAACTGCGATTGCACAGTCACCGAGGCGGCGATTTTGTCTTCCGTGCCGGTGCTTATGCCCGCGCGCAGCGTGGCGTTCAAAGCCTCGATCCGGCGCGTGTAGGCAAGCTGCAGGGCAAGGCGGCGGGTGTGGCGGGTGGCGCTGCCATCAACATCAATTGTCCAGCTTTCGATGCCATCCTCACTCAGGCCCGCAAGCCCGAAGGCAAGCCCGATGCCGCATTCATTGTCCCCGTCGAAATTGCCGGTGCACAGAAGCGAGGGCGTCAGGGTGATTTCCGAGGCCAGCCCATCAAGCAGCCCTTTGCCATCCCCCGCAAGCGACAAGTCGTTGCGGAACTCGCTTTCCAAGAACAGCCGCCAGCTGCCCACAGACCCAAGATCAAAATCGCCGGTTTCGCTGAGCGCGCCTTGCGTGGCGGTGACCGAAACATGCGCGCCGGGGGCATAGGCCAGATCAAAGCCCACACGCGGCGTGACGATCAGATCTTGCCACGCATAGCTGCGCGAAAGCCCGGCGCCTGCCAAAAGTGCGGCATAGGTGTAGGAGCCATCGGCGGTGATCGTCACCGTATGCGGGAAGTCAAAGGTGAAGCTGTGCCGCCCCATCGCACCAGCGAAGTAGTAGTCCAGCATCCCCTCGCCACCGAGCTTGCGCGCGCCGTAAAGGCCGCCATAGATCCCCAGCCCGTCGATGCTGCCATCGGCGGTGCCGGTGGAAATATCGCTATGGCTGGCATAGGCGCCCCAGAACTTCCCGGCAATCCGGTCATCGCCTTTGAGCCGTTCCACACGGTGGGTGTAGCTCAGCAGCGTTTGGTTGCCCGAGAGGTCATCTTGCATGGTGGAGACTTCGACACTGTCGATCCGCCATTCACGTTTCGCGCAGTCATAGACTTCTTTGCCAAGGCTGCCATCGGCGCGCAGGCCGGTGTCGTTCAGCGTTAGCGTGAAGTCATTGTCAGGCGTTTCGTTGTTCAGGCAGCCCTCCGGCGCACCTGCACGCAACCGCCGTGCCGCATCGCGGGCAAAACCCGAGAAGCTGCGGCCAAGCCGATCGAGCGTGCGCGACAGATCATCCCGCAAAATCTCTTCCAACTCGGGGCGGATCACGTCGATCAGACCTTGCAGCGTAACCACGGTGGGCGTGCCATTGCCGGTGCCGAAGGTTCCGTTGCCAAGGGCGCTGCTTTCCAACACCGCCGGTTGGCCCCAAGCATCGGTGCCGCTCAGCGTCGCAAGGTTTTCGATCTGGGTGAGGTTCACACTGGTTGCATCAAGCGTGATCGACGCGGTCCAGACCCAAGTTTCGCCCGGATCAAGGTCGCCGTTCGCGGTTTCGGTATTCGTCGTGTCCAGCGTTTCATTCGCGGTGAGCGGGTCATCCAAACTCACGCCGGTCAGCGGCAACACGCCACCATTCTGCGCGGTGATCGTATAGCTGATCACATCGCCCACCTGCGGGGGGGTAGACAGGCCCGAGGTGTCGGCCACTTTGGTCAGCGTGAGTTGCGTGGCCAAGCCTGACGGGTCCATCGGGATGTGGTTGTGGATCACACCCTTAGAGAGCGTTGTTGCATCACCCCAATCGGGGAAGCTCATGTTGAAGGCAAGATAGTGGGTGGTATCCCCGCCCACGACAGGCGCAGTTGCCGAGGTCACAACCTCTTCCACGCCAAGACCAATGCCCGGGGTCAAGGCCCCGGCTTGGGCCGGGATCAGGGTCGAGGCATCATAGCCCGGCGCGGTGACCTGCAACGTATAGGTGCCGGTTTGCGCCGGATCTTGCAGCAAGAACGAATAGCGCCCATCCGAGCCGGTCACTTTGTTGTTGCTGTCGCCGGTGTTCGAAAGCCAGCTGTTCGGCACGGGGGTGCCATTGTGGAGCAGCGTGACCGTCGCGCCTGCAAGCGGTGCACGCGTGACCGCGTCATAAACCACCCCACTCGGGTCGACCATGACGGCATCAACGCCGGTGATCGCGCGGCCAGACCCCAAAACGATGTCGAGCCCGCAGACTTCGGCGCCATTGGAGCGGCCATTTTCGGCCGAACCAGTGGTTGAAACGACGGCTTCTTCTTCATCATGCACGAAGCTTATGCAGAAAGCGCCTTCATCAAGCCCGATGAAGGCATAGTTGCCCTGCGCATCGGTCGTCACCTCGGCCACGACAGCTTTCGTGATCGGGTCGGTCAGTTGCACGCGCGCACCGCTGCGCGCGCCCGACACATCGGCCACCTTGCCCGCAATCGAGCCAAGGAAGGTGATGGTTTGGGTATCGTCATCGCGGGTCACGCCCGAAACGTCACTGACCGAGCTGCTGGTGCCATATGTGCCCTGCGCGGTGGCTTGGTTTATAACACGGCCCGCCAGCACATCCGCTGCCGTCACCGTGTATTGCGCGGTGAAATGCGTGCCGCTATCGGTCCCCGGTGCGAGCGTGGGCAGCGTTGTGGCGACCGCCCCCCCCAGCATCCAGTCGGTGACGGTAACGTCGTGCAGGGTGACAGAGCCGGTGTTGGTGACGGTGAACACATAATCAATCGTGTCCCCCGCGCTCACCCCCTTGGTGCCATCGTCGTCATTGAGGGGGCCGACTTTGACAAGCGCAACGCCCGCAGGCGCCACCAAAGGCGTGACCGTCGCGTCATCATTCTCGGGCGCAGTGCCCGAGAGGTCACTGACAGGGCTGCCACTCGGCGGTTGGCCCGAAACGGTGGCCGTGTTCGTCACCCCACCTGCGTCGATATCGGCTTGGGTGATGGTGTAGGTCGCGGTGAAGGTCGTGGTGTCGCTTGTGCCCACGGCGAGGCTTGCCAGCGGGCCACCCGAAACCGTCACTTTGTTGTCAGTGAGGGTGATGTCGCTCAGTGCAACACGCCCCGTGTTGGTCACTGCAAAAGTATAGTCGATCGTATCGCCCACGCTCACGCCCGGGGTGCCGTCATCGTCATTGAGCGTCGCGTTTTTCACCAGCGCGAGGCTTGCAGGCGCGGCGAGCGGTGTGACAGTGTCGTCATCATTCTCGGGCGCGGTGCCCGAAGTGTCGGTAATGGGGCCGCCGCTCGGCGGTTGGCCCGAAACGGTCGCCGTGTTGGTCACGCCGCCCGCATCCAGATCCGCTTGCGTGATCGTGTAAGTGGCGGTGAAGGTGCTGCTGTCGCTTGCGCCCACGGAGAGGCTTGCCAGCGGGCCGCCCGAAACCGTCACTTTGTCGTCGACGATGGTGATATTTGTCAGCGTCGTGGCCCCGGTGTTGATCACCGTGAACGTGTAGTCGATGGTGTCGCCCACGCTCACGCCCGACGTGCCGTCGCTGTCGTTGAACGTGGCCGATTTCACCAGCGCAATGCCCGGTGTCGCGCTCAGCGGCGTGACGGTTTGATCGTCATTGTCAGGCGCGGTGCCCGAAGTGTCTCCGACCGGGCCGCCGCTCGGCGGAGAGCCGGTAACGGTCGCCGTGTTCGACACCCCACCCGCGTCAATATCGGCTTGGGTGATGGTGTAAGTCGCGGTGAAGGTGCTGGTATCGCTTGCGCCGACAGCAAGGCTTGCCAGCGGACCACCCGAAACCGTCACTTTGGCGTCGCTGACGGTGATCGCCGTCAGCGTCACGTTACCGGTGTTGGTCACGGTGAACGCATAGTCGATGGTGTCGCCCGCGCTCACGCCAGGCGTGCCATCGTCATCGTTCAGCGTGGCCGATTTCACCAGTGCAATGCCCGGGCTCGCCGCAAGGTCCGTGATGGTGTCATCGTCATTGTCGGGCGCGGTGCCCGAGGTATCTCCGACCGGGGCGCCGCTCGGCGGAGAGCCGGAAACGGTCGCCGTGTTCGAGACACTCCCCGCGTCGATATCGGCTTGGCTGATGGTGTAGGTCGCGGTGAAGGTGCTGCTATCGCTTGCGCCAGAAGCCAAAGTGGCGAGCGGGCCGCCCGAAACCGTCACTTTCGCGTCGGTGATGGTGATCCCCGTCAGCGTCACGGCGCCAGTGTTGGTCACGGTAAAGCTATAGTTGATCGTGTCGCCCGCGCTCACGCCCGGTGTGCCGTCATCATCGTTCAGGCTCGCGGATTTTTCCAAAGCGATGCTGGCGACGCCGGTGAAGCTGTAATCGCTTTCATCATCATCGGTGTTGCCATCGCCATCATCCCCGTCATCGGTCACATCGGTGATCGGCGTGCCGCCCGAATGGGTGGCCGCAGCTGTTGCGGTGTTGGAAATTCCGCCCGCATCCACATCTTCTGCGGTCAGCGTGTAAGTGGCGGTGAAGCTTGTGGTATCCCCCGCGGCAAGGCTTGCCACGCTGGCGGGGCTGAAATCGCCCGCCCCAAAGCCCGCAATCGGCGTGCTATCGGCGCGGGTCATTGTATCCGCGCTCACCGTCACATCGCTCAGCGGCAGGCTGCCGGTATTGGTGACGGTGACGGTCCATGTCACGGTATCACCGATGCTTGGCCCGGTAATCGTGTCCAGATCATTCAACACCGAGGTTTTCACCGCCTTCATCGTGGCGGTGTCATTGTCGGTGATGGTGCCCGTGCCCTGCGTGCCATCAATGTCGAGCGTATAGCCCTCATCGCCTTCGATCAGCGCGTCTTCGGCCCCGGCCAAGGTGATGGTGAAGCTCGAAACGCCCGCCGGAACGGTGAGGGTGGAGCCCGACAGCGTCACCCCATCAGAAAAGCTGAAGCTGCCGTAATCGGCGGCAGAGGTCGTGCCATCGGTCAGGGTGAGGGTAAAGGTTTGCGGCACAACGGTGGTGCCCGAGAGCGTCACCAAATGGGCCAGATCGGTGCCCTCAGCTTCCGTCGCATTTCCGACCGAGCCGATGGTGATGCTGGGCACCCCATCATTGTCGACGATCGTGCCGGTGCCCTGCGTTTCGCGCAGCGTCAGCGTGTATGTCTCGTTGCCTTCGTCATCGGCATCATCAACCGTGGGGTAGGTGATCGTGAAGCTCGATACGCCCGTCGGCACCGAAAGCACGCCATTCGAGAGCGTTACACCGTTTGAGAAGGTCGGCGTGCCGAGATCGGCATCGGAGGTGCCGACGTGGCTGCGCGAAAAGACGATCTGCTCGACGGCCGTCGTGGCACCCGAAAGCGTGACGGTATGCACGATATTGCCGCCTTCTGTCGCGCTCGCATCAGAGACGGACACAACGAAAGCGAAGAAGCTGTCCAACTGACCCGCGATGTCGGTGCCATCGGCGTTCGCCGAGGTCGAGACACTCCCGCCCGTGGTGTAGCTTCCGGCATCGCCGATCACCACAAGCACGAACTCGCCATAATGGCCGTAAAGGGCGGAGCCCGGATCGAGCACAAAGGTCACCGCCGAGATCGTGGTGCTGCCTGTTGGGGCGCGGCGCTCAAAATAGCCCGCACTGCCGCCCGCACCGCAGATGTTCGTGTCGGCGCAGGTGATCACACCGAACAACTCGTTTGAGGTGAGCGAGTTGAGGAAAGTGTCATTGTCAGGGTTCGAGACAAAGCGTGCCTTTTGCCCCGGGGCAAATACGCTGAGTGGCTGGCTGATTGAGATATTCCCGGTCGCGCTGGTCGCTTTATACAGCTCCAACAGATCAAAAGAAGCGGCCCGCGCCGATCCTGCAAAACTCATAACCAAGGCGGCTGCAAAACAAAGCTGCGACAGCCAGCGCAGCAGGATCGTGTTTTTCATCAGGGGACACTCCAGACAAGCGTCCCTGCTTTGCACTTAGGCACTTAATTAAATGCTATTTATCTGCGACGTTTCCGCGCGCCCAAAGGTATCTTTGCGGGCATGGTTAAAAGAGCGTTTCTTTCGCGGGTTTCGATGGGGTTCGGCGGGCGTTGCGCTCAAAAATAAGCCAAGATCCGGCGCACGCCTGCAAGGGGCGCCGAAAGCGCCTTCAGCCCCAGATTGCCCCGGTTAATCGCCCGCCAGCCAAAGCGCGGGCAGAGCCAAGACTGAGGCGAAGATAATCAGAGGCGCGGGTTTGCAGCAGGGGGGCGCACCGCGCCAAAAGAAAAAGGGCACCTGACGCGGTGCCCCTTCATAAGATGATCTTGCAAAGCGTGGTGTCAGAGCTTCGAGAGCTTGGATTGCAGATCCGCCAATTGCTTCTTTATCGCATCCAATTCCTCGCGCCCACCGGAGCCGTCGGCACTGGCGTCTCCCTCGCCAACCGCAGCGCCCCAGCCCGCCATCATGGATTTCAAAAACGCCTCTTGCTGGCGTTGCAGCGCTTCAAACCCCGGCATCGTCGCCATCGGGTTCGGCATGGTGGAGAAATTCTCCATCATTTTCGACTGGCCTTCGCGCAGCATCTCAAAGCTTGCCGCCAAGAATTGCGGCACGACAGATTGCGCCTGCGTGGTGTAGCTGCGCACCAGATCGGTCAGCACATCCACGGGCAGAACATTTTCGCCCCGGCTTTCATGTTCGGCGATGATTTGCAGCAGATATTGCCGCGTCAGATCATCGCCCGATTTCAGATCGACAATCTGCACCTCCCGGCCTTGCCGGATGAAGGAAGCGATGTCTTCCAGCGTCACATAGTCACTGGTTTCGGTGTTATAGAGCCGCCGGCTGGCATAACGCTTGATCAGCAAGGGCTTGGTCTCTTCGGCCATGTTGTTTTCCTCCCCGGACTAATCCTGCCCGCATTTTGGCGACGCAGCAATGTTTAAGCCGCAGCGCCGCAAAAGCAACAAAAGAAAAGGGCGCACCGTAGTGCGCCCTTCAAATACGGTCCGGCAGGGAGGAGGAAGCCGGATCCGTCGAGACGATTATTTCGCAGCCGCAGAAGCCGCAGCGGTGGCTTTTTTCGCCGCCGTGGTCACCTCTTCGGTGGCCTTTTTCATCACCGCAGTGGTTTCTTCGGTCATCTCTTTGCCCGCCGAGAGCATCAGTTCAACCGTTTCCATTTGCACTTTCTTCGCCACTTCAGCGAAAGCGGCGAGGTTCTCGGCCGCCATCTCAGCCGAAGCCGAAGCGAAATCGCTCATCGCTTTGGCATAGTCGGCCGGCTCGGTTTTCGAGGTGGTCAGCGCGCCGAATTTGCCCAGCGTGTCTTTGGTCCATTTCGACGAGATGTCGGTCGATTTTTCAGCGGCTTCGAGAGCCACTTTCGCCATTTTCTCGCCAAGCGCGGTTTGCGCTTTGAAGGCGTCTTGCATTTTCGACATGTCCATCGGCATCGAAGCCATCATGTCTTGCATCATTTTCGTGAAATCTTGCGTCTTCGCCATGGGTCTTGCTCCGGTTTGAGGGGCCCGGGTGTTCACGGCGGGGCCCGTTTCTTGTCCTATTTTATACATGCTGCAGTGCAGCATTTCAACAGGAATTTGCTGCGTCGCAGAAATTTTACATTCGGAGGTTGTGTGAAAAGGAGCTCAGCCGCCCGCTTCCAAAATGCTGCGCGCCACGGCAATGCAGCGTTCGCGCGCATGTGGGCCAAAAAGTGTAAAGACCATCATGACCTTACCCTCATGGCTCCAAACGGTAAGCTGGTGCATCGTCGCTTCCCAAAGCGCGGCAAGGCCCAAATCGAGTTCTTCAAAATTGGGTGGCGGGTTCATGACAGAGGCCAGTTCGTCACGATAGGCGGCAACCAAATCGGCGGGGCTGCGCGTCTCGTCCGAGGTGTCGCGGTAAAGGAGCGCAAGCGAATCGCCGTCCTCTGTCGTGGCGGTGCACAAAGACACGCGGACCGCCGCATTTGTGCGAGAAAATCCGGGGGTAAGCGTGACCGGCGCGCCCAACGTTGCCTCAAGTTCCGCCCGCGCCAGCCAATCGCAGGCGGTCTTCGGCGTATCCCCCCAAACGGGGGTGGCGAGCATGGCAAGGATCATCGCGACACGGATCATTTGCAGATACTTTCCATTTGCACTGGCGGAATCCGGTAGCAAAGCCGCGTCATCCGCGCCGCTTTTGCCCGCTCCGCCATCTGCACGAGAAACGGCGACCTTGGGTAAAGATACCACGCTTCTTGTGACACCATAGGCACGGGTGCCAGCGACAAAAGCGCGCCCTGCGGCGCAGCATAATTTTCTGTGCATAAGCAGCGTAAAAAGGGCTCCCTTACGCGCGCGTTAGCGAAACCAGAATTGCCTTTAGCCCCGTGAACCGTTAACCCGGTGCTGCAACTGCAAAGAGCCGCCCGGGGGAAGCCGGGCCCGAAATCGGGGGTCGATGATGGCGAAAACGATGATGGAACACATGATGAAGGGCGAGGGCTTCATTGCCGCGCTCGACCAATCGGGTGGCTCGACGCCGAAGGCGCTCGGCCTCTATGGCATCACCGAAGACGCCTATTCGAACGAAACCGAAATGTTCGACCTGATCCACGAGATGCGTGCGCGCATCATCCGTTCCTCGGCCTTCACCGGCGAGAAAGTGGTCGGCGCGATCTTGTTTGAACAAACCATGGACCGTGATGTCGAGGGGATCCCGACCGCGACCTATCTGTGGGAAAAACGCGGCGTGGTGCCATTCCTCAAAATCGACAAAGGTCTTGAGGAAGAAAAAGACGGCTGCCAAATGATGAAACCCATTCCGGGTCTTGAAGCGCTGTTGGAACGTGCCGCCGAGCAAGGCATTTTCGGCACCAAAGAGCGTTCGGTGATTTCGGCAGCGGATCCGATGGGCATTGCCTCGGTCGTCGCGCAGCAATTCGAACTCGGCGAAAAAGTTCTGGCCGCAGGCATGGTGCCGATCCTTGAGCCGGAAGTGACGATCTCGATCTCGGACAAAATCGATGCCGAGGCGATGCTGCGCGACGCGCTGCTGGCTGGCCTTGAAACCGTCTCGGCCCCGGTGATGCTGAAACTCAGCCTGCCGACCATCGACAATTTCTACCTGCCGCTGGTCGAGCATCCGAATGTGATCAAGGTTGTGGCGCTGTCGGGCGGCCATGTCCGCGCCGAAGCGAACGAAATCCTTGCCCGCAACAAAGGCATCATCGCCTCGTTCAGCCGCGCGCTGAGCGAAGGGCTGACCGCGCAAATGTCGGATGACGAATTCGACGCCGCGCTGGCCGAAGCGATCGACAGCATCTACCGCGCGTCCATCGCGGGCTGATCTGGCCTCATCGCGAGAATAAAGAAACGCGCCACTTTCGGGTGGCGCGTTTTTTCATTGGCATGACAGGGGCGGGCGCTTGCGCGCCGCGCCTTAAGCCACTTCGGCGAAGACTTTCTTCAGCGCCTTTTCAAGCTTTTCAAACATCTCATCCATCTGCGGCTCGGTCAGGATGAAGGGCGGGCAGAGCACAATGGATTGCCCCAGCGGGCGGCAGATCAGCCCCATATCGGTGCAAGTATTGGCGATCCGCTCCGACACGCTCAGGCTACCATCAAAGGGCGTTTTCGTGGCACGGTCTTTCACCGCTTCAAGCGCCCACATATAGCCCACGCCGCGCAACTCGCCGATGTTCGGGTTCTGCGCGATCTGCGCCAAGCCCGCCTCCAGCCGCGGCGAAAGTCGGTTGACGTTGTCGGCCAGCCCCTCGTTCATCACCACATCAATGGCTTTGAGCGCAATCGCACAGCCGACCGGGTGGCCCGAGGCGGTAAAGCCATGCGGGAATTCTTCAATCGCTTCGGCGGCGGCTTGCACGCGGTCCGCAAGTTCCGGCCCCAAGATCACCGCGCCCATCGGGAAGAAACCCGCCGTCAGGTTTTTCGAGGAAATGATCGCATCGGGCATGAAATCATAGGTTTCACAGCCCCAAGTGTTGCCGGTGCGGCCAAAGCCACAGATCACCTCATCCGAAATGAGCGGGATGTCGTATTTCTTCAAGATCGGCGCAATGGCTTGGAAATAGCCTTTTGACGGCGGAATAACCCCGCCCGCGCCCATCACCGGCTCGGCAAAGAAGGCGGCGATCGTGTCGGGGCCTTCCTTGAGGATCGTCGCTTCCAACTCTGCCGCGAGCCGCACGGTGAATTGCTCTTCCGTCTCGCCCTCTTGGCCAAAGCGCCAGTAATGCGGGCAGGTCAGGTGGATGAAGCCCGGCAGCGGCAGGCCGAAGACCGAGTTGTAAGGCTTCCCGGTCATCGAGGCGGAAACGGCGGTCACGCCATGATAAGCGTTCACGCGGGTCAGGATCTTGCGACGCTGCGGTTTGCCCTCGGCGGCATGCAGGAACCACAGGGTCTTGACCATCGTGTCATTCGCTTCAGAGCCGGAGTTGGTGTAAAACACCCGGCCTCGGTCATAGGGCGAAACCTCGATCAGCTTTTCGCTGAGCAGAACGGTTTGGTCTGACATCCGGCCAAAGAAGGCGTGATAGCCCGGAAAGCGCGCATATTGCGCCTGCGCGGCCTCAATCAGCCCCTTATGGTCAAAACCCGCGACCATGTTCCAAAGGCCCGAGTTCGCATCAAGGTATTTCCGCCCCTTGGTGTCGAAGATGTAAGGCCCCTCGCCATGCGTGACGACCACCGCGCCGCGGTCATGGACCGAGGGCAGGTCGGTAAAGCCGTAGAGGCTGAAATCATCGGCTTTTTGTTCCCAGGAAAGGTCGGTCATGGCGGGGGCTCCTGTAGCGGTTTGGCGACAGGCTAACGGGTGGCGCGGCGGCGTCAATGGGGCGTGCATCACGCTTGGGTGCTTTGGTCAGGTGCGGGGCCTTCGGCCTTGCCAAAACGGGCAGGGGCCGCGCATTGTGCTGCCATGTGGCGGGCAGGGGACCAGATGAGCGGACGCGGTGACAAGATCAGCCTTTGGGCCGTAGAGATGCTGGTGGCCACCGCCGAAGAACGCGCGATCACCGCCGCCGCGCGCAGGCTTGGGGTCTCGCCTTCATCGGTCAGCCAGCAGATCGCCGCGCTTGAAGCCGCGCTTGGTGCGGAATTGGTGGACCGAACCGCGCGCCCCTTTGGGCTGACCGCCGCCGGGCAGGCGTTTTTGCCCCATGCCGAAGCGATGCTCGATGAACTGGCCAAGGGCCGCGCCGGGGTGGGCCTTGCTGACCCTGCGGGCCTGCGCAGCTTTCGGCTCGGCATGATCGAGGATTTCGAGGCCGAGGTGACGCCGCTTTTGCTCGCCGGAATGGGGGCAGAGCTCACAGCCTGTCGGTTCTTGCTCGAAACCGGGCCAAGCCACCGCTTGGCCGCGCAGCTTGAGGCGCGCGCGCTCGATATGGTGGTGGCCGCCGAAAGCGATGGTCCGACCGAGGGGCTTGAGCGGCACGCGCTTTTGACCGAGCCGTTCATTGCGGTTTGGCCAGAGGGGCAGGTGGGCGCGGATTTGCCGTTGTTGCACTATAGCCCGCGCACGGTGATGGGGCGGCAAATTGCGGCGCATCTGGCGCGGACGGGGGCGCAACCCACGCATCGTTTTGAAATTGATAGCTATCCAGCGATTTTGGCACTGGTCGCGGCGGGGCAGGGCTGGTCGATCCTGACGCCCTCGGGCGTGCGCCATGGCAAGCGCGCGGGTGTGACACTGGCCGCGCTGCCCGGCGATGGGCTGGCGCGCCGCATTCAACTCACCGCCCGTGCGGGCGTGATGGGCGATCTGCCCGGCGCGGTCGCTGCGCGCTTGCGGGGGCTTTTGGCCGAACGGATCGTTGCGCCGATGCTCGACGAGGCCCCGTGGCTTGCGGGCGCGCTGCGCGTGGAAGGCTAGGGGGATTGGGCTAAGCAGGGGGCGCTGCCCCCTCGGCTCCTCAGGAGCCTTCACCCCCGGGATATTTGGACAAAGTCGAAGGGGCAGCGAAGTCTTTGAAATGAGAAAAGGCGCTTCACTCGGGCCTCAGAGGGGAGGGTAAGCGAAGCGCCTTCGACTTTGACGGTCATCGGCGTCCCCGCCTGTACCGTGGCTTAAGGCTGGCTGAGTCTGGTTAATGAAACCTTAAGGGCCCAGCCTTTTTAGAGCTATCCGGGGCGGGATGGCCAAAGGGGCAAGGGGGACCGCGGCCCTATTCGGGCCGCATAGCCCCAAAGGCCCCAATTGGAGCGCCCGCCAAAGCGGGCGCAACGCGGTCAGACCAAACGGCTTTGCGCGAGCGCCGCTTTCACAAAGCCCGCGAAAAGCGGATGCGGTGCGAAGGGTTTGGATTTCAGTTCCGGGTGGAACTGCACGCCGATGAACCACGGATGGTCTTTGTGCTCAACGATCTCGGGCAGGCGGCCATCGGGGCTCATACCCGAAAACACCAGCCCGCAGCCTTCCAGCGCCTCGCGATATTTCACATCCACCTCATAGCGGTGGCGGTGGCGTTCCTCGATCTCGGTGGTGCCATACACCTCGGCCACGCGCGACCCCGCTTTGAGCGCCGCCGAATAGGCGCCAAGGCGCATGGTGCCGCCTTTGTCATCGGTCACTTTGCGCTCGACCCGGTGGTTGCCCTGCACCCATTCCTTGAGGTGATAGACCACGGGGGTGAAACGCTTTTCGCCCGCTTCATGGTCAAACTCTTCCGAGCCTGCATCACTCACACCGGCGAGGTTGCGCGCGGCTTCAATCACCGCCATTTGCATACCAAGGCAGATGCCCAGATAGGGCACGCCCTTTTCCCGGGCGAATTGCGCGGCGCGGATCTTGCCTTCGGTGCCGCGCTCGCCAAAGCCGCCGGGCACCAAAATCGCGTGGAAGCGCTCCAGATGCGGGGCCGGATCTTCGTTTTCAAAGATCTCGGCGTCGATCCATTCGGCTTTCACCTTCACCCGGTTCGCCATGCCACCATGGGTCAGCGCCTCGGCAATGGATTTATAGGCGTCTTCCAACTGAACATATTTGCCCACGATGGCCACGCGCACCTCGCCCTCGGCATGGGTCAGGCGGTCCATCACATCTTCCCAACGCGTCATATCCGGGCGCGGCGCGGGCGAAATGCCAAAGGCGTCGAGCACAGCTTGGTCAAGGCCGACACGGTGGTAGGCCAAGGGCGCCTCGTAGATCGAGCGCAGGTCATAGGCCGGGATCACCGCCTCGGGCCGCACGTTACAGAAGAGCGCGATCTTGGCGCGTTCCTTATCCGGGATCGGATGTTCCGAACGGCACACAAGCACATCCGGCTGCAAGCCAATGGAGCGCAGCTCTTTCACCGAGTGCTGGGTCGGTTTGGTTTTGAGTTCGCCCGACGCGGCAAGGTAAGGCAGCAGCGTCAGGTGCATGAAGATGCACTGCCCACGCGGCTTGTCTTGCGCGAATTGGCGGATCGCTTCGAAGAACGGCAGGCCCTCAATATCGCCGACCGTGCCGCCGATCTCGCACAGCATGAAATCCACCTCATCATCGCCAACGCCGATGAAGTCTTTGATTTCGTTGGTGACATGCGGGATCACTTGGATTGTCTTGCCAAGGTAGGCACCACGACGCTCTTTTTCGAGCACGTTGGAATAGATCCGGCCCGAAGAAACAGAGTCGGTCTTGCGCGCGCTCACGCCGGTGAAGCGCTCATAATGGCCAAGGTCGAGGTCGGTTTCCGCGCCATCATCGGTGACGAACACTTCGCCATGCTCAAACGGGCTCATCGTGCCGGGGTCGACGTTCAGATAGGGGTCAAGCTTGCGCAGCCGCACCGAAAACCCACGGGCTTGCAAAAGCGAACCAAGCGCCGCCGACGCCAGACCTTTGCCGAGCGAGGAAACCACGCCACCGGTAATGAAGACATATCGTGCCATGGGACCCCGCGAGCAGCAAAAGTAAGCTTGGACCGGCAGCAGAACCACCAGCATCACGGGACTTAGGTGTTACACGATTCGCGGTCTGCCCGCAACCGGACCGCAAGACCTAGAGGAAACTTGTCAAAGCGGCCCCAAAAGATGGGGACCGCTATGCGTAAGGGCGCTTGCGACTCAGTTCGAGGCAGGCGCGTCAGCGTAAGGAGAAACGCCCAGCGGCAGTTCCGGCATGGCGGGCGCTTCAGGGGCAGCCTCTTCCACCGGGGCCTCGGCAGCGGGTTCTTCCGCGGCAGGGGCTTCTTCAACCGGGGTTTCTTCTGCAGCAGGCGCTTCGGGCGCAGCCTCTTCAACCACCGACGTTTCGGCGGCGGGCACCGGCGGCAGCACCGGTTCATCAGCCGCGGGCGGCGGCGGGGCGAAAGGTTGCGCGGTGCCGGTTGGCAGCGCGGGCGCATCGGCCTCAGCCGGGGTTTCGATGGTCACGGTGTCCAGCACCGACCCCTCTTTCGCGGCGCGCGCGGCAAAAACAGTCAGCGTGACCGAGGTGGCAAAGAATGCCGCAGCAAAGACCCACGTCACTTTGGAAAGCGCATTGGCCGCTTGGCGACCGGTCATCACACCGTTGCCACCGCCGCCACCACCGCCGCCCATGCCAAGGCCACCGCCCTCAGAGCGTTGCAGCAGCACAACCCCGATCAGCAAAAGCGCCAGCACGAGGTGGATGACGAGGATGACGTTTTGGACGTTTTCCATGAGGTGGCCGCGCCTTTGTTCATTCGACGCGCCTATCTAGGCGTATGACTGCCTTCGTGCAACCCGGTTTTCCACCGCAGGGGGCCACTGCGGCAGTTGGGCGGTGAAAAAGCGGTTTCCCCCGCGCCGCGTGACAGCTATATGTCGCTCGGTTTCACACCAGCGGAGAGAAATACATGGCCAACGTGGTGGTTGTCGGCGCCCAATGGGGCGACGAGGGCAAGGGCAAGATCGTCGACTGGCTTTCTGAGCGCGCCGACGTGATCGCGCGGTTCCAGGGCGGCCATAATGCGGGCCATACGCTGGTGATCGGCGGCAAGGTCTATAAGCTGAATGCGCTGCCTTCGGGCGTGGTGCGCGGCGGCAAGCTGTCGGTGATCGGCAACGGTGTTGTGCTGGACCCGTGGCACCTAATCAAAGAGATCGCGACGATCCGCGAGCAGGGCGTGGAAATCACCCCCGAAAACCTGATGATCGCGGAAAATACCCCGATGATCATGCCCTTCCACGGTGAACTTGACCGTGCGCGCGAGGCGCAGGCGACCGGCTCGAACGCGAAAATCGGCACCACCGGGCGCGGCATTGGCCCGACCTATGAAGATAAAGTGGGCCGTCGTGTGATCCGCGTGGCGGACCTTTCCGACGATGCGACGCTGGAAACCCGCGTGGATCGCGCGCTGATCCACCACAACGCTTTGCGCGAAGGTCTGGGCCTTGAGCCGATCGACCGGGACGCGCTTTTGGCCGAGCTGCGTGCGATTGCGCCGGAAATCCTGCAATATGCCAAACCGGTCTGGAAAGTGCTCAATGAGCTGCGCAAGGCGGGCAAACGAATCTTGTTCGAAGGCGCGCAAGGCTCGCTTCTCGACATCGACTTTGGCACCTATCCGTTTGTCACCTCGTCGAACGTGATCGCGGGGCAGGCGGCGACCGGTGTGGGCCTTGGGCCGAATGCGGTCGAATATTCGCTTGGCATCGTGAAAGCCTATACCACCCGCGTGGGTGAAGGTCCGTTCCCGACCGAGCTGAAAGACGATGATGGCGAGCGGCTTGGCACGCGCGGTCATGAATTTGGCACGGTCACCGGGCGCAAGCGCCGCTGCGGTTGGTTTGATGCGGTGTTGGTGCGCCAAACCTGTGCCATCTCTGGCATGAACGGCATCGCGCTGACCAAATTGGACGTGCTCGACGGGTTCGAGACGCTGAAAATCTGCGTCGGCTATGAGGTCGATGGCCAGCGTTACGACTATCTGCCGACGCAAGCCGCGCTCCAAGCCAAAGCCACGCCGATCTACGAAGAGATGCAGGGCTGGTCGGAAAGCACGCAAGGCGCGCGGTCGTGGAATGACCTGCCGGGCGCGGCGGTGAAATATGTGCGTCGCATCGAAGAGTTGATCGGTTGCCCGGTCGCCATGCTCTCGACCTCGCCGGAGCGCGACGACACCATCCTTGTCACCGACCCGTTCGAAGACTGATGGCGCTGTCGTATCGCACCCGTCGGCGTTTGTCGCTATTGGTCCTCGTTCTGGGGCTGCCCGCCTATATCGTGGTGGCGGTTTCGGCGGTGGCATGGGCCGAAGCGCGCTGGGGCATGCTGCCGTGGTGGGGCTCGGTGCTGACCTATTTGGTGCTGGGGGTGCTGTGGATCGTGCCGCTCAAGCCAATTTTCATTGGCGTGGGCAAGCCCGACCCGGATGCGGAAACCCAAGACTGAAATTGAAAACGCGGGGGCCAAGGCTCCCGCGTTTTTCTTTAAGATCATGTGGGTTCTGCCATGCTTTAGGCGCGGCGTTGGTAGAACCGACTTGCCTCGGTAATCGCATATTGGCCGCGTTTGACCTTGGCGATTTTGCCTTGGCGCAGCAGTGTGCCAAAAACCCGCAGCCGGTCTTCGCGGCTGAAGGTCTCTTCTCCGATGGCGGTCACTTTGCGCATGATCTGCGGCGGCGAGAAATGCGGTCGCCCCTCCACCTGCTCGGTATAAGCGGCCGCGGCTTCAAGTAATTCCCCCAATCCCTGCGGGGATCGGCTTTCGGCAAATTCGGCAAAGCTCGTTGCGGCCTCGGCGGAAATGGCTTCGTGTTCAGCGCTGCTTTCCGCGCTTTCCGGTTCAATCTCGCGGTGCAGGCTTGCTGCGGTGATCCGGCGCGGGCGCACGGCTTGCGCGGTGACCGATTCCTCGGGCGTGCTGCGATCCACACGTTGTTCCGAGACCAGAACCAACGGCGCAGGCCGCACTTCAGGGCGTGCGCTTTGCGCCGTAATCCCCTCGGGCCGCTCGGTTTTCGCGGCTGCCACCGGGCGGCGCGGGCGCACCGCGTGGCTCAGGTCTTGGCGGTAGGGTTCGGTTTCATCTGAGCCCTGCTGGCTGTCAGCCCCGGCCTTGCGATCCGCGACCGTGGCGGCGACCGCCGCTTTCAGATGCGCAATGGCCGAGATACGGCGACGATTTTCCGTCACCGCCATTTGCTCATCGGCTTTTTCCAAAAGCCGCGACAAATCCCCTTCCGGCAAGGCACGTTTGTTGGTCGGCGCTTGCGGGGCCTCGCTCGTGGGCTGTTCGGGCGCGGGCGTCACCGGCGTCGGGGCCGCAGCCTCTGGCGCATCGTCCAGATCGCTCTCGTCTTCGTCGAATTCCTCGATAAAGTCTTCTTCGAGATCGTCTTCATAGTCGCTCTCGAGCGCCGCTTCCTCCGCTTCCTCCGCTTGAGCGGCGGGCTCGACTTCGGCCGCCTCAAGCTCGGCGGGTTCAAAGGCCGGTTGCTCTTGCACGGGCGTTTCCGCGACGGTCTCGTCAACGGTTTCGATCGGCGCGGAATCTTCTTCAATCTCGTCTGCTTCGATCGCGTCCAGATTGGTCTGGAGCGAGGTCAGCGTGCCCCAATCTTCGTCATCGGGCAGGTCTTCGGTCAGCGCGGCCAGTTCCGCCAGCAGGGCTTCGTCGGCCTCGTCCGCGGCTTCGACGGGTTCAACCGCGTCTTGTGCCGTTTCTTCGGGGGCCTCATCCAACTGCGCGGCAATCGCGGCCAGCATCGCATCGGCGTCGTCTTCCGCAACCGCTGCCGTTTCGGCCAGTGCTTCTGGCGCTTCCGGTTGGGCGTCTTGCACTGCTTGCGCGATGTCGGAAGCGGCTTCCTCCACCGGCTGGGCGCGGCGCAGTTTGATCACGCGGGCGCGCACCATCGGGCGCGCCGGTTCCACCACCGGGGCTTCGACGGTTTCGGGCTCGGAGGCTTCCGCTTCTAGCTCTTGCGCAGCCTCGGCAATGAGTGCGTCCGGCTCTTCGGAAACGGTTTCAACCGGAGCGTCTTCCGTCACGTCTTCTGCCGGGGCTTCAACCGCCTCGGTGGAAACAAGCGGTGCTTCCTCAAGCTCAGCGGCTTCAGGCTCTTGCGGCGCGTCTGCGGCACTTTCTTCTTGCGCGTCGGCTTCCGATTCCGCTTTTGCGGCTTGCGCTTTTTCGGCCTCAATCTGTGCAAGGCGCGCGGCGCGGCGTTCCGCACGGCGGCGCTGACGAACCTGGCGCATCTCTTCTGCCGCCGCAATCGCGGCTTCTTCGGCAGCTTCTACCTCGGTGATCGTCGCGGCGTCATCATGCGCTTCGGCGGGGGCTTCCGGTGCGGCTTCGGGCGCAATTTCTGCCTCCGGTGCTTCCGCAGGTTCCGGTTCAGGCTCTGTTTCCGGGGCCTTTGCCGATTCCGGTTCTGGCGCCACCTCGGGCTCGGAATGAACTTCAGCCTCAGCCTCGGGCGTCTCGACCTCGCCAATCTCGGCGGTTTCTTCGTCGCTCAGCGGGCCAGAGATATCGAGTGCAAAGCCAAAATCTCCCTCGGCGCTGTCGGCCTCGGGCGCTTCTTGCGGGGCCACAAACCCCGTGGGTTCGGCAATCGCTTCCGGCTCGGCTTCAAACTCCGCAGTTTCCTCAACCGCTTGGCTTGCACGCGCCTGCGCCACGGCGGCGCGGATACGCTGCAGCTTGGCGGCAACCGATTCCGTGACCGGATCATGCGGCATCGCTTCTTCGGCCACAGGATCGGGGCGCGGCACCGGGATCGACACCTGCGTCAGTTGTGGTTGCGGCGCTTCCGGCACCGGTTGGGCAAAGGGCACACGCACGCTCGGCGTGCTGGCCGGCGCTTCCGCGACGGGCGGTTGTGGGGCCTCAAGCTGTGCTTCGGCCTCGCTCGGGCGCAGCACAATGCCGTTTTTCTGGATCTTCGCCTCAACCCGGCGCTGAATCTCGCGCTCGGCGATTTTGTGCAGCATCTCGGCATCCGGCTGCGGTGGTTCCGCGCCGAAATAGCGGTCATCAGCAGCAAGATCGCGGAAATACTCCGCAATCGCCTTCATCGTGTTAAACGGCTGCTCGAACCCCTCAAGGGTGCACGAGAAGGTCCCGTAGGACACGGTGAGAATCTTGCTCGCTCCAACCATCGACCATCGCCTTCTACCAAAACTTCTGGCGTTCACCATGAACGCGTAACTGGTTCTTTCCGGTGAACGAAAAAAGGAAAATCTGTGAAATCTTAGCGATTGCGCTTGAGTTTCCTTGCCTTAATCGTAACCAATCATGCCATGTCCACAAGAATTGTCCAATGCCATGGCGGGGTCACGTTGCTGGGAGGCGGGGCCGTAGACCCAACAGATGTTGCCCTTTGCGCGACAATCACCCCCGATCTGGTCGCCGCCGATGGGGGGGGCGACCGAGCCTTGGCGCTTGGGTGCGCACCTTTGGCGGTGATTGGCGATCTCGACAGCTTGTCTCAAAATGGACGAAGAATTTTGTCCGACCGGTTGATGCCGATTCTCGAACAGGACAGTACGGATTTTGGCAAGTGCCTGCGCCATGTGAAGGCGGACTTCTATCTATGCCTTGGGTTTACGGGGATGCGGCTCGATCACACGCTGGCCGCATTGACCGAACTTGCAGCCCGCCCTGATCAGACAATCTTGCTGATTGCTGAAGATGAGGTGATTTTTCTCGCCCCGCCAAGCCTCACGCTGGATCTTCCCATCGGCACACGGTTTTCGCTTTACCCGATGGGCGCAGCCTCGGGGCGGTCAGAAGGGCTGCGCTGGCCAATTGACGGGCTCGCCTTCACGCCTGCGGGCCGGGTCGGCACCTCAAACGAAGTGACGGGCGTGGTTAAGCTCGAGATGAGCGGGCCAATGTTGGTTATGGTACCAAAGGCGCATCTGGCAGCGGTGCTTTGCGCGCTTTGGCCGCCAGCCGCTCGCGGTGAATGAGGTAAAGCCCCGAACCGGTGATGATTGCTATGCCTACCCAAGTCAGCGCATTGGGGAAATCGCCAAAGACCAGATAGCCAAACAAGGTCGCGGTCAGGATCTCAAAGTAATGCAGCGGCGCAAGCGTTGAAGAGGGGGCAAATTTCAGCGCGTAGCTCATCGACATATGGCTGATGGTCGCGGCAAGCCCGACACAAAAACACCACAGCCAAAAGATGCCGGTGGGGGGGACGAGCTGGAATTGGCCGATCTCGAACGTGCCGCCAAGCGCAAGCACGGGCAGCATCAGCACCACCGCCGCCCAAGCGGTGTGCAATTGCATCGGGATCGGGTGCATATGGCGCGAGAGCGCGCGGGTCAGCAGAATATAAAGCGCAAAGCTGATGGCCGAGCCCAGCGGATAAAGCGCGACAGCCCCAAACCGCGCGAAAGAGGGCTGGATCACGCACAAAACGCCCATGAACCCCACGACCGAGGCTCCAATCCGGCGCGGGCCCACCTCTTCGCCCATAAAGAAATAGCCAATCAGCAAGATGATGAAGGGCTCAACAAAGGCAATGGCGAGCGCATCGGCAATCGGCATGTGCTGGATGGCGGCCACAAAAGTATAAGTTGCGGCAATTGAAACGGCGGCGCGGGCAAACGTCAGCCAAAGCGCGCGGCGGGTCATGCCAAACGGCTGGCCCATCAAAGCGACGATCGGCAGCATCAACAGCATTTGCGCCACATAGCGCCCCAGCGTGACCGTGCCCACCGGCACGCCTTGCGCCGCCAGTTTCGAGGCCACATCAATCAATGGTGCGATGGTGCAAAAGCCAAGCATCAGCATGATGCCGGGCAGGATCCGGTCTTGGTCACTCATGCGCTTGGCGTAACTTGGCCCAAACTTTCCGTCCATCCTGAAAGCGACCGGGGCCCGCGTCGTTTCGCGCGCCTTGAGGTGGGCGGGGCAGGGCGCTAGGCTCGCCCCATGCAACCGCAGGAGTTCCCATGACTGATGTCTTCACCACGCCCGAAGGCCACCGCATCGCCTATAAAAAGCGCGCAGGCTCCGGACCGGGGGTGCTGTTCTTGCATGGGCTGCATTCCGATATGAATGGCGACAAAGCCGAGGCGCTTGATGCTTGGGCGGCAGAAAAGGGCCGGGCGTTTTTGCGCTTTGATTGCTCGGGGCATGGCGAGTCGTCGGAAGCCTATCCTGACACGTCGATTGCCGATTGGTATGCTGATGCCAAAGCGGTGCTGAATGACCTAGCCGAGGGGCCGCAGGTGCTGGTGGGCTCGTCGATGGGCGGCTGGCTTGCGCTGCTTTTGGCGCGCGAATTCCCCGAAAAAGTCGCCGCTTTGGTGACGGTCGCCGCCGCGCCCGACTTTACCGAAGATGGCTATTTCGCTTCTTTCACCGAGGAACAGAAAACGCTCTTGATGGAGCAGGGCTATGTCGATCTGCAATATGGCCCGCAACCCTACCGCATCATGAAGAAATTCATCGTCGATGGGCGCGATCACTTTGTCATGCGCGATCCGCTGCCGCTGAAAATGCCGGTGCGGCTGTTGCAAGGCTCCGAAGATCGCTCGGTTCCGCCGGATTGGGCGGTGAAGCTGTTCCATCATGCCGATGGCCGCAACATTCGGCTCACGATGGTGAAAGGCGCTGATCACCGCTTCTCGGCGCCCGAGAACATCGAGTTGATCAAGGCGACGCTCGACGAAGTGCTCGCCTAAGCTTTCGGATAGGCTGGCCTCGCCTTTGTGCGGAAGGGGATTCCCCTTTCGCGCGGATCGCGCTACCCTGCGACCAAATGCACCAAAGAGTGCAGGTTTGAGGTGAGCGAATGTCTGTTCCGTTGGTTTTTCTGCCGGGATTCATGTGCGATGCGCGTCTGTTCTGGCACCAGATCCTAGAGTTTTCGGCCGATCGCGGGGTGGTCACCGCGCCTTTGCAAGGCGCGACGATCGAGGAAATGGCGTCTGCCGTTTTGGCGATGGCCCCGCCCAAATTCGCGCTTGTGGGCCATTGGCTTGGCGGGCTGGTGGCGATGGAGATTTTGCGTCGCGTGCCCGAGCGCGTCAGCGAAATCGCTTTGATGAATGTCTCGCCCTTGGCCGAGCCGCCTGCGGTGGCGGGGCAGCGCGAGCCGCGGATCATTCGCGCACGCACGGGGCGGCTTGATGAGGTGATGCTCGAAGAAGTGCCCGAAGCGGCGCTTGCCCCCGGCGAAGGGCGGACCGAAGTGCAAGCCATGCTCTTGGATATGGCGGGCACTTTGGGGGCAGAGACCTTCACTCGGCAATCGCGCGCCTTGATGCGCCGCCCCGATCAGCAGCGGGCTTTGCGCAATACGCGGCTGCGCGCGATGCTGATTTGCGGTGAATATGACACGATCTGCCCGCCAAGGCGGCATGAGTTTTTGGCCGAATTGATGCCCCATGCCGAATATCGGCTGATCATGGGGGCGGGGCATCTGAGCCCGCTGGAACAGCCCGTAAAAGTGAGCCGCGCGCTGCGCGATTGGCTCGACGCGCCGCTTTTGCTGCGCTGAGGGCACCAAGCCCGGAATAGCCGCTTTAGCGGCCCGGGCAGCGCTCGACCGCCCCCTCGAGCGGGCGCTTTGCGGCCTTCGCGCGGGGATCGGCGTAGGACGTGCTTGAACCATAAACTGCATCATTCCGGCGATGGACGCCCACCCGGCGGTCAGTCGCTGCCCTGAGCACAACAAAAAAGGCCGCCCCGAAAGGCGACCCTTTATTCCGTAAAGCCCTTTGGCCTTAGATACCTTCGCCGACGAAGGCCTTTTCCACCACGAATTCGCGCGGCTCAGAGTTTGCCCCCTCGCGCAGCCCGTAGCTTTCGAGCACTTTCATCACGTCAACGTTGAACGCGAGCGAGCCGCAGACCATCGCGCGGTCGGTCTCGGGGCACATCGGTTCAATGCCAAGGTCTTCAAACACTTTGCCCGAGGCAAGGTTGTCGGTGATCCGGCCCATGTGATGGAATTCTTCACGGGTGGTGGTCGGGTAGTATTTCAGCTTGCCCTCGACCATTTCGCCGATCAGCGGGTCATCTTGCAGCGCCTCAACCAGTTGGCGGCCGTATTCCAGCTCGGCCACGGTGCGGCAGGTGTGCATCATGATGACTTCGTCAAACTTCTCGTAGGCTTCGGGCTCACGCATCAGCGAGGCAAAAGGCGCAATCCCGGTGCCGGTGGCAAGGAACCACAGCCGTTTGCCCGGCAGCAGCGCATCAATCACCAGCGTGCCCACGGGTTTGGGGCGCAGAATGATTTGATCACCGGGCTGAATGTGTTGCAGCCGCGAGGTCAGCGGGCCGTCTTGCACTTTGATCGAATAGAATTCGAGTTCTTCATCCCACGCGGGCGAGGCAATCGAATAGGCGCGCATGATCGGCTTGCCATTGTCGTCCAGCAGGCCAATCATCACAAACTCACCCGAGCGGAAACGCAGGGTTTGCGGGCGGCTCACCCGGAAGGAAAACAGCGTATCGGTCCAGTGCTTGACCTCGGTCACGGTCTGGGCATCGGGCAGGATTTTGGCGGGCGCAATGGGGGAAGTCACGTTCACGGTCGTCTCGTCTTTCGGGGCCCAAGGGCCAGTGAACAGTCACCGACGGGCGGCGGGCAGGGCTGCTGCGGGCCACGGGTCGGAAAGAAACATGTCTTGCGGATATCATAATTCCGCGGGTCATGCCATCTTTCCGGCAATGGCCCGCGGGAGGCTGCGAGTCAAGCGAGCAGGCTGTCGCAACCCTTAAAACCAAGGCGTTTACGGTAGTCATGGGCCTGCCAATCGGCTCTGGAAAGCCAATCTGCTTCGCTTTGCCGCGCCGCGATCTCGGGAGGAATCTCCACCTCGTCAAAGCCAGCGCGGCGTGCCATCGCATATTGATCGGCAATCAAAGGGCCGCGCGCGCGCAACCGCCCGGTGTAGCCCGCCGCTCGCACAAGGCGGCCCAGCGTGAAGCCCCGGCCATCGGCGAAGCTGTCAAACCGCACCACCACCAGACCGGCACTGGCGATCAGCGTGGCAATTTCGTCGGGCTTTGTGGTGGGGGCAAGCTCGACCGCCAGCCCGTCAAAATCCTCGGTGTGAAAGCCGTCATCGCGGACCAAAACACTCATGCCACTTTCTCCGACTTCTCTGCTTCAAGGCTGCCCGGCCGCACGATGCGCCCATTGACGAAATGGATGCCGCATTCGGTCTTTTCTTGACCGCGCCAGCGGCCCGCGCGCGGGTCTTCGCCCGCCGCGACGGGCGAGGTGCAGGGCGCACAGCCAATCGAAGGGTAGCCGCGCGCCACCAGCGGATGCCGCGGCAGGTCATAGCGGTCCATATAATCGGCAATCTCGGTCCGGCCCCAATGGGCAAGCGGGTTGATCTTCATCCGGGTGGGCGTTTCCACCTCGAAATGGTCAATATCGGCCCGGGTTTGGCCTTGGTAACGCTTGCGCCCGGTCATCCAGCCGTCAAATTCCGCCAAAGCGGCCTCCAGCGGCGCGGTTTTGCGCAGGGCACAGCACGCATCGGTGTCGGTTTTGTGCAGCTTGTTCTCCGGGTCCTGCGCCGCCAGATCCGCCTCAGAGGCACGGATCACCCGCAGGTCTTTCAAGCCAAGTGTTTCGGCCACTTCGCGCTGATAGGCGAGCGTTTCTTCAAAGAGCATCAGCGTATCGACAAACAGCACCGGCGTTTCCGGCGCACGGGTGGCGACCATATGCAGAAGCACAACCGATTCCGCCCCAAAGGACGACACAAGCGCCACCCGCCCGGTATCTGGGTCATTCAGCGTCGCGGCGACCAGCGCCGCCGGGTCATGGCTGCGGTAGCGGTGGTTCAACCCCGCCACACGTTGGGAAAGCTCAAGCCGCATCGCGTACCTCTGCGTAAAGTGCCGCCCGGAAGGGCGCGAGGCCCAGCCGCTTCACGGCATCCAGAAAGGTTTCCTCTGCTCCGTTGCGCAGATCCAGATAGGTGCGCAACAGCCGTTCCAGCGCCGGAACCACTGCCTCATAGGCAAAGCCCGGCCCCATTTTCTCGCCAATCGCGGCGGGGTGCTTTTGGTCACCCTCGTGCCCGCCAATGGTGATCTGGTAGTTTTCTGCGCCTGCACGGTCAAGCCCGAGGATGCCAATATGCCCCAAGTGATGGTGCCCGCAGGCATTGATGCAGCCCGAAATTTTCAAATTCAGCGCGCCGATCTCTTCTTCCAGCCCAAGGGTCTGGAAATGTTGCGCGATTTCTTGCGCAAGCGGGATCGAGCGGGCCGTTGCCAGCGCGCAGTAATCCATGCCGGGGCAGGCGATGATATCACCAAGCCTGCCCATATTTGCCGCAGCCAAACCGGCGCGCAAAAGCGCGGCATGAACGGCGGGCAGGTCTTCACGCGCCACATGCGGCAGCACCACGTTTTGGCTGTGGGTGATGCGCAGCTCGTTATAGCCATACCGCTCTGCAATATCGGCCAGCGCGCGCATCTGCGCGGCAGAGGCATCGCCCGGCTCTTCGCCCGCGACTTTCAGCGCTACGGTGACGCTGGCATGATCGGCGCGCTTGTGGTCCGTCACTGCGCGCGCCGCCCAAGCCGCATAAAGCGGGTCCACCGCGCGGGTGGTGGCGTCAAACTCGGCCAAGTTCTCGCGCAGATCGGGCAGCGCGAATTGCGCAGCGATCTCGGCCAGAAGCGCTTGATCCTCGCCCGTATAGGCGGGGCGGATCTTGGCGAATTGTTCCTCAACCGCCGCGCGGAACGTGTCGATCCCGTGCTCGAACACCGTGATCTTGATACGCGCTTTATATTTATTGTCGCGCCGCCCGATCAGGTTATAGGCCGACAAAATGGCCTCTAAATAAGGCAGGAGCTCCGCTGAGGGGAGGAAGGCGCGAAGCTCCTGCGCGAGCATCGGCGTGCGGCCAAGGCCGCCCCCCACCAACACCCGAAACCCGATTTCGCCGCCTTGCTCGACCAGTTGCAGCCCCACATCATGCGCGGCAATCGCGGCACGGTCCTCGGGCGAGCCGGTGACGGCAATCTTGAACTTGCGCGGCAGGAACTGGAATTCGGCGTGATCAGTGGACCATTGCCGGATCAGTTCCGCATAGGGGCGCGGATCGGCCAGTTCATCGGCACTTGCGCCCGCCAAAGCATCGGCGGTGGTGTTGCGAATGCAGTTGCCCGAGCTTTGGATCGCATGCATCCCCACCTCGGCCATACGGTCGAGAATATCGGGAATGTCAGTCAGCGCGACCCAGTTGAACTGGATGTTTTGGCGCGTGGTGAAATGGCCGTAGCCCCGGTCCCACCGCTCGGCCACCTCGGCCAGAACGCGCATTTGATCGGCAGACAGCGTGCCATAGGGAATGGCGACGCGCAGCATATAAGCGTGCAGTTGCAGATAGACGCCATTCATCAGCCGCAGCGGCTTGAACTCGTCTTCCGTCAGGCTGCCCGACAGGCGGCGCTCTACCTGAGACCGGAATTGCGCATTGCGGTTGCGCAAGAAGGCTTGGTCAAAGTCATTATGCTGATACATGGCGGGCCTCCGCGCGGGCGGTTTGCTTGCTGGGGTGGATCGAGGGGCCTTGCGCGCGGAAGCGTTCGCGCAACGCCACCGGCACCGGGCCATTCGCGCCCGGTTCCACATCGACGAGATAGGCGCCGACCACGACAGTGGCATGACCAATCGCGTCAAGCAGGCGCAATTGCGCCTCGGCTTCATCGGTGATCAGTTCGGCTTGGGTGATGTAACGGCTCCAGCCGCCATTGGAGGTCAGATAGACCGTATGTCCCGCGCGCAGATCATTGGCGGAGACGACTTTTGCATGGGTGCGGCTCATTGGGCGGCTTCCAGAATTTCAGCAGTTTCGGCGGCGCGGGGGGCAAGCCCCCACAAAATCACGGCGGGGCCATCCAGTTGGGCGGCAAGCGCGGGCAGATCGGCCAGCGTGCCCGAAAGGCGGCGTTCTTCGGGGCGCGAGGCGTTTTCAACCAGCGTCACCGGGGTGGTGGGACAGCCGCCATGCATCATCAGGCGGCCCTGAATGAAGCGCGCGGCTTTCTTGCCCATGTAAATCGCGGCCACTGTGCCGGGGCGGGCAAGGCTTGCCCAATCGGCCTCGGCAAAACCATCCGCGCCATGCCCGGTCAGCAGGCGAAACTCACGGTTGCGGCCCCGCTCGGTCAGGCTTTGGTTCAGGCTTGCGGCAGCGGCCGCAGCAGCGGTGATACCGGGCAGCACGGTGTAGGCAATGCCCGCCGCATCCAGCGCATCCAACTCTTCGCCCAAACGCCCGAAAAGCCCCGGATCGCCCGATTTCAGCCGCAGCACATTGCGGCCCGCCTGCGCAAAGCCGACCATCAGCGTTTCAATATGCGATTGCGCCATCGAGGGGCCAAACCCCTCTTTGCCGGTTTCCACGAGCGTCGCTTGCGGGCCAGCGAGCGCCAGAACCTCGGCCGAAACCAGCTTATCATGCAGCACGATATCGGCGCCTTCCAAAGCGCGCGCGACAGCCAGCGTCAAATGCCCCACAGCGCCGGGGCCGGCGCCCGCAAGGGTGACATGTCCGAAGGGGAGGGGATGTGTCATGGCGGTCTCCTTTGGTGGGCAATATAGAAAAATATTCCCCTAAATCGCCAGTATCCCTTGCGAATAAGGAATTTTGTTTCATATCCTTGCGTCGAGGGAAGCAGTTTCCCAAGGAACGGGAGTTTTCGCGAATGGCGGTCCGGCTAGACGAGATGGATCGGAAGATTTTGTTTCAGCTTCAGGAAGATGCGAGCCAATCGCTCGATGAAATCGCGCGCAAGGTGGGCTCTTCGAAGACCCCGGTCTGGAACCGGATTCGCAAGATGAAGGATCTCGGTGTGATCGGGCGGCAGACGGTGCTGCTGGATGCCGAGGCTTTGGGGCTGGAGGCGTGCTTCTTCGTGCTGATCCGCACCTCGGAACATGAGGCGGATTGGCAAAACAAATTCCTCGCCACCCTGCGCGCCCGGCCCGAAGTGTTGGAGGCGCATCGGCTTGCGGGCGAGATCGACTATATCTTGAAAGTGCGGGTCAAAAACGCCCGCGCCTATGACACTTTCTATCAGGCGCTGATCTCAGAGGTGCGGATTTACAACGTCACCGCGCTTTTGAGCATGGAAGAGATCAAATCGACCACAATCTTGCCGGTGTGAAGGGGGGGGCGAAGCTGCCCCCATCCTGCGGGATATTTGCCCCAAGTCGAAAGGGCTGGACAGGAAAAAGGGCGCCTCTCTGAGCGCCCTTTGGCTTCGACTTTGTCGAAATATCTCGGGGGTTTGGGGGCGGAGCCCCTATTTTTCCCCTAGGCCGCGTCAAGTGCTGCGATGATCGCGCCGAAATCGGCGGCTTTCAAGCTCGCACCGCCGACCAAAGCGCCATCCACATTCGAGGTGGCAAAGATTTCGGTCGCGTTCGAGGGTTTGACCGAGCCGCCGTAAAGCAGGCGGATGCCCTCGGCAGCCTCGCCAAAGCGGGCCACCAGTTCGGCGCGCATGAAATCATGCACTTCGGCAATTTGCTCAAGCGTGGGCGTGCGCCCGGTGCCGATCGCCCAAACGGGTTCATAGGCGATCACCGTGTTTTCGCCATTGGCGCCTTCGGGCACCGAGGTATGGAGCTGCTTGCCCACCACCTCGAGCGTGTCGCCCGCATCGCGTTGCGCTTCGGTCTCGCCCACGCAAATCACCGCCACAAGCCCCGCTGCTTTCGCCGCTTCGGCCTTGGCGCAGACCATCGCGCTGCTTTCATCATGGTCCGCACGGCGTTCCGAATGGCCCAAAATCACGTAAGTGGCGCCGCAATCTTTGAGCATTTCGGCGGCCACATCGCCGGTATGCGCGCCCGATTGCTTCATATGGCAATCTTGCCCGCCGACCGCGATTTTACCGCCAGCGGTTTGCGCCATCGCTTCCACCAGCGTGGCGGGCGGGCAGAGCAGAACTTCGGATTTCGGATCGGGATGGGCCGCAATCAGCGCCGTGACCTCGCCAAGGCTTGCCTTGGTGCCATTCATCTTCCAATTGCCTGCGGCCAGTTTCTTGCGCATGCGCCCCTCCGTTAATCAATTCCGGGGCAGATTAGGCCGCTCACGGGCGCGCGCAAGCCGTAAAACGCGCGACCCGGGCTTGCGTTGGGCTCAGCCCTCGGCCGTGTCGCGGAATTTGACGGATTCGCCGCAGCCGCAGCTATCGACCACATTGGGGTTGCGGAACTTAAAACCCGCTTCAAGCAGGCTTTCTTCATAGTCGATCTCGGTGCCAAGCAAGAACATTTGCGCCAGCGGCGCAATCAGCACCCGCGCCGCGCCTTCTTCGACCACAATATCCATCGGGTCGGCTTCGGCCGCGACCTCCATCGTGTATTCCATCCCCGCGCAGCCGCCCTTTTTTACACCAATGCGAAAGCCCGCCGCGCCCTCGCGCGCCATCAGGGCGGCGATTTGGGTGACGGCAGCAGGGGTGAGGGTGACGGGGGCTTGGCCGGGAATGGCGAACATGGGGCGGCTCCTTAGAGCGAAAGCTGTTTTTACAAAGATAGGTTTTGCGGGGCGCGCTCGCAAGGCACCCCGCGTGGTTTGGCTTTAGCGAAGCGTTGGGTAGTCGGTATAGCCCTCGGCCCCGCCGCCGTAAAAAAGCTCAACCTTCGGCGGCGTCAGCGGTGCATCTCGCTGCAGCCGTGCAGGCAGATCGGGGTTGGAGATGAAGGCCTTACCAAAGGCCACCGCCGTGGCATTGCCGCTGCGCACCGCATCCAGCGCCATATCGCGGCTGTAGCCATTGTTGGCGATATAGGGGGCCGCCACCATTGCGCGCAGCTTTTCCAATTCGCCTGCGGGCCAATCACGCGCGCCGCCGGTTTGGCCCTCGACCAAATGCACGAAAGCAAGCGGGCGGGCGTTCAACTGCCCAATCGCATGGCCGAAAAGCTCCAGTGTATGGCTGTCGAGCCCCACGTTATTGGCGTTGGAATAGGGCGAAAGCCGCACGCCAACGCGCCCCGGCCCCCAAACGCCCGTCAACGCATCCACCGCGCCCAGCAAAAAGCGGCAACGGTTGGTGATCGAGCCGCCCCAATCATCGGTGCGGGTGTTGGAGCTATCGCGCAGGAATTGGTCGATTAGATAGCCGTTGGCGGCATGCAACTCGACCCCGTCAAAACCGGCTTGCTTGGCCAATTGCCCGGCATGGGCGTAATCAAGGAAGGTGCGCTCAATGTCCTCGGCACTCATTTCGCGGGGCAGGGCGGTTTCGACAAAGCCTGTGCCGTCAAAGGTTTTGGCCGCAGCAGAAAGCGCAGAAGGGGCCACCGGCGTTGCGCCATCAATAATGCTTGGATGCGAGACACGGCCCACATGCCACAGCTGGATCACGATTTTGCCGCCCGCCGCATGCACCGCCGATGTGACCTTGGCCCAGCCGTCGGCCTGTTCTTCGGTGTGAATGCCCGGCGTCCAAGCATAGCCTTGCGCCACGGGCGAAATTTGCGCGCCCTCGGTCACAATCAACCCCGCCGTCGCGCGCTGGCGGTAATATTCCACCATCAAATCGGTGGGCACACGGTTCGGCGCGCGGTTGCGGGTGAGCGGCGCCATCACAAGGCGGTTGGCAATGGAAATTTCGCCCAATTGCCCGGGCGAAAACAGCGTGTCGGTCATGAAACCCTCGTCAGACAGCGGTATCTTTGGCCCCTAGGGTAGGCGCGCGGGCCGCTGCGACAAGGGCAAAGCTTACATGAAGCCGAGTTCAAGCCGGGCTTCTTCGGACATCATATCCATGCCCCAAGCCGGATCGAAGGTCATGTCAATCTCGCAGCGCTGCACGCCGTCAAGCGCCTCGACCGCATCCACCACCCATTGCGGCATCTCGCCCGCCACCGGGCAGCCCGGAGCGGTCAGCGTCATGATGATCTTCACCACGCCATCATCGCCAATCTTGATCGTATAGATCAGGCCAAGATCGTAGATATTGACCGGAATTTCCGGGTCATAAACAGTGCGGCAGGCATCAACCACCGCATCGTAAAGCGGATGGTCAAGATCGGAAGGGGCAATCAGCGGCGTTCCCTCGGGAAGCGGTTGCGCATCGGTGGTCATGGGTCATCCCTGCAAAATCCAAGCATTTATATAAGGTATCTAGGCGCAAGGTAAAGCCCGCGAACCGTCGCGCGGGTGCGGAATGCGAATGCCGTGCCAAGTGCGGATGAAAAAGCGTAGCCCTGCCGCGCCAACACGCGGTTTTGCCTGCAAGATATGCGGGGTTTGTGCGAGCTGGCGCGGCCGGGCGGATCGCCCGCGCCACTTAGGGTGCTCAGACTTGGACGACCCGAACCGCGCCGCCCGCAGCGGTCAGCGCAATTTCGCCCGCCGCCAAGCGCAGCGCGTCGATGCCGAAAACTTCTTTGCGCCAGCCCGAAAGCGCGGCCACATCGCGCTTGCCCGCGGCGATCCGGTCTAGGTCCGAAGCGGTGGCAATCAGCTTTGCTGCCACGCCCGCCTGTTCCGATTTCGCCTTCAAAAGCACGCGCAGCAAATCGGCCAAAGCGGTATTGACCTGCAGTTGCGCCTCTTCGCTGTCGGTGCGGGGGAAGTCTTCGGGCTTCACCTCAAGACCCGCTTTCACAGCGGTGATAATCCCTTCGGCAATCTCGCCGCGCCGGGCCTCACGCAGCAAAAGCCGTGATTTGCCAAGCTCTTCCATCGAGGTGGGCTTGGTCGAGGCCAGTTCAAGGAGCGCATCATCTTTGAAAATGCGCGAGCGCGGAATGTTCTTGGCCTGCGCAAAGCCTTCGCGGAATTTAGCCAATTCGCGCACTACGGCCATGAAACGCCCCGAATTGGTGCGCGTTTTCACCCGCATCCAAGCCTCTTCCGGGCGGTTGATATAGGTTTCGGGGTTCAGAAGGATCGCTTCTTCTTCCTCAACCCAGCTTTCGCGGCCCGATTTCGACAGTTCCTTGGACAGGAATTCGTAGATCACCCGCAAATGAGTCACATCGGCGATGGCGTAGTTCTTTTGCGCCTCTGTCAGCGGGCGGCGCGACCAATCGGTGAAACGCGAGGTTTTATCGAGCGATTGCTTGGCGATCTTTTTCACCAGCGTCTCATAGCCCACCTGCTCGCCAAAGCCGCACACCATTGCCGCGACTTGCGTGTCAAACAGCGGATGCGGGAAGACTTTGGCCTCGGTGAAGAAAATCTCTAGGTCTTGGCGCGCCGCATGGAAGACCTTCACCGTCGCCTCATGGCGGAAGAGGTCGTAAAGCGGCTCAAGCGAAAGCCCGTCCGAGAGCGGGTCGACCAGCACCGCGTCGCCCTCTTTGCCGGGCAGCGCCATTTGCACAAGGCACAGCTTCGACCAATAGGTGCGCTCGCGCAAAAACTCGGTATCGAGCGTTACATAGGGCGCGTCTTTCGCACGGGCGCAAAACTCGGCCAAGGCTTCGGTGGTGGTGATCGTGTGCATTCGCGCCCTCTCTTTCGCGGGGTCATCCCGCCTGAATGCACTTCCCTTAAGCGCTGCGCGGCCTAAAGGAAAGTGCGGATTCGCTGTGTTTGGGGCGGTTTTGGCCCGCGCTTAGGCCAAAAACAGCGGTTCGCGATTGCCCGCGAGGAAGCGGCGCAGCACGGCGGGGTAAAGCGCGTGTTCTTGGCCAAGCACCCGCGCGGCCAATGTTTCGGCAGTGTCGCCCGCCTGCACCGGCACCCGCGCTTGGCCCAAGATCGGCCCATCATCCAAAACCGGCGTCACCTCATGCACGGTGCAGCCTGCTTCCGCATCGCCTGCGTCGAGCGCGCGTTGATGCGTGTGCAGCCCCGGATATTTCGGCAAAAGCGAGGGGTGGATGTTGAGCATCCGCCCCTCAAATTCTTTGACGAAATCGGGCGTCAGCACCCGCATAAAGCCTGCGAGACAAACCACATCGGGCTTGGCGGCCAAGATCGGCTTCAAAAGTTCCGCCTCAAAGGCCGCGCGGTCTTTGCCAAAGGGGCGATGGTCGATCACCGCTGTCGGCACGCCTTTGCGCGCGGCTTTCTCGATGCCGCCCGCGCTCGGGTCATTTGAGGCGACCAGAACCGGTTTGGCATAGGCAAGGGTCTTCATGTCCTCGACAAGGCGCAGCATGTTCGAGCCGCCCCCCGAGATGAGGATGGCAACGCGTTTCACAGCAATTTGCCTTCGTAAGCCACACCCGCGCCTGCGGTGATGGTGCCAAGCTTGGTGACGGTTTCACCCTCGGCTTCCAAAAGCGCTTTGAGCGTGTCGGCTTGGTCTGCCGCCACAACGCAAATCATGCCAATGCCGCAGTTGAAGGTTTTGAGAAGCTCCGCCTCTTCCATATTCGCGGTTTCGGCCAACCAGCGGAACACGCCCGGCAATTGCCATGCGCCAAGGTCGATGGTCGCGCCCATGCCCTCCGGCAAAACGCGGGGCAGGTTTTCGGTCAGCCCGCCGCCGGTGATATGGGCCAGCGCATGAACGCCGCCCGCCCGCACCGCCGCCAGCGCTTGTTTGACGTAAAGCCGGGTGGGGGCAAGGAGCGCTTCGCCGAGGCTGCCATCGCCAAAGGGAGAGGCCGCATCCCAGCCAAGGCCCGAGAGGTCCACCACTTTGCGCACGAAGCTATAGCCGTTCGAATGCACGCCATTGGAGGCCAGGCCCAACAGCACATCGCCTTCCTGTACGCCTGCGGGCAGATCGGCCCCGCGTTCCATTGCGCCCACGGCAAAGCCGGCAAGGTCAAAATCATCCTTGGCATACATGCCCGGCATTTCCGCCGTTTCGCCGCCAATCAGCGCACAGCCCGATTGCGCGCAGCCCTCGGCAATACCCTCGATGATGCGGGCGGCCTGATCGACCTCCAGTTTGCCGGTGGCGAAGTAATCCAAAAAGAACAGCGGCTCCGCGCCTTGGCAGACAAGGTCATTCACGCACATCGCCACAAGGTCGATGCCGATCGTATCGACATTGCCGGTATCAATCGCGATGCGCAGCTTGGTGCCCACGCCATCGGTGGCGGCGACCAAGATCGGGTCTTGGTAGCCCGCGCCTTTGAGGTCGAACAAAGCGCCAAAGCCGCCAAGGCCCGACATGGTGCCGGGGCGGGTGGTGCGTTTGGCGGCGGGCTTGATGCGTTCGACAAGGGCATTGCCCGCGTCGATATCGACCCCCGCTTGCGAATAGGTCAGGCCGGGTTTGCGCTCGCTCATGGCTGTCTCCTCGGGGTGCGTCGCGGGGGGATTCGTCGCGCGAAGCCCTAGCGCAAAGCCGCCAATCCCGCAACGGCTTGCCGCAGACAAACAAAACGCCCCACCCGATCAGATCGGATGGGGCTATACTCGCTACGAACAAACGACCATGGCGCTGCGCGCATCAGGGCGACCTGTTTGGTCGACCTGATGCGCTGCAAGTCATGGGTTAGCTCCAGCCGCTAGTGTCGGTGGGAGGGGTGTATTCGTTGCTGGGAGGGGTGTATTCGTTGCTGGGCGGGGTGTAGTCTTCAGTTTCCGGCCCGTTCTTACCCGTGCCCATCGATTTTGCCCGCGCTTGGGCGGCGCCTCCGGCAGAACCCGTGACGGATTTGTCACCGCCCTCGCCAAAAATCATGGAGCCCGGACCGCAACCTGCAAAAAAGGCTGTCGCTGCAAAAAGGGCGGTCAGTTTAACGGTTGTGCGAACCGGCGCCGTGAACAGAGTTTTCACGCGTATCTCCTCATAAAAAGCGGGCATAAACCTAAGTGATATGCCTGCATGGCCAATGGATTGGCTGATTTCGCGCGTGCCCAGAAAAAGTGTCAAGTTTACGAGGCCAAGAAAGCGACGGCATTCCCCAACGGGGGGATGCGTCGCACCGCCTCCAAGAGCGGCGATCGCCTCTTTCAAGCGCCTTCGCTTCTCAAAAGGCGCCGAATTGCTTAAAATTTGATCAGGTGGTTTGATGTATTTATCGGCTTGGCGCGTGGCTCAACCGCGCGCCGATTCTGGCGCTTTCGCGACCAGTGCCCGCGAAAGTTTGTCAGCTTGAATGCTGTTTGAAGGGCCTCAGCGGCTGACTGCGCGCTGGTTGCTGGCGCCAATCACCACGACCTGTTTCACCTGCGCAAGCTTCACATTGTTGATGAAGGCGGCGGCGGTGATCTCGCGCGATTCGGGGGTGCTGGTGCGTTGGCCTGCGGGGCTGCCCGGGTTCGGCCAAGCGGCAACGAAGCGATAGGTCATCACCCCATCGACCGGGTTACCATCATTTTCCGCCAGCAAATCGGCGCCCCACCAGCCCTGCGTCGGCGGCATGCCGGTGGCGGCGACAATCGCGCCGCCTTGGGTGCGCTTGATCTCCAGCTTGGTCACCGTGGCAACCAGTTCGCGTGGGTCATTGGCGATCTCCGGATAGCCTTCCTTCGGCGCGAGCGTGGTCACCTCTTCTTGCGAGAACCAGTTCCACGGGTTCATCTTGCTGTCTTTCCAGCCACAGCCCGAAAGCGCCACAGAACTGGCCAACAGCAGAGCCACGGGGGCGAAACGGCGGATCTCGGTCATGGTCACTCCGGTCGGGCAGAAATGGTCCCTGTCTGGGTAGCTTATTGCGCAGGCTTTGAAAAGCGGCACATGGCGCACTGGACGCAAGCAACGTCGCAGGCTACCCATGTTGCAGCGCAGCAATACCGGAGAGAGCCATGGCCAGCCCCGCCTTCGAAGAGATCGCCGAAACTTTCGACTTCCTCGATGATTGGGAAGACCGCTACCGCCATGTGATTGAAATGGGCAAAGCGCTGCCGCCGCTGGATGAGGCGCTCAAAGTGCCCGCGACCAAGGTCGAAGGCTGCGCGAGCCAAGTGTGGTTGATGCCGCGCATCGAAGGCACTGGTCCCCAGGCGGTGTTTGATTTTGAAGGCGCCTCGGATGCGATGATCGTGCAAGGGCTGATCGCGCTCTTGCACACGCTTTATTCGGGCCTGACGGTGACCGAGGTGGGCGCGGTCGATGCCAAGGCGGAAATGGGGCGGCTTGGGCTTGATGCGCATCTAAGCGCGCAACGCTCGAACGGGTTGGCGGCGATGGTTGAGCGCATTCGCAAACTCGCCGCCGAAGCCGCCGCCACCTGACCCTGCGCGCATGCACAAAAGCTGCGCATGCCGAAAGGCTTGCGCATTGGCGCTGAGCCATTAGCTTGAGTGCAAAGGAGCACGTCATGGCAAGCGCAGCACATCGCCCGGTCGTCGGGATCATTGGAAACAGAGGTCTTCTGAACGACCATTACCCGATCCATGAAGGCGGGCAGATGAACTCTTGCGCGGTGGCGCGTGTGTCGGATTGCATCCCGCTTTTGATCCCTGCCGATCCTGAAATGGTTGCGGTCGAGGAATTGATGGAGGTCTGCGACGGCTTTCTGTTCACCGGCGGGCGCCCGAACATCCACCCCGAGGAATATGGCGAGGCACCGACCGAGAAACACGGCGCCTTTGACCGTGCGCGTGATGCCATCACGCTGCCCTTGGTGCGCGCCTGTGTGGAGCGTGGTCAGCCGTTTTTTGGCATTTGTCGCGGCTTTCAAGAGGTCAACGTCGCGATGGGGGGCACGCTGCACCCTGAAATTCGCGAGTTGCCGGGCCGGATGAACCACCGCATGCCGCCCGATGGCACGTTGGAGGAATCTTTTGCGTTGCGCCACAAGGTGCATTTGGAGCCCGGCGGGCGGTTCGCGCAATTGTTCGGCGCAGATGAGGTTCTGACCAACACGCTGCACGGGCAGGGGATTTGCCAACCGGGGCCCCGCATCGTGATTGAGGGCCGCGCCGAAGATGGCACGCCCGAGGCGATTTATGTGAAAGATGCGCCCGGCTTCACGATGGCTGTGCAATGGCACCCCGAATGGAATGCCGCGCAAGACCCGGTCTCGCGCCCGCTGTTTGAGGCCTTTGGCAATGCCGTCCGGGATTGGGCGGCGGCGAAACGCAGCTAAGCCCTTACTTCAGGTGTTTTGCAGCCTCTTTGCGCGCGAAAGGTTTGAGCCTCTCGCCATGCTGGGCGAGCCAATTGCGCACGGCTGCCGCATCATGCTTTGAAAGCTCGCGCAGCCACCAGCCAATCGCCTTTTGGATGAACCATTCGCGCTCCGGCGCGAGGGTTTCACACCAGCCCAGAACGCGGGTTCTCGCTGCTTGTTCTTCTTCGCTCGGATTGTTCGATTTTGTAAAGGGCAGCGTGATAACCAGCGCGGCGCGCCGGGTCCACATGTTCGAATTCTGTAGCCAGACCTCAACTTGATCGAGCCGTTCGGGGGCTGCAATCAGCCTCCGACCACCTGCATTGCAGGCGTGATCGGCGACGGCCCAGCCGTTGAAACCGGGCGCCCATCCGGCGATGGTTTCCCAGACCGCGTCATCGGGGCGGATGCGCGCTTGGGTGAGCAGTTTTGTCGCCGCAACCATTGCCTCATGCACCTCAGAGCGCCACAACCCCTCGGCCAGTGCGACGCGTTCCTCAAGCGTGCATTGCGCGCGCCATAGCCGCGCCATGTCTTCAATCAGTGGCACGGTAATGCCCAAATAGCGCCGCTCGACCTTGTGATAGGCCGCCGCGCTTTCGGCACGCTCCGCGTCAGCGCAGCTTTCCAGCGTGGCAATCGCCTCTTCCACGCTTGGCGGTGGGCCAAGGTCTTCCTCTTCGGCCTCCGCATATTGCGTATATTCTGCGTCGGAGGCCGCATAGGCGGCGGCTTCGGCTGCCAGTTGCGCCTCTTCTTCGGTCATCGGGCGATCTTCAGCCACAATCACCCGGCTGCGGCGCTTGCGGGCCATTATTCCACCGTCACCGATTTGGCGAGGTTGCGCGGCTGATCGACATCCGTGCCCTTCGCGATCGCGGTGTAATAGGCCAAAAGCTGTGCGGGCAGGGCGTAAAGCAGCGGTGCAAAAGGCTCGGCCACTTCGGGCATGCGCAGATGCGCCCAAGTCCCCTCTGCCGCGCTTGCCACGCCTTTGCCATCGGTCACCAACAGCACTTTGCCGTGGCGCGCCATCACCTCTTGCATGTTCGACACGGTCTTGTCGAAAAGCTTGTCATGCGGGGCCATCACAATCACCGGCACGGTCCGGTCAATCAACGCGATCGGCCCGTGCTTCAGCTCGCCCGAGGCATAACCCTCTGCATGGATGTAGCTGATTTCCTTGAGCTTCAGCGCGCCCTCCAAGGCGAGGGGATACATCGGCCCACGCCCCAAGAACAAAATATCCTGCGCTTCGGCAAGTTGTTCGGCAAGCTTGGCAATGTCATCCGCCGTGGTCAGCGCGGCATTCATCAGCCCCGGCATTGCGCGCAGAGTATCGAGATGCCCGTCGAACTGCGCCTTGGCCAAATGCCCTCGGTCGCGCCCGGCTTTGAGCGCCATCACAGCGAGTGCCAGCAATTGGCAGGTGAAGGCTTTGGTGGATGCCACGCCCACCTCAACGCCCGCCAAAATCGGCAGCGCCAGATCGGCCTCGCGCGCGATGGACGAGCTTGGCACGTTCACCACCGCAACGGTTTTGGCGACCTTGCCCGCACAATAGCGCAAAGCCGCCAGCGTATCGGCGGTTTCCCCCGATTGGCTGACAAACAGTGCATAGCTTTGAATGGGCATCGGCGGTTCGCGGTAGCGGAACTCGGAAGCCACATCAATTTCGCACGGAATACCGGCGAGCGTTTCAAACCAATACTTGGCCACAGAGCAGGCATAGAAAGCCGTGCCGCAGGCCACGAGCGTCAACCGCTCAATGCTGGAAAAGTCCAACTCTGGCGGCAAATTCACCCCGTCGAGGGTCAGATAATGTCGCAAAGCGTCACCCAAAACCACGGGCTGCTCTGCGATTTCTTTCGCCATGAAGTGCTTGTAACCCGCTTTTTCCACCTGCGTGGCGCTGCGGTCGACCTTGGTTTCGCCCCGATGCACCACCACGCCCGCTTGGTCGAAAATCTCAACGCCCGCGCGGGTGACAAAGGCGTAATCGCCCTCTTCCAGATAGGTGATCCGGTCGGTGAAGGGCGAGAGCGCAATCGCATCCGAGCCCACAAACATCTCGCCCTCGCCATGGCCAATCGCCAGCGGCGAGCCTTTGCGGGCGGCGATCATCAGATTGTCTTCGCCCTCAAAGATCCACAAAAGCGCAAAGGCCCCCTCAAGCTTATGCAGCGTCGCAATGGCGGCCGCATGGGGGCCCATACCGCGCTCCATATGCATCCGGGTGAGCAGGGCCACAGTTTCCGTATCAGTCTGCGTTTCGGGGGTGATGCCTGCTTCGGCCAGTTCTTCGCGCAAGTCGCGGAAGTTTTCGATGATCCCGTTATGCACCACCGCCACCGGGCCAGAGCGATGCGGATGCGCATTGCCCGTGGTCGCGGCGCCATGCGTGGCCCAACGGGTGTGCCCAATGCCCAGACGCCCGGCCAGCGGCTCATGCACCAGCAAATCTGACAGATGCACCAGCTTGCCGACGGCGCGACGCCGATCCAGCACGCCCTTGCTCACCGTGGCAATCCCGGCGCTGTCATAGCCGCGATATTCGAGCCGTTTGAGCGCCTCAACCAGCAGGGGGGCAACCTCGTGGTGGCCCAAAATGCCAATGATCCCACACATCTATCCGACCCTTTACTTCAACGCGGCTTTCTTGGCGCGCAGCATTTCAAACAGTTTCACCGCCAGCCCCGGTTTGTTCACCTGCTTTGCCCGGGCGAGCGCCACGGCGCCCGCTGGCACATCTTCGGTGATTGTGGAGCCAGAGCCCGTCAGTGCGCCATCGCCCACCGTGACCGGCGCGACCAGCATCGTATCCGAGCCGATGAAGACATTCGCACCAATCGTCGTGCGGTGCTTGAACACGCCATCATAATTGCAGGTGATCGTGCCCGCGCCGATATTGGTGTGCTCGCCCACATTGGTATCGCCCAAATAGGTGAGGTGCCCGACCTTCACCCCTTCGGCCAGAAGCGAGTTTTTCACCTCGACGAAGTTGCCAATATGCACATCTTCGGCCAGTTCCGCGCCGGGGCGCAGCCGCGCAAAGGGGCCAATCGTCGCCCCGCGCGAAATGTGGCAGCCTTCCAAATGGCAAAACGCTTCAATCGACGCGCCGCTTTCCACCGTTACGCCGGGGCCAAAAACCACATTCGGCCCCACCGTAACATCGCGCCCAAGCCAAGTGTCCAGCGCGAAATAGACCGTCGCCGGGTCCACCATGCTGACGCCGTTTTCCAGCGCCTCGGCCCGCGCGCGGGTTTGAAAGAGCGCCTCGGCCCGCGCCAGTTCGGCGCGGGTGTTGATGCCAAGGGTTTCCTCTTCGGGGCAGCGCACGACCTCGGCCACGAGGCCCTTGGACCGCGCGCCTTCGATGATATCGGTCAGGTAGTATTCCCCCGCCGCATTGTCATTTTTCAACTCTCGCACCAAAAGCGCGAGCAGCGAGGCATCGCAGCAGATCACGCCCGAATTGCACAGGGTGAGCGCACGCTCTTCTTCGCTAGCGTCTTTAAATTCAACGATCTTTTCAAGCCGATCACCTTCCACCACCAGCCGCCCATAGCGGCCCGGATCGGCGGCTTCAAAGCCCAAAACCACCACATCAGCGGTGCTTTTCACAAGCGCTTCAAGGGTTTCTGGCCGGATGAAGGGGGTGTCGCCGTAAAGGACGAGAATCTTCCCCTCAAAACTGGAAATTTGCAACAAAGCCTGCGCCACGGCATGGCCGGTGCCAAGCTGTTCGGGTTGATAGGCAATCTCGGCTTCGGGGTCGAATTTGCCCACCGCTTTCGCCACGGCTTCGGCCCCATGGCCGACCACCACCACCGATTTCTCCGGCGCAAGCCGTTGGCCGGCCGCCAAAGCATGCGCCACCAGCGGCGCGCCACCGATTTGGTGCAGCACTTTGGGGAGGTCGGAATTCATACGGGTTCCTTGACCTGCGGCCAGGATCACGAGGGCAAGTGCCATTGGGGTGCCTTTTCTTCTGCTCCAGCCTGTTTTACCGATACCATATCTTCTCGCAAGAGGGCGGGCATCACACAATCTTTCGGGGGCGTAACAGTGCAAACCGTGGTTTTCGATCTTGATGGCACATTGGTGGACACAGCCGCCGATTTGGTGGCGGCGGCCAATGCGTGTTTTCGTGCGCGCGACATGGGGGATCTGCTGGACCCGGTGGCGGATGCGCGCACGGCCTTTCATGGGGGGCGAGCGATGCTCGCTTTGGGCCACGCGCGCGCGGGGACAGCGGATGCCGCGCAATTGATTGAGGAAGATTATCTGCGCCTTTTGGGGCATTACGCAGATCATATCTGTGTGCATTCAAGGCTTTACCCCGGGGCTGCGGGCGCGGTTGCGGCGTTGCGCACGGCAGGGTATCGCACCGCGATTTGCACCAATAAGCCCGAGGGGCTTGCGCGCAATCTGCTCGATAAGCTGGGGGTGACGGGACTCTTTGATGCGCTGATTGGCGCCGATACCCTGCCCACCCGGAAGCCTGACCCGGCCCCCTATCATGCGGCGGTGGAACGGGCAGGGGGCGCGGTTGCGCAGTCGCTTTTGATTGGGGATACAAAAACAGACCGAGAGACGGCTTTGGCCGTGGGTGTGCCTTGCGTTTTGGTCAGTTTTGGCCCCGAGGGGCGCGATATCGCGCGCCTTGACCCCGAGGCGATGCTCGATAGCTACGCCGATTTAAGCGCGCTGATCGCGCGTTTCCTACCGCTTCATGTCTGAAATCACGGCCCCTCAACACAGCAACCGCCGCGCCACCGCCTTTATTCTGGCGGTGGTGTTTTTAGACATGGCGGGGCTGGGGCTGATCGTGCCGGTGCTGCCGCGCCTGATTGAAGAGGTTGGCGGAATTGCGCTCTCGGAGGCGGTGCAGGTCGGCAGCTGGCTTTATGCAAGCTATGCGCTCGCGCAGTTTTTGGCCGCCCCTTTGATGGGCGCGATCTCGGATCGTTTTGGCCGCCGCCCGCTGCTGTTGCTCGCGCTGGCGGGCCTTTGCGTGGACTATCTGCTTTATGCGCTCGCGCCGAGCCTTGCTTGGCTTTTTGCCGCGCGGATCACGGCGGGGATTTGCGGTGCGACCCCGGTGATTGCCAATGCCTATATCGCCGATATCACGGTGCCCGCGCAGCGCGCGCGTGCCTTTGGCTGGCTCGGTGCGGCCTTGGGGCTTGGCTTTGTCATGGGGCCCGCCTTGGGCGGCTTGCTGGGCGCGCTGGGGCCGCGCGTGCCATTCTGGGTGGCCGCCGGCCTTGCGGGCGCGAACCTGATCTGGGGCTTTTTCTTTTTGCCAGAAACGCTTGCGCGGTCCAAACGCCGCGCGATTGTATGGCGCGAGGCCAACCCCTTTGGCGTGTTTGCCGTCTTTCGCCGCGCAAAAGGTGTCACGCGGTTGATCGTCGTTTTGGGGATCTATGCCTTTGGTTCCGCCGTCTACCCAGCGATTTGGCCGTTTTGGGGGATCGCCAAATTCGGCTGGTCAGAGGCGGTGATCGGCCTTTCACTCGCCGCTTTCGGGCTTGTCTGGGCATTCTTTCAAGGCGTGCTCACTGGCCCGGCGGTCGCTTGGCTTGGGGAGCGGCGCGCAGCGCTGTTGGGGCTCACCATCTCGTTCGTCGCGGCAGCGGGCTACGGCTTTGCGGGCGGCATTGGGGCGGTGATCTTACTGTTGATCTTCCACGGCCCTGAAGGCTTCGCCCAACCCACGTTGATCGCGATGATGTCGCGCGCAGTGCCGGAGGAAGAACAAGGCGCGTTGCAAGGCGGTATCGGCGCGCTCGAAAGCCTTGCGATGTTGGTGGGCACGCTGTTCTTCGCCCAAGTCTTCGGCTATTTCCTCACCGATGCCGCCCCGGTGCAAAGCCCCGATGCGGCCTATTTCATTGCCGCACTGGTGTTGGCTCTCGCTTGCGCGCTGTTTGCCTTGAACAAGGATAAGACCGATGGATGAGATCGAGGTTTTCACCGGCAATTTCACCCAGCAAGAGCCGATTTCAGAGGCCGGGATCGCCGCAGCCCTGGCGGTTTTGCAATCGGGACGCTTGCACAGATACAACGTCGCGCCGGGTGAAATGGGCGAAACAGCGGCGCTAGAAGTTGATTTTGCAACATATACCGGCGCGGCTTACTGTTTGGCCGTGGCGTCGGGTGGCTATGCGATGGGCTGTGCGTTGCGTGCCCTTGGCGTGGCCCCGGGCGACCGGGTTTTGACCAATGCCTTCACGCTCGCCCCGGTGCCGGGCGCGATAGCGGCATTGGGGGCCGAGCCTGTTTTCGTCGAGGTCACCGAGGATCTGGTGATCGACCTTGATGATCTGGCGGACAAAGCCACCAGCGCAGGCGCCAAGGTGCTGCTGCTGTCGCATATGCGCGGGCATGTCTGTGACATGGATCGGCTGATGGACATCGCCGACGGGGCCGGGCTCAAGGTGATCGAGGATTGCGCGCATACGATGGGCGCGGCGTGGTGCGGTGTGCCCTCTGGTCGCCATGGGGTGGTGGGCTGCTATTCTACCCAGACCTACAAGCACATGAATTCCGGCGAGGGCGGGCTTTTGATTTCAGATGACCCGGTGGTGATGGCGAAAATGATCCTGCTGTCGGGCAGTTACATGCTCTATGATCGCCACCGCGCCGCCCCCCCGCCGGAGGTGTTTGAGGGGCTGAAATACCACACGCCCAATGTCTCTGGCCGGATGGACAATTTGCGTGCCGCGATCTTGCGCCCGCAAATTGCCGAACTGCCGCAAAAGATTACCCGCTGGAATGGGCTCTATCGGGCGCTGGAAGCGGGACTTTCTGCCACGCCGGGGCTGCGGATCATCCCGCGTCCCCAAGAAGAGGCCGTTGTGGGCTCCTCTTTCCAGTTTTTGCTGCCCGATTGGACAGAGCCGCGCATTCTGTCGCTTATGGCACGCTGCGCTGCCCGTGGGGTCGAGCTGAAATGGTTCGGGGCGGAAGAGCCCGTCGCCTTCACCTCGCGTCACGAAAGCTGGCGCTACGTGCCTGCGCAACTTCTGCCGCGCACCGATCGCATTCTTGCGGGACTGCTCGATCTGCGTCTGCCGCTCACCTTCTCTGAGGTGGATGCAGCGACGATCGCCCGTATTCTGGATCAGGAAATCCGGCGCGCTTAATTGCCCGAGGCCATACTGGCTTCGGCCATACGCTCTTGCCAGATGGCGTTGTTGATCGGTGCTTCGGCCAGCGCGAATTCGAAGCTCGCGAAAGCACAGGGCAGGCGCAGCGTGATATCGGCGAGCGCCAGACGCTCCAGACCGAAATCATGGCCCGCGACTTCCTCAGACAGAAGCACGATCGAAATATCGGGGCGGCCTTCGCGCAGCCGCATCAGGCTTTCGGCCATCACCGCCACGCCACCCAGCGTATCAAGGTCCACCAACAGCAGCGCCCCATGCGGCGCCGACCAGATCGGCGAGGTGGGCTGCAGCGCGGCGATCCGGCGGAACGGCAGGCCATGTTCCGAAATCCATTCGACGCAGGGCAATTCAGAGCCCGCGCGCCGCGACAGAAGCAGAACAAGAGAGATTTCATCCGCATCCACGGCGTGGAACTTCGGCGCCGCCCGGACAGACGACGCCGAAGCCAGTTGGGTGGTGCTGCTCGTCGCGGAGAACTCGGCGGTGGGGGCCGCCTCGGGGGAATGCTCGGAGGAGAGTTCCGCGATATTTGCCGGGGCCGAGGGCATCGGCAACCGGCTCAGGGGGGCAACACGGGTGAAGCCCGCGCTGAACCCTTCGCTAAACCCCCGATTGTAGGCGGCGCGCTCTGCATGCGTGCGGCCAGCCGGGGGCGCGGAGGTCGAGAAGGGGGCGCGCAGACGCGCGATCACACGGCCGAGCCACGGACCGAGCGCAGAACCGTTTTGCGCGGGGTGCGGGGTGATATGGAGCCAGACCATGGGAATTTCCTTCCTTAACCTCTTTGCAAGGTTAACTGGCGTTAGGGAAATTCAACAATGTGTCGGAGGTGTGGCGATACACTCATAAGTATAGTTTCACACGGCTAAAGGTAGAAAATCAGCTTTAATCCCTTCGTTTATGCCTCTGCTCCGGCTTGATTTTCTCTTTGTGGTGGGATTTTCGCACTTTGGATAGGCGCAACCCGGGCGCGAGTGGTGGACCAGACCGCTGGCAAAGCGATCAGCGCAGCCACCACCGGGTCGGGGGGCGTCGCACCGGGCACAGCGTGGCGCAGCGGTGTGTCGATGGCCTTAAGCGTGCGGTGGAGACGCTCAGCGCCCATCAACGCGGCGGAGCCTGCGAGTTTATGCGCAAGCGCGGCCGTCGCGGCAGGTTCGGCCTGTGCCGCAGCAATGGTAAGGCGCGGCAACATCGTCTCCGCCTCACTGAGGAATTGGCGCAGGGTTTGCGCCATCAGCTCTTCACCCAAAGATTGTGCCAGATCGGTATGGGTTTCGATGTTGAGAAGCGGCGCATCGGCGGCAGGCGCCTTCGCGGGGGAGCCTCCGGCAGGGCTGCGGCCAGGCGCAATGCGCGGCGGGGCGGCTTTGGGGGCGGCGGGCGCGGGGCTGAGCGGGCGCAGCGTTAGCGGCTCTGCTGCGGTCGCGGGGGGCGTGGCTGTGGCTGGCGCAGGGGCGCGTTGCGCGGCCATCGCCATCCGGCTTTCGCACAGCTCATCCGATAGAACCTGCTCAAGAATTTTGCGCGTGATCGGTTTGGAGATCACCCGGCAGACCCCGGCAGCCTCAAGCCGCGCCCGCGCCTCGGGCAGAACGTTGGCGGTCACCGCAATCACCGGCGTGTGCTTGTTCGGGCCATTGCCCGCGCGGATCGCCTCGGTCGCTTCAATCCCATTCATGCGCGGCATGTTGAGGTCGATCAAGATCACGTCAAAGCGATGTTTCTCTGCCGCCTCAACACCTTCGCGCCCGTCGCGGGCCTCATCAAACTTGTGGCCACCCCGGCGCAGCATTTCGCAAAGCACGACGCGGTTGATGTCATTGTCTTCCACCACCAACACTTCGACCGGGCCCTGCAGATGCGGTTTGCCATCGGTGCCCATGCTGCAGGGGGGCACGGCAGCGGCATCGGGCGGCGGCAGGGGGCGGCGCGGTTTGAGCACCAGCGGCGCATCCGCCGAAACATGGATCGTCGGTTCCGGCTCATCACCCCATTTGAGCGGGGCCTGCGGGCGCGGCGGCACCGTAAGGTCCAGATCTCTGGGCGGGTGCGTCAGCTCTTCGGGCATCGACAAAACCACCGGGACGGGGACGGTGATCCAGAAGGCAGAGCCTTTGCCCTCTTCGCTTTCAACGCCAATTTCGCCGCGCATCGCCCGCACAAGGCGGCGCGCAATCGAAAGCCCCAAGCCGGTGCCTGTCGCCTCGCGCGACAATTCCGGGTCGAGCGTCACGAAGTCATCAAAAATCCGCTCGGTCTGGTCGGGCGGAATACCAACGCCGGTGTCGATCACCCGATATTCCAAAAGCCCCTGATCGCGATGATATTCCACCTCGATCGAGACGGTGCCGTTTTCGGTGAATTTGATCGCATTGCCGACGAGGTTGATCAGCACCTGCCGGATGCGCAGTGCATCGCCCTCTACCGCGGTGGGCAGATCGCCTTCGACATGGGCGATCAATTGGTTGCCGCGCGCGGCTGCCGTGCCCGATTGCATCTGCACCACCTCATCGGCCAGTGCGATGGGCGCAAAGGGCGCGCGCGTGAGCGAGAATTTCCCGGCATCGAGCCGTTCCACATCAAGCGTGTTGTTGACGTGGCTCAGCAGGATTTCCCCGGCCTTTTGCATCGAATCCACAAAGCGGCGCTGGGTATCGTCAAGCTCGGTTTCGCTCAACAAATCGACGGTGCCCAAAAGCCCGTTGAGCGGGTTGCGCATTTCATGGCTCATCACCGCCACGAATTCCGACTGCGCCCGCTCGCCCGCCATCGCTTGGTCGCGCGCGTCGATCAATTCTTGCTCTGCGGCCACCCGGTCAGTGATGTCGCGCAGATAGCCCACGAAAATCTCGTGTTTGCCGATCCGTGTCGCTGTGACAGACAGCTCTGCCGGGAACAGATCGCCGTTCTTGCGGCGCGCTTGCAGCCCGATCAGCCCATGGCCCGCAATCCGCGGTACGCCGCCCGCACGGTAGCGTTTGAACCCGGCGTCATGCGCCGTTTTCATATGATGCGGCACAATCAGATCGGTCATCGGCGCGCCGATGGCCTCGTTCCTACTGTAGCCAAAGACCTTTTCCGCCGCGCCGTTAAACTCCACGACGCGGGCTTCTTGGTCGACCACGATCACCGCGTCAATCGAGGTGGAAATCACCGCTTCAAGCCGCGCTTTCGCGAAATAAAGCGAGCGGGTCTGGTTGCGGCCATAGCGCCAAAGCCACCACGTCGCGACGAAGCCCCCCGACAGCGTCACGAGTAGCGCGGCGGTCAGGCTCGCGAGCCGGATCAGCGAGGCAAAAACCTGTTCGCGCTGCGCCATTGAGCGTTCGGCAAAGGCGCGCACACCGCCGAGCGAGAGGTCCCGCACGATCGGCATGATCTCGTCCGTCGCATCGCGCAGCGCGGGCAGGGCTTCTGTCAGCGCTTCGGGGCCAGCATCGAAAATCTTTGCGGTTGTATCGGTATAGGTCGCAATCCGGGTGATCGCAGTGATCGCGGGGGCCGAGGTCAAAACCTCGCGGAACCCTTTGCCCTCTCTGATCGTATTCACGCGGGCATAGAAAATATCGAAATCCCGCGAAAGATCGCTTAGCGTTTTCGGCACTGCCGGATCGGCGCGCGTCATCGCCGCCTCAAGGTGAAAATACTCGACCTCAAGCTGCGCCAGCGTCCATTGCAAACTGTCAGAATTGGCGATGGCGAGCGTGTCAATCTCGCTGCGCACCGAAACGCCGTAGCGATAGAGCCCCGCCACCGCGCCGAAAATCAATACCACAAGACCCGCGAACAGGATATTGCGCCAAACCTGCGGGCGTTCGCGAAAAGGGTTTGAGGTGTCGGACATCAGACTTCGGCCAAGCCTTGTTTGAAGGGGCGGTGGAACAGCGCGCGTGCGCCGGGCACTCTAAGGGAGAACCTCGATGCGGTCCACCTGCCACACAGAGCGCGCATAGGCCACCTCATTGCGATACTCTGGCATGCTATCATAAGGATAGACCAACCAAAGTGGCCCCTTTTCCCGGATCGACATTGGCTGGCCATCGCGCCGGTCCGCCAAAAGCGGGCTGCCGGGGCGCAATTCGTCCACGGGAATCTCTGCGATGTAGTCATTGATGGCGCGAATACGCAACCGCCCGTCGGTCACGCCGAGCCGGTTCATCAGGGTGAGCAAATCGACCCCTTCAAACTCAATCACGCCGCTGGTCCAGATCGTCGAGGTAGAAAAGCTGTTGCGCGGCATTTCAGCGAGCATCTGGTCATCAAAGCGGGCTTGCCGCAGCGGGGGGGCATCGCCAACCGAGGAGGCCATGGCATTGCTGACGGCCAGCGCGCCTTGTACGGTCAAAAGCACCGGGCCTTGCGGTTGCATCAGCGGGGCCAGTGCCGCGTCGCTGCCAATATCTTGGGGCAGGGCGGTTTGCGCGCGTGCAACTGTTGCGGGCAAGGGCAGACCCATCCCTGTACCAACCAACAAACACACAAAAGCGATGGTAAACGCCCAAATTTTCAAACTGCGCACTCTTCTCCCCCCTCGAACACGCATGATCGCAGGAGTCTTACACAGAGCCTTTGATGCACCACCTAGGAAAAAGAATAAAGACTTATGCCAAAGTATGGCGTTTCTTCTACCTTGGGTGGTATATCTGGTGATTAGGGCGAGAATGCGCAAAACAGTCCCAGCGTTCGCTTGCAATGGCTCTAGTTCTTTAAGAATACGAAAAGGATGGCTGGGGGCCATGGGTAGGGTAAACGTCGCAATCGTGGCCGGGGGGCTGAAGAAAAAATATCGGAGGTGGGCGTGAAACTGTTGATTGCCGACGACCATGACCTTGTGCGCGACGCCATTGCTGCGCTGCTGCGGTCCGGCGGATGCGAAGAAGTCGATGTGGCCGGGAACCTTTCGGAGGCGCTCGAAGAGGTGGCGGCCCGTGGTCCCTTTGATCTTGTGCTGCTCGATTATGATATGCCCGGAATGGATGGGCTGCGGGGCCTGACCGAAATGAAACGCCAATACCCCGATCAGGCGGTGGCGATCATTTCCGGCGTGGCGCGGCCCGCTGCGGCGCGTGAGGCGCTGGATGAAGGCGCGATTGGCTTTGTGCCGAAGGCTTTGCCCGCGCGCTCGATCATTGGGGCGGTGACGCTGATGGCCTCTGGCTCCGTCTTCGCGCCCTTCGATTTCCTCAAGCAAGATGATGCGCCCACGATGGGCGGCTTGTCGCCGCGTGAGACCGAGGTGTTGCGGGGCATTTGTGCGGGCCGCACCAATAAGGAAATCGCGCGCGAAATGGATCTTCAGGAAGTCACCGTGAAGCTGCATGTGCGCACGCTGACCCGCAAGATCGGGGCGCGTAACCGCACCCATGCCGCGATGATCGCGCGGGAACATCACTGGTTCTGATTTTCCGTTTTTCGGTGTGATTGCGCATCCGCGAAAATTAGCGGAGGCGGTGCCTGGGACACCGCCTCCTGCCGCCGGATCGAGTTTATCGGCGGGTTCCCGGACCTCTGGTTGGGACGGCGAGAGCCGGAAATTCGGTTTCAGCGGGGCGAGGGGAAACTCACCACTTCGGCAGAGCGTACAGGGGTGCACTCCGCCAACGTCCGGCCCAGAGAAATACGGGGAAACACCACCGGCTCCATCCGTTCGATGGCTTGTTGGAGCGAAGCTGCCACTTCTTCCAGGCCCTCGTTGCGGCAATAATCATTCATTTCGATGAGCACGGCATACATCCAAGCGTGCTGACTGGCTTTGGCGATCGTGCTCACGGCGTCCTCGGTCGTCGGAATGTCCCTTTTATCGTTATTTACCAAAAATTTCTGGGCCTTCTTTGAATCGAGAGGGTAGCCTGTTAACGCAAAAGTGCACGACCTATCCAAAAGGCGTGTGACGTACCGTCAATTTCCCTTGCCCCTTTGCCGTGCTTGACGGAATCGGTTTCCCCTTCCCATAAATGAACAGTCGTTCAGTAATGGCGGTTCATAGCTCTGGGGAGGAGAGGATGTTCGCAGGATCGATGCGGTTTGATCTGGGGGAAGACATTGGTGCGCTGCGCGATATGGTGCAGGGCTGGGCGCGTGACCGGCTGGCCCCGATTGCCGCAAAAGTAGACAAAGACAACCTCTTCCCCAATGAACTTTGGGCAGAAATGGGCGAATTAGGTCTTTTGGGGGTCACTGTTCCCGAAGAATACGGCGGTTCTGGCATGGGCTATCTGGCGCATGTGGTGGCGACCGAAGAAATCGCCCGCGTCTCGGCCAGTATTTCGCTATCTTATGGTGCGCATTCAAACCTTTGCGTCAATCAGTTGAAGCTGAATGGCAGCGCGGCGCAAAAGCAAAAATACCTTCCCGATCTGGTGACGGGGGCCAAAATCGGTGCGCTGGCAATGAGCGAAAGCGGCGCGGGCTCGGATGTGGTGGGTATGAAGCTGCGCGCTGAAAAGCGCGGCGATGTCTACATTCTCAAGGGCCATAAATACTGGATCACCAATGGCTGCGACGCCGATACTTTGGTGGTTTATGCCAAGACCGACCCCGAGGCGGGTTCCAAAGGCATCACCGCTTTCATCGTTGAAAAGGGGATGGCCGGATTTTCCACTTCGCAACATTTTGACAAGCTCGGGATGCGCGGATCGAACACAGCGCAGCTCTTTTTCGACAATTGCGAAGTGCCTGCGGAAAACGTGCTCGGCCAAGAGGGCAAGGGCGTGCGGGTGCTCATGTCGGGGCTCGACTATGAGCGCGTCGTGCTGTCGGGCATCGGCACGGGCATCATGATGGCCTGCTTGGATGAGGTCGTTCCTTACGCGAAAGAGCGGCATCAATTCGGCCAGCCAATTGGCAATTTCCAACTTATGCAGGCGAAAATCGCCGATATGTATGTCGCGACCAACACCGCGCGCGCCTACACCTATGAGGTGGCCAAGGCCTGTGATCGGGGCGAGGTCACCCGTCAAGACGCCGCCGCCACCGTGCTTTACGCCTCTGAACAGGCGATGGTGCAGGCGCATCAGGCCGTGCAGGCGCTTGGCGGCGCAGGGTTCTTGAATGACTCCGTGGTTTCACGGCTTTTCCGCGATGCGAAATTGATGGAGATCGGCGCAGGCACGAGCGAAATTCGGCGTATGCTCATCGGACGCGAACTCATAGGAGCGATCTGATGTATAAGTCATTTTTCTGCGCCGTCCTTGCGGCTTTTCCCCTGACCGCCCAAGCCGATGAGGCTTTCCCGATACATTACGACGGTCAAGTGCTCGACAGGTGTTTGGCGAATACGGCCCCCGAGGCGCGGCGCGACTGTATCGGGAAGGCGGCTGATGCCTGCATGCAGGCCACGCCCGAAGGCGCCTCCAATGCCGGGATGGGCCTTTGCGCCGGGTTCGAGCATGATGATTGGGATGCGCGGCTCAACGCGGCCTATCAATCCTTGATGGCGGTCGAAAAGGCGCAAGATGCCGAAATGGCCGATCTGGGCAGTTCGGTGCCGCAAATGGCGCCTGCGCTGCAAGAGATGCAGCGCGCATGGATCGCCTATCGCGATGCGGCTTGCACCTATGAGGTGAGCCAATGGGGCGGTGGCACCGGCAGTGGTCCGGCTTGGGCGTTTTGCACCATGCAAATGACGGGCGAGCAGACGCTCGTGTTGCTGGCGCGTCTGGCAGATAAGGGGCAATAGGGCATGAAGCTTGGCTCGTCTTATATGGCGGGGTCCGAGGCGGCGCAAAAGAACCGCGCCGCCCACCTCGAGATGCTCGCCGTCGCGCGAGAGGCGGCGGAATGGGCCGCCGCAGGGGGCGGGGCCGAGGCGACGGCGCGCCATGTTGCGCGCGGCAAGATGGCCCCGCGTGAACGGGTTGCGGCGCTGCTCGACCCCGGCAGCCCGTTTCTGGAGGTGGGCGCCACCGCCGCACATGGGCTTTATGAGGGTGCAGCCCCTTGCGCGGGGGTGATTGCGGGCATCGGGCAGGTGATGGGCCAAGAGGTGATGGTGGTCGCCAATGATGCCACCGTGAAGGGCGGCACCTATTACCCGATGACGGTGAAAAAACACCTGCGCGCGCAAGAGATTGCCGAGGAATGCGCGCTGCCCTGCCTCTATCTGGTTGATAGCGGTGGCGCGAACCTGCCCAACCAAGATGAGGTCTTTCCCGATCGCGATCACTTTGGCCGCATCTTCTACAATCAGGCGCGGATGTCGGCCAAAGGTATTGCGCAAATCGCTGTGGTGATGGGGTCTTGTACGGCGGGCGGGGCTTATGTGCCCGCCATGTCGGATGTGACGATCATCGTGCGCGACCAGGGCACGATCTTTCTGGCAGGTCCGCCCTTGGTGAAGGCGGCGACGGGCGAGGTGGTCACGGCCGAAGACCTTGGCGGCGGCGATGTGCATACGCGGCTTTCGGGCGTCGCGGATTACTTGGCCGAAGATGATGCCCATGCGCTGGCGCTCGCGCGGCGCGCGGTGGGCAACCTTAACCGCACCAAACCCGCAATGGTCGCATGGCAAAGCCCCGAAGAGCCCGCCTATGACCCCGAAGAGATTTTGGGCGTGGTGCCTGCCGATCTGCGCACCCCCTATGACATCCGCGAGGTCATTGCCCGCGTGGTGGATGGCTCGCGGTTTGACGAGTTCAAAGCCCGCTTTGGCGAAACCATCGTCACCGGCTTTGCCCATGTGATGGGTTGCCCGGTGGGGATCGTGGCCAATAATGGGGTGCTATTCTCGGAAGCCGCGCAAAAGGCCGCGCATTTCATCGAGCTGTGCTCCACCCGCTCTATCCCCCTCGTATTTTTGCAAAATATCACCGGCTTCATGGTCGGGCGCAAATATGAAAACGAGGGCATCGCGCGGCATGGGGCAAAAATGGTGACCGCCGTGGCCACCACCTCGGTGCCGAAAATCACCATGCTGGTGGGCGGGTCTTTTGGCGCAGGCAATTACGGTATGGCCGGGCGTGCCTATGGCCCGCGCTTTCTCTGGACATGGCCGAATTCGCGCATTTCGGTCATGGGCGGCGAGCAGGCGGCGGGCGTGCTGGCTACCGTGCGGCGCGATGGGATCGAGCGCAAGGGCGGCACGTGGTCGGCAGAAGATGAGGCCGAGTTTAAACGCCCGACGATCGAGATGTTCGAGCGCCAAAGCCATCCGCTTTATGCCTCTGCCCGGCTTTGGGATGATGGCATCATCGACCCGCGCAAAACCCGGCAGGTGCTGGCGCTGAGCCTTTCTGCAAGCCTGAATGCAGCGATAGAGCCAACGAAGTTCGGTCTGTTCCGAATGTAACGAATGCAACTTTCTGTCGGGTCTTTTGCGCAAGATGGAGTCAATTCCTTTCATCTTGCCACAAATATCCCGGCGGAGCGGGGGCAGAGCCCCCGTCATGGCCAAGGGAGAGCGCCATGTTTTCCAAGATCCTGATCGCAAACCGTGGCGAGATCGCTTGCCGGGTGATCGACACTGCCCGCCGCTTGGGCGTGGCGACGGTGGCGGTTTATTCCGAAGCCGATGCAGGCGCGCGCCATGTGGCACTGGCCGATGAGGCGGTGGCCATCGGTGGCCCGCGCCCGGCGGACAGCTACCTTCGGGGCGATGTGATCATTCAAGCCGCCCTGCAAACCGGTGCGCAGGCGATCCATCCGGGCTATGGGTTTCTGAGTGAAAACCCGGAGTTTGTCGAAGCGGTAGAAGCCGCAGGGCTGACCTTCATCGGCCCATCGGCCCAAGCGATCCGCGCGATGGGGCTCAAAGATGCCGCAAAGGCGCTGATGGCCAAGGCGGGCGTGCCCGTGGTGCCGGGCTATCACGGCGAAAACCAAGACCCCGAGCATTTGGCGGGGGCGGCAGAAGCCGTGGGGTACCCGGTGCTGATCAAGGCGGTGGCGGGCGGCGGCGGCAAGGGGATGCGCCGGGTCGAGCGGGCACAAGATTTCATGGAGGCCCTTCAAAGTGCGCAGGGAGAGGCGCAAACCGCCTTTGGAAACCCCGCCGTTCTCATTGAAAAATATATCGAAATGCCGCGCCATATCGAGGTTCAGGTGTTTGGCGATGGCACCCAGGCGGTGCATCTTTTTGAACGCGATTGCTCGCTTCAACGCCGCCATCAAAAGGTGATCGAAGAGGCGCCTGCACCGGGCATGACCGAGGAAATGCGCGCCGCGATGGGGCAGGCCGCCGTGCGTGCCGCTGAGGCGATTGGCTACAGCGGCGCAGGCACGGTCGAATTTATCGTCGATGGGGCCGAGGGGCTGCGCCCGGATCGGTTTTGGTTCATGGAAATGAACACCCGCCTGCAGGTTGAACATCCGGTGACCGAGGCGATCACCGGCATAGATCTGGTGGAATGGCAATTGCGGGTGGCCAGTGGCGAGCCGTTGCCAGCGCGCCAAGAAGATATTCAAATTCAAGGCCATGCTTTTGAAGCGCGGCTTTATGCCGAGGATGTGCCCGCCGGGTTTTTGCCCGCCACGGGGCAGTTGGCGCATCTTGCCTTTGCGCCGGGGGTGCGGGTGGAAACGGGCGTGCGGCCGGGCGATGTGACCAGCCCGTGGTATGACCCGATGATTGCCAAAATCGTCACCCATGCGCCCAGCCGTGCGGCGGCGCTCAACCGTTTGGCGGTCGCGCTTGAGGCGACCGAAGTGGCTGGAACTACGACCAATCTTGCCTTTTTGGCCCGGCTTGCGCGGCATCCCGGCTTTGGTGCGGGGCAGGTGGACACCGGTTTGATTGGGCGCGAGATCGCGGCGCTTTCTGCGCCTGCCGAGGTGCCCCCGCATGCGCGAGCCTTGGCGGTGATTGCGGCAGCGGGGTTGCACGAAATGCCCACCTCTGGCTTCACTCTTTGGGCGCCGCTGCGCCGCGCGGTGGCCTTTGAAGACCCCGCCTTTGTGCAGGTCACCGGGCCGAACCGGATCACCGTAGAGGTTGGCGGCGGCAGTTATGATTGCGCGCTGCACCCCGATGGCTGGTGGGTGGGGGGCGTTAAAACCAAGGCGCGGTTCCATGTGGCGCCTGATGCAGTGACCGTGTTTATGCAAGGCGCGCATGTATTCGCGCGGCCCGATCCGCTGGATCGCCAGGCGCATGGTCCGGCCTCTGATCTGACATTGGCGCCGATGCCGGGATTGGTGAAGGCGGTCTTCGTGGCGCCGGGGCAAAGGGTGGAACCGGGCGACCGCTTGGCGGTGCTGGAAGCGATGAAAATGGAGCATACGCTCTGCGCCGCGCGGGCGGGCGAGGTTGCACAAGTGCTGGTTTCGCCCGGCGCGCAGGTGGAGGCAGGCGCGCCCCTTATTCAACTGGCCGAAGAGGAGGCAGCGGCATGACCATCTTGCATCACGTGCCCGGATCGCGCTCGCATCGGGTGCTTTGGCTTTTAGAAGAACTGGGGGAACCGGTCGATTTGCGCCTTTGGTCCTTGACCGGGGCCGATCTGCGCAGCCCCGAATTTCGCGCGCTTTCCCCCGCGGGGCGCATTCCGGCGCTTGAGATTGATGGGCAGGTGATCTTCGAATCCGGGGCCATCGTGCAATACCTGACCGAGAGCCGTGGGCGCTTTGCACCCGCGCCCGGCACAGCGGAGCGGCTGGCCTATCTCGAATGGCTGAACTTCGCCGAAACGCAAGCCAACATCCTGCAAGCGCTCAACATTCACCACATCTTTTTGCGCCCGGAGGCGGCGCGCTCTGTGCCGTTGATGAAGCTTGATACCAAACGCCTTGCCGTCACCATGCAAGCCCTCGAAACACATCTGACGGGGCGCGAGTGGCTCTTGTCTGAGTTTTCGGCCGCCGATTGCATGTTTGGCTTCAATATCGATGCGATGTTTCGCTTCGTGCCGCGCGACGGTTTCCCAGCGCTAGGCGCTTGGGTGGCGCGGGCGCAGGCGCGGCCCGCCTATCAGCGCGCGGTCGAAAAGGGCGGGGCGAGCCTTTACGCGCAAGACTTTTACGAGTTGCCCGATGCGTGAGCGTGTTGAAATCGTCGAAATGGCGCCGCGCGACGGGTTGCAAAATGAAAAGCGGCTGATCGCGACGGCGGATAAGATCGCGCTCGTCGATGCGCTTTCCCAAGTGGGGTTTGAGCGGATCGAGGTGGCGTCTTTTGTCAGCCCCAAATGGGTGCCGCAAATGGCCGATGGGGCAGAGGTTCTGGGGGGCATTACCCGTGTGCCGGGGGTGCGCTACAGCGCGCTGACACCCAATATGAAAGGGCTGGAAGGTGCGATGGCCGCGCGGGTCGATGGCGTTGCGGTGTTTGCCTCAGCCTCCGAGGGGTTCTCGCAGGCCAACCTGAATTGTTCGATTGCGGAAAGTTTGGAACGGTTTCGCCCGGTGGTGGAGGCCGCAAAGGCTGCAAATCTGCCAGTTCGCGGCTATGTCTCTATGGTGACCGATTGCCCCTTTGATGGGCCGACGCCGCCCGCAAAAGTCGCACGGGTTGTGGCGCATTTGCGGGTGATGGGCTGCAGTGAGGTCAGCCTTGGCGATACCGTGGGCCAAGCGCGCCCCGAAAGTATCACCGGGATGCTGGAGGCGGTGCTGCAAGAGATGGAGCCTTCACAATTGGCCGGGCATTTCCATGACACGGCGGGCCGCGCATTGGAAAATATCGCGGCGAGTTTGGCGCTGGGCCTGCGTGTCTTTGATGCGGCGGCGGGCGGTTTGGGGGGCTGCCCCTATGCGCCGGGGGCCGCGGGCAATGTCGCCACCGAAGCGGTGGCCGATCATCTGGCGCGGCTTGGCTTTGACACCGGGCTTGACCGCGAAAAGCTCGCCCAAGCCGCCGCGCTTGCGCGCGCGATCAAGGGAGGAAAAGCATGACCGAAACGATCCGGCTGGAACGCGATGCGCGCGGCGTGGTCACCCTGTGGCTTACCCGCATGCAAAAGCACAATGCGCTTGATGCGCAGATGATTTCGGAAATCACGCAAGTGATCCGCCATTTGGGCCATGATGCGAGCGTGCGCGTGGTGGTGCTGGCGGCAGAGGGCAAAAGCTTTTGCGCGGGCGGCGATCTGCGCTGGATGCAGGCCAATATGACCGCGAGCCCCGAAGAACGCGGCGCTTCCGCCCGCGCTTTGGCGGAAATGCTTGAGGCGGTGGACATCTGCCCCAAGCCGGTGATTGGGCGCGTGCATGGCAATGCCTTTGGCGGCGGCGTGGGGATGATTTCGGTGTGCGATGTCGCGGTCGGGGTGCAGGGCGCACGCTTTGGGCTGACCGAAACCAAGCTCGGCCTGACGCCAGCAACGATCTCGCCTTACGTTGTGGCGCGGATGGGCGCCGCAAAGGCGCGGCGGGTTTTTATGTCGTCACGGCTTTTTGAGGCAGAGGAGGCGGTAGCGCTTAATCTGCTCGCCAAAGTGGTGCCTGAAGCGGATCTGGATGCCGCCGTAGAGGCCGAAGTGGTGCCCTATTTGGCCTGTGCGCCCGGCGCGGTGGCCGAGGCAAAAGCGCTTATTCGGATGCTTGGGGGGCGGTCCGACTCATCTCAGCAAGACGCGACCATCGCCGCACTGGTCAAAAGGTGGGAAGATGAGGAAGCAAAAGCCGGAATCGCCGCCTTTTTTGCCAAGGAACCGCCGCCATGGGCACTATGACCTTGTGAAGTGACGGAATCACAATACACTTTCACCAAGACGCTGATTCTCGACCTTTTCCTGCCTTTTGCGGGGGTGAGACTTGATGCCGCATTGCAGAATTCAGATGCTGCGGTTGCGACGGGCGCAAAAAACAGTGTGCATCGGTATACAAATTGTGCTTTACCCCCCGAAACTGGGCTGCGCTCGGTTGACCGGCATGGGGGGGAAGGCTATTCCTCGCATCAATCGGAAGCCGCACAAGCTGTGGCGGTACGCGACAAGGAGGGGGTCATATGCCAGAGGTGTTGATGCAAGGAATGTTGCGGGAATACCTGCCAATCCTCGTGCTTCTTGCAATGGCGATCGCATTGGGTCTGGTTTTGATCCTTGCAGCCGCAGTGATTGCCGTGCGCAACCCTGACCCGGAAAAGGTCTCGGCCTATGAATGCGGCTTCAATGCGTTTGACGACGCGCGCATGAAATTCGACGTGCGGTTCTACCTTGTGTCGATCCTGTTCATCATCTTCGATCTGGAAGTGGCCTTCTTGTTCCCTTGGGCGGTATCGTTCGGGGAAATTTCGATGACGGCCTTTTGGTCCATGATGGTGTTCTTGGGCGTGTTGACCGTCGGCTTTGCCTATGAATGGAAGAAGGGGGCGTTGGAATGGGCGTGATGACCGGGCCGAACACGGCCGCCGCCGATATGGATGTGGCGGCAGCCGCGCTCAACCGCGACCTGCAAGATAAGGGCTTCTTGCTCACCACCGCCGAAGACATCATCAACTGGGCGCGCAACGGCTCGCTGCACTGGATGACCTTTGGTCTGGCCTGCTGCGCGGTGGAAATGATGCATACCGCGATGCCGCGCTATGACGTGGAACGTTACGGCTTCGCGCCGCGCGCCTCGCCGCGCCAATCGGATGTGATGATCGTTGCGGGCACGCTGACCAACAAAATGGCCCCGGCTCTGCGCAAGGTTTACGACCAGATGCCCGAGCCGCGCTACGTGATCTCGATGGGGTCCTGCGCGAATGGCGGCGGGTATTACCACTACAGCTATTCGGTGGTGCGTGGCTGCGACCGCATCGTTCCGGTGGATATCTACGTTCCCGGTTGCCCGCCCTCGGCAGAGGCGCTGATGTATGGTATCTTGCAATTGCAGCGCAAGATCCGCCGCACCGGCACGCTGGTGCGCTGAGGAGGGCAGAGGATGAGCGAACTGCTGCAAGAACTGGCTGCGCATATCGAATTGAAGCGCGCCGATGATGTTGTCTCGACCAAGGTCGAGTTTGGCGAACTGACTGTCACCGTCACGCCGGCGGGGATTTTGCGCTTTATCGAATTTCTGCGCGATGATCCGACCTGCAAGTTTTCGACGTTGATTGACATCACTGCGGTGGACTGGCCCGAGCGTCAGGCCCGGTTTGAGGTGGTGTGGCACTTCCTGTCGATGTGGCGCAACCAGCGCATCCGCGTGAAGGCGAGCGTGCGCGAAGACGAGATGTGCCCCTCGATCGTCGATGCTTTCCCGGTGGCCAACTGGTATGAGCGCGAAATCTTCGACATGTTCGGCGTGATGTTCTCGGGCCACCCCGATCTGCGCCGCTTGCTGACGGATTATGGCTTCCGCGGCCATCCGCTGCGCAAAGACTTCCCGACCACGGGCTATGTTGAGCTGCGCTATGATGAAGTGCTCAAACGTGTGGTCTATGAGCCGGTCAAGCTGACGCAAGAATACCGGCAATTCGATTTCCTGAGCCCCTGGGAAGGCGCGCATTATGTGCTTCCCGGTGACGAGAAACAGGGCTGAGCCGTGGCGAAGGCCCTGGCGGTGACGGAAGAAAGGTGAGGAGCATGGACGGCGACATCCGGCAGAATACCTATGACGACGGTTCGCACGATGTGCTGACTGGCGAGCAGAGCATTCGCAACTTCAACATCAACTTCGGCCCGCAGCACCCTGCAGCGCACGGCGTGCTGCGGATGGTGCTGGAGCTTGATGGCGAGATCGTCGAACGGGCGGACCCGCATATCGGGCTTTTGCATCGCGGCACTGAAAAGCTGATGGAAAGCCGCACCTATCTGCAAAACACGCCCTATTTCGACCGGCTCGACTATGTGGCGCCGATGAACCAAGAACATGCTTGGTGCTTGGCGATTGAGCGGCTGACGGGCACCGTGGTGCCGCGTCGCGCCTCGCTCATCCGCGTGCTGTTTTCGGAAATTGGCCGCGTTTTGAACCATCTTCTCAACGTCACCACGCAAGCGATGGACGTTGGCGCGCTGACGCCGCCGGTCTGGGGCTTTGAGGAACGCGAGAAGCTGATGATCTTCTACGAGCGGGCCTGTGGGGCGCGTCTGCACGCAAACTACTTCCGCCCCGGTGGCGTGCACCAAGATCTGCCGCCCGCGTTGATTGATGACATCGAGCAATGGGCGCATGAATTCCCGCAAAAGCTTGATGATATCGAAGGGTTGTTGACCGAGAACCGGATCTTCAAGCAGCGCAACGCCGATATCTGCATCATCACCGAAAAAGAGATCACCCAATGGGGCTATTCGGGTGTGATGGTGCGCGGTTCGGGGCTGGCATGGGATTTGCGTCGTTCGCAACCCTATGAATGCTATGATGAATTCGACTTCAAAGTAGCCGTCGGCAAAAACGGCGACTGCTACGACCGCTATCTTGTCCGCATGGCCGAGATGCGCGAGTCGACCAAGATAATCTTGCAAGCCGTTGAGAAACTGCGCGCGCCGGAAGGGCAGGGCGATATCCTCGCCCGTGGGAAAATGACGCCGCCGAAACGCGGCGACATGAAAACCTCGATGGAATCGCTGATCCACCACTTCAAGCTTTACACCGAGGGCTTCAAAGTGCCTGCGGGTGAGGTTTACGCCGCCGTTGAGGCGCCGAAGGGCGAATTTGGCGTCTATCTGGTGGCCGATGGCACCAACAAGCCCTACCGGGCGAAGATCCGGGCACCGGGCTATGCCCATCTTCACTCGATGGATGCCGTGGCCAAGGGCCACCAACTGGCCGACGTTTCGGCCATCATCGGCACGATGGATATCGTGTTCGGGGAGGTCGACCGCTAATGCTGCGCCGCTTGCATCATGAACAACCCGAAAGCTTTGCTTTCACGCCCGCGAACTTGGCTTGGGCCGAAGCGCAGATGACGAAATATCCCGAGGGTCGGCAGGCCTCGGCGATCATTCCGCTGCTGTTCCGCGCGCAAGAGCAAGAAGGCTGGCTGTCGAAACCGGCGATTGAATATGTCGCCGATATGCTGGGCCTGCCCTATATCCGCGCGCTGGAAGTGGCGACTTTCTACTTCATGTTCCAACTGCAACCCGTTGGTTCGGTGGCGCATATCCAGATTTGTGGCACGACCTCGTGCATGATCTGCGGTGCCGAAGACCTGATGGCGGTGTGCAAAAGCAAGATTGCCGCGCATCCGTTTGAACTGTCGGAAGATGGCAAGTTCTCGTGGGAAGAGGTCGAGTGCCTTGGCGCTTGCGCGAACGCACCGATGGCGCAAATCGGCAAGGATTACTACGAAGATCTGACCGAAGAGAGCCTTGCTGGGCTTCTTGATGCGCTGGCCAAAGGGGAAACCCCGCGCGCGGGCTCGCAAACCGGGCGCTTCTCCTCGGAACCGGCGGGCGGTTTGACCGCTTGCATGGAAACCGCAGGCGAGAAAGAGGCGACGAACGGCTCCGTGACGCGTGCACTGTCGATTGGCGATGGCGTGAAGCGGATTGATGGCACCGAAGTGCCGCTGTCCGCGCCGTGGCAAGCCGGTGGTCAGCTTGGCCCCATTGGCATGATGACCGCGCGCCCGAAAACGGCGGCGCAGCAGGCCGAAGAAAAGGCGAAAGCTGAAGCGGCGCCCGCCCCGAAGGCAGCGGCCCCCGCGCAGAAAGCGGAGCCTGAGCCGGTGGTGCATGTGGCCAAGGAAGAGGCGCCGAAACCGGCCGCCCCCAAGGCCGAAGAGCCGAAGGTGGAACCGACCCCGGAACCCGCCCCCGCCAAGGCGAAAAAAGGCCCGGTGGTGCTGGAAGTGGATGCCGGTGAAGGTGTGCAGCCGCAAGGGCTCGATGCGCCGCGCGGCGACAAAGCCGATGATCTGAAAACGATCGAAGGCATTGGCCCGGTGCTGGAAGCTTTGTGCAATGACCTTGGCATCTATCATTTCGATCAGATCGCCAAATGGGGCGCCGATGAGATTGCTTGGATGGACAGCAACCTCAAAGGCTTCAAGGGCCGTGTGACCCGCGACGAATGGGTGGCCCAAGCCAAAATCATTACAGAGGAAGGCGTTGCGCGCTTCCTCGAACGCGCCAAGACCAACGATTACTAAGACGGAAGACTGAACTGACGAAAGACTTGGAAGACTAAATCAAACCACAAGAGCGGGGGCGAGACGTCCGCCCCAGCGCTCAGGAAGAGGGAAAGGAAAGGCAAAATGTCGATGAACGACGCTGAATGCCAAACTAATGCCCGGAAATTTGGGGGTGTCGTCGGTGCCATTATTTTTGTGGCGCTGTGGCAACTCGGCTCCAACTCGGTCGGCGCCGCCTTCGTGGCTGGCGTGGCCTCTGCGCTGATTGTTGCGCGCACCACCTGCTTCATCATGGGCTGCTTGCCCAAGAAAACCGAAATGACCCCGGACGAGGTGGCCGCCCTGCGCCGCTCGACCCCGGCGCCTGTTGCTGCCGCTGCCACGGCCCCGAAACCCGCCGCGCCCGCGAAACCGGCGGCGCCCGCCCCGAAACCTGCGCCTGTGGCTGAAAAGCTGGCTCCGGCGCCGAAGCCCGCTCCGAACCCGGAAGCCGTGCCGGCCCCGATGGCCAAGGTCGCGCCCGCGCCCGAGCCTGCAAAACCGGCGCCGCAACCCGCACCCGCGCCGAATCCTGCGCCCGCAGCGGTGAAACCGGCAGCGCCCGCGGCTCAACCGGCACCGAAGCCCGCGCCTGCGGTGGCCGCAAAGCCCGCTCCGGCGCAACCCGCCAAGCCGGTTGAACCGGTTGGTGCGACGCCCGCGCCTGCGCCGAAATCGCCCCCGGCGGGTGGCGGTGCCAAGCGCAAGGGCCGCAAACGCTGACGCGCCAAGCTGCAGCGTAAGATAGCGCCGCTTGCGCCCCTCGGGGCGTGGCGGCACCCCGGGCAGGCGCCCGGTTCCGATCGGGCTTCGGCCCGGAACGGAGAGAGACATTCGCATCGGGCAACCGGTGCGGCGATGGCCGGACCCCGGCCGCGCGTTAATCGAGGGAACAGACATGCTGAAAGATCAGGACCGGATCTTCACCAACATCTACGGGATGCACGACCGCTCCTTGAAGGGCGCGATGGCGCGTGGGCACTGGGATGGCACGGCGGCGATTTTGGCCAATGGTCGGGACTGGATCATCGAGCAGGTCAAGGCCTCGGGGCTGCGTGGCCGCGGCGGTGCGGGCTTCCCCACCGGGTTGAAGTGGTCCTTCATGCCCAAGCAATCGGATGGCCGCCCGGCCTATCTGGTGATCAACGCCGACGAATCCGAGCCCGGCACCTGCAAAGACCGTGAGGTCATGCGCCACGATCCGCATACGCTGATTGAAGGCGCGCTGATTGCGGGTTTCGCGATGGGGGCTTGTGCGGCTTACATCTACATTCGTGGCGAATATGTGCGCGAGAAAGAAGCGCTCCAAGCCGCGATTGACGAATGCTATGACGCTGGGCTGATCGGCAAAAACGCCTGCAAATCGGGCTATGACTTTAACGTCTATCTGGCGCATGGGGCCGGGGCCTATATCTGCGGCGAAGAAACGGCCCTTTTGGAAAGCCTTGAGGGCAAGAAGGGCATGCCGCGGATGAAACCGCCGTTCCCGGCGGGTTCGGGCCTTTATGGCTGCCCGACCACGGTGAACAACGTGGAATCCATCGCCGTTGTGCCGACGATCCTGCGCCGCGGCGCGGATTGGTACGCTTCGTTTGGCCGCCCCAACAACACCGGCGTCAAACTCTTTGCCATGTCGGGCCATGTGAACACGCCCTGCGTGATCGAAGAAAGCATGTCGATCTCGATGAAAGAACTGATCGAGAAACACGGCGGCGGCGTGCGTGGTGGCTGGTCGAACCTGAAAGCGGTCATTCCCGGCGGCGCGTCTTGCCCGGTGATCCCGGCGCATCTGTGTGAAGATGCGATCATGGATTACGACGGGATGCGCGAGCTGCAATCGAGCTTTGGCACGGCTTGCCTGATCGTCATGGATCAGCAGACTGACATCATCAAAGCGATCTGGCGGCTGTCGAAATTCTTCAAACACGAAAGCTGCGGCCAGTGCACGCCCTGCCGCGAAGGCACCTCATGGATGATGCGGGTGATGGATCGTTTGGTGCGCGGCGAGGCCGAGATCGAAGAGATCGACATGCTCTTTGACGTGACCAAACAGGTGGAAGGCCACACGATCTGTGCGCTTGGCGATGCGGCGGCTTGGCCGATCCAAGGCCTGATCCGGCATTACCGTGAAGAGATCGAAGACCGGATCAAAGCACGCAAAACGGGCCGTATGGGCGCGATGGCGGCGGAGTAAGCGATGCAGTTCGGGGTCGGCATCACAGCAGGGATCGGGGGTGCGGCTTTGGCCGCTGCGCTCGCATGCCCCGCTTTGGCCGGTGCCGATCTGCGCGAGGGCGAATATTTCTTTGCCAACGGCCAATCTTACGTGGTGGCCGCGCAGCAAGAAGAAGACCAGGTTGAGGTGGTTGAGCGCTCCTCCAACGGTTTGTTTGCGGGGCCGGTGACGGTCTTTGTAACCCGCGGCAATGGCGGCTTTTTCACCGAAGCCGACCGGGCCGAGGCATTGGCCGTGGCGAAGCTTTATTGCGCGCGCTACGGACTTGGCATCTCGGATACACCCGAAGAGATCGTGATGAAGCGCGCCACCGCGCATGACAATCCGGCCTTTGGCATGGTGGGTCTGTGCACTTGGGAAGGGGGGAATTGATGCGTTTTCCTTCTGCCCTGATGGCTCCCGTGCTGGTTGCCGCGCTCGCCACCCCGGCGCTCGCGGAGTACCACCCGCAAAGCGAGGGCGCGCGCGGCCATGAACCCGCGCTCAACCGTCATATCCGTATGAAGGAAGGCGCGACCGGCGCGCAGGTGCAGTATTTCAACAATATCATCACTGGCGGGATGGAGTGCCCAGAAGGCTCCACCAATGATGAAGGCTGCATCTACTGGGACGGTTGGCGCAACGTGTTTGAAGTGACGCTGGAAGGCGTGACCGAAACCGATGAGACCGAGCTGAAACTGGGCGTGATTTCCGCCATCGGCGCGGCCTGTCCCGGTGCCGAGGGTTTCTTGGCCGATGCCGCGCATGTGCAGGTGTTTGACGGGCATTTCTACACGCTGGAAGCCAATTGCCCGAAGATCGACGCAAAGGGGGGCAACTGATGCGCGCCTTGGCTTTGACCTTGCCGCTTGCCGCCTGCGCGCTGCCCGTCGGGCCCGATAGCATCGGGCCGTTGGCGGCGGTTGAGGGCTATACCGGGGCGATTATGGCGGACCATGCTTTGGTGGTCAGCCGCACCGCTCAGCCCTTTGGCTATGACGAAGGGGCCGAGGCGAAACGCGCTGCGAATGCGCTTTGCCGCGGTGCCGTGGCCTCTGGGCCCGAAGATAATTTCAGGGAGGGTCAATGGATCTTCCCGAGGGGCTGCGCATGAGCACCCAAAACGCCATTCACCGCGCGGCCCGCCGCGCCCAAGCCAAGTGACGGACGAGACCATGTCGAACACGCGCAAGATCATCATCGACGGTATCGAGGTCGAGGTCGATCCCAGCCTGACGATCATTCAGGCCTGTGAGCAAGCGGGCATTGAGGTGCCGCGTTTTTGCTACCACGAACGGCTGTCGATCGCGGGCAACTGCCGGATGTGCCTTGTCGAAGTGGTGGGCGGCCCGCCCAAGCCCACGGCCTCTTGTGCGATGCAGATCAAAGACCTGCGTCCCGGCCCCGATGGCGCGCCGAGCGTGATCAAGACCAATTCGCCGATGGTGAAAAAGGCCCGCGAAGGGGTGATGGAGTTCTTGCTCATCAACCACCCGCTCGATTGCCCGATTTGCGACCAAGGCGGCGAATGCGATTTGCAAGACCAAGCCGTGGCTTATGGCGCCGATTTCTCGCGCTACCGCGAGCCGAAGCGCGCGTCGGAAGACCTCAATCTTGGGCCGCTTGTGTCCACCTGCATGACGCGCTGCATCTCCTGCACCCGTTGCGTGCGCTTCACCACCGAGGTGGCAGGGATCACGCAAATGGGCCAAACCGGGCGCGGCAATGACAGCGAGATCACCAGCTATCTGAACTGCACGCTCGACAGCAACTTGCAGGGCAACATCATTGACCTGTGCCCGGTGGGCGCGCTGACCTCGAAACCCTATGCCTTCACCGCGCGGCCTTGGGAACTGACCAAGACCGAAAGCATTGATGTGATGGACGCGCTTGGCTCCAACATCCGAATTGATGCCAAAGGCCGCGAAGTGAAGCGGATCGTGCCGCGCAACCATGATGGCGTGAACGAGGAATGGCTGTCGGATAAAGGCCGTTTCATTTGGGACGGTCTGCGCCGCCAGCGTTTGGACACGCCTTACATCCGTGAAAACGGCAAGCTGCGCAAAGCGAGCTGGGGCGAGGCGCTCGCCGCCGCCGCCAGTGCGATGAAAGGCAAAAAGGTTCTGGGGCTGGTGGGCGATCTGGTCTCCACCGAAGCCGCGTTCAGCCTGAAAACCCTGATCGAAAGCCTTGGGGGCAAGGTCGAATGCCGCACCGATGGCGCGCGTCTGCCGGTCGGCAACCGCTCGGCCTATGTGGGCAATGTGGCGATTGAAGACCTTGATGACGCCGAAGAGATCATCTTGATCGGCACCGATCCGCGCGTCGAAGCGCCGGTGCTCAATGCCCGCATCCGCAAGGCTTGGGCGAAGGGCGCGCGGGTTCGCGTGATCGGCCCCGCCGTTGATCTGACCTACGATTACGAACACGTCGGCACCGATCGCGCCGCGCTGGCGGGCCTGAAAGCTGCGCCGGGGGCGATTGTGATTGTGGGGCAAGGCGCTGTGTCGGAAGCCGATGGCGAGGCGGTGATCGCCAATGCGATGGCGCTGTCGGGCAAAATGCTGATGCTGCACACCGCAGCGAGCCGAGTGGGCGCGCTGGATGTGGGCGCGGTGACCGAAGGCGGGCTTCTCGCCGCGCTCGAAGGTGGCGTTGAGGTCATTTACAACATGGGCGCCGATGAGGTGGAAATCACCCCGGCCTCCGAAGGTGGCCCCTTCGTGATCTACCAAGGCAGCCACGGGGACCGGGGCGCTTCGCGCGCTGATGTGATTTTGCCGGGCGCGGCTTACACCGAAGAGCACGGGCTGTTTGTGAACACCGAAGGCCGCCCGCAGCTCGCCTTCCGCGCGACCTTCGCGCCGGGCGAAGCGAAAGAGAACTGGGCGATCTTGCGGGCGCTTTCCGCCGAACTCGGCGCGAAACAGCCGTGGGACAGCCTTGCCGGCCTGCGCCGCGCGATGCTTGAGGCGGTGCCGCATCTGGGCCAAGTGGATCAGGTGATTGCCAATGATTGGACCCTGCTGGAGCGGCGCGACATGGGCAAGGCGAGCTTCCGGCTCGCTTTGGGCGATTACTACTTCACCAACCCGATCGCGCGCGCCTCTGTGGTGATGGCCGAATGTTCGGCGCTTGCCAAATCGCGTGGCACCGAAGCGGTGGCGGCGGAGTAAAGCATGAGCCGTTCGCCCCTGATCCTCGCGGCACTGCTTCCCGGCCTTCTGGCCGGGCTGAGCGCCTGCGCGGCCACGGGGGAGGGCGCGACAATCACCTATGAGGGGGTCGAGACGCGTTTGCTCGACAACGACCTTGTGGGGTTTGAGGTGGCGCTTTCGGGCACCACCAACCGGGCAAAGGCCACCGCCTATGCCACCTGTGCCGCCGCGCAATATGCGCAAATCCGCGGCTATGGGTTCGCGCGCCATGTGCGCACGACGGTGCAAAAGCGCGGCAACGGCCTAAGCGCCGACGCCGTATACCTAATTTCGGACGCAATCCCGCGGGGGCTGCGCACGATCGACGCGGAAGTGACGCTCGCCGATTGCGTTGAGCGCGGCATTCCGACGGTTTGAAACGATGAAAGCAAGACGGGCTGAGGGACAACATGGCTGAGTTTTTCGCAACACCGCTGGGCACGGCCTTGTTGATGGTCTTGCAGGGGCTGGGGATCATCGCCTTCGTGATGATTGGCCTTCTTTTCCTTGTCTGGGGCGACCGGAAGATTTGGGCCGCCGTGCAGATGCGTCGGGGGCCGAACGTGGTGGGGGCCTTTGGCCTTCTGCAATCGGTGGCGGACGCCGCGAAATATGTGTTCAAGGAAATCGTCGTGCCCGCAGGCTCGGACAAGGCGGTTTACTTCCTTGCGCCGATGCTCAGCCTTGTGCTGGCGATGGTCGCTTGGGTGGTGATCCCGTTCAACGAAGGCTGGGTGATGGCGGATATCAACGTCGCCGTGCTTTTCGTCTTCGCCGCTTCCTCGCTTGAGGTTTATGGCGTGATCATGGGCGGTTGGGCTTCGAACTCGAAATACCCGTTCTTGGGCTCCCTGCGCTCCGCCGCACAGATGATCTCTTATGAGGTCTCGATGGGCCTGATCATCATCGGGGTGATCTTGTCCACGGGCTCGATGAACCTTTCGGCCATTGTTGAAGCGCAACGCGGCTCGTTTGGGTTCCTGAACTGGTATTGGCTGCCGCATCTGCCGATGGTGTTCTTGTTCTTCATCTCGGCTTTGGCAGAAACCAACCGCCCGCCGTTTGACCTTCCCGAAGCGGAATCCGAACTCGTTGCGGGCTTCATGGTTGAATATTCCTCGACCCCCTATCTGCTCTTCATGGCGGGCGAATATATCGCTGTTTGGCTGATGTGCGCGCTCACCTCGATCCTGTTCTTCGGGGGTTGGCTCTCGCCCATTCCGGGCATCCCGGATGGCGCGCTGTGGATGTTCATCAAGATGGTGCTGGTGTTCTTCGCCTTCGCCATGGTGAAGGCCATCGTGCCGCGCTACCGCTACGACCAACTGATGCGGATCGGTTGGAAAGTGTTCTTGCCGCTCTCGCTCGGCTGGGTCGTGATCGTGGCCTTCTTGGCGAAGTTTGAAGTGTTGGGTGGTCTGTGGGCCCGTTGGGCGATTGGAGGCTGATATGGAAGACAATCGCGTAACCCTGAGCCTGAAGCTCGACGACCGCGAGGTCCGGCTCGTTCCCGTGATCATCGAAGGCTACCAGCTTGAGATTGATGGCAAAAATGTAACCTCCTTTCTGTCGCATGATCCGCCGCTGATGCGGGCTGTGGCCGCGCTTGAAGCGCGTGGCGATTTCGGCGTGGGGGATTTGGAGACCGCCTCTGAACGGGGCAAATGGAAAGTGTCCGGCAACGGCCAGACCGAACCGGCGGAGAACGACTGATGGCTTTCGATTACGTTCGCGCAGCGAAATATTTCGTCCTGTGGGACTTCATCAAAGGCTTTGGGCTGGGTCTGCGGTATTTCGTTGGGCCGAAGCCGACGCTGAACTATCCGCATGAAAAGGGCCCGCTGTCGCCGCGTTTTCGCGGTGAGCACGCGCTGCGCCGCTACCCCAATGGCGAAGAACGCTGCATTGCCTGCAAGCTGTGCGAAGCGATCTGCCCGGCGCAGGCAATCACCATCGACGCCGAGCCGCGCGATGATGGAAGCCGTCGCACCACGCGCTACGACATCGACATGACCAAATGCATCTTCTGCGGCTACTGCCAAGAAGCCTGCCCGGTAGATGCGATCGTCGAAGGGCCGAACTTTGAATATGCCACCGAGACGCGCGAAGAGCTGTTCTACACCAAGGAAAAACTCCTTGAGAATGGCGCGCGCTGGGAGGCCGAGATCGCCCGTAACATCGAATTGGATGCGCCTTACAGATGACCACGGAGTTTCAGAAGCTTCTCGCGGCGATGATGGAGCAGGGGACCGAGATGGCCCGCCTGTTCAACCCCGCGTTGGAAAGCTTCAACCCCAAGGCCTTTGAGAAGATGTTCCCGACCATGCCAGCAGACATGCTGGAAATGTGGTTTGGCAAGACCTTCAACCGCGATGGGCTGGATGCCCGGACCCGGCTGCTGGTTACGCTGGCGGGGCAGGTGACGCTGGGCGCGCAGGCAGAGGCGGCCTTGCGGCTCACCATCCGCCACGCGCTTGAGGCCGGGGCAACCGAGCGGGAGATCGCCGAGGTGATCTTTCAGATGAGCATGTTCGGCGGCGTGCCCGCCATGACCAAGGCGCTGGAACTGGCGCGCGAGGTCTTCGACGAGAAATCGGGAGAAAACACATGACGGTGTTCGTATTCGCCTTCTACCTCTTTGCCGTGGTGGCAGTGGTGGCCGGGCTCATGGTGGTTCTCTCGAAGAACCCGGTGCACTCGGTGCTCTGGCTGATTTTGACCTTCCTCACGGCGGCGGGGCTGTTCGTGCTGATGGGGGCGGAATTCGTCGCCATGCTGCTGATCATCGTCTATGTCGGCGCGGTCGCGGTGCTATTCCTCTTCGTGGTGATGATGCTCGATGTCGATTTCGCCGCGCTGCGGGGCCAGATGGCGCGCTACGCGCCGATTGGTGGGCTGATCGCGGTCGTGATGCTCGCCGAACTCGCCACCGGCTTCATGGCCTGGCAATCGGCTGAAGGTGCGGCGGCGCTCCATGCCCTGCCGATGTCGGCTGAGGTCGAAAACAGCCGCGCGCTGGGGCTGATCCTTTACGACAAATACCTCTACCTCTTCCAAGGCGCGGGTCTGGTGCTGTTGGTGGCGATGATCGGGGCCATCTTGCTGACGCTGCGCCACCGCACCGATGTGAAACGGCAAAATGTGATTGCCCAGATGCACCGCGACCCGGCGAAGGCGCTGGAAATGATCGACGTCAAACCGGGGCAGGGGCTGTGAGACAAGAAAAAGCGAAAACGGGGTCGGGCCCGGAGGGAAAGCGATGACGATCGGACTTGAACATTACCTTGCTGTGGCGGCGATCTTGTTCGTCACCGGCATTTTCGGGATCTTCGTGAACCGCAAGAACGTGATCGTCATCCTGATGTCGATCGAACTGATGCTGCTCGCGGTGAATATCAACATGGTCGCCTTCTCCACCCATATGGGCGACCTTGTGGGACAGGTTTTCACCATGTTCGTGCTGACAGTGGCAGCGGCTGAAGCGGCCATCGGTCTGGCGATCCTCGTCGTGTTCTTCCGCAACCGCGGCTCGATCGCGGTGGACGATGTCAACGTGATGAAGGGGTAAGCCATGACGACGATCATCCTTCTGGCGCCTCTATTGGGCGCGATCATCGGCGGCTTCGGCTGGCGTTACATTGGCGAGAAGGGCGCGATGGTGCTGACCACCGGCCTTCTGTTCCTGTCCTTCCTGCTGAGCTGGGTTGTGTTCCTGACGCTTGATGGCGACACGCAGCACATCCACCTTCTGAACTGGATCCAGTCGGGCACGCTCGACACCGCTTGGTCGATCCGGCTCGACCGTCTGACCGCGATCATGCTGATTGTGGTCACCACGGTCTCGGCCTTCGTGCACCTGTATTCGTTTGGCTACATGGCGCATGACGACAACTGGACCCATCACGAAAGCTACAAGGCGCGCTTCTTCGCCTATCTTTCGTTCTTCACCTTCGCCATGCTGATGCTGGTCACCGCCGATAACCTCGTGCAGATGTTCTTTGGCTGGGAAGGCGTGGGCGTTGCCTCTTATTTGCTGATCGGCTTCTACTACAAGAAACCCTCGGCCAACGCGGCGGCGATCAAAGCTTTCGTGGTCAACCGGGTCGGTGACTTTGGCTTTTCGCTGGGCATCTTCGCGCTCTTCTTCTTGGCGGGCTCGATCAAGATGGACGATGTCTTCGCCTATGCGCCGACGCTCGCCGATACCCAGCTTCATTTCCTGTGGACCGAGTGGAACGCGGCCAACCTGATTGCGGTGCTGTTGTTCATCGGTGCAATGGGTAAATCGGCGCAGCTTTTCCTGCACACTTGGCTTCCCGACGCGATGGAAGGCCCGACGCCGGTTTCCGCCCTCATCCACGCCGCCACCATGGTGACCGCGGGTGTGTTCTTGGTCTGCCGGATGTCGCCGCTCTTTGAATATGCGCCCGAAGCGAAGATGTTCGTGGTCTATATTGGTGCTGCGACGGCGTTCTTTGCCGCCACCGTGGGCCTTGTGCAAAACGACATCAAGCGCGTGATCGCCTATTCGACCTGTTCGCAGCTGGGCTATATGTTCGTGGCCGCGGGCGTGGGCGTTTACTCTGCGGCGATGTTCCACCTGCTGACGCACGCCTTCTTCAAAGCGATGCTCTTCCTTGGCGCGGGCTCGGTGATCCATGCGATGCACCACGAGCAAGACATGCGCAACTATGGCGCGCTGCGGAAGAAAATCCCCTTCACCTTCTGGATCATGATGATCGGCACCTTCGCCATCACCGGCGTGGGTATCCCCTTCGTGACGCTGTTTGGCATTCCGGTCGGCTTTGCGGGCTATCTGTCGAAAGATGCGATCATCGAAAGCGCTTTTGCCTCGGGCAGCGGTTTTGCCTTCTGGTCGCTGGTGATCGCGGCAGGTATGACCTCGTTCTACTCGTGGCGCCTGATCTTCATGACCTTCTTCGGCAAGGAACGTGGCGATCATCATGCGCATGACCACGCGCATGAAAGCCCGCGCGTGATGTTGATCCCGCTCGGTGCGCTGGCGGTTGGCGCGGTGCTTTCGGGCATGGTGTTCTACCCCTCGTTCTTTGGCGATCGGGTGAACAGCTTCTTCAACCTGCCGGAAACGGCGGCGGCGCATGGCACCGAACATGGCGACGCACATGCCACCGAAGCGGTGGAACATGCTGCCGTGGATCATGACGAGGCGATGGAAAACCACGAAGCCGCGATGGCGGGCACGATGGCGGATGACGCTCATGGCGCTGGCCACGAGGCGGAGGCGGTGCAAATCGCGGAAGCCGATCACGGTGTGGTGGAAAATGCCGAGGCCGGGCATGACGCGGTTGTTGCCGTCGCCCCGCAAGGCGCGATCTTCATGGCGGAAACCAACCACGTTCTGCATGAAGCCCACCTTGTGCCGGCTTGGGTGAAAATCTCGCCCTTCATCGCGATGATCACCGGCTTTGTGCTGGCGTGGGTGTACTACATCGCCGTGCCGCGTCTGCCGGCGATGACCGCGAATGCGATGCCTTGGGCGCATCGGTTCTTGCTCAACAAATGGTACTTCGACGAGCTTTACGACATGATCTTCGTGAACCCCGCCAAGGCGCTTGGCCGGATGCTGTGGAAGGGCGGTGACGGTGCCGTCATCGACGGGGCGATCAATGGCCTTGCTTTGGGCTGGATCCCCTTCTTCACCCGTGTCGCTGCACGCCTGCAATCGGGCTATCTCTTCCACTACGCCTTCGCCATGGTGATTGGCATCGTCGGCCTCATGTTCTGGGTCATGCAGGTCGGGGGGACGAACTGATGAACAACCTCCTTTCCATCATCACCTTCATGCCGCTGGCGGCGGCGGCGATCCTTGCGGTCGTCTCGCGCTCGGGCACGGAGGCGGCGGACCGCAATGCCAAATGGCTGGCGCTCACCGCCACCACGGTGACCTTTCTGGTGTCGCTCTTTTTGCTGGCGGGCTTTGACCGCCACGATACGGCGATGCAATTCGTGGAAGACCGCGAATGGATCATGGGTCTGCGCTACAAATTGGGCGTCGATGGGATCTCGATCCTGTTTGTGCTGCTGACCACCTTCTTGATGCCGCTCACCATTGCCAGCGCTTGGCATGTGAAAAGCCGCGTCAAGGAATACATGATCGCCTTCTTGGTGCTTGAAACGCTGATGATCGGCGTCTTCGTGGCGCTGGATCTTGTGCTCTTTTACCTGTTCTTTGAAGCGGGCCTCATTCCGATGTTCCTGATCATCGGCATCTGGGGGGGCAAAGATCGCATCTATGCCAGCTTTAAGTTCTTCCTCTACACCTTCCTTGGCTCGGTGCTGATGCTGGTGGCGATGGTTGCGATGTATATGATGGCGGGCACCACCGACATCGTGCAGCTGATGGCCTTCGACTTCCCGCACCAAGACCTGCCCTATCTGCGCTATGTGCTGCCGGGCGGGGTGCAAACGCTCTTGTTCCTTGCGTTCTTCGCCTCTTTCGCGGTGAAAATGCCGATGTGGCCGGTGCACACTTGGTTGCCCGATGCCCACGTGCAGGCCCCCACCGCAGGTTCGGTCGTGCTGGCGGCGGTGCTGTTGAAAATGGGCGGTTACGGCTTCTTGCGCTTTAGCTTGCCGATGTTCCCGGTGGGCTCGGAAGCGATGACCGGCTTTGTCTTCACGCTTTCGGCCATTGCGATTGTTTACACCTCGCTGGTGGCGCTGGCGCAGGCCGATATGAAGAAGCTGATCGCTTATTCCTCGGTCGCGCACATGGGCTATGTGACGATGGGGATTTTTGCCGCGAACCAACAAGGGATTGATGGCGCGATCTTCCAGATGCTGAGCCACGGCTTCATCTCGGGCGCGCTCTTCCTTTGCGTTGGCGTCATTTATGACCGGATGCATACCCGCGAGATCGAGGCCTATGGCGGCCTTGTGAACCGGATGCCCGCTTACGCGCTGATCTTCATGTTCTTCACCATGGCGAACGTTGGCCTTCCGGGCACGTCGGGCTTCATTGGCGAGTTCCTGACCTTGGTCGGTATCTTCCAAGTCAACACTTGGGTGGCGGCCGTGGCGACCTCGGGCGTGATCTTGTCGGCGGCCTATGCGCTGTGGCTCTACCGCCGCGTCGTCTTTGGCGAACTGGTCAAAGAAAGCCTGAAAACGATCACAGATATGACCACCCGCGAAAAAGCGATCTTCGCGCCGCTTGTCGCCATGACGCTGATCTTGGGCATCTATCCGAGCCTCGTGACCGGGCTGATCGGGCCTTCGGTGGAAAGCCTTGTGACCACCTATCATGCCGACATCGCCGCTGCGGCGATGGTTGCGGGCAACTGAGGAGAAACACCGATGACGTCTTCTGATTTCTCCATTGTTCTGCCCGAGTTCTTGCTTGCGGCCTTTGCAATGGCCGCGCTGCTTGGCGGGGTTTGGACGGGCAAAGATAAGGTTGCCAAGCCGATCTTGTGGATCTCCACCGCGGTCATGCTGATCTTGGGCCTGACCATCGCCGTCGCGGGCGGCGGGGCGGACAGCGCCTTTGGTGGGCTGTTCATCTCCGATGGCTTTGCGCGCTTTGCCAAGGTGATCATTCTGGTCTCGGCGGCTGCCGTCTTGGCCATGAGCGCCGATTACCTCGACCGTCGCGGCTTGCTGCGGTTTGAGTTCCCGGTGCTGATCGTGCTTGCGGTAACCGGCATGATGATGATGGTTTCGGCCAATGATCTGATGTCGCTTTACATCGGGCTCGAACTCCAATCGCTCGCGCTTTATGTGGTCGCCGCGCTGCGCCGCGACTCCGCGCGCTCCTCGGAAGCGGGTCTGAAGTATTTCGTGCTCGGCTCGCTCTCCTCGGGTCTGCTGCTTTACGGGGCCTCGCTGGTTTATGGTTTCGCGGGCACGACCTCGTTTGCGGGCATCATCACCGTGGTCGAACAAGGGCATCTGCCGATTGGCCTGCTGTTCGGTCTGGTGTTCTTGCTGGCCGGGCTTGCCTTCAAAGTCTCCGCCGTGCCGTTCCACATGTGGACGCCCGATGTTTACGAAGGCTCGCCCACCCCGGTGACCGCTTTCTTCGCGACCGCGCCGAAACTGGCCGCGATGGCGCTGATTGCGCGGGTTGTGCATGACGCCTTTGGCCAAGTGCCGGGTGAATGGGGCCAAGTGCTGGCCGCGCTCGCGCTCGCCTCAATGTATCTGGGCTCGATTGCCGGTATTGGGCAAACCAACATCAAGCGCCTGATGGCCTATTCCTCCATCGCGCATATGGGCTTTGCGCTCATGGGCTTGATGGCGGGCACTGTGGCGGGTGTGGAAGCGATGCTGCTTTACATGACGATTTACATCGTGATGAACATCGGCACCTTTGCTTTCATCTTGTCGATGGAGCGGGATGGCGCCCCGGTGACCGATATTGCCGCGCTCAACCTGCTGTCCAAATCTGAACCGCTAAAAGCGGCGGCGCTGATGGTGCTGATGTTCAGCTTGGCCGGTGTGCCGCCGATGCTGGGCTTCTGGGCCAAGTTTTCGGTGCTGAAAGCGGCTGTGGATGCGGGCTTTGTTTGGGTGGCCGTGGGCGCGGTGATCGCCTCGGTGATCGGTGCCTTCTACTACCTGCGCATCGTCTACTACATGTATTTCGGCACCGAGACAGATCCGCTCGACCGCCGCATGCCGTTCGTGCAACTGGCAATGCTGGTTTGTGCGGCGCTGATCATGGTGGTGGGCTCGATCTCGATGTTCGGGCTTGAGGGTGCGGCCACGGCGGCGGCAGTGTCTCTTGTCAACTGAGCCTGATTGGCCCGAGGGGGTGGCGCGCCACGTCCTTGGGCAAACCGACAGCACAATGTCTGAAGCTTCCCGACTGGCTCCGCATCTTGCGGGGCCAGCTTGGGTTTTTGCGCATCGTCAAACGGCGGGGCGGGGGCGGCGCGGGCGCGGCTGGCTCGCGCCTGAAGGCAATTTTGCCGCCACTTGCGTGTTTCGCCCGGCGGTGAGCCCCCCCATTGCCGCGCTCTATTCCTTTGTGGCGGCCCTTGCGCTGTATGACGCGCTGGCCGAGCTCGCGCCGGGGGCGGATTTGGCGATCAAATGGCCCAATGATGTGCTTCTGAGCGGCGCGAAGGTCGCCGGGATCTTGCTCGAAAGCGTCTCCTCTGGCGCTTCGGTCAGCCATTTGGCGATTGGCATTGGCGTGAACCTTGCCGCCGCGCCACCTGTGGAAGCATTGGAGGAAGGGGCGCTTCGCCCCGTCTCGCTGCGCGGTGAAACTGGGCAGGTGATCGCGCCGCTCGATTTCCTCTTCCCGCTTGCGCGCGCTTTCGCGCGCCATGCCGCGACCTTTGAACGCGACGGATTTGCCCCCATTCGGGCTGCATGGCTTGCCCGCGCCGCGCGGATCGGGCAAAGGGTGACCGCCCGCACCGGAACCGAAACCCGCACGGGCCTATTTGAAACGATCGACGAGACCGGCGCGCTGATCTTGAACACCGGAGAGACGCGCCTGCCGATCGCGGCGGCGGATATCTTCTTTTAAGGGGGCGACATGCTTCTGTGCATCGACTGCGGCAACACCAATACGGTCTTTTCCGTCTGGGACGGGGCCGCGTTTCGCGCCACATGGCGGATTGCCACCGATGCGCGGCGCACGGCGGATGAATATTTCGTCTGGCTCTCCACGCTGATGGGCCTCAAGGGGCTGACCATCGACGCGATCCATGAGGCGATCATTTCCTCCACCGCGCCGCGCGTCGTGTTCAATTTGCGGGTGCTGTGCAACCGCTATTTTGATTGCCGCCCGCTCGTTGTGGGCAAGCCCGATTGCGAACTGCCCGTGGCCCCGCGCGTGGATGTGGGCACGACCGTTGGGCCGGACCGCTTGGTTAACACCGTTGCGGGCTATGACCGCCATGGCGGTGATTTGATCGTGGTGGATTTTGGCACTGCGACCACCTTTGACGTGGTCGCCCCCGATGGCGCGTATATTGGCGGGGTGATTGCGCCCGGTGTCGCGCTCAGCCTTGAGGCGCTGCATATGTCAGCGGCGGCGCTGCCGCATGTCGATGTAACCAAACCGCAAGGTGTCATTGGCACGAATACGGTGGCCTGTATACAATCGGGGGTGTATTGGGGCTATATCGGCCTTGTCGAAGGCATCGTGCGGCAAATTCGGATGGAACGAGACCGCCCGATGAAGGTGATTGCAACGGGTGGGCTTGCCTCGCTCTTCGATCTGGGGTTCGATCTATTCGATAAGGTCGAAGACGACCTGACCATGCATGGGCTGCGTCTGATCTTCGATTATAACAAGGGGCTTGAGGCGTGAGCGACAGACTGATCTATCTTCCCTTGGGGGGTGCCGGCGAAATCGGCATGAACACCTATGTCTACGGCTATGGGCCGGAAGGGAAGGAGCGGCTGATCGTCGTCGATCTGGGGGTGACCTTCCCGGATATGGAAAGTTCGCCCGGTGTGGACCTTATTATGGCCGATGCGGCTTGGCTTGAGGCCAATGTGAACCGCATCGACGCGATTTTCCTCACCCACGGCCATGAAGACCACATCGGCGCAATGGCCCATCTGTGGCCGAAGCTGAAAGCGCCGGTTTACGCGCGCCGCTTCACCGCGCATCTGGTGCAGTTGAAGATGGAGGAGGCGGGGCTGCCTTCGGATATGATCCGCATCGTCGAGCCGCGCCCGAAAGCGGTAGAAATTGGCCCGTTCACTGTGCAGTTCGTCCCCGTCAGCCACTCGATCCCGGAAAGCTCGGCTTTGGTGATTGATACGCCCGCGGGCCGCGTTGTGCATACGGGCGATTTCAAGCTTGATGGCAACCCGGTGGTGGGCGAGGCGTTTGACCCGCTTGAGTGGCACGAGATCGCGCATGAAGGCGCGGGCATCAAAGCGCTGATCTGCGATTCCACCAACGTCTTCACGCAAACGGCGGGGCGGTCTGAATCGACGCTGGTTTCGCCGCTGAAAGATTTGATTTCGGAGCAAAAAGGGATGGTGGTCGCCACCACCTTTGCCTCCAACGTCGCGCGTCTGAAAACGCTGGCTGAGGCCGGGCGTGAGGCGGGCCGTTCTGTGTGCCTTTTGGGCCGCGCGATGCGCAAAATGGTGCATGTGGCCGAAGAGACCGGGGTTTTGAAAAACTTCCCCAATGTGCTTAGCCCTGAAGATGCGGTTGAGGTTGGCCGGGACAATCTGATGCTGATCGTCACCGGCAGCCAAGGCGAGCGCCGCGCCGCGACCGCGCAGCTTAGCCGGGGCAAGTATTTGGGCTTTGAGATGAAAGACGGGGATACGTTCCTGTTTTCATCGAAAACCATTCCGGGCAATGAACGCTCGGTCATTCGCATCATGAACGCGCTTTCGGAAATGGGCGTGGATGTGGTGGATGAGAAAGGCGGGCTCTATCACGTTTCGGGCCACGCGAACCGCCCCGATCTTGAGGCGGTGCACGACCTTCTGCGCCCGCAAATGCTGATCCCGATGCATGGCGAACACCGCCATCTGCGCGAACACGCCAAGATTGCCGCCGCCAAGGGCATTGCCACCGAAGTGGCGACCAATGGCACGATGATCGACCTCACCGGCGTGGTGCCGAAAGTGGTCGAATATATTGAAACCGGGCGGCATTATCTGGATGGCACGGTGCTGATTGGCGCGCTGGATGGCGTGGTGCGTGAGCGGATCCGCATGGCGCTGAACGGCCATGTGCTGATCACCGTAATCATCGACGAAGATGATGTGCCGCTGGGCGATGCTTGGGTCGAGGTGATGGGCCTGCCCGAGCGTGGCAAATCGGGCGGCGATATGGTGCGGATCGTTGAAGACGAGCTTTCCGCCTTCCTTGAAAGCGCGCCTGATAAGGTTGTGCGCAACGATGACAAGCTTGACGAAGCGCTTCGCCGCATCGCGCGGCAGGTGGCGATGGAAGAAGTGGGCAAAAAGCCCGAGGTCACCGTGGTCGTCAGCCGCTTGATGGCGGAATAAGGGGCGTTCCACGCAGCGGGGCGATCCATTGGGGGCTTTGCCCCAAAAACCCCCAGGATATTTGAACCAAGTCGAAGGGGGCACGGAGAGTGCCCCTTTTTGTTTGCGGCTTAAAACGTCGTCTGGCCTTAAAACGGCACGTCATCCGCCGCATTGGCGGGTTTCAAAAAGCCCGCTTTGACGTGCTTAGAGCCCGCCTTTTCAAATTCGACCATCGCCGTATCGCCCTCAAGGTCGATCACTTCGCCATAGCCGAATTTGACATGAAAGACCCGGTCGCCCACGCCAAAGGCCACGGAATCCACCGTGGTGACGGTGCGCGCCTTGGGTTTGGGGGCGCCTGTGGCGCGGCTTTCCATCCGCTTCCAGCCCGGCGAATTGTAAACATCGGCCCGCGCGGCGCGGTTTTCTAGGCTGCCAAAACCGGTGACCGGTGCCGCTGCCCCCGCGCCGCCACCATAAAGGCCGGGTGGGGTGAGCACTTCCACATGGCGCGCGGGCAATTCATCAATGAAACGCGAGGGGAGTTGGCTTTGCCATTGCCCATAGACGCGGCGGTTGCCGGCAAAGGAAATGGTGCAAATTTCCTCCGCGCGGGTGATGCCGACATAGGCCAGCCGCCGCTCTTCCTCCAAGGCACGTTGGCCGCTTTCATCAAGCGCGCGCTGGCTCGGAAACAGCCCCTCTTCCCAGCCGGGTAGGAAGACGGCAGGAAACTCCAAGCCCTTGGCGGCATGAAGCGTCATGATCGAGACTTTGTCTTCGGATTCAGACTTATCATTGTCCATGATCAGCGCGACATGTTCGAGAAACCCTTGCAGGTTTTCAAACTGTTCGAGCGCTTTGACCAGTTCCTTGAGGTTTTCCAGTCGTCCGGGTGCTTCGGGCGTTTTGTCGTTGAGCCACATTTCGGTGTAGCCCGATTCCTCCAAGATCGTCTCGGCCAGCCGCACATGATCGGCGTCTTCCAGCACCGCCGCATGCCAGCGCCCGACGCCTTCAATGAAGTTGCGCAAGCCGCCCGCCGCTTTGCCGCCAAGCGCGCCCTGCTGCAACACGGCCTTCGCCCCCATCACAAGGCCCGATTGCGCCGCGCGCGCCTCGGTCTGGATTTTCGCCTGCGCCTTGTCGCCCAAACCGCGCTTGGGCACATTCACCACCCGCTCAAATGCAAGATCGTCGTCGGGCGAAACAGCAAGCCGGAAATAGGCCATCGCATCGCGAATTTCTTGCCGCTCATAAAAGCGCGGGCCGCCGATCACGCGATAGGGCAGGCCGATGGTCAAAAAACGGTCTTCAAAGGCGCGCATCTGATGGCTGGCGCGGACCAAAATCGCTTGGCCGTTGAGCGGTACCGGATCATGCCCGCGCGTGCCACGCGAGAGCGCCTCAATCTCTTCGCCGATCCAGCGCGCCTCTTCTTCACCATCCCAATGGCCAATCAGCCGGACCTTTTCACCGCCCTGTTCCTCGGTCCAGAGCTCCTTCCCCAAGCGGTCGCTATTGGCCGCAATCAGCCCCGAGGCGGCGGCCAGAATATGTTCGGTCGAGCGGTAGTTTTGTTCCAGCCGCACCACGACCGCGCCCGGAAAATCCTTTTCAAACCGCAAGATATTGCCCACTTCAGCGCCGCGCCAGCCGTAGATCGACTGGTCGTCATCGCCCACACAGCAGACGTTGCGGTGGCCTTGCGCCAAAAGCCGCAACCACAGATATTGCGCGGTATTGGTGTCTTGGTATTCGTCAACAAGGATGTATTTGAACCAGCGCTGATATTGTGCAAGCAGATCTTCGTGACGCTGGAAGATCGTCACCATATGCAGCAGCAAATCACCAAAATCGACCGCGTTGAGCGTTTTGAGGCGCTCTTGATAGGCGGCATAGAGTTCGCTGCCACGGTTATTGAAATGCGCCGTCTCCGCGCCGCGCACCCGCTCAGGCGTCAGCGCACGATTCTTCCAGCTGTCGATCAGATTGGCCAATTGCCGCGCGGGCCAGCGCTTTTCATCCATATTGGCCGCGATGATCAGCTGCTTGAGCAGGCGGATTTGGTCATCGGTGTCCAAAATGGTGAAGTTCGACTTCAGCCCCACAAGCTCCGCATGGCGGCGCAACAGCTTTACGCAAACCGCGTGGAAGGTGCCAAGCCATGGCATGCCCTCAAGCGTTTGGCCGAGCAGGCGCCCGACACGCTCTTTCATCTCGCGCGCGGCCTTGTTGGTGAAGGTCACGGCCAGAATTTCATTGGGGCGCGCGCGGCCAGAATGGATCAGATGCGCGATCCGCGTGGTGAGCGCCTTGGTTTTGCCGGTGCCCGCACCGGCAAGCATCAGCACCGGGCCATCCATCGCCTCAACCGCGCGGCGCTGTTCGGGGTTTAGCCCTTCAAGGTAGTCGGGCACACCCATGGCGGCGCGCGCGCCCATCATGGCGCGCTGCGAGAGGCTCAGGTCGCTGAAATCGTCGTCATCATCCAGAATGCTCATGCCCGCACTTTATCTTGCGGCACGGCCAAGGGAAAGACCCATGTTCTAGCTCTGTTCTTGTTTTTGCCGAGGCAAAAGGAGGGGGCTGCTCGCCCCCAGACCCCGTTAGCCGCGATGGATGAGCGTGCCGAAAAGCTGCGGATCAAGGCTCGTTTGCGCAAAGGTCGGGCCTTCGGTCAACAGCGCCACCGCATCATGGCTGTGCAGGCTTTCTTGGTGGCTCGCAATCACGCGGAAGTCGCCCACGCGCGGTTCCGCCATCAGCCCTGCTGCAAAGGCGCGCACGGCATCTTCTACGAAGATCGGGTTCGCGGCATTCAGTTCCGCAAAGGCTTGTTCGTCTTCGCGCTTCACCATCACCTGCGTTTCGGTGGGTACATTGGCGCGGGCAAGGTCGATCAGGTCTTCAAACCAAAGCGTTTTCCCCGGCTCAATCACCGCCGAAATCCGCGCGACCGAGCGTTGCGAATGCGGCGTCGCCAAACGGCCCCGGCGGATGCGCGCATCTTCGGAAAGTTCGAGCGAGCAGGGGCAGGTTGAGGAATAGACGAAATCGAGATGCACGATCTTGGTGCGCACGCCCGCCTGTTCAACAAGCTCAAGCGCGATATCGTAATATTGCCAGCCGGTGAGGCCCGAGCGCAGGCTATCCACTTGCAACGGCAGCGAAAACCGCATCATCAGACGCGCGTCAAAGCTTTCAAGGTTTTCAACATAATCATCAAGCGCGGCGGCCATCACCTCAAACGAGAACTCGCGTTCCGCATGGGTGTAGAAGCTGCGCAGGATGCGGCTCATGTTGATGCCTTTTTTCTCCGCCTCAAGGCTCACTGAGCCGGTGACCGAGGTTTCCAGCACCACTTCGCCACCGTCGCGCAGCCGATATTTGATCGGCAGGCGGAAGTTGGAAATGCCCACATGTTCAATGCGGGTCTTCGCGCCGACGATCAGCGAAGAGGGCCCGTTTTGTAGATCGGGCATCGCGGCCTTATAGGCGGCGTCGGGGCGGAATTCGGCATCATAGCTGCGCGCGAGTTCGGGGTAGCTGTCCGGCGCGCCGGGCAAGAGCCGCGCAATGGCCGGATCAAGTGCCGTGACCTCTGCCGGATGGGCCTCGGCAGCCCAGAGGCGCAGTACCTCCAGCGCGGCTTTCGCCTCGTCGGTGTCGGGGGTTCCGATGCGTCCCTGAATATTCATGGCCTCTCCCTTTCGCCTCTTGGCGCATGGTTTCGATATGGGAGTGAGACGGGGAAAGTCCAAGGGAAGTTGCACCCGAAACGACATTATTGCCCGAATTTGCGGCGGGGCAGGCGTAAGGCCTTAATTTTTCAAATCACTGGCGGCATTGGAGAGGCTGACCTGTGCCTCAAGGCAATTTGCCAAAAGATCCGTGTAGCGCTTGAGCGCATTGATATCGAACGCCCCGGCGTCGCGCCCTTTGGTGTTTTCCGCGCGCGAGGGGCTGAGGTCGATTGCATCGGTCATGGCGGTGACAAGGACTTTGTAATCGGCCACCTCGCGCACCAGCCCCTCGCGGGTGGTGATCATCACCTCTTGCACCGCACCAAAGGTAAAGGCGCGGGCGGCGCGGATTGTGGTGGCGTCTTCGCTGCTCAAAAGCGGCACGCCCACTTGCGCGACGGTGGCCACGCAATTGAGCCGTTTTGCCCCGGTGTAAATGCCCTGAATCGCGGTTTTGGGCACCGTGCGTTTGGCGCCTTGCTGGAGCGTGGCCCCGGTGATGGCGCGCCGCGCCACAACCGTATCGCTTGCCGTGCCAATCGCGCCATCTACGGCCGAGGCGGCGGCCAGAAAGACCCCAAAGGAGGCCACGTCTTGCGCGGTGGTGGTGCGGCGCGCGGCGCTGACATAGGCGCTGGACATGCGGCGCGCGAAATCGGCTTGGGCGGAAAGCGTGCTGTTGGCGGTGATTTGGCCGGTGGCCACCACGCTGGCCTCGCTTTCATCCAGATAGCGATCGGCGCAAGCAGAAACGGCCAAAAGGCCCGCAAGGGCCAGAAAGATCGGTTTCATGATGTCCTCCCCGGCGGGGTCCGCCACCTTCAGGAAAGGCAGGGGGGCGGATTCGGGCAAGGAAAAAGGCCCTTGCCCGGTTTGGGCGTGACATCGCGCCGCAGTTTAAGCGGCGTCGAGCGCAGTCTTGATATCGGCCAGCAAATCGGCGGTATCTTCGATGCCGAAGGAAATCCGCACCAGCCCCGGCGTGATGCCAATGGTGGCGCGTTCTTCTTCCGACAGGTTCTTATGCGTGGTCGTGGCCGGGTGGGTAGCGATCGACTTCGCATCGCCCAAGTTGTTGGAGATGCTCACAATCTCAAGCGCATTGAGGAAGCGGAAGGCCGCCTCTTTGCCGCCGGCCAGATCCAGCGCCAGCATCGTGCCGCCCGCGCCCATTTGCGCCATCGCCAGCGTGTGTTGCGGATGGCTCGGCAGCCCGGGGTAGAGGCAACGGGCAAGGCTTGCGTGGCCTTCCACCGCTTCGGCCACGGCGGCGGCACTGGCGGCTTGCGCGCGCACGCGCAGATCAAGCGTTTGCAGCCCCGATAGCAGCACCCAAGCATGGAACGGGCTCATCGCGCCGCCGGTGTGTTTGACGTAAGTTTCAAGCGGGCCGCGAATGAACTCTTTCGTGCCGCAGACCACACCGCCGAGCACGCGCCCGCCGCCATCAATATGCTTGGTGGCCGAATACACCACCACATCGGCGCCCAGCTCCACCGCGCGCGAATAGATCGGCGAGGCAAAAGCATTGTCGATCACCACAAGCGCGCCAACGGCATGGGCAATCTCGGCCACGCCCTTGATGTCGATCACCTCCAACCCGGGGTTGGAGACGCTTTCAAAGAAGCAAATCTTGGTGTTTTCGCGCACGGCGGCACGCCAGTTTTTCAAATCGGCCCCGTCGATGATTGTCACATCCACGCCAAAGCCGGCCAGAACCTTGAGCACATGCAGGCAGGAGCCAAACATCTGCCGCGCGCCCACGACATGGTCGCCCGATTTGAGCGTGCACATCAGCGCGCCATTGATCGCCGCCATGCCAGAGGCACAGGCAAAGGCGTCTTCGGTGCCCTCAATCGCGGCCATGCGGTCTTCAAACATTCGCGTGGTCGGGTTGCCGTAGCGGGCATAGATGAATTCGTCATCGGTCGAGGAAATGAACCGCGCTTCGGCGGCCTCTGCCGAGGGGTAGATGAAGCCTTGGGTCAGGAACATCGCCTCGGCCATCTCGCCATACTGGCTGCGGCGAATGCCCTCATGCACCAGTTTCGTGCGGATTTTACGGTCGGCCATGTCTTTCTCCTGCGCTCCTGCGGCGGTCTGTCACGCAGTGCCCGATACGCTCCAGTTTGGCATGGGTCAAGGTGGGGGGGGATTCGGCGCGCTAAGAATAAAGTGAAGCGCCCCGCAATTTGGCGCGGCGCGGATCCAGTCGAGGAGGATTCCCAAATGAAAGTCGTCTCCATCGTAGGCCCATCTCAGGCCGGCAAATCGACGCTGGCCGATGCCCTGGCGACCCTGGAAGGCGGGAAGCCGCGCAAGCACACCCTTTTCGGCGATGCCGCCGTGACCAAGTTTAGCTTCATGGAGGAAGACTGGGCGATTTTGGATGCGCCCGGCGGTGCGGATCATCTGCCGCAATTGGCGCCGATGCTGGCCGCATCTGATGCGGTGGTGCTGTGTGTGCCCGCCGATGCCGAAGCGGCGGTGCTGGTGGCCCCCTATCTGCGGCTGGTGGAAGAGGCGGATCTACCGACCTTTATTTTTATCAACAAAATCGACACCGCGCAGGATCGCACCAGCGAGATTGTGGCGGCGTTGCAGAATTTCTGCCCGCATGGGATCGTGCTGCGGCAAATCCCGATCCGCGAAAACGGGCAGGTGATTGGCGCGGTCGATCTGATTTCCGAACGCGCTTGGGAATATCATGATCATGCGCGTTCCTCGCTGATGGAGCTGCCCGCCTCGGTCAAAGACCGCGAGGAAGAGGCGCGGACCGAGCTTTTGGAACATCTGGCCGATTTTGATGAAGTGCTGCTGACGGAACTGATCGAAGATCAGGCCCCGATGACCGATGAGGTCTATGACGTTTCGACCAAGGTCTTGCAACACCACGATCTTTTGCCCGCGCTTTTGGGCTCGGCCAGCCACGGCAATGGCATGATGCGGCTGATGAAAAGCCTGCGCCACGAAGTGCCGGGCGTCGACGAAACCGCCGCAAGGGTGGGGGCTTTGGCTGTTGGCGCTTTGGCTGATAACGTCAAACACCTTGGCAAAACCGTGCTGGTGCGGGCTTTGGGCGAAGGCGTTGCTCCGGGGGCGAAGCTTGCGGGGGCGAATATCGGCTCGATCACCGATATTGATGCCAAAACGCAACTTAGCGCCTTGGCGCCCGGTGAAATTGGCCTCACCGTGAAGACCGATCACCTGTCTTTGGCCGCACCGCTTTACACTGCCGAGGGCAGCCTTGAGAGCCTGCCTTGGATGGCCTGCCATGCCGCGAACCATGCGCTGTTGATCGAGCCTGAAAATGAGCGGGACGAAACCCGGCTTGCCGCCGCTTTGCCGAAGCTGAGGGAAATTGACCCGGGGCTTTCGGTGCAAACCGACCCGATCACCGGCAAAACGCTTTTGGGCACGCAAGGCCCGCTGCATCTGCGCCGCGTGCTCGAAAAGCTGGAGGGCGACTTTGGCATCAAAGCCGTCACCGCGCCGCAAGGCACCGCGCTTTGCGAAACCATCACCGGCACCGCGCAAAAGCAATATCGCCACCGCAAGCAATCGGGCGGTGCGGGGCAATTTGCCGATGTGGTAATTGAGGTCAAACCGCTGGGCCGGGGCGAGGGCTTCCAGTTCACCGAAACGGTGAAAGGCGGGGCCGTGCCGCGCAACTATATCCCCTCGGTCGAGGCGGGCGCGCGCGATGCGCTTACCGCCGGGCCGAAAGGGCATCCGGTGGTCGATTTGGCGGTGAACCTTTCGGATGGGAAACACCATGCGGTGGATAGTTCGGACCATGCCTTCCGCACGGCGGGCAAAATGGCCCTGCGTGAGGTGCTGACGGAACTGGGCACGGTGGTGTTGCAGCCGGTGTGCAAGGTCACGATCTCGGTGCCTTCGGTCTATTCGGGCGGGCTGTCGCCGCTGGTTTCTGGCCTCAAGGGGCAGGTGCTCGGCTTTGAAGCCGATCCGGGCGCGAAAGGCTGGGATTTGTTTGAGGCGTTGATGCCCGCCTCTTCGCTGACGGAATTGTTCCAAAGCCTTGGCGGGGCGACGCGCGGCACGGCGAGTTTCACCGCCACGCTCGACCATTACGAGGAACAATACTGAGCCAAAGCTTCGGGGGCGCAAGCATGGGCGCGCCCCCGTGTGTCGGGCGGGGCGGTTCACCTGAGCCGCCCCCTTCGGCACGTCTGCTCAAATTTTGAGCGGCCAATATATCCTATTCGAACAATATGTTGCACGGCGCGTGCTGCGGTCGTTCTGCCTTGCGCCCATCTTTTAAACGCGTCACCTTGTCCCAAGGCATGGCGGCCACTTGGCACGGTTCATGCAAGAAACTGACAGGGAGTCCCCTTATGACCTCACCCCGTATCGTTCCCAAAGCGCTTGCCGTTGCCGCGCTGATGGCCTGCACCGCGCCCGCCGCGCTGTTTGCGGAAACCCCCGCCAACACGCTCGTTGTCGCGGATGCGATTGACGATATCGTCTCCATCGACCCGGCCGAAGCCTTTGAATTTTCGGGCACGGACCTGACCAACAACCTTTATGACACGCTGATTGAACTGGATCCGGCGCGTTCAGGGGAATTGGTGCCGGGGCTGGCCGAAAGCTGGAGCGTGGCGGATGACGGGGTGACCTATACGTTCAAGATCAAAGAAGGTGTCACCTTCTCTTCGGGCAATCCGGTGACGGCGCAAGTCGCGGCCGACTCGCTCAAACGCGTGGTGAAGCTGAACAAGACCCCGGCTTTCATCCTGACCCAATTTGGCCTTTCGGTTGAAAACATGGATCAAACGATCCGGGCCGAGGGGGACAGCGTGATCATCACCACCGACAAACCCTATGCGCCGAGCTTTGTGTACAACTGCTTGACCGCGGGTGTGGCCGAGATCGTCGATATGGAGACGGTGATGGCGCATGATGTCGATGGCGACATGGGCAATGCTTGGCTGCAATCCAACTCGGCGGGCACGGGGGCTTATGTGTTGCGCAGCTTCAAGCCGAATGAAGGCTATATGCTGGAAGCCCGCGAAGGCCATTGGCGGGGCGATGCGCCGATGAAATACGTGATGATGCGCCACATCCCCGAAGGCGCGACCGAGCGGCTGCTGTTGGAAAAAGGCGATATCGACGTGGGCCGCAAGCTGAGCCCGACCGATATTGCAGGCGTTGAGGGCAACCCCGAGATCACCGTGCAAAATGACGTGGGCGGGCAGATCTACTACCTCGCGCTGAACCAAAAGGTTGAAGCGCTGACCAACCCGAAAGTGCGCGAAGCGATGCGCTGGGCGGTGGATTACCAAGGCATGACCGACACGATCTTGAAAGGTCAGTGGGTCGTGCACCAAGCCTTCTTGCCGCAAGGTTTCTTGGGCGCGGTCAATGAAACGCCCTATCACCTTGATCTCGATAAGGCGAAAGAACTGCTCGCCGAGTCCGGTGTGGAATTGCCGCTGACCTTCGCGATCAACGTGCGCAACGTGCAAGAGCGGATGGATATCGCGCAATCGGTGCAAAACACCTTTGGCCAGATTGGCATTGAAGTGACGCTTGATGCCGCCGATGGCAAACAGGTGCTTGGCAAATATCGCGCCCGTCAGCACGATATTACGCTGCAATCTTGGGGCCCGGATTATCCTGACCCGCATACCAACGCCTCCACCTTCGCCGAAAACCCCGATAACTCGGATGAGGCGAAAGCCACCGGCTATCTGGCATGGCGCACGGCATGGGATCCGGGTGAGTTGGGCGCGATGGCCGAAGCCGCTGTGACGGAACGCGACACCGCCAAACGCGCCGCGATCTACGAAGAGATGCAGCGCATCCACCGTGACAGCTCGGCCTTTGTGCTGATGTTCCAGCAAGCCCGCCAAAGCGCGATGCGCGCGAATGTGTCGGGCTTCTACACCGGTGGCGCGACCGATTCCGCGACCTACTGGCTCGTGACGAAGTAAGAAAAGACATTCCCGCCGCGCGGTTTTTCGCGCGGCGGGGCCTTCCCCTCATGTCCGTATCCGAGACCACAGCCCCCGCCGCGTCTCGCTGGCCCGACCTTTTGCGTCGTGTGGCTGGCGGGATTGTCACCCTTGCCATTACTGTTTTGGGCCTGTTGCTGGTCACCTTTGTGATCGGCCGCGTTGTGCCGATTGACCCGGTGTTGTCGATCGTTGGCGAGCGCGCCACGCAGGAACAATATGAGGCCGCGCGTCAGGCGCTGGGCCTTGATGCGCCGCTTTGGCAGCAGTTTTACATTTATGTCCGCGATGCGCTGCACGGCGATCTGGGCACTTCGATCCGCAGTCAGCAACCGGTGCTGACGGAAATTGCCCGCCGCTTCCCCGCGACGTTGGAACTGGCCACGCTCGGCACGATCCTTGGTGTGATTTTGGGTGTGCCTGCGGGCGTGCTGGCCGCCACCAAACCGGGCTCGATTGCCGACCAAGTGGTGCGGCTGGTGGGCCTTGTGGGCTATTCGATGCCGGTCTTCTGGCTTGGCTTGATTGGGCTTTTGGTCTTTTACGGCAAGCTGGATTGGGTCGGCGGGCCGGGTCGGCTCGACGCCAGCTATGAGATGATGCTCGAATTCACACTGACGCGCTACACCGGGGCGATTTTGATCGATTCCGCGCTTAATGGCGCGTGGGATATGTTTGCCAATGCGGTCACCCATATCATCCTGCCCGCCGGGCTTTTGGGTTATGTGTCCATGGCTTACGTCAGCCGGATGACGCGCAGCTTCATGCTGGGCGAGTTGAGCCAAGAATATATCACCACCGCGCGGGTCAAAGGGATGCCCGAATGGCGGGTGATCTGGGTGCATGCGATGCGCAATGTCTCGGTGCCGCTGATCACCGTTGTGGCGCTTTCGTATGCCTACCTGCTTGAGGGCTCGGTGCTGACCGAGACGATTTTCGCGTGGCCGGGCTTGGGCAGCTATATCACAGATGCGCTTTTTGCCGCCGATATGCCCGCTGTGCTGGGCGGCACCGTGGTGGTGGGGGTGGTTTTTGTCACGCTCAACATGGTGTCTGACATCGTCTATCGCCTTGTCGACCCGAGGGCGCGCACATGACCCAATCGCTTTTTCAGTGGCTCTCTGACCCGTCGCCTTCCTCGCGTGCGCAGGCCCGTTTGGGGCAAGCTTGGCTCGCGTGGCTGCGGCTAAAACGCAATCATTTGGCGATGCTGGGGCTGGCCATCATCGTGCTCTTGTGCGCGATGGCAGCTTTTGCGCCACTCTTTGCCACGCATGACCCGTTTGTGCAAAACCTCGCGCAACGGCTGTTGCCGCCCGGCACGCCGGGCCATTGGCTCGGCACCGATGATTTTGGCCGCGATATCTGGTCACGCATCGTCTATGGCGCGCGGATCACGCTTTACATCGTTGCGCTTGTCGCGGCGACGGCCCCGGTGATTGGGCTTTTGATCGGCACGGTCGCCGGCTATTTCGGCGGCATCGTCGATACCGTTTTGATGCGGATCACCGATATCTTTCTGGCTTTCCCGCGGCTGATTTTGGCGCTTGCCCTTGTGGCGGTGCTGGGGCCGGGGATTGTGAATGCCGTGCTTGCCATCGCGCTCACCGCTTGGCCGCCCTATGCCCGTGTCGCGCGGGCCGAAACGCTCACCGTGCGCAATTCGGATTACATCGCCGCGGTGCGGCTGCAAGGTGCGGGCGCGGGGCGGATCATTTGGGGTCATGTGATGCCGATGTGCCTGCCGTCCGTGATCATCCGCGTCACGCTGGATATGGCGGGGGTGATCTTGATCGCGGCTGGGCTTGGGTTCTTGGGCCTTGGCGTGCAGCCGCCGCTGCCCGAATGGGGGCTGATGATCTCTTCGGGGCGCAAGTTCCTGTTTGAGCAATGGTGGGTCGCCACCATGCCGGGCCTTGCGATCTTTGCCGTGTCGCTTGGCTTCAACCTTTTGGGCGACGGTCTGCGCGATGTGCTGGACCCGCGGAGTGCCTCGCGATGAGCTTGCTAGAGATTGAAAACCTGCGCGTCACCTTTGAAACCGAGACTGGCCCGGTGCAGGCGGTGCGCGGCGTCAGCTTTGGCCTTGGCCGCGAACGGCTTGGGATCGTGGGCGAAAGTGGCTCGGGCAAAACCATCACCGGCCGATCGGTCCTGCGGCTCATTCGCCCGCCGGGGCGGATTGAGGCGGATCGGATGCTCTTTGACGGGATTGATCTGACCACCGCGTCTGAGAAGCAAATGCGCGCCCTGCGCGGGCCTCGGCTCGCAATGGTGATGCAAGACCCGAAATATTCGCTCAACCCGGTGATGCGGGTGGGCGCGCAGCTGATGGAGGGGCTTTTGCGCCGTGACCGGCTGGGCCGGGCCGAGGCGCGCAAAAAAGCCATTGCCGCGCTCGAAGCCGTCCAAATCCGCGACCCGGAACGGGTGATGGAGGCTTGGCCGCATGAACTTTCGGGCGGCATGGGCCAGCGCGTGATGATTGCGATGATGCTGATCCCGGAACCAGATCTGTTGATCGCCGATGAGCCGACCTCGGCGCTTGATGTCACGGTGCAAGCCGAGGTGATGGCGATTTTGGACAATCTGGTGCGCGAGCGCGGCATGGGGCTGATTTTCATCAGCCACGATTTGCGGCTTGTCGCGCAGTTCTGCGACCGGGTGTTGGTCATGTATCACGGCCGCATTGTCGAGGAATTGGCGGCGGGCGATCTGATGAATGCACGCCATCCCTACACGCAGGGGCTGTTGAATTGCTTGCCAAAAATCGGCGGCAGCCGGGAGCCTTTGCCGGGGCTTGACCGCACGGGGGACTGGGCCAATGTCTGATTTTATCGAGATCGACAACCTCTCCGTCACCTTCGCGGCCAAGGGGCGGCAGGTGCAGGCGGTGAAAAACGTCAGCCTCAGCGTCGGTGCCAAGGAAAGTTTTGGCCTTGTGGGCGAAAGCGGTTCGGGCAAATCCACCATTCTGCGTGCGATTTGCGGCCTTGCGCCAATCTCGGGCGGTGAGATTCGCATTGCGGGCGAAAGGCTGACCGAGAAGCGGGCGAAAAACTTCGTCACCCGTGTGCAGATGGTGTTCCAAGACCCTTATGCCAGCCTGCATCCGCGCCACACGATTGACCGCACGCTTTCTGAGCCGCTGGCGATCCACGGGATCGGCAATTCCGATGCCCGCGTGGTGCGCGCTTTGGAAGATGTGGGGCTGCCGAGTTCGTTCCGGTTTCGCTACCCGCACCAGCTTTCGGGCGGGCAGCGCCAGCGTGTGGCGATTGCCCGTGCGCTGATGCTGGAGCCAGAGATTTTGCTGCTCGATGAACCGACCTCGGCGCTGGATGCTTCGGTTCAAGCCGAAGTGCTGAACCTCCTTAATCGGCTGCGCGATGAACATGGGCTGACCTTCTTGATGGTCAGCCATGACTTGGCCGTGATCGACCATATGTGCGACCGGATTTTGGTCATGCAACATGGTGGCGCGGTGGAAGAACTGGCCCGTGCAGACCTTGCCAGCGCCAATATGAAGACAGACTACGCCCGCTCCCTCTTTGCCGCTTCGGCGAACCGGATGCTGGAAACACCCCCGAAGGAAACCGCATGACGCCCGTGTTTGATGGCCATAACGATATTCTCTACCGCATCCTGCAAGTGCCCGAAAAGCGTGAAGAAATTTGGCTGACGGGGGAGGGGAAAGGGCATCTGGACCTGCCGCGGATGCAGGCGGGCGGTTTTGCGGGGGGCTTTTTTGCGATCTATGTGCCGTCCCCCGTTTCGCATGATTTTGCGGAGGTCATGACGCAGATGGACAACCCGCCCTATGCGCTGCCGCTGCCCGATTTGATTGATTTTGAAGGCGGTCTTCCGGTGGCTTTTGCGGCGGCGGGGCATCTTTTGTGGATGGAGCGCGCCGCGAAGGGCGCGTTCCGGCTGTGCCACACGTCGGGGGAGATTCGCGCCGCGATGGCCGAGGGGGTCATTGCGGGCCTGATGCATATGGAAGGGGCCGAGGCGATTGATGAAGACCTTGATGCGCTGCACAGTTTCCATGCGATGGGGCTGCGCTCGCTCGGCCCGGTCTGGTCGCGGCCCACGATCTTTGGTCACGGCGTGCCGTTTTGCTTCCCCTCCTCGCCCGATACTGGGCCGGGGCTGACGGAGGCAGGCAAGCGGCTTGTCAAAGAATGCAATGCGCTCAAAGTTTTGGTGGATTTAAGCCATCTCAACGAAAAAGGCTTTGACGATGTGGCGCGGCTTTCTGATGCGCCGCTGGTCGCCACCCATTCCAATGCCCATGCAATCTGCCCCTCGTCGCGCAACTTGACCGATCGGCAGTTGAAGATGATCCGTGAAAGCCGCGGCATGGTTGGGGTGAATTACGCGGTCAACTTCCTCAATGAAGATGGGTTGAAGGCGGCGGATCGCGGCTGGGTACCCACCTTGCGCCACCTTGATTACCTGCTCGAACGGCTGGGCGAGGATCATGTGGGCCTTGGCTCCGATTTTGATGGGGCCGATGTGGCCGAGGTTCTGGGCGATGTGGCGGGGCTGCAAGGGCTGATTGGCGCAATGCGCGAACATGGCTATGGCGAAGAACTGATCGCCAAAATCGCCCATGAAAACTGGCTTGGCGTGTTGGAGCGCACCTTCGGCGCGTGATCTGCGGCACCCTGTCGTGTGGCGCAGCCGCCCGCATGCGCCACACTGCATCGAAGCGATGGAGGGCAGGATGGACAAGATTGGTGTGATCGGGCTGGGCCGGATGGGCGCAGCCATTGCCGAACGGTTGGCGGGGCAGGGCGGCACGGTTTGTGGCTGGACCCGCAGTGGCCGCGCGGTGGAGGGCGTGCCCTTTGCCGCGACCTTGGCCGATCTGGTGGCGCAAAGCACGGTTTTGGTGCTGAGCCTTTATGACGATGCCGCCGTGGGCGCGGTGCTGGATGCTTTGCTTGATGTGCCGCTGGAGGGGCGGTTGATCATCGACACGAGCACCGCGAACCCGCAAGTGTTGCAGGCCCGCGCCGCTGCGCTGGCGGCCAAAGGTGCGCGCGCGGTGGATGCGCCAATTTCGGGCGGGCCGGAACTGGTGCGCGCGGGCAATTGCGGCATTTTCATTGGCGGCACAGAGGCGGATGCCGAGTCCGCGCGCGCGGTGCTGACGCCGCTTTCCGCGCGCATCTTCCACACCGGGCCTTTGGGCGCGGGGCTGGTGATGAAAGTGATCAATAACGGGATGTTGCAAGCCTATTGGGCGGGCCTTGCCGATATGATGCCGCTTGCGCGCCGCGCCGGCCTGCCGCTGGAAACGGTGCTGAATATCTTGGCGGGTGGCCCCGCAGGCATGCCCGCTTTGCGCGATCGTCTTCCCAAAGTGCTGGGAGAAGATGAGGCTGTGGGCTTTCCGGCCCGTGGCGTTTTCAAAGACAACGCGCTTTTCCGCGCGATTGTGCAGGCGCATGGGCTAACGGCCCCTACGCTTGAACGGCTGGCAGCGGAGCAAGAGGCCGCCACAGAAACCGGGGTGATCGACCAAGACCTCGCCCGTCTGATCTGGCTCGCCTATGACCGCGGCGCGGAGAATCTGTCGCAGCCGTGAACGCTTGACTGAAACGGTAAATTATTATCCCTTGTGTGCGTTCAAGTTCCGGTGGGAGCCGGATGAAAAGGGAACACGGAACGGCCCCAAGCCGAAGCCGTGGCTGCCCCCGCAACTGTGAGCGGTGAGCGACATCGACATGCCACTGGGCAATGCCCCGGGAAGGCCGATGAAGCGACGACCCGTGAGCCAGGAGACCTGCTTGAGCGATCACCCTTTCCGGGCGCGGGGCGTGCCATGGAAGCGGCTTGATCCGCAGTGGTGACATGTCGCCGTCTGCGGGTTTTTTCCCCGCAGCATTCGCATTGCAGGCCCTTGGCCTGCGCTTGTCATGTCGGGCCGTTGGGGGCCCGGGGGGAATGGTCTATGACGTTCTATCCAGCGCTTCGGCGCTTTCTTTGCGTATCCACCTGCCTAAGCTTGCCGGGGCTTGCGGTGGCGCAAGACTTTATGATGCTTGATGATATTTTGGTGCGCGCCAATTTGGAGGCGACCGACCCGGACCGTTCGGGCAGCACGGTGCATGTGGCAACGGGCGAAGATTTGGCCACGGCGCCTTACACGCGACTTGGTGCAGCGCTGGCGCAAATGCCGGGGCTCAGCTTCAAATCCAACGGCCCGGCGGGAACGGCTTCGACCATCACTTTGCGCGGCGCGCCGGCGCAATATGTGCCTGTTTTGCTGGATGGGATCGAGATGGGTGATCCCGCCGCGGGCAAGGGCGATTTTGACTTTGGCACTTTGGGGGTGGCAGGGATTGACCGGGTCGAAGTGCTAACCGGCGCGCAATCGGCGCTTTACGGGTCAAACGCGGTCGGCGGCGTGATCAACCTGACAAGCTTCCGCGCGCAAGAGCTTGGCACTGCGCAGCGCTTTGCGGTGGAATACGGCAGCTATGCCACGCAAAAGATCAGCTATGCCTATGCGGCCAAAACCGAACGGGGTGAGGTTTCGGTTACGCTGTCGCATCTGTCTTCAAACGGCTTTTCCGCCAAGGAGGAAAACGACGGGAATTTTGAGCCCGATGGCTTCCGTGCGAACCGGATTGGCTTCTTTGGGCAATATCAGGTGACCGATGCGGTGACGGTGGGGCTCAATGGCTTTTTTGAAGACAGCCGGGGCGAGAATGATGTCTGGTCGGGCGATACCGCAGCCAATATCGGCCAAGATTACACCGACCGCCGCGCCACCGGGTTGCGCGCTTTTACCGAAATCACCGCAGGCGCTTTCGACCATAAGATCGAGGCGAGCTATTACCGATCAGACCGGCAAAGCTATTCTTACGGGGCAACAGCCCCTTCGGATTTTGACGGCAAACGGGTGAAACTGTCTTACACGGGGGCGGCCGATCTCGGCGCCTCTGCACGGGTGATCTTTGGGGCGGATCGCAAGCGGGAGTCGGTGGAAGGCGAGGGCAGCGTCACCACTTTGGGCGTGTTTTCTGAGTTGAACTGGGCGGTGAGCGACCGGGCGGACCTTTCGGCCACGCTGCGCCATGACGACCATGAAACTTATGGCGGTTTCACCTCGGCGCGGCTCTCTGGTGTTTATCGACTGCAAGAAGATCTGCTGTTGCGGGCTTCGCTTGGCAATGGCTTCCGCGCGCCCTCGCTTTATGAGCTTTACGGCCCCTATGGCGATGCGGCGATGGCGGTTGAAAAAAGCACCAGCGCCGAGCTTGGGGTCGAAAAACGCTGGGGAGAGGCGGCCAGCCTGCGCGCGACGGCGTTTTGGCTTGAGGCAAAAAACCTGATTGGGTTTGACTATGCCGCGACCTCTTGCGGGCAGGCTTTTGGTTGCTATGCGCAAGTGCCCGGCACCACCCGGCGCAGCGGACTAGAGCTTGAGGCCGAGGCGGCGGTGACGGAGCGGCTCACGCTCAAGGGCAATTACACCTATATCCAAAGCGCGGGCACAGGCATGGCGGCCAATGCTTGGGCGGGCGTTGCGCGCCATGATCTGAACCTGAGTGCCGAAATGGCGCTGACGCCGGATTGGACCGGGCTTCTTACGGTCGAACGGGTGATCGACCGGCCCGGAACGCTGGCCAATTACACCGTCGCCAACGCAGGCGTCCGCTATGACTTTGGCGCCGGGAAACAGGCTTACCTGCATATCGAAAACCTCTTCGACGAAGAATATCAAACGATTAGCGGCTATGGCGCCTCGGATCGGGCGGTGTATGTGGGTTTCCGTGCGCAGTTCTAGTTTGGCTTTGATGCTGGCGGCGGGGCTCGCCGCCAGTGTTCCCGCTTGGGCAGAGCCTGCGCCTGCGCGCGTGGTCTCCATCAACCTGTGCACCGATCAATTGGCGATGCTTTTGGCTGCGCCGGGGCAATTGCGCTCGGTCACGATGCTGGCGCGCGATCCCTCTGTTTCGGTGCTGGCCGAGCTGGCGCAGGGCTACAAGGTGAACCACGGCAAGGCGGAAGAGATCTATCTGGACCGCCCCGATCTGGTGCTGGCGGGGCGGTATACGGCGCAAACCACCGTCAACATGCTGCGCGATCTGGGTATCCGGGTGGAGATTTTTGAACCCGCGCAAAGCTTTGCCGATCTGCGCGCGGATATCCTGCAGATGGGGCAGGTGTTGGGGCGTGACCGGGCCGCGGCGGAGATCGTGGCGGCTTTTGACACACGGCTGGCGCAGTTGCAGGCCAAGCAGCCCGAGGGGCCGCGCCCGGTTGCCGCGACTTGGTCGGCGCGGGGCTATATGTCGGGCAGCCAAAGTCTGGCGGCAGAGATCATTTCCACCGCCGGATATGATCATTTGGCGGAACGCTTGGGGCGCAAAGGGGGGAGTTTTCTACCGCTAGAGGCCTTGGTGCTGGCCGACCCCGATCTGGTGATTGAGGGGCATAGCCGCGCAGGTCATGCCCGCTCAGAAGAGGTCATGGCCCATCCCGCGTTGCATGTGCTGACCGGGCGCAAGGCGGCGGTGCAAACGCCCGATTGGGTGTGCGGCCTGCCTGCTGTTTTGGACGCGGTCGAGGGGCTGCGCACTGGGCAGGAGGGCGCACAGTGAACCGTAAGCTTTTGGCTGCGCTGACCTTTGCCGTTTTGGCACTGTTTCTTTTGTCGCTTTTGACGGGCGTTGCCGATGTTGGACCGATCCGCAGTCTGAAGGCGCTGATTTGGGGCGGCGAAGGCCCGCTTGATATTGTGATGCGCGAAATTCGGCTGCCGCGCGCGATTTTGGCGGTGATGGTGGGGGGGAGCCTTGGCTTGGCGGGCGCGGCGATGCAGGGGCTTTTGCGCAACCCTTTGGCCGAGCCCGGGGTGATTGGCATTTCCGCAGCGGCGGCTTTCGGGGCGGTGCTGGCGCTGCAAACCGGGCTGGCCGCCACTGTACCGCTCGCTTTGCCGGGGGCGGCGCTTTTGGGCGCGCTTCTAGACGTTGGCGCGATCTTGTTTTTGGCGGGCGCGGGTGGCGGCACTTTGGCGCTGATTTTGGCCGGGATCGCGCTTTCGGCGCTCGCCTCGGCGCTGACTGCTTTGGTGCTTAACCTCTCGCCCAACCCCTTTGCCGCGCATGACATCGTGTTTTGGATGATGGGCTCGCTTGCCGATACCTCTTTTACGCAGGTGGCGGTTGCCGCGCCGGCGATGGCGCTTGGCTGGCTTTTGCTGGCGCAGTCTGCGCATGGGCTTGAGGCGCTGACCTTGGGGGAAGAGGCGGCTGCCTCGATGGGGGTGAACCTTCGGCGGTTGCGGCTGGCAATTACCCTTGGCACGGCAGCCGCAGTGGGGGCGGCCACGGCGGTGGCGGGCACGGTGGGCTTTGTGGGGCTGGTGGTGCCGCATGTTCTGCGCCCGCTTGTTGGCGCGAACCCGGCGCGGCTTTTGCCAGCTTCGGCTTTGGGCGGGGCGCTTTTGGTGCTGGCGGCCGATATCGCGGTGCGCAAGGTGCTGCCGGGGCAGGATCTGAAACTTGGCGTCCTGATGGCTTTGGTCGGCGCGCCGGTTTTCTTTCATTTGATCTGGCGGATGCGGGGGGCAGCATGACCGATCTGGTGCTTGAAAACCTCTCTGTTTTGCGGGGCAAACGGCGCGTGCTCCAACAGACCAATTTGCATTTGCATCCGGGGGAGTTTGTCGGGCTGATTGGCCCGAATGGCGCGGGCAAATCCACGCTGTTGCGCGCGGCGCTCGGCTTGGTGGGGGCTGAGGGGCATAGCTCGCTTGCACGCCTATCGCCAGCCGTGCGCGCGCGCATCGCGGCATGGCTGCCGCAGGCGCGCGAGATCGCTTGGCCGATGCCGGTGATTGACCTTGTCGCTTTGGCGCAAAACGGGCGTCGCGATGCGCCGCAGGTGCAAGCCGCGCTGGCACGAATGGATGTGGCGCATCTGGCTGAACGACCCGCTACCGCGCTTTCGGGCGGGGAACAGGCGCGGGTGCTGATGGCGCGAGCTTTGGCGCAAGACACGCCGATTTTGCTGGCGGATGAGCCGATCGCCGGGCTCGACCCGGCGCATCAGATTGCCTGCATGAAGCTTTGTGCCGCCCGCGCCGCTGAGGGGCGGGTGGTGATGGCCTCGCTGCATGATCTGGGGCTGGCGGCGCGGTTTTGTGCGCGGATCGTGGTGCTAGATCACGGCCAGATCGTTGCCGATGGTGCGCCCGAAAAGGTGCTGACGCCCGATCTGTTGGGCCGCGTCTTTGGCATTCATTGCCACATCGCCACGGTCGAGGGTGGTCTTGTTCTGCACCCCCTTGAGAGCTGTAACCATTTGACGTTGAAGGAGGGTTCCGATGCCGGTTGATATGATGTTGATCGCGGTTCTGGAGCGTTTAGGCCTAGGTGCCGTGGCAAGTGCCCTGCGCGGCGCGCAGGAGGCCGAGGCGCTCACCCCCTTGGCGATGTTCATGGCGGCGGGTGATCTGGTGCAACTGGTGATGCTGGGGCTGATCGCGGCCTCGGTTCTGGTGTGGGCGCTTTGGGCGGGCAAGCTGCTGCAGATCGCCATGGCGCGCCGGGCGCTGGCGCGGGATTATCGCGCGCTTGCCAAAGCGGGGCAGCTGGAGTTGCGCTTGCCGCGTGGGGGGATCGTGGCGCGGATGCTGACGGCGGCGCAGGCGGAAATGCAAGCCTCGCAAGGGCTGCCCGGCGCGGGGGTGAAAGACCGCGCGGCAAGCGAACTCGCCCGGATCGAGGCAGGGGCCGCGCGGGCGATGCAATCTGGTGCAACGGTGCTGGGGTCTGTGGGGGCGACTGCGCCTTTTGTGGGGCTGTTCGGCACGGTTTGGGGAATTATGGGCGCTTTTGTGGGGATTGCGCAAAGCGGCTCTTCAAGCCTTGCCGTGGTCGCGCCCGGCATTGCTGAAGCCTTGATGGCCACCGCTTTGGGCTTGGTGGCGGCGATCCCGGCGGTGCTGCTTTACAACCATCTGACGCGGGCTTTGGGCGGTTATCGCGTGGCGCTCGCCGATTGTCGCGCGCTGGTTGAACAGCACTTGTCGCGGGATTTGGACCGGGCGCGGATGCTCGCCCGCCCCGCTGCGCTGCATCTGGTGGCAGAGTGATGGAGGATGATCTTTCTCCTGCGGTGGGGATCAACCTCACGCCGTTCATTGATGTGATGCTCGTGCTGCTGATCGTTTTCATGGTGGCGGCACCGCTCTCCACCGTGGATGTGCCGGTTGATTTGCCCTCCGCTTCCGCTAAACCCATGCCGCGTCCGGCAGAGCCGGTGCTGGTGAGCCTGCAAGAGGATGGGCAACTGATGCTGGGGCGGAATGTGGTGAGCGCCGAGGACTTGCCGAAGCGGCTGGCCGAGGCGATGGCGCGCGACCCTGAGGCGCGGATCTACGTGTCTGGCGACAAGGCCGTGCCCTATGGTGAAATGATGCGCCTGCTTGATACCTTGCGGGCGGACGGGTTTACCCGCATCGGCCTTGTCGGGTTGGAGCAGGCTCCGTGAGTTTGGCTTTGGGCGCAGAGCGGCCCGGTAGCAGCGGGCGGGTCGTGCTCTTGGGGCTGGGGCTTTCACTTGCGCTGCATGGGGCGGTGATGGCGGGATTTGGCGCGCGCACGGTGGTGCCGGAGGGGGCCGAGGCGGCGGGCGCGGGCGGTGCAGAGCTTGCCAGCCTTGCCGCAGTGGCTTTTGTTGATTTGATGCCCAAGATGCGCTTGCCCGCGCCAGCGATGGTTTTGCCGCTTGCCCCGCCCGTGGTCGCCGCGCCCGATCCTTTGCTCCTCGCGGAACCTGCGCAGGAAGTGCCGCGTAAACCCATGCCGAAGCCCCGAGCAAAGCCCGAGCCTCAGGCGGAAATGCGCGCTGAAAGTCGGGCAGCGGGGCAGGGCGGTGGTGCGCAAGCGGGGCGTAAGGCGCCCGCCGCCGCGCACGCGCGCCTTGCGCCGGGGCAAGAGCAACGCCTGTTGCGGCAATGGGGCGCAGAGTTGCGCGCGCGGATTGAGCGGCGCAAAAGCTACCCCAAAGCGGCGGGTCGGGCCTCGGGCCGGGTGGTGGTGCAGGTGACGGTAGGGCGCGATGGGCGGCTTATTGCGGCACAGGTCGCGCGCAGTTCGGGCCATGCGGCGCTGGATACGGCGGCACTTTCTGCTGTGAAACGCGCGGGGCGGTTTCCCGCCGCGCCCAAAGGGCTGAGCAAGCCCAGCTATGGATTTGCGGTGCCGATCAGCTTTGCACGCTAGGCCTTGGCCCGGACGGGCGCCCGGACCAAGGGGTGCAGCGGTGCTTAGAGCTTCATGTGGCGCACGCGCGCGCCCCATTCGATGGCCACGGCATGCAGCCGATCAATCGCCAGTTCGGAGCGGATTTCCTCAAGCATGCGCAATTCGGGCTGGTGCAAAATACCATCCGCCGCCGCCACATCGCAGGCGAGCGCATAGGCGGTTTCAAAGTATTTTTCGGGCAGGGCTTCGCGGACAAGGCCAAACAAAGCCTCTAGCCCTTCTTCTTCTTCAAACAGCGCATAGACCGTTTGCGCAACGACGCGGATGCGGTCGATGTCGTAGCTGGCGAAAATCGGCATGTGGTTCACCATCCGCTCGATGGCAATCAGTTCCGAGGTGCGGATCGCTTCGTCGGAGACCGAGACCGCCACCATCACGGCGACGAGCGCATCTTGCGGCGAAAGCGAGGGAAGGGTGTCGGTCACGGGCGTTGATCCTTATGCTGTGTCCCCAAGAATTATTGACCTTCGCGCGCCCGTTCAATAGTGCAAGCGCGAGGCGCATGGGGCGCCTGTATGAGGATAGACCATGACCACCCTGCGCGACGCTGCGATGAACTCCAAAGCCTGGCCTTTTGAGGAAGCGCGCCGGGTGCTGAAACGCTACGAAAAGGAACCGCCCAAGAAGGGCTATGTTCTGTTCGAAACGGGCTATGGCCCGTCGGGTCTGCCGCATATTGGCACCTTTGGCGAGGTGCAGCGCACCACGATGATCCGCCGCGCCTTTGAGATTATCTCGGATATTCCGACCAAACTTTTGTGCTTTTCCGACGATATGGACGGGATGCGCAAAGTGCCGGAAAATGTGCCGCAGCAGGATTTGCTGAAAGCCAATATCCAAAAGCCGCTGACCGCCGTGCCGGACCCGTTTGGCGAGTTTGACAGCTTCGGCAACCACAACAACGCGATGTTGCGTCGGTTCTTGGATACGTTCGGGTTTGAGTATGAATTCGCAAGCGCGACCGATTACTACAAATCGGGCAAGTTCGATGACATGCTGATGCTGTGTGCCGAGCGTTATGAACAGATCATGGCGATCATGCTGAAATCGCTCCGTGAGGAACGTCAGCAGACCTATTCGTGCTTCTTGCCGATCCACCCGGAAACGGGGCGCGTGCTTTACGTGCCGATGAAAAACGTCGATGCGAAGAACGGTGAGATCACCTTTGACGATGAAGAAGGCCGCGAATGGACGCTGCCGGTCACCGGCGGCAATGTGAAGCTGCAGTGGAAGCCCGATTTCGGGATGCGCTGGGCCGCGCTTGATGTCGATTTTGAGATGTATGGCAAGGACCACTCCACCAACACGCCGATTTACGATGGCATTTGCCGCGTGCTTGGGGGGCGTGCGCCGGAGCATTTCACCTATGAGCTGTTCCTTGATGACCAAGGCCAGAAGATTTCCAAGTCGAAAGGCAATGGCCTGACGATTGACGAATGGCTGAGCTATGCGGCGACGGAAAGCCTTGGCTATTTCATGTATCAAAAGCCGAAAACCGCGAAACGGTTGTGGTGGGATGTGATCCCGAAAGCGGTGGATGAATACCACCAGCAACTCCGCGCCTTCCCGACGCAGGACGTTGCCAAGCAAATCGATAACCCGGTGTGGCACATTCACGGTGGTCAGCCGCCCGAGTCGAATATGGTGGTGCCGTTTGCGATGCTGCTCAACCTCGCCTCGGTTGCGGGGGCGACGGATAAGGCCGGGCTTTGGGGCTTTATTAAACGCTATGCGCTGGAAGCGAGCCCCGAAACCCACCCCGATCTGGACGCCGCCGCAGGCTATGCGGTGCGCTATTTCCAAGATTTTGTCGCGCCGACGCTGACCTTCCGGCTGCCCAATGACCAAGAGCGCGCGGCGATTGAAGACCTGCTTGCGCGGCTTGAAGCGCTGCCGGCGACCGATCTGCATGAGCAGTTTGAAGATCCGGCGGATGCGCTGCAAACGATGGTGTTTGCCGTGGGCAAAGACCATGCGTTTGAGCCGCTGCGCAACTGGTTCACCGCGCTTTACGAGGTGCTGCTGGGGCAGTCCCAAGGCCCGCGTTTTGGGGGCTTCATCGCGCTTTATGGGGTGACTGAGACCATTGCGCTGATGCGCCGTGCTTTGGCGGGGGAATTGGCGAATAAAGCCTGATCAGCGCGGCGCGGTTTCGCGCCGCCACAGCTTATACCATTTGCCCCACCGCGCGGCGAGCGCCTCTGGCGGGTCGGCAAAAAGCCGGGCGCCGATGGCAAAGCTTTGAAGTTCCAAGATATCCTTGCGCGCGGTGATTGCCGCGCCAAGGGCCATGGCCTCTGCTTCGGTCAGCGGGCCGGGGAGGGCGGCTTCCAGCGCGCAGAGGTCATGATGCAGGCCCAAAGCCTCTCCCAATGTGTCGGCAGCGCTGGCTTGGGCGGCCATCATCTCGGGCCAGATCGGCGTGAGCAGCCGCGTGTGATACCAGTGATGCTTCACCCGCGAACGCCAGGCATGCAGGTTTTCGGCCGTGGGGTGCTTGCGCGCCACTTTCATCCGGCGTTGCGCTTGATGCAGTGTGCGGGTGAGCCCTTGAGAGAGCAGATCCCAGCCCTCGGCCTCAAATTCCCACGATTTTACGCGCGATTGGATCGCCTCAACCTGTTCGGCAAATTGGATGATGGCTTCCGGGTCGGGGGCGGTCACTGGCGCGGGCAGGGCGCGCGAGAGCTTGCGCGCGGCCGTGTCGTTTGCCGGATCGCCCATGAAAAAGCCGAGCGTCACATGCAGCACCTCTGCATCGCGCAGGTTTGAGATGCCCGCAGCCGCCTCCCGCAGGGCTTTGTTTTCGATGTCGAAATCCGAGAAGGCAGGGGCGGTGAGCCGCAATAGGCCACGGGTTTTCTTGATATGTTTGCGCAGCCGATGCAGCGGCGAGCTGTTCGGTTTGGCGTTGCGCGCACGCTTGGCAGCAAGGGTCAGTTCCGTGCAGGCAAGGGCGCGGATCGTGTCGGAAACCGTGTGCGTATCAGGGGTAAAAACGAAGGCCATCAACCAATCCTTGGGTCTTTTGGCGCGACCCCATCATGACGCTGTGACGCTCATGTGACAAGCGCGCGACAGATGCGCAAAGGCCGCAGGCGCACGCTGGTCTCAGAAGTTCTTTAACCTTTCTCGCTAGTTCTGCTGGAGCCGAGTGCGGGGTGCGCCCGGCAAATTTCCAGATCAGATGTGGCCCAAAGGGCTGCGCGGGGCCCTGTGGCGCCGCGCTCGGAGCCGTTTGCCATTTGGCAAAGCCAAGCAAGAGGAGAGGCGGATGAATATTGCGATTACCGACGGAGTGACACTTATGCCGCCCCTGTTTGAAGCGGGGCTTGATCAATGGTCGAGCGAAAACGGGACGGCGGGGTCGGCCACTTATGCCGGGGCGGCCAATGCGGCTTTGGTGGCGGCGGATGCCAATTTTGGCTCCTGCCTTGAGATGGTGAAGACGCAAACCACGCAAAAGCTACGCTATATGGGGCAAACGCCGATCCTGCCCGGCGTTTATTTGCGGATCACGGCCAAGGTGAAGGCGGTTTCGGGCAACCTTTGTTCGGTGCGGATTGCGGGCTATGCGATGAGCGCATCGGGCACCCATGTCAGCGGGCTGGATGAGGTCGGGCCAAGCGTCGATCTGACGGCCTATGGGCGGGTTGAAACGGTGAGCGCGATTGTCGGCACCGGCGCGCGCGGCGGCGTTGATATGAACTGGGGCACCGGGGTGGCTTATGGCCATTTTGGGCTTGATCTGACCGGGCTCAACAACGGCGTGGTGCGGATTGAAGACATCGAGATTGAAGACATCACCGAGGCGTTTTTGCGCGAGATGATGGATTGGGTCGATGTGCGCGATTTTGGCGCTGTCGGCGATGGGGTGACCAATGATCGGGCGGCTTTTGCCGCCGCCGATGCTGCCGCCGCAGGGCGCGCAATTTTGGTGCCGGAGGGGAGCTATTACATCGGCTCGTCGCTGTTTCTGAACGCGCCGATGCGGTTTGTCGGCACTTTGGTGATGCCCGATGCGGCGCGGCTTGCATTGGCGGGCAGCTTTGATTTCCCGACCTATGCGCGCGCCTTTGGCGATGAGGAACTGGCGCTGAAAAAGGGGATACAGGCGCTTTTGGGCTATACCGATCACAACAGCTTTGATCTGTGCGGGCGCCGGGTGGAATTGAGCGGGCCGATTGATGTAGCCGCGATCTGCCCCGATGTGACGAGTTTTGCGAATCGCCGGGTGATTACCAATGGCCAGATCAATGTGATTGAAGATCCGGCTTGGGTGTCGAGCGTTGTGACCTCGCAGGCCACCTATAATAGCGCGCAGGCTTATCAACTGACCGGGGTTGCGAATATCGCCAATATTCCGGTGGGGGCGCGGATCTCCGGCACCGGCGTTGGGCGCGAGGTTTATGTGCGGGCGCGCAATGTGGGGGCGGGGTCGCTCACCTTGTCGGAACCGCTTTATGGCGGCTCGGGCACCCGGACACTGACCTTCACGCGCGACCGCTACATCTTTGATTTTTCGGGCTTTGATGCGCTGTCGCGCTTCACGCTCGATAATATCGAGTTTTTGTGCAACGGCTGGGCCAGCGTGGTGATGCTCGCACCCAATGGCGAAAACTTTCAGATGCGCGATTGCTGGGTGGTGCGGCCCAAAGACCGGGTGATTAGCTCGCCCGGGCGGGGCTGCCAGAACCTGACAGTGGATCGGTGCAATTTCCTGTCAAACGAGATGTCGGTGCCTGCGCAGGACCGCACCAGCGTGGCGCTCAACGTCAATGCCAATGACGCGAAAATCCGCGAGTCTGTATTTGTGCGCTTTGGGCTGACGATGATCTTCAACGGCTCGGGGCATTTGATCATCGGCAATCACTGGTTTCAGGGCGATGATGAAAGCAATGCCACCCGGCTGCCGGGGCTCGTGTTCGCCCAGACCAATGTGCAATCGGCGGTGACAGGCAATTACATCGACGACAACATCATCGAATGGACGAACGAATATGATGCCACGCCCGATCTGGGGACGGATTATTCCTTTGGCGGGCTGACCGTGACGGGCAACACTTTCGTGCATATCAATTGCGCGCCTTGGGTGACGTGGTTCTCGGTCAAGCCCTATGGAACCGGGCATTTCGTGCATGGGTTGAGCGTGACGGGCAATGTGTTCAAATCGCTCAATGGGGCGATTGACCGGATTGAGAAGGTCGATACCAGCTTTGCCACGCTCGACTATTGGCGGATGCGCAATGTTGTTTTTGAAAACAATATGTTCAACGCGGTGAACCAGATCACGGTGAACCCGGTCTTTGTGCAGACCACTGTGGCAAGTGTGCAGGCGGTTTGGACGGTGGATGCGGCGGCCTATTTGCCCTTTGGCGGTTGGGCGCGCAATGTCGAAAGCTTGGTGGCGGTTGGCGCAGTGACCAATGGGGCGAATGCGCGGGTGACGGCGATGCCTTATGTGACTGTGGAGCAAGGGGCGAACCATGATTTGGTCACCGTCACGTGGCCCGAGGCGGCGAAGGGCAAGATCAACACCGTGATCCGCATGGATACACCGAATTAAACGGGCGAGATAATCGCGCAAGCGTGAGTTGTGCGTGCTTGACAAGGGCGGGGGCGGGGCGTTTGGTCCCGCCATCCTGAACGAAAGCACCGTCCATGCATACCACCCGTTCGCCTGCCAAGGCTGGGGTTGAGCCCCTTTTACCGATGTCTGTCACTGCTTTTGCCGAGGGCTATGGGCTGGCGGCGCTGCGCAAGGATGTGGTGGCGGGGCTGACGGTGGCGATTGTGGCGCTGCCGCTTTCGATGGCGATTGCGATTGCCTCGGGTGTGGGGCCGGAGCGCGGGCTTTTCACCGCGATTGTGGGCGGCTTTCTGATTTCAGCGCTGGGCGGGTCGCGGTTTCAGATCGGCGGTCCGGCGGGGGCGTTTATCGTTTTGGTGCTGGCCTGTGTGACGCAAACCGGGGTGTCCGGGCTGGTGCTGGCGACCTTTCTGTCTGGCATTATGCTGGCGATTTTGGGGCTGCTAAGGCTTGGGCAGACCATTCGCTACATGCCTTACCCGGTGACGGTCGGTTTCACGGCGGGCATCGGCGTGATTATTTTCGCAAGCCAAATCAAAGACATGATGGGGCTGACGCTGGCGGGCGGCGAGCCGGGGCCGATTTTGGAAAAGCTGGGGGCGCTTTGGGCGGCGCGCGATACCGTGACGCCCGCCGCGATTGGAGTCGCGCTTACGACCGTGGTGGTGATTGAGGCGATCAAGCGCTTTGCGCCGCGCCTGCCCAGCCTGTTGTTGGGGATTACGCTGGTCACCGTGGTGGCGACGCTTTTGCATTTGCCGATTGAGACGATCCATTCCCGCTTTGGCGCCTTGCCGCGTTTGCTGCCCGCGCCGAGCCTACCCGATTTCAGCCTTGAGGCGTTGCGCGCCGCGCTGCCTTGGGCGGCGAGTTTCACGCTGCTGGGGGCGATTGAATCGCTTCTGTCGGCGATTGTGGCCGATGGTATGTCGGGCACGCAGCACCGTTCCAATACCGAACTTGTCGCGCAGGGCGTGGCCAATATGGGCGCGGCGCTGTTTGGTGGGTTTTGCGTCACCGGCACGATTGCGCGGACAGCGACCAATGTGCGCGCAGGCGCGCATGGACCGGTGGCGGGCGTGTTTCATGCGCTGTTCATTCTCGCCTTCATGCTGATTGCCGCGCCTTTGGCGGGGTATATTCCGCTTGCCGCTTTGGCGGGGCTTTTGGGCATTGTCGCTTGGAACATGATCGAGCGGCATGAGATGGCGGCGCTGATCCGTTCATCGCGGGGCGATGCTTTGGTGCTGATTGTCACCTTCTTGGTGGTGACCTTCCGCGATCTGGCCGAAGGGATTGTGATTGGCTTCGCGCTGGGCGGGCTCGTCTTCATTCGGCATATGGCAGAGATGACGCTTTTGGCCGAGGGCGCGACCCATGCAAGCGATGCGGAGACCCAGCGCCCGGATGTGGTGACCTATCACCTACGCGGCGCGGTTTTCTTTGGCTCGGTCGCGCGGTTGGGCTCTGTGCTGGATCGGATCGTGCAGCACCCGCGCGCGATTTTGCTCGATATGTCCGAGGTCGGCTTTGTCGATAGCACCGGGGCGCGGATGATCTTGCAACTGGCGCAAAAGATGGCGCGCAAGGGCGGGCATTTGGTCATTGTGGGCGCGGCTCCTGGGCTGGAGGCGGCGATGCGTGCGCAGGGGCTTGAAGAGCCCGCTTTGCGCTATAGTGCCGATGCCGGGGCCGCCTTGGCGCAACTCGACGGCTAGGGCCGAATCACCTGCGAATCTGCTGGAAAACCGCCACGCGCCCCATATGGGTTGGCCGGGGGCTGCGATACTGTGCTTGCCGCACATGCAGTGCTGCATCGCAGCGGTTGCGCTATCGACTTTTGCCACCCGTGAAGGGCGAAACGGCAAAGGGTTGAAACGCAATGCCAAATCTCTGCGCCTTTTCAAAAAATTTACAAGCTTATCGCCTCCTCAGTCAATAAATTTACAAAAAAAGTCATTGCACGTAGGGGCTTACATGAACGCTCACAATTGGTTTACAGTGTGTGTGGGGTAGAGCGCCGCGGGAGTGACCTTGCGGCAGACGGCGGCCACGGGCCGCATCATCTTGGGAGGAGAGGCCATGAACACCCAGACGCAGCCCATCACCGCGCCCGAAATGCGCGAGGTTCCGGCAGGGTTCGAGAACGCGCATGCGGATCATCAGAAATACCTAGAGATGTATCGGGAATCGATCGAGAACCCGGACGCCTTCTGGGCCCGCGAAGGCAAGCGTCTTGATTGGATGACGCCTTACACCAAGGTCAAAAACACCGATTTCACCTTTGGCAAAGTCTCGATCAAATGGTTCGAAGATGGCGTGCTGAACGCCTCGGTGAACTGTGTGGACCGCCACCTGAAAGACCGCTCGCTGCAAACCGCGATCATCTTTGAACCCGATGATCCCAATGAGCCCGCCCAGCACATCACCTACAAGGAGCTGTCCGAGAAGGTGAACCGGATGGCAAACGTGCTGTTGTCGCAAGGCATCATGCGCGGCGACCGGGTTGTGATCTATCTGCCGATGATCCCCGAAGCCGCCTATGCGATGCTGGCTTGTGCGCGGATCGGTGCGATCCACTCGATCGTGTTCGCGGGCTTCTCGCCGGACGCGCTGGCGAACCGGATCAACGACTGTAATGCGAAGCTGGTGATCACCGCCGACACCGCGCCGCGCGGGGGCCGCCGCACGCCGCTCAAAGCCAACACCGATGCCGCGCTTCTGCACTGCTCGGACAAGGTGCGCTGCTTGGTGGTGAAACGCACCAATGACCAAATTTCGTGGGTGCATGGCCGCGACGTTGACCTGCTCTACCTCATGGATCACGTCTCGCCCGAATGCCCGCCGCGCCCGATGAACGCCGAAGATCCGCTGTTCATCCTCTACACCTCGGGCTCGACCGGCAAACCGAAGGGCGTGGTGCACACGACCGGCGGCTATCTCGTTTATGCCGCGATGACGCATCAATACACCTTCGACTACCATGACGGCGATGTGTTCTGGTGCACCGCCGACGTGGGTTGGGTCACGGGCCACAGCTACATCATCTACGGGCCGCTCGCGAATGGCGCGACCACGGTGATGTTTGAAGGCGTGCCGACTTACCCGGATGCGGGCCGGTTCTGGGCCGTGTGTGAAAAGCACAAGGTGAACCAGTTCTACACCGCGCCGACCGCGATCCGCGCGCTGATGGGCCAAGGTCCGGAATGGGTTGAGAAATATGACCTTTCCAGCATCAAAGTGCTGGGCTCGGTGGGCGAACCGATCAACCCCGAGGCGTGGACTTGGTATGATACCTATGTCGGCAAAGGCAAATGCCCGATCGTCGACACCTTCTGGCAGACCGAAACCGGCGGCCACATGCTGACGCCGCTGCCGGGCGCCACGGCGACCAAGCCGGGCTCGGCCACCAACCCGTTCTTTGGCGTGAAGCCGGTCGTGCTTGACCCGCAAACCGCTGTGCGGATTGGCGAAGTGGAATGCGAAGGCGTGCTGTGCATCTCCGACAGCTGGCCGGGCCAAATGCGCACCGTTTGGGGCGACCATGACCGGTTCCAAGAAACCTACTTTGGCCAATATCGCGGCTACTACTTCACCGGGGACGGCTGCCGCCGCGACAAAGACGGCTACTACTGGATCACCGGCCGCGTCGATGACGTGATCAACGTCTCGGGCCACCGGATGGGCACCGCCGAGGTCGAAAGCGCGCTGGTGGCGCATCAGCAAGTGGCCGAGGCCGCCGTGGTGGGTTACCCGCACGACATCAAGGGCCAAGGCATCTATGCTTATGTCACGTTGATGAACGGCGTCGAACCGAGCGATGAGCTGCGCAAGGATCTGGTGAAATGGGTCCGCACCGAAATCGGCCCGATTGCCTCGCCGGATCTCATTCAATGGGCGCCGGGCCTGCCGAAGACCCGCTCGGGCAAGATCATGCGCCGCATTCTGCGCAAGATCGCCGAGAACGACTATGGCGCGCTTGGCGACATCTCCACCTTGGCCGATCCCTCGGTGGTGCAAGAGCTGATCGACAACCGTATGAACCGGGGCTGATCCGGTGGACGCACAGGCGACCACCAAACCCGCCGTGCTGATCTTGCTCGGGCCTCCGGGCGCGGGCAAGGGCACGCAGGCGCGGATGCTGGAACAGCGCTTTGGCCTGATCCAGCTGTCCACCGGGGATTTGTTGCGCGCGGCGGTGGCCGCGGGCACGCCCGCGGGCCTTGCGGCGAAAGCGGTGATGGAAGCGGGCGGGCTTGTCAGTGACGAGATTGTGCTCGCGATCTTGCAAGACCGCATGGCCGCGCCGGATGTTAAAGCCGGTGTGATTTTGGATGGCTTCCCCCGCACCGCGGGGCAGGCTGCCGCTCTTGACGATTTGCTGGCCGCTGCGGGGCAGGGCGTGACCGCCGCGATCAGCCTAGAAGTCGATGATGCGGCGATGATCGCCCGCGTGGCGGGGCGCTATACCTGCGCCATTTGCAGCGAGGGCTATCACGATCAATTCAAGCTGCCCGTGGAGCCGGGCACTTGTGACAAATGCGGCGGCACGGTGTTCAAACGCCGCGCTGACGATAATGCCGAGACGGCGCGGGCCAGGTTGGAGGCCTACCACGCGCAAACGGCGCCGCTGATTGCCCATTATCGGGCGCTCGGCGTTTTGGAGACGGTCGATGCGATGGCACCCATCGCGACGGTTGCCTCCGACCTTGGGTCGATCGTGACACGCGTCTCGGCCTGATTTGGGGAGGGATGGGCTCCGGGAGGGGGCCCGTCTGGAGAGATAAAAACAGGGAGTAACGCTCATGGCGGACAATTCTTCGTCCAATGCCTATTGGAAAGCGAACATCCAGACGATCTTGGTCTTTCTGGTGATCTGGTTCGTCTGTTCGTTCGGCTTCGGCATCTTGCTGCGCCCGATGCTCGCGGGCATCGGTATTGGCGGCACCGACCTTGGCTTCTGGTTCGCCCAGCAAGGCTCGATCCTCGTGTTCCTCGTGCTGATCTTCGCTTACGCGTTCCGCATGAACAAACTCGACCGTGAACACGGCGTGGATGAGTAAGGGAGGCTCGGAAACATGGATCAATTCGTTCTTAACCTGATCGTTGTGGGCGCGACCTTCGCGCTTTACATCGGTATCGCGATCTGGGCCCGTGCGGGCTCGACCGCTGAGTTCTATGCCGCGGGCCAAGGGGTTCACCCGGTGCTCAACGGTATGGCCACCGGTGCGGACTGGATGTCTGCGGCCTCCTTCATCTCGATGGCTGGTATCATCGCCTTTGGTGGCTATGACACCTCCGCCTATCTGATGGGCTGGACCGGCGGCTATGTGCTGCTCGCCATGCTGCTTGCGCCTTACCTGCGCAAATTCGGCAAATTCACCGTGCCGGAATTCATTGGCGACCGCTTCTACAGCCAAGCCGCGCGGACTGTGGCCGTTGTCTGCCTGATCATCGCGTCGATCACCTATGTGATCGGTCAGATGACCGGTGTGGGCGTTGCCTTCTCGCGCTTCTTGGAAGTGTCGAACACCACCGGCCTCTTCATCGGTGCGGCGATCGTGTTCATGTATGCCGTTCTTGGCGGCATGAAGGGCATCACCTACACGCAGGTTGCGCAATATGTCGTGCTGATCATCGCCTACACGATCCCGGCGGTCTTCATCTCGCTCAACCTGACCGGCAACCCGATCCCGGCGCTGGGCCTGTTCTCGAACGACGTTTCGACCGGTGCGCCGATCCTCTCGACGCTTGAGGGCCTTGTCACCGATCTGGGCTTCAAATCCTACCTTGATCAGTCCGACACCACGCTGAACATGTTCTTGTTCACCGTTTCGCTGATGATCGGTACCGCGGGTCTGCCGCACGTGATCGTGCGCTTCTTCACCGTGCCGAAAGTGGCCGATGCGCGCTCGTCGGCGGGCTGGGCGCTGGTCTTCATCGCGCTGCTTTATCTGACGGCCCCGGCCGTGGGGGCGATGGCGCGTCTGAACCTGATCAACACCTTCTACCCGAACGGGATTGACGGCCAAGCTCTGTCGCTGGCGGAAATCGAAGCCGGTCAAGATGCTTCGGGCGCTGATCTGGAGTGGGTCAACAACTGGGCCAAAACCGGCCTGCTGACCTTCGACGACAAAAACGGCGACGGCCTGATCACCTATGTCGGCAATGCCGATGCCAACGAACTGACCGTGAACCGCGACATCATCGTGCTTGCCAACCCGGAAATCGCCCGTCTGCCGGGCTGGGTGATCGCGCTTGTTGCTGCCGGTGGTCTTGCGGCCGCTCTGTCGACCGCTGCGGGTCTGTTGATGGCGATTTCCTCGGCCGTGTCGCACGACCTCATCAAAGGGCAAATCAACCCCAACATCTCGGAAAAAGGCGAGCTTATGGCTGCCCGTGTCGCGATGGCGGTGGCGATTGCTGTGGCCACTTACCTTGGCCTCAACCCCCCGGGCTTCGCGGCGCAAACCGTGGCTCTGGCCTTCGGCCTTGCCGCTGCCTCGATCTTCCCGGCGCTGATGATGGGGATCTTCTCGAAGAAGGTGAACAACGTGGGCGCTGTGGCGGGGATGCTCGCCGGTCTGTTGACCACCGTTGTCTACATCTTCTTGCACAAAGGCTGGTTCTTCATCGCCGATACCGCCAGCTTCTCGGATGCGGACCCGCTGCTGCTTTCGATCAAATCGACCTCCTTCGGTGCCGTGGGTGCGGCGATCAACTTCGCGGTGGCCTTCATCGTGTCGTCGATCACCAAACCGGTCCCGGCCAATGTGGTCGAACTGGTGGAATCGATCCGCGTGCCGAAAGGCGCTGGCGCGGCCACCGGCCACTAAAAACCAAGGCGGGCGGGGCATTTGCCTCGCCCGCACCCTCTACGAACGAATGCCTTTTCACTAAGGGAGCTGTCATGGAAACCGATCGTGCGGCCATCATCGCCTTTCTCGAAACGGTTCACCCCTACGACACCCTGCCGCGTGACGAGCTGGTCGATGTGGCCAGTTCCTTCCGCCGCATGGAATTCCGCCCCGAAGCGCTGATCTATGTCTATCAAACGCCGATTGGCGGGCTTTACCTGATCAAACAAGGCGCGGTTGAAATTACCGATGGCAATGGCGGGCTGGTCTCGCTGCTTGGTCCGCGCAACTCTTTTGGCGAGCGGGGCATCATGCGTGACGGCTTGGCCGCGACGCAGGCAAAAGCGACCGAGCAGACGGTTTGCCTTGTGCTGCCGACCCCCACGTTCAAACGGCTGATCGAGACCTATCCCTCGTTCGAGCGGTTCTTCAACCGCAAGCGCGGCGAAAAGGTTTCCAACGATATTGCCACGCAAAAGGTCGCTGACCTCATCGCCCGTAAGCCGCTGTCTTGCCCGCCGGAAACGACGGTTGTGAGCGCGGCGCAAATGATGCGCGATGCGCATGTGTCTTCGCTGGGCGTGGTTGGTGGCGATGAAAAGCTGCATGGCATCATCACCGTGCGCGACTTGGCCAATAAGGTGTTGGCGGGAGAAATGCCGGGCACGACGCCTGTGAATGCGGTGATGACGCCCGATCCGGTGAGCCTGCCGCCGACGGCTTTGGGCTCCGACATTCTCCACATCATGCTCGAGCGCCGCATCGGCCATTTGCCGATCACCGAAGAGGGGCGCTTTGTCGGCATGATCACGCAAACCGACCTGACGCGCTTCCAAGCCGTTTCTTCGGCGGTGCTGATCCGCGATGTGGTGAGCGCGGACAATGTATCGGAAATGGCGGCGGTCACTGCGCGCATTCCGCAACTGCTGACCCAATTGGTGGGCGGGCACCATAGCCATGAGGTGGTGACGCGGCTGATCACCGATATCGCCGATGCGGTCACCCGGCGCTTGTTGGTGATGGCGGAGCGGGAATTGGGCGCGCCGCCGGTGCCCTATCTGTGGCTTGCCTGCGGCTCGCAAGGCCGGCAAGAGCAAACCGGGGTCTCGGACCAAGACAATTGCCTGATCATTGATGATGCCGCGACACCCGAGGATATGGAATATTTCCAGGCGCTTGCGAAGATCGTCTGCGACGGGCTCAACACCTGCGGCTATGTCTATTGCCCCGGTGACATGATGGCGACGAACCCGCGCTGGTGCCAGCCCGCCCGCGTTTGGCGCGACTATTTCAACGGTTGGATCAACACGCCCAACCCCGAGGCGCAAATGCTCGCCTCGGTGATGTTTGACCTGCGCCCGATCGGCGGTGGCGGCATTGCGATGTTTGAAGAAATTCATGCGCAAACGCTTGGCATGGCGGCGAAAAATTCGATTTTCGTCGCGCATATGATTTCCAATTCGCTCAAGCATACTCCGCCTTTGGGCCTTATTCGCGGCTTTGCCACGATCCGCTCGGGCGAGCATCGCAATCATATCGACCTGAAGATGAACGGCGTGGTGCCGGTCGCCGATTTGGCCCGCGTCTATGCGCTGCAAGGCAAGCTGACCGAGGCCAACACCCGCGCGCGGCTCAAAGCCGCCGAAGCAACAGGGGTGATCTCGGCCTCGGGCGCGCGCGATCTGATTGAGGCTTATGATCTGATCGCGACGATGCGGCTGGAAAACCAAGCCACGCTGATCAAATCGGGCCGCGCGCCGGATAATTTCCTCGCACCCTCTGATCTGAGCGATTTTGAGCGCGCGCATTTGCGCGATGCCTTTGTCGTGGTGCGCACGATGCAATCGGCCGTGGGCCATAATAAGGCGGTGGTGAGCTGAAATGACCAATGATTTCATTATCATGCTCGCCGCAGGTGCGTTTGCGGGGTTGATGGCCTTTTTGATCCGCCATTCCGCGCGCAAGCTGCTGCGCCTTGAGGTGCCGAAATGGATCATGCCTGCTGCCGCGGGCCTTGCGATGCTCGGCATCACGATCTGGGGCGAATACAATTGGTACGCGGCAGCCCGCGACGGCCTGCCCGAAGGCACGGTGGTGTTGCAAACCAACTCTGAATCGATGCCCTGGCGCCCATGGAGCTATATCTGGCCGGTGACGAACCGTTTTGTTGCGCTTGATACAGCCAACCGGGCCAAGCCCGCCCCCGATGTTGTGGTGGCCAATCTTTACCTCGTGGCGCGCTGGCGGCCGGTCCAGCCTGTCACTGTTGCTTACGAGTGTACCGGCCACCGCCAAGCCATTCTGGGAGGAGAGGCGGCGGTGAACGCGGATGGGTCTTTGAGTGCAGGCGAATGGTTGCCCGCGCCGATGCCAGACGCGGGGTTAAATGCCGCCTGCACGGGAGGATAAGATGGCAGACGGGGGGAGAAAACGGCGCGTTTTGATTGTCGAAGATGAAGACAATATCGCGATTGCGCTGGACTATCTGATGAGCCGCGAAGGGTTTGAGCATGACCGGATCGCAAGTGGCCGGGGCGCGCTGGAACGCATTCGCACCGAACAGCCCGATTTGGTGCTGCTTGACGTGATGCTGCCCGAGGTGTCGGGCTATGAGATTTGCCAAGAAGTGCGCGCGGATCGCGGCTTGGCAGATGTGAAAATCCTGATGATGACGGCGCGCGGCTCGGCGATGGAGCGGCGCAAAGGTTTGGCGCTTGGGGCCGATGGCTTCATTGCAAAACCCTTTGAGCTCAAGGAACTGCGCGACGAGGTGCATAGGCTTTTGGACGCAGAGGGGGCGTGAGATGAACCTTGCCCGGTTGAGCCTGCGTCTGCGCGTGTTTTTGTTTTTCGCGGCGCTCGCCTTGGGCAATATTGCGGCGCTGGTGGCGGGGCTGGTCTTTGGCTTTGAAAAGCTGGGCGAGCCAGAGGCGCTGGATGGGTTCATCATTGGCGGCGTGGTGGCGGGCTTTGTGATCACCGGGCTGATCACCGCTGTCTGGTTCTTGTTCGATGAAAACCTTGCCAAGCCGATTGAGCGGCTTGCTGGTGGCATTCGCGCGCGCACCCATGCGCAGGTGGAAACCGAGCTTGATGCCGAAACCGCGCGCTATTTGGGCGATTTGGCCCCGGCAGCGGCGGCGATCACCCAGCATTTGAACGAAACGCGCTCTGCGCTGACCGAATCCGTGCAACGCGAAACCACGCGTCTTGCGCAGGAAAAAGAGCGGTTGGAGACGCTCTTGAGCGACGTGCCGGTGGGGGTGCTGCTTTGCACCGCCGAGCATCAGCTTGTTTTCTATAACGGCCAAGCGACCGATCTTTTGGGCGGCACCCATGCGCCGGGGCTCGACCGCCGGGTGTTTGATTATTTGCACCGCGCGCCGATTTGCCATGCCTATGAGCGGCTTTTGGAAACCGATGACCCGGATGCCGCCTCGGATCTTTTGTGTGCCAGTGTGGCGGATGGCAAAACGCTTGCCGCGCGGATGCGGCTTATTTCTGAGGGCGAAGACCATCACGTGACCCGCCGCGCGGGCTATGTGCTGACGTTGCGCGATGTGTCCTCGGACATGCGCGCCCATGCGAGCCGCGAAGCGCTGATGGATGAGTTGTTTGACCGCATCCGCCGCCCGGCTGCCGCGTTGCAATCGCTAACTGGCGTGTTGATTGCCGATGATGGCCCGACGGAACCTGAGGCGCGCGCGCAATTGCGTGGCGCTGCGCGGGCCGAAGCGGCCAACCTTGGCGCGGCGATCCATACCTTGTTTGAGCGACACGAGGCGATGCGCGCCGATTGGTGGCCGCTTGCGATGATCCGCGCCTCGGATTTGGGCGAAGCGGTGCGGGCGCGCATCGCCGCGCAAGAGGGCCCCGATCTGATGGCGGTGACCGCGCCCTTGATGCTGCGGCTTGAAGGGTTCGAGATGGTCTCGCTTTTGGCCATGCTGGTCGCACGGCTGGGGCCGGAGCGGGGCGATATGCGCCTTGAGATCACCGAAGAGGGCGCGGGTGCGTTGATCGCGCTGGAGTGGCGCGGCCCGCAGGTGCCGATTTCCGAGCTGGAAAGCTGGCTCGATGATCCGCTGCAGGTGGGGATGGAAGATGTCACCGGGCGGCGGGTGATTGCGGCCCATGCCTCTGAAATCTGGCCCGAAAATATGGGCGATGGGCGCGGGCGGATTTGCCTGCCGCTGCGCGAGGCGCGGCGCGTGTCCAAACGCCCGCCGCCGGTGCCGCGCGCGGTGGTTTATGACTTTGACCTGCTTGGCCGCGCGCGCGAGGGCGAGGTGGCCAAGACGCCGCTGGAGAACCTGAATTTTGTGGTCTTTGACACCGAGACCACTGGGCTCTTGCCCAGCGAGGGCGACGAGATCGTGCAAATCGCGGCGGTGCGGATTGTGAATGGCCGCCGGGTCGAGACCGAGGTGTTTGACACTTTGGTCAATCCGGGCCGCCATATCCCCGAAGTGTCGACCGCGGTGCATGGCATTTCCGATGCGATGGTGGCCGAGGCCCCGGATATTGTTGATGTTGGGCGGCGGTTTCACAAATTTGCTGAAGGCGCCGTGCTCATTGCCCATAACGCCCCGTTCGATATGGAGTTTTTGCGCCGCAAAGAGGGCGCGATTGGGCTGAGTTTTGACAACCCCGTGCTCGATACGGTGTTGCTTTCGGCGGTGGTGTTTGGCCAGTCAGAGGTGCATAGCCTTGATGCGCTGACCCATCGGCTCGGCATCACCATTCCCGAAGAGGCGCGCCATACCGCGATTGGCGATACCGTCGCCACGGCGGATGCGTTTTTGAAACTGCTGCCCGCGCTCAAATCGCGGGGGCTGTTGACCTTTGGCGATGTGGTGGCCGAGGTGCGCAAACACGGGCGCTTGCTGAAAGACCTGAACGGCTAGGGCGCGCGGCGCCTTAAAGCCAGCGGTCGCGCCCGGTGCCCACCGCCTCAGACAAATTGGCAAAACCATCACGGGCCAGCAGCGCATCGAGCCCGCGCGCAATATCGCCCGCAAGGCTGAGGCCGTGATAGACCATCGCAGAATAGATCTGCACGGCACTCGCACCAGCGCGGATTTTTTCATAGGCATCTTCGGCTGAACCAATGCCGCCCACGCCGATGATCGGCAATTTGCCCTCGGTCAGTTTGGACAGTTGCGCAAGGATCCGAGTGGACTTTTCAAACAAAGGCGCGCCCGAAAGCCCGCCCATCTGGCTTGAATGTGCACTTTTCAAACCTTCGCGCGAAAGCGTGGTGTTGGTGGCAATCAGCCCATCAATGCCAGAGGCGCGCGCCACCTCGGCCACATCTTCCAATTCTGCCGGGGCAAGATCGGGGGCGATTTTCAAAAACACCGGGATCGGTTTGGTCAAACCATCGCGCGCGGTGATCACGCCCGCGAGCAGCGCGGAAAGCGCGTCTTTGCCCTGCAAATCGCGCAGTTTTTCGGTGTTGGGGGAACTCACGTTCACCGTGGCAAAGTCGATCTGCGCGCCTGCGTGGGTCAGAACCTGGGCAAAGTCGGCGGCGCGGTCGGCGCTGTCTTTATTGGCGCCGAGGTTGAGGCCGACCGGGATGCCCGCAGGCCGCGCGGCCAGCCGGGTGGCAATCGGCTCCACGCCCTCATTGTTAAAGCCAAAACGGTTGATCACCGCGCGATCTTCGCTCAGCCGCCACAGGCGCGGGCGCGGATTGCCCTCTTGCGCGCGCGGTGTGGCCGCGCCCACTTCCAAAAAGCCAAAGCCCGCACGCATCAGCGCAGGCAGCGCGACGGCGTTTTTGTCAAAGCCCGCAGCAAGTCCCACCGGATTGGGCAGATCAAGCCCCGCAAGCTTGGTGGCCAGCCGCGCGCCCGTCACCGGGCCGGGCAGCGGCACCGCGCCCATGCGCAACGCCGAAAGGGCCAGCCCATGCGCGGTTTCCGGGTCGAACTGGTGCATCAGCTTGAGACCCAGTTTCTCGATCATGCTCATAGCAAGCCCTCGGGGAAGATATGGCCCGAGACGCCGAGCGGAAGCGCGGTATCCCATGCCACGTCTTCGCGGCGCAAGGCCCGGTAAAGATGGGGGAAAAGCGCGCCGCCGCGCGACACTTCCCATTTCAGCGCGGCGCCCAAAGGCTCAGCGGCGACGGCCACCAGAACCAGATCGCTTTCAGAAGCGAAATGTTTTGCAGCGGTTTCCACCACCTGCGCGGCGGTGGAGAAATGAATGAACCCATCGGCCAAATCAATCGGCGCGCCTAAGGTCTTACCTGCGGCGCAAAGGGCATCCCATTCGGGGCGGCGGAAGATCTTGTAGATCAGCATGGGCTTTTCATGGACCTTGCCTTGAAAATCGTCAATCCCGACGATGCATTGGGCAGCAGATGAAAAGGCAGGCAGTGGCTGGCACGGGCTTTGACAGCGCTGCGGCTTCACGCCACACTCAGCCCATTCCCAACTCCGGAGGATTTCATGACCCGCCGCCTTTTGCTGAGTTCCGCAGCGCTGGTGCTGATGGCTGGCACCGCGCAAGCCGATTACACGCTGCATGTGCTGCACACCAATGACCTGCACAGCCGCATTGAATCGATCAACAAATATGACAGTACCTGCTCGGCAGAAGATGAGACCGAGGGCAAGTGCTTTGGCGGTATTGCGCGGGTCGCGGCCAAGGTGGCAGAGATGCGTGCGGACCTTGCGGGCGAGAATGTGATCTTGCTTGATGCGGGCGACCAGTTCCAAGGCTCGATGTTCTACACCACCTATAAGGGCAAAGACACGGCCGAGTTCATGAGCGCCATTGGCTATGATGCGATGGCGGTGGGCAACCACGAATTTGACGATGGGCCAGAGGCTTTGGCGGCCTTTGTGGATGCGGTGCCGTTCCCGCTGGTCTCAGGCAACCTCGACGTCAGCCGATCCGATCTTTTGAAAGACCGCATTCACGGCATGTACGTGCTGGAGGTCGGCGGCGAGAAGATCGGCATCATCTCGGCGCTGGCAACCGATACGGTAGAGACCTCTTCGCCGGGGCCGAATGTGCTCTTTCAAGATGAAATTGAAAGCCTGAAGGCCGATGTGGCTGCGCTTGAGGCCGAGGGCGTGACGAAAATCATCGCCATCCCGCATACGGGCTTTGTGAAAGACCAAGAGATTGCCGCCGCCGTGCCGGGGCTGGATGCCGTGGTGGGCGGGCATAGCCACACGCTGTTTGGCGAGGGCGGCGAAGCTTACCCGACGATGGTGGGCGATGTGCCGGTGGTCTCTGCCTATGCCTATTCGAAATACCTTGGCCATTTGGTGCTGACCTTTGACGATGCGGGCCATCTGAAATCGGCCACGGGGGAACCGATTTTGCTTGATGCTTCGGTGACGCCGGACCCGGTTTTGGCGGCGCGGGTGGCGGAATTGGCGGTGCCGATTGCCGAGGTGCGCGAAGAGGTGGTGGCGGAGGCCGCCGCCGCGATTGAGGGCGCGCGCGAGGTCTGCCGTGCGGGCGAATGCGCGATGGGCAACCTTGTGGCCGATGCGATGCTTGACCGGGTGAAAGACCAAGGCATTTCCATCGCGATTGCCAATGGCGGCGGGCTGCGCGCCTCGATCGAAGCGGGGCCGGTGACGATGGGCGAGGTGTATACCGTTCTGCCGTTCCAAAACACGCTCTCCACCTTTGAGGCGAAAGGGTCGGTGATTTTGGCCGCGCTGGAAAATGGGGTGAGCGAAATTGAAGAAGGCGCGGGGCGTTTTCCGCAGGTGGCGGGGCTGAAATACAGCTTTGATCCCGCCGCCCCCGTGGGCAGCCGCATCAGTGATGTGATGGTGGGCGCGGGTGAGGCTTGGGCGCCGCTCGACCTTGAGGCCAGCTATGGCGTGGTGACCAACAACTTCATGCGCGGCGGTGGCGACGGCTATAAGATGTTCGCGACCGAGGGGATGAACGCCTATGACTTTGGCCCTGATCTGGCCGATGTCACGGCGGAGTATTTGGCCGCGCATGCGCCCTACACGCCCTATACCGATGGCCGCATCACCCAGAAATAAGCCTTTCCAAAGGCTTGAAAGGCGGGGGCTTCGGCCCCCGTTTTTTGTTGCGGGGCGGGGCGCTTTCGTCAAGGCTGGTGCCAAGGAGGCCCCCATGAAACGCTCAGAAATCAATGAAATCATCCGCGATGCGGATCGGTTCATCCGTTCTTTTGGCTATATTCTGCCGCCCTTTGCCTATTTCTCGCCCGCCGAGATGCAGGCCCGGCGCGATGAGATTGAGGGGATTGTCTCGGCTCGGCTGGGCTGGGACATCACCGATTACGGGCAGGGGGATTTTGCCAATCTGGGGCTCTTTTTGTTCACCACCCGCAACGGACGGGCGGAGGATTTAGCGCGTGGCTCGGGCATGTGTTACGCTGAGAAGATCATGATTTCGCGGCACAATCAGATATCGCCCATGCATCGGCATGTTGTGAAGGCGGAAGATATCATCAATCGCGGCGGGGCCAGTTTGGCGATTGAGATGTTTTCCTCCGATGCCGCGGGGCAGATTGATCCGAGGGCGGAAGTGGTGGTGGCCTGCGATGGCGTCATCAAGCGGCTTTCGGCGGGGGAGGTGCTCTATCTGTCGCCCGGAGAAAGCGTGACGCTGATGCCCGGCAATTGGCACAAGTTCTGGGGCGAGGGCGGCGATGTGCTGATTGGCGAGGTCTCGACCGTGAACGACGACCGCACCGACAATATCTTTCGAGAGCCGATCGGGCGCTTTGCCGAGATCGAGGAAGATGAAGACCCGCTTTACCTGTTGGTGTCGGATTACGAGGCTTGGTTGGGCTAAAGTGCGGTTGGCCCGGGCTGGTCGCCCGGGCCAATAGGTTTACCGCCCCAAAACACCGCCCAAACGGGCGTGGCGGTTGACGTCTTTGTAAAGCAGGTAGCGGAACGGGCCGGGCCCGGCGGCGTAACACGCCTGCGGGCAATAGGCGCGGAGCCACATGAAATCGCCGGCTTCCACCTCGACCCAATCGCGGTTGAGTTTGTAGACCGCTTTGCCTTCCAGCACGTAAAGCCCGTGCTCCATCACATGGGTTTCCTCAAACGGAATGAGCCCACCGGGTTGGAAGGTGACGATATTCACATGCATGTCGTGGCGCAGATCGGTCGGGTCGACAAAGCGCGTGGTAGCCCAGCGGCCTTGGGTGTCGGGCATCGCTACCGGTGCAATTTCGCGCTCGTTCGTCACGAAAGCTTCGGGGGTCTCGATCCCCTTAACGGGCTCATAGCGCTTGCGAAGCCAGTGAAAGCGCAAAGGATCATCGGCGCCGTTTTTCACCGCCCAGTCGCAGCCCGGCGGAATATAGGCATAGCCGCCCGCCGAGAGTTCATGCTCCTGCCCATCAAGTGACAGCCACATCGCGCCTGAGGTGATGAACAGCACATGCTCCACGCCCTCTTCGGTTTCGGGGCTGTCAGAGCCGCCATCGGCGCCCACTTCCATCACATATTGGCTGAAGGTTTCCGAAAAGCCACTCATCGGGCGGGCGATGAGCCACATTTTCGTTTCGCTCCAACCCGGCAAGAAGCTGGTGACAATGTCCGAAAAGCAGCCCTTCGGGATCACTGCATAGGCCTCGGTGAAGACCGCACGGCCTGTCATCAGCGCGGTTTGCGGCGGCAGCCCGCCGGGGGGGGTATAATAGTCGCTCATGCGAAAACCTCTTTCAGGCGGTGCCAAGCGATGCGCTCCACTTGCGCGCAGGCCTCGGCAAATTCGGTGGCGCGGTCGTTCTCGATCCGGCGTTGGAAGGCGGCAAGGATCGTGGCCTTGGTGTTGTCTTTCACCGCGATGATGAAAGGGAAGCCGAATTTCGCGGTATAGGCGGCATTCAGCCCCTCAAAGGTGGCGCGCTCGTCATCCGTCAGCGCATCCAGCCCGGCGGAGGCTTGCTCGGCGGTGCTTTCTGCTGTCAGTCGTTTGGCTTGGGCGAGCTTGCCCGCAAGGTCCGGGTGGGCTTGCAACACGGCCAAGCGCTTGTCTTCGGGCGCGGCGCGGAAGGCCCGGGCCAGCGCGCTCGCCACACCTTCATGGCAATCATGCGCGGGGCCAAGCTCCAACCCATGCGCGACCTCGGCCACCCAAGGGGAATGTTCGTAAATGCCGCCAAAGGCTTGGACAAAATCCGCTTGGCTCATTTCGCTGGGGCGGTTGAAAGCTTTGGGCGGATGGGTCGCGGCCCAATGGGCGGCAATCTCGCCGCGCGTGGCAAACCAAACGCCTTCATGGCTGCGGGCATAGTCCAAGAACCGCTTCAGGCCAGCCACTTTGCCGGGGCGACCAATCAGCCGACAATGCAGCCCGATTGAGAACATCTTCGCCGCGCCCGCTTCGCCCTCGGCATAAAGCGTATCAAAGGCGTCGCGCAGATAGGTGAAGAACTGCTCGCCCTCAATATAGCCCGGGGCCGTGGCAAAGCGCATGTCATTGGCTTCCAGCGTATAGGGGATGATCAGTTGATCGCGGTCGCCGACCCGCTTCCAATAGGGAAGATCATCGTCGTAAGTATCTGAAATCCAATCAAAACCGCCTTCTTCGGCGGTGAGCTGCACGGTGTTGAACGAACAGCGCCCCGTATACCAGCCGCGCGGGCGTTCGCCCACCACTTCGGCATGCAGGCGGATCGCCTCGGCAATCTGGCGGCGTTCTTCTTCTTCGGGCATGTCGCGGTGTTCGACCCATTTCAGCCCATGGCTGGCAATCTCCCAACCCGCCGCTTTCATCGCCGCGACCTGTTCGGGGCTGCGGGCAAGCGCGGTCGCCACACCGTAAATGGTGATCGGCAGGCCCATCTCGGTGAACAGGCGGTGCAGGCGCCAAAAGCCCGCGCGCGCGCCGTATTCGTAAATCGATTCCATATTCCAATGGCGCTGGCCGGGCCATTGCGCGGCGCCCGCAATATCGCTCAGAAACGCTTCGGAGGCCGCATCGCCATGCGCCACGCAGTTTTCGCCGCCCTCTTCATAGTTCAGAACCAGCGAAATCGCGACCTTTGCGCCCTCCGGCCATTGCGCATTGGGGGGATGGGCGCCGTAACCGCGCATGTCTCTGTCGTATCGGGTCATTGTTATCTCCACGGCAACCGCTTGCCGTGGCGAGGATTTCAGGTTTTTCTCGGAAAGGAAATCAACAGTTTGCGCTTGCGCGCGCGAAGGAGACCCAATGGCAGGATATCTGACAACGCATGTGCTGGATACGGCGCGGGGCTGCCCGGCGGCGGGGCTGCGCATCGTGCTCAGCCGGATCACGGAAACCGGGGCCGAGGTGTTGGCCGAGCGGGTCACCAATGCCGATGGCCGCACCGATACACCGATTTTGCCCGCCCAAGACTTCGCCTGCGGGGTTTATGAGTTGAGCTTCCATGCGGGCGATTACCTGTGCGGCAGCGGGCAAGGCGGGGCCGAGCCGCTGTTTTTGGATGTGGTGCCCATTCGCTTTGGCATCAATGATGAAGGGGCACATTACCATGTGCCCCTGCTTCTCTCGCCTTACGGCTATTCGACCTATCGCGGCAGCTGACGCGGCTTAGAAATCTTCCCAGTTGTCCTCAGCCGGGGTGGATTTCACCGCCACAGCGGTCAGGCCACCGCCACCAGCGCGGCGCGCCGGCGCGGGCGGCGGCGGGGCCGGGGCCTTATTGGCCGGGGCAGGCGGTGCCGCCGGTTTGGCGGTCGCTGCTGCGGGGGCCGGAGCAGGCGCAGCCGCGGGCATTTTCGGCGTGTTCGCGGGCATCCCGACGTTGAACCGGCCCATCGTCATCGCCAGACCATCGGCCTCGCGCACCAGCGATTGGCTGGCCGCCGAGGTTTCTTCGAACATCGCGGCATTGTGCTGGGTCACCTGATCAAGCTGGGTGATCGCGGTGTTCACCTCGCTCAGGCCCGCCGATTGTTCGGAGGTGGCCGAGGTGATTTCCGACATGAAGGTCACGATCGAACCGACCGAGCCCTGAATGCCTTCAAGCGCATTGCCCGCTTGGCCCACAAGATCCACACCACGTTTGACCTGTGCCGAGCTGTCAGAGATCAGCGCCGCAATTTCACGCGCCGCTTCCGAGGAGCGTTGCGCCAGCGCACGCACTTCCGAGGCGACAACGGCAAAGCCGCGCCCAGCCTCGCCCGCGCGGGCGGCCTCGACCCCGGCGTTCAGCGCCAGAAGGTTGGTTTGGAACGAGATTTCCTCGATCACCGAGGTGATTTTGGAGATTTTGTTCGAGCTTTCCGAAATCTCGCCCATCGCTTGCACCGCTTCGCGCACCACTTGGCCGCTTTCTTCGGTGTTGCGGCGCGCTTTCGTCACCATGTCATTGGCTTTGAGCGTGCGTTCGGCCGCCGATTTCACCGAAGCGGTGAGTTCGTTCAGCGCGGCGGCGGTTTCTTCCAGCGTGGCGGCCTGTTGTTCGGTGCGACGCGACAGATCATCGGCGGCGCGCGAGATGCTGCCCGACTCGGTGTGGATCGTTTCCGAGTTTTCCATCACGATCTGCATCGCATCGCGCAGTTTCGCGGTGGCTTCGTTGAAGTCGAGGCGCAGGGTTTCGTAGTCGCCCGGGAAGGCTTCCGCGATTTTATGCGTCAGATCGCCACTCGACAGCGCATTGAGCGCGGCGCGCAGCTTCTCAACGACTTGGCGCTGTTCGGCCACGACGCGTTCGCGTTCGGCTTGGCTACGGGTTTCGCGCGCTTCCACATCGGTCACATCGGCGCCAATGCCAATGACACGCTGAATTTTGCCAGCGCGGTCACGCACCGGGGTCATGGCGCCGTTAAGCAGCACTTCGCCCATCGGCATCATAACCTTCAGCCGGCCAATCACGGATTCGCCGCGCGCAATCACCTCAAAGGCCGGTTCGCCCGTGGCGGCGACGGTGATTCCTTGTGAGAAGTCCTGCCCGATCAGCTCGGCTTCGTCCATTTGCGTCATCATGCACATGGCGACGTTGGCAGCGGTCATTTTGCCATCGGGGGTGAATTCCACCCGCAGCTGGGTCGCATCGATCGCCTCGGTGGTGGCGGCGTTGCGTTTTTCTTCGGTGACGTTTTTCCACTCCACCGCATAGCCGAGCACAGAGCCATCGGTATCCGGGATCAGGCTGATCGACAGGCTGTAAAAACCTTTGCCAATCGGGAACTCGCCCGACATCGGCATTTTGTCGGGATTCAGCGCCATATGCTGCTTGGAGCCTGCGCGGTGGAAATAGGTGAAGGGACGGCCTACCAGCGCTTCCGGGGCAAAATCCGGTTTGACGGAGCGGAAATCATCAATGTTCTCGGCAAAAAGCGCCATCAGCGCGGGGTTGGTGGCTTTCACATTGCCTTCGCCGTCGAGCAGCATCATCGCCGCCGAGGAGTAGTTATAGGCCGCGCCGCGGAACAGGCCCTCGCGGCTGTCTTCCTCAGACTTGGCGAGTTTTTCGCGGAACGATTCGAGCGATTGCGCGATTTTGCCGATTTCATCCTTGCCGTTGGTCTCGGGCACTTGGGTTTGCAGCGCGCCCCCGGCGATAGAGGCCATGGCATTGGTGATCCGGCCAAGACGGGTCGAGATCATCGACCGGAACACGAGCGAGGTGGCGACAAGCGCCACGGCCAGAATCGAAATTGCCACGATCAGGCTTTGGCGGGTGGAGGCAGAAATCGCGGCGACGGTCGGGTCATCCGACCAGGTCGACGCGAAATAGCCCACCGTGGTGCCATTGGGCATCACGACCGGGTGGACCTGGGTCAGCATGTCTTCGGAATGCGTTTCATCGCCCGTTGCGATCGATTCTTGGATCAAGGCGTGCATCGGTGCCAGATCAGAATCGTGGATCACATAGCTGGCCAGTTCATTGCCTTCCGCATCGGTGGCAATCATCCCGTTCGACGGGTTTGACGGATCGTCGATCACGGATGTGAAGATATTCGAGATTCGCTCGCCATCGCCGAAGCGCACGGGCGCGACAAGCTGCTTGATGATGATCTCGCTCGACCCATGCGCTTGGTCGCGCAGCTGGCTCATGGCGATATCGGTGGTCGAGCGTAGGTTCAGCATGGTCATTGCAACCACGATGGCCGAGGCCGACAGCAGCACCAGAAGGGCCGCTCGGAAGAAGCTGGAATTGAAGAACGGGACGGATCCGGTCGATTTGGCGCTCATCGCTGGCCTCATGTACTAGTTATTCGATCATTTCGGCGTTGAGGCCGACGGTCATGGCGCCGATGGGCGCGCCGGTTTCAGGGTCGTTGACGGTAAAGGAGGCCTGCACCTGATAGGTCTGCGTGGATTCATCGAATTCCACCTCGCTGACATGCACGGCACCGGCACCTTTCGGGTAGGTTTCTTGGAATTTCGCCTCATCGCCCTGCCAAAAGTCTGAGGTGGGGCGCGCTTGCACGACGTTCAGGCCAAGGTGGTCCATCACGAAGATTTCCGAAATCCGTCCGCGTGAGCTGTCCACCTTGTCGCGCAGCGACAGTGACACCGGCAGCGCCAGAATCGCGTCGATCATCGGTTGCTCGGCGCCGTCGATCTCGGCGCGCCATGTTTGGTCGAGCGCGTCGATCTCTTCTTGCGGAAGATCCCCGCGTTCGGCATTGGCGGCTTTGACGGCCTCAATCAAAGCGGGATCATTGGCCCAGCCGCGAAGGTCTTTTTCGACGGTGGCCGCCACCTGCGCCGAAAAATCTTCGGCCAGTGCGGGCGCCGCCGCAAGGATCAGCGCAAGGGAGAAGAGACGGGTCTTCATTCAGTTGCTCCGGTTTTGGGGAACGGATTCCCCGTGTAGAATTGTCGCACAGACTAGCCAGCAACTCTTTACGGGCCGTGAATCGCCAAGAATCATTCCAAAGCGGGGGAGCGGATGCGCTTTTCCTGTGGCCGCCCTTGCAGGGTGGGCGTGGCAACACTAAGACTCAGGTAAGTATCTCGCGCTAAAGCTGTGCGAGCATTATCAGGAGAGGCAGCAGATGAAAGATCCGGTCGACCTTTACATGAACACGCTCGTGCCGATGGTGGTCGAGCAAACCTCGCGCGGCGAGCGGGCCTATGACATCTTCTCGCGGCTGCTCAAGGAACGGATCATCTTCCTTGCGGGCCCGTTCCATGATGGCATGTCGAGCCTGATCTGCGCGCAGCTTTTGTTCCTTGAGGCCGAGAACCCGTCGAAAGAGATTTCGATGTATATCAACAGCCCCGGCGGCGTTGTGACCTCGGGTCTCGCGATCTATGACACGATGCAATACATCCGCCCGAAAGTGTCGACGCTGGTGATTGGCCAAGCCGCTTCGATGGGCTCGGTGATTTCTTGCGCGGGCGAAAAGGGCATGCGCTTCTCGCTGCCGAACTCGCGGATCATGGTGCACCAGCCGTCCGGCGGGTTCCAAGGTCAGGCGACCGATATCATGATCCATGCGCGCGAAACCGAAAAGATCCGCCAACGTCTCTACGAAATCTACGTGAAGCATACCGGCCGCACGATGGAAGAAGTGGGTGAGGCTCTGGAACGTGACCGCTTCATGTCGCCCGAAGAGGCGCTTGAATGGGGCCACATTGATGAAATTCTCGCCGCCCGCCCGGGCTTGGATGGCGAAAAGTAACAGTAGGATGACCCGCCTTAACCGGAGTGGGGAATTTACGATTGAGAACAACGTGGGGCTGCCCTAGACTTTAAGGACAGCCCACCACAGCCCCTTGGGGGCATTTTGAGGATGACGATGGCGAACAATCAAGGCTCCGACAGCAAGAACACGCTCTACTGCTCGTTCTGCGGCAAGAGCCAGCATGAGGTGCGCAAACTCATCGCCGGCCCGACGGTGTTCATCTGCGACGAATGTGTCGAACTGTGTATGGACATCATCCGCGAGGAGACGAAAACCACCGGCCTGAAGGCCACCGATGGCGTGCCGACCCCGCGCGACATTGCTAAAGTGCTTGATGATTACGTGATCGGCCAAATGCATGCCAAGCGCGTGCTCGCCGTGGCCGTGCACAACCACTACAAGCGCCTCAACCACGCCTCCAAGCAGGATGTGGAACTGGCGAAATCGAACATTCTGCTGATCGGCCCGACGGGCTGCGGTAAAACGCTTCTGGCGCAAACGCTGGCGCGCATTCTGGATGTGCCTTTCACGATGGCCGATGCAACCACGCTGACCGAAGCGGGTTACGTGGGCGAGGATGTGGAAAACATCATCCTCAAGCTTCTGCAGGCGTCGGAATATAACGTCGAGCGGGCGCAGCGCGGCATCGTCTATATCGACGAGGTCGACAAGATCACTCGCAAGTCGGACAACCCCTCGATCACCCGCGACGTGTCGGGCGAGGGCGTGCAGCAGGCGCTGCTCAAGATCATGGAAGGCACGGTCGCTTCGGTGCCGCCGCAAGGGGGCCGCAAGCATCCGCAGCAGGAATTCTTGCAAGTGGATACGACCAACATCCTGTTTATCTGCGGCGGCGCTTTCGCGGGCTTGGATCGAATCATCGCGCAACGCGGCAAAGGCTCGGCGATGGGCTTTGGCGCGGATGTGAAAGATCCGGAATCGCGTGGTGCGGGCGAGCTGTTCAAAGAGCTCGAACCGGAAGATCTGCTGAAATTCGGCCTGATCCCGGAATTCGTTGGCCGTCTGCCGGTGATTGCGACGCTGGAAGACCTTGATGAAGCGGCGCTGGTGACGATTTTGACCGAGCCGAAAAACGCTTTGGTCAAGCAATACCAACGTCTCTTCGAGATTGAAGACGTGAAGCTGACCTTCACCCCCGATGCGCTGAATGCGATTGCCGCGCGGGCGATCCAACGTAAAACCGGGGCACGGGGTCTGCGCTCGATCCTCGAAGACATCCTGCTCGACACGATGTTTGAACTGCCCGGCATGGAAAACGTGCAAGAAGTGGTGGTCAACGAAGAGGCCGTCGAAGTGGGTGGCAGCGCCAAGCCGCTGCTGATCTACGCCGACGACGCGAAAAAAGAGCCGAAATCGGCTGGTTAAGCCCCGAAGCTTGGGGAAAAGGGCGGGGAAACCCGCCCTTTGTTTTTGCCGCCCGCGCGAGGGGCTGGACGTAATTGTCGCACCCGCTATAAGGGGGCAAATGCTGGGAGAGAGACGATGAAATTCCTGCTGCGCCTGCTGACCTGGTGGAACGACCAGACCCTTGGCACCCAGATCTATACCGCCCGCAACGGCGTGAAGGTCGGGGAAGATGCCGAAGGCAACCGCTATTTCCAAAGCAAAGACGGCAAGCGCCGCTGGGTCATCTACAATGGCGAATGCCAAGCCAGCCGCATTCCGCCGGATTGGCATGGCTGGATGCACCACACCTGGGACGAGCCGCCGACCACCAAGCCCTTGGCGCATAAGGGGTGGGAACTGCCCCACCAAGAAAACCAAACGGGTTTGGCCTCGGCTTATATCCCGCCGGGGTCGCTGCGCCGCGCCGCGCCGGTGGAGCGCCGCGACTATGAGGCATGGCAGCCGGAGTGATCCGGCAACAGGATCTTTAAGATGAGCGAGAATCGCGTCGAAGTGCTGACCGGTGCGGCTGTTTTGGCCGTTGCGGTCGGCTTTTTTCTTTGGGCCGGGCAAGGGCATGGGCTCTCGACCGGGGCGGGGAGTTATCCGCTGAAAGCCTCTTTCCGCTCGGTGGAAGGGGTGAGCCTTGGCACCGATGTGCGGATGGCGGGCGTCAAGATCGGTGCGGTCACCGATATCGCGCTCAATACCCAGACATTTTTTGCCGACACCACCTTTAGCGTGCAAGACGGGATCGAGATCCCGGATGATTCCCAAGTGATCGTTGCTTCTGAGGGGCTTTTGGGCGGCGCTTTCGTCGAAATCCTGCCCGGTGGCAGCTTGATCAACCTTGGTCCCGGCGAAGAGGTGATCGACACGCAGGGCGCGGTCTCGACGCTCGGGCTGCTGATGAAATTTGCGGGCGGCGGGTCGGAGGATAGCCAATGATCCGCAAGGCCCTGATGGCGCTTGTTCTTTCAGGCTCGGCGCTTTGTGCGCAAGAGGCGCCCGAGGGCTTGGCCGATGCGCCCGGCGCCTATCTGCGCGGGTTGGATAAAATCGCCGCTGCGGCGAGCGATATCACGCTCGCAGTGGGGGATACGGTCGATTACGGCTCGCTGTCGGTGCGTTTGGTGCAATGTCGTTACCCGGCAGAAGACCCGGCCTCAAACGCCTATTCCTACTTGGAAATCACCGACCGTTCGGTTGATGAGGTGGTGTTTCAGGGCTGGATGATCGCGCAAAACCCGGCGCTTTCGGCGCTGGATCATCAGCGCTACGATGTTTGGGTTCTGCGCTGCAAGATTGACTGAACATCGGGGATCTCGGGCGCGGTGAAATCCGCTGTCACCGCTAGTGCTTCTGCCAACCGCTGACGATAGATCGCGCGGGGGATTTCCACTCCGCCCATGCTTTTGAGATGCGGCGTCAGATATTGCGTATCAAACAGCACAAAGCCTGCGCGAAGCAGCCGGTCCACCGTATAGGCGAGGGCGATCTTTGAGGCGCTGCGGCGGCGCGAAAACATGCTTTCGCCAAAGAAGGCGCCGCCCAAGGTCACGCCGAAAATGCCGCCCACGAGCGTGTCACCCTCCCAGACCTCCAGCGCATGCGCCGCACCGATTTCATGCAGCGCGTCGTAAAGCTCAAACAGCGCGTCATTGATCCAGGTTTCATCGCGTTCTGCACAGCCCTCGACCACCGCGCGAAAAGCGGTGTTGGTGCGAATTGTGTAAGGCATGCGGCGCATTTCGCGGGCCAACGAGCGCGAAATGTGGAGATTGGTCAAGGGAATGATCCCGCGCAAGCGCGGCTCAAACCAATGCAGCTCGGTCGCGTCACGCGCGGCCGCCATCGGAAAAATGCCTTGCGCATAGGCCGAGATCAGAAGGTCTGGGCTGAGCTTCACCGCCATTTGTTGCCAATTGCCACTGTTGCCCCTAGTCTTCCCGAAATAGACAGGAAAAAGCGGCAATACCATGGGATTTTTCAATTTTCTTCAGGGTCTCGACCGTTATGCCGAGGATAAGTCGGGGATTAAGCGGCTCAACCTACGCCATGAATATCTGATTGAGCCGATCCGCAAAGAGTTGCAAGGCGCGCGGGTTTTGGACCTCGCCGCGCATGATGGGCGTTGGGCTTACGCTTTTGCTGCGGCGGGCGCGCGCGAGGTGGTGGGCATTGAAGGCCGCCCGCATCTGGTGGAGCGCTTTCAGCAATTCCCCGAAGGGCTGGCGAAAGACCGGGTTGATCTGCGTGTGGGCGATATTTTTGAGGGTCTGGAAGCCGAGCTGAAGGCAGGTGAAGCCTATGATGTGATTGGGGTTTTGGGCATTTTCTATCACATCATGGACCATTTCCGCCTGATGCAATTGGTGACCCGGTTCAAGCCGAAGCTGATTGTGATGGATAGCGAATTTGCGCTGCGCCCGGGGCAAGTGATCATGTTGATCCGCGAAGACCCATCGAAAGACCTTAACGCGCTGCCGCAGACCGAGGGGCAGGAAAAGGCGCTGATCGGCATTCCAAGCCCCACCGCGCTGGAAGCGATGGCCGATGTTTTGGGCTACACGGTGCAATGGGCGGATTGGGAAACGGTGCCGCAAGGCAAGCGTGGCCCGGTTTTTGACTATTACCGCCCCGAAACGAAGCGCCGCGCCACCGCGTATTTGCGCCCACGATCTTAAGAAAAACGCCCCCTCGCGGGGGCGCTTTTGTTATCCGAAGGTGCGGTCGAGCCATTTCTCGAGCCAGTGGATCGAGTAGTCGCCGCCCAAAATGTCGGGCTCTTCCAGCAGGTGGCGGAACAGCGGAATTGTGGTGTCCACGCCATCCACGATCAACTCGCCAAGCGCGCGGTTGAGCCGGGCCAAAGCCTCTTGCCGATCACGCCCATGCACGATCAGCTTGCCGATCAAGCTGTCGTAATAGGGCGGGATTTTATAGCCGTCATAAAGCGCCGAATCGATCCGCACACCCAGCCCGCCGGGGGCATGGTATTGCGTGATCTTGCCGGGGCAGGGCGCGAAGTTCGGCAGTTTCTCGGCGTTGATGCGCACTTCAATCGCGTGACCGCGCAATTGCAGCTCGTCTTGGTGGAAGCTCATCTCTTCGCCCGCGGCGACGCGGATTTGCTCGCGCACAAGGTCTACGCCAAAGATGCCCTCGGTCACCGGATGTTCCACCTGCAAGCGGGTGTTCATCTCGATGAAGTAGAACTCGCCATCCTCAAACAGGAATTCGATCGTGCCCGCGCCCGAATAGCCCAGCTCGCCCATCGCATTGGCGCAGATCATGCCGATCCGCTCGCGTTGCTCGGGCGTGATGCAGGGGCCGGGGGCTTCCTCGAACACCTTTTGGTGGCGGCGTTGCAAAGAGCAATCGCGCTCGCCCAAATGCACGGCACGGCCACGGCCATCGCCAAAGACCTGCACTTCGATGTGACGCGGCTTTTGGAGATATTTCTCCATATAAACCTCGTCATTGCCGAAGGCTGCTTTCGCTTCCGAGCGCGCGGTGCGGAAGGCGATCTCGATCTCATCGGCGTTGAGCGCGACTTTCATGCCGCGCCCGCCACCACCTGCGGTGGCTTTGATGATCACCGGATAGCCAATCTCCGCGGCAACTTTTTTGGCGGATTCGACATCGGGCACACCGCCATCCGAACCCGGCACAACCGGAATGCCCAGCTTCTTGGCCGTGTCTTTGGCGGTGATTTTGTCGCCCATAATGCGGATATGCTCCGCCTTGGGGCCGATGAAGGTGATGCCGTGATCTTCGAGCACCTGCACGAAGGTGGCGTTTTCCGAAAGGAAGCCATAGCCGGGGTGAATCGCTTGCGCGCCGGTGATTTCGCAAGCCGCGACGATCGCGGGGATCGACAGGTAGCTTTCCGACGACGGGTTCGGCCCGATGCAGACGCTTTCATCGGCCATGCGGACATGCATCGCATCGGCGTCCGCGACGGAATGCACCGCGACCGAGGCGATCCCCATCTCGCGGGCGGCTCGGATCACGCGCAGCGCGATCTCGCCCCGGTTGGCGATCAGGATCTTGTCGAACATGGGCGCCTCACTCGACGATCATCAGGGGCGCGCCGAATTCGACGGGCGCGCCATCATCGACGAGAATGCGTTTCACCGTGCCCGATTTCGGCGCCGGGATGTGGTTCATCGTCTTCATCGCTTCGACGATCAGGAGCGTTTGGCCTTCTTTGACCGTATCGCCCACTTTCACAAAGGCGTCCGCACCCGGCTCGGGGGCCAGATAGGCGGTGCCGACCATCGGCGAGGTCACGGCGCCCGGGTGGTTGGCCGGATCATCATTGGCCGGGGCGGCCGCTGCCGCCGAGGCGGCTGCCGGAGCGGCGGCCACAGCAGGCGCGGCTGCCGGGGCAGCGTAGACAGGCGCCGGGGCGGCGACAACGGTGGCTTGTTTCACCACGCGCACCTCAAGGCTGTCATCTTCGCCGTATTCCCGCACCACCGCGATTTCGGTCAGTTCGTTTTGGTTCAGAAGTTCCGCCAACGCCTGGATGAAGGCGACGTCGTTTTCATGCGATTGTTTGGTCATGCGGTCCTCGAGGTCTCTCGGTATGCCGCGGTCAGCGCCAGCGGCGGTCTTCATTGGCCGCTTATACGCGAGGCGCGCAGGGGAGGAAAGCGCGAACGGATGACGCAGGGGCACTGCGCTGCCGTGGCACATGACATGGCAAAAGCCACTGCCGCGAGCCGAGCGCTGCAATGGGCACAAAATGCACGCGCGGTGACGTGGGGCGCGCCAACCGGGTGCGAGATACAAAGATCACGACAAGCCGCGCGATCGGTCGATCGGCGGCCACAGCAAACCAATCCGGAGGGACAGCCTCCGGGCAGGGCGCAAACGCCCTCGACACTAAGCGCGGCGACAAGCGTCGCGCTTAGCGGGTCACGTCAAGATGCGGTTCGGCGGTGTCACTGCCCGCTTGCCAGTCGGTGCTCGGCATCGGTGCAGGCGGCGCTTCCGGCGCGGCTTCCTTGGGGGCCGCGTCTTGCGTTGCGGCGGTTTCCGGTTCGGCTTCCGGGGCGCGCGTGTCTTCGCTTTCTGCGGTGTCGGCCACCTCAGTACCTTGACGCGGGACAGAGCGCAGTTCGGCGGCTTTCGCCTCAAGCGGTGTCACGTCGAAGGTCGGCGGCGGGCCAGTCGGCGCATCCGGGTCAGGCATCGCCTGCGCGCGGCTTTGTGCGAGCACAGCCGTTTCCAGCGTCACGTCGCGGCTGCGTGCTTTAAGCTCTTGCACGCGTTGCGCTTGCGAACTGGTATCGACATCGGCGCCAAGTTGCGAATTGGTGTTCGCGGCGTTCGATGCCGGTTCAACCGTGGTTGCTGGCGGTTTTTTCGGTGCCACTGCGCTTAGCAGTGGTGACCATCCGGTTTGGGGCATCAGCCCCGATATGCGGTCCATTCCCCACTCTCCTCATTACTATACCCCCAAGGAAAACGATGCGCCCGACAGGTTACACAAAGGTTACCAAATAGGGGTTTTCACACGCAGGGTTAACAGCGTGCAAACTGCGCAAGGCGGGCCTTTTCCTTGTGGCACGGGGACATATCTTGAAGGCGCAGGAGGGATCATGCTGGTTGAACTTAGTGATGTGGTAAAGCGCTACCCCGGGGCCGAGGCTGCGGTGCTGCGAGGCGTGTCGGTGCAAGTGCAGCCCGGTGAGATGCTGGCCCTCACGGGCGAGTCTGGCTCTGGCAAAAGCACGCTTTTGCATTTGGCGGGCGGGCTGGATGTGGCCGATGCCGGGCGCGTTTTGGTGGCTGGGCAAGATCTGACCGGGTTGACGGATGCCGGGCGCGCGGCTTTGCGGCGCACCACGGTGGGGGTGATCTTTCAGCAGTTCAACCTGATCCCCTCGCTTGATGTGGCCGATAACATTGCCTTTCAGGCGCGCTTGGCGGGGCGGCATGACCCGGCGCGGGCGGCGGGCCTGGCGGAGCGTTTGGGCTTGGCGGCGCAGTTGCGCAAATATCCAGAACAGCTTTCGGGCGGGCAGCAGCAGCGCGTGGCGATTGCCCGCACGCTTGCCGCCGCGCCGCGATTGGTGCTGGCCGATGAGCCGACGGGCAATTTGGATGAAGCCACGGCGGATGCTGTGTTCGACCTTTTGTGTGATCTGGTGCGCGAAACCGGGGCAGGGTTGGTCTTGGTCACCCATTCGGAACGGCTTGCCGCGCGCCTGCCGCGTAGGCTGCATCTGCAGGCTGGGGTGGTGCGGTGACCCGCGCGATCTGGGCGGCTTTGTTGGGGCATTGGCGGCGCAATCCGCTGCAATTGATCACGCTGCTCGCTGGTTTGGCGCTTGGCACGGCGCTTTGGTCCGGCGTGCAAGCGATCAATGCCGAGGCGCGGGCGAGTTATGCGGCGGCTGCCGCCACGTTGGGGGAGGGGCAATTTGCAAGTCTTGCTCCGTCTCAGGGCGGGAGCATTGCGCAATCCACCTATATCGCCTTGCGCCGCGCGGGTTGGCTGGTCTCTCCGGTGATCGAGGGGCGCTTGCGGCACGGCGCACAGACGGTGCGGATCGTCGGGATCGAGCCGCTGAGCGCCCCTTCGGGCATTATCCCCATGCCCCATGGCGTGGCCCCCGATCCTTTGGCCTTCATGTCTGGCGCGGGCCAAGTTTTTGGGCGGGCTGAGGCTTTGGCGGCCTTGCCTGAGACCGTGACCGCACAGCGTGTCGCGGTGCCCGAAATCGCTCCCAACACCGTGCTGACCGATATTGGGCTGGCGCAAAGGCTTTTGAACCGCGCGGGCGAAGTGGATCGGCTGCTCGTCTCACCCGATCAGCCGCTGACCCGACGCCCGCTTGCCGAGGTGGCGCCGGGGCTGAGCGAGGTCGCCCCGCAGGCCGAGGCCGATATGGCGCGGCTCACCGATAGTTTTCACCTCAACCTCACCGCCTTTGGACTTTTGTCCTTCGCGGTGGGGCTTTTTATCGTGCATGGGGCAATTGGGCTCGCTTTTGAGCAGCGCCGGGCCATGGTGCGCACGCTGCGCGCGCTCGGTGTGCCGCTCACGCGATTGATTGGCTTGATGGCGGCGGAACTGGCACTGCTGGCGATTGTGGCGGGCGCTTTGGGCGTGGCTTTGGGCTATGCGGTGGCGGCGGCGCTTTTGCCCGATGTGGCGGCCAGCCTGCGCGGCCTTTATGGGGCCGAGGTCTCGGGCAGCCTGTCTTTGCGGCCCGCGTGGTGGCTTTCGGGGCTCGCGATTGCTTTGGGCGGCACCGCCTTGGCGGGGGGCGGCGCGCTGATCTCGCTGGCGCGTATGCCGCTTTTGGCGAGCGCACAGCCGCAAGCCCGCGCCTTGGCGCGGCGCGACCCGTGGTTGGCCGCGCTTGCTGTGGCGCTTTTGCTGCTTGCGGGCAGTTTGGTGCTGTGGGGCCATGGCTTGCGCGCGGGCTTTGTCATGCTCGGCGCGCTTTTGTTGGGCGGCGCGCTGGCCCTGCCGCCGCTTCTGGGTTTGGTCCTGCGGCTTGCCCAATCCCGTGCGCAAGGCCCGGTGGCACAATGGTTTTGGGCCGATAGCCGCGCGCAATTGCCCGGCCTCTCGCTCGCGCTGATGGCGCTTTTGTTGGCGATGGCGGCGAATGTGGGCGTGTCCACCATGGTTTCGTCGTTCCGGCTGACCTTCACCGCTTTTCTGGACCAACGCTTGGCGGCAGAGCTTTATGTGACCGCCGCGACGCCCGAACAGGCAAGCGCGATTGAAGCACTTGGCCCTCCGGTGCGGGCAGTGTTGCCGTTGATGAGTGTGGAGACCCAAATTAACGGCCAGTCCGCCACGCTTCACGGGCTGCGCGATGATTCAACCTACCGGGACAATTGGCAGTTTTTGCGCGCCGTGCCGCAGGTTTGGCAGGCTTTCGCGCAAGGCAAAGGGGTGCTGATCAACGAACAGCTTTACCGCCGCGCGGGGCTGAGTTTGGGCGACACCATCCCCATCGCGCCGGGGCTGCGCCTACCCGTCTTGGGGATTTACGGCGATTACGGCAATCCGGTCGGGCAAGTGAGCCTTTCGGAGCCGCTTTTCCGCGCCGCCTTTCCCGATGTTGCGCCGCGCCGTTTTGGCCTGCGGGTGCCGCCCGATCAGCTGCCATCGGTGCGTAGGCATTTGGTGGAGGAACGGGGCATTGCACCAGATGCGATGATTGACCAATCGGGCCTGAAGGCGCTCTCGCTCACGGTGTTTGAACGCACCTTTGCCGTTACTGCGGCTCTCAATGTGCTGACGCTGGCGGTCGCGGGGTTTGCAATGCTGATGAGCTTGCTCACGCTGGCCGCGATGCGCTTGCCACAACTCGCCCCGGTTTGGGCGTTGGGGCTGACGCGGCGCTCTTTGGCGGGGCTCGATTTGCTCCGCGCTTTGGTGTTGGCCGCGCTCACGGGCGTTTTGGCGCTGCCCTTGGGGCTGGCGCTGGCATGGGCGCTTTTGGCGGTGGTCAATGTCGAAGCCTTTGGCTGGCGCTTGCCGATGTATCTCTTTCCTGCCGATTACGCGCGGCTCACGCTGCTTGCCTTGGCGGCTGCGGGCTTGGCCGCGCTTTGGCCCGCGTGGCAGCTTTCGCGGATGGCGCCTGCGCGGCTTTTGGGGGTGTTTCGCAATGAACGCTAAGGCTTTGATCGTTGCGCTTTTCCTGCCTTTCCCCGCCGTCGCGCAGGGGTTTGCCGGGCTTGGGGCTGAGGCCGATGGCTTTGCCTACCCGCAGCCGGGTGTGGCCTTGACCTTCCCGCAAGATCATGGCGCGCATCCCGATTACCGTATCGAGTGGTGGTATCTCACGGCGAATATGACGGGCCCCGATGGTACATCCTACGGCCTGCAATGGACGCTTTTCCGCTCCGCCCTCGCGCCCGAGCCAGCAGAAGATCAACGCGAAGGCTGGCAGAGCCCGCAGCTTTGGATGGGGCATGCGGCGGTTACCACGCCCTCCGCGCATTACGTAGCCGAACGGCTGGCGCGTGGCGGCATTGGGCAAGCGGGGGTGAACGCGGCCCCATTCGAAGCGTGGATTGATGATTGGCAAATGGCGGGGCCGGATCTGGATGATCTGCAGCTCACGGCTTCGGGTGACGACTTCGCTTATGATGTCAGGCTGACGGCCCAAGGCCCGCTTGTCGAACATGGGCAGGGGGGCTATTCGGTCAAATCCGGCGCGGGGCAGGCGAGTTATTATTATTCCCAGCCGTTTTATGCGCTGACGGGGGAATTGACCTTGCCGGAAGGGCGCGTGCCCGTCACCGGCACGGCTTGGCTGGACCGAGAATGGTCCTCGCAACCGCTTGCCGCAGATCAAAGCGGGTGGGATTGGTTCTCGCTCAGTTTCAAAGATGGTGCGCGGCTGATGGGTTTCGTGTTGCGCGGGGCTCAGGATTTCACCGCCGCCACATGGATTGCCCCGGACGGCACGCCCACAGCTTTCGAAGATGGCGCGTTTCAGGCCACGGCGCTGAAACTGCGCCGCGTGGCAGGGCGAGAACTGCCAGTTTCATGGAAGATCACCCTGCCTGAAAAGGGCGTTGCCGTCACTGTGCAAGCCTTAAACCCACAGGCTTGGATGGAGGTCTCGGTGCCGTATTGGGAGGGGCCGGTGACGGTCTCGGGCAGCCATGAAGGTGTGGGCTATTTGGAAATGACGGGTTACGGGAATTAGGCGCGTTTGGGCCTGCGTCTTCGCGACGCGGGACGTTTCTCCGGGCCTTGCGCTAAGCTTCTGGCGTTGCCTTGCCCTGTTGGGCTGGGGCGGTATCTCCGGCACTATCCCAACCCATGCACGCCCGCGCCAATGGAGGCTAGGATGACCGAACTCCCCGTCTTGTCTGAAGATCGCAAATGGTGGGTGATTGAGAGCCTGCGCAGCAAAACCGGCAGCGGCGAGAAGTTTCGCGCGTTTCACGCGGCGATTGGGCAAAGCTCGAAAGAGGCGCTCGCCCATGTGCAAAAGGCCGATCTGGCGCAGGAAAGCGCTTTGATGGAGCAAGCGATCAAAGCGGGCCAGATCGAAGATGAATGGGCATGGGAGCCGCCCAGTTGCCTGATTTCGCGCATGCAAGTGGTGTCTGTGCGCAGCGAAGAAGAGATCGCCGCGCTCGACCCGGATTTGCTGAGCATGCTGAAAGGGCACGCATTCTTTATGGAGGACTTCGAAGCCGATCCAGCCACCGCGATTGGCGGCGGGATTTATCCGGCTTAAGCGGAGGCCTTTTCGACGAATTGGCTAGCGGGTCAGCGCCTCAAACCCCTCATGCAGGGCTTTCACCATGCCCGCGCGTTCCATATGCTGGCGCAGGCCTTGGTTATAGCCGCCCTCGGTATTGAGCGAGGCAAGCAGCTCCGCCGCCGGGCCTGCGGCAAGGCTTGAAGACACCAGCATCCGCAAGAAGGCCTCGCCTCGCGCGGGGTCTTGCAAATGGGGAGCGAGCCAGTTTGCGGCTTCGGCCACGAGTTGCGTGGCAGGCGAAAGCACCGCTTGCGCGGCAAGGTAGGCGCCAAGCTCGGCCCGGTCGCGCAGGGCAAAGACGGTGTTGCGTGCGCCCAAAAGCGTTTCCACCAGCGCCGTTTCCCCCAGCACCATGATCGGCGTGCCGCCTGCGGGCAGGCTGGGGTAGGGCAGCATCACGGTTTTGACAGAGGCCGGGGCAACCAAAGTGGCCACCTGATCGAGCGGCACATCGGCCATGAGCGAGATCACCTGTTGCCCCTCGCGGAAGGTGAGCGCGCCAAGGGCGGCCTCGGCATGTTCGGGCAAGAGGCCGATCAAGATCAGATCGGCGGCTTCCACCACCTGCGCATTGGCGGCAACGGTGACATTGGCAAATTCTGCTGCCAGCGCCGCCGAATAGGCCCGCCCACGTTCCGAGACCGTAATCTCATGCCCCTCGGGCGCAAGCGCGCGCACCACGGCGCTGGCAATGCTGCCCGTTCCAATCACCCCAATGCGCATGTGATCCCTCTCTCGGTTCGTTTCGTTAGGCGGTGGCCGCGTTCGGCCCGCGTGGCCATTTTTGGCGGACGATGATCGGCGCGACCAGCGCAAGCCCCACCGCCGTGGCCCCAAGGTTGGGGGCGACCAGCAAGAAGGCGGCAATCACCAAAACGATCCGCTCAAACCAGTAAAGCGGCGCGAAAAGCCAGTTGGAGACTGCCGAGGCGAGCACCCAAATGCCCAAGACCGCGCCAGAGAAGGCGAGCGCGAAAGCCTGCCATGTAAAGCCATCGGTCACGATCAAAAGTGCCGGTTGGAAGGCAAAGACAAAGGGCACCAGCGCCTTGCCCATGCTGAGCCGGAACGCGGTATTGCCCGCCTTAAACGCATTGGCGCCCGCAATGCCCGCGCCCGCATAGGCTGCCATTGCCACCGGTGGTGTCACATCGGCCAAAACCCCGTAGTAGAAGACGAAGTAATGCGCCACCATCTGCTGCACGCCCAGCATGCCCAAGATCGGTGCGGCCACGGCCACCATGATGATGTAGTTCGCGGTCGTCGGGATGCCGCAGCCCATCAAGATGCAGACAACGGCGGTGAGGATCAGCGTGAAAAGCAGCGTCAGCCCTGCCACCGTCATCACTTCAAAGGGCAGGAAGGCCAGCGTGTCATGCAGCGATACCGCCCAGCCCTGCGCGATGGAGGTGACCATATAGGCGATTTTGAAGCCCACGCCAGTGAGCGTCACAACGCCAATCACCACGCCCACCAAAGCCGCGGCAGCGGTAACCGAAAGCGATTGCTTGGCGCCCAGAATAAAGCCTTCAATCACACCATCCAGCGTGCCGCGCAGGCCCTCAAGCAGGCCCGATTTCATCACCTGCTGGATCGCCAGCACGATGATCGACGACGAGATCGACCAGAAAGCGGCGGCAAAGGGCGTGCGGCCGGAGAGCAGCACCGCGACCAGAACCGCGAGCGGCAGCACCGAGAGCCAGCCCTTTTTCAGCACTTTCCACGCATTGGGCAGTTCTGCCGCCGACAGACCGCGCAGGCCCAGACGGCGCGCTTCAAGGTGCACCTGCACCAGCACGCCAAAGAAGTGCATGAAGGCGGGCACAAGGGCGGCGGTCAAAATCGTGGTGAGCGGCACGCCCAGATATTCGATCATCAAAAACGCCACCGCGCCCATCACCGGGGGGGGTGATTTGCCCGCCGGTGGAGGCCGCCGCTTCAACAGCGGCCGCGAAATGGCGCGGGTAGCCGATGCGGATCATCGCCGGAATGGTCAGCGCGCCGGTGGTCACGGTATTGGCAATCGAGGAGCCCGAGATCGAGCCCAAAAGCGCCGAAGAGAGCACCGACACTTTGGCCGGGCCCCCGGCGTAGCGCCCCGCAAGCGCCGAGGCGATGTCGATGAAAAGTTGCCCCAGCCCGATGCGCGTGGCCATCACGCCAAACAGCACGAAGTGGAAGACATAGGTGGCAATCACCCCCAGCGCCGTGCCGTAAATCCCCTGCGAGGTCAGATAAAGGTGGTTGACGATGTTGGACCAGCTTGCGCCCGGATGCACCAAAATCCCCGGCATGGATTTGCCGAAATAGGCGTAAGCGATAAAGAGAATCGCAATCACCGGCAGCGGCCAGCCCATCGAACGGCGCACGGCCTCCAGCAACACGCCGATCAGCACCGTGCCCATGATGATGTCGATCGGCAGCGGGTTGCCCACGCGGAAGGCCAGGTCGCTATAAATCCACGGCACGTAAAGTGCGGCCACCAACCCCGCGAGGCCCAAGAGCCAATCGCTTAACGGTAGCCCCCAAGGAGCGAACACGCTGGGCCGCAGGTGTTTGCGGCCAAAGGCGGCAAAACTGAGGAAAACCAACAAGATGGTGACGCCAAGGTGGAAACCCCGGTGCACCGTCGCCTGCGGAATGCCAAAACCTGCCGTGTAGTAGTGATAGCACGATAGCAAAAACAAAATGGCGGCAGAGGCCACCATCAAGGGGCGCGCTAAAACGCGAAACCGCAATTCAGGGTCGAATTTTTCCTCGATCGCCTTCAGTTCCTCGGCGCTCAGATGACGGATCTCTTCGCTTTCGCTGTTGCGGTTTTCGGCCATGGGCGCGCTCCTTCGCATTGGGCGAGGGGGGCGCGATGGTCTTCGCGCCCCCCTGAAGGTCATAGGGTCAAGGTTTGGGGCAGCTTATTGCAGCAGGCCCGCTTCCTTGTAGAATTTTTCTGCGCCCGGATGCAGCGGGATGCCGATGCCGTCAAGCGCGGTTTCGGCGGTGATCATTTTGCCTTTGGCATGGCCCGCATCCAGTTGTTTGCGGGTATTGGCGTTCCAAAGGGCTTTGGTGATCTCATAGATCAGCTCTTCGGGTTGATCGGCGCTGGTCACCCATTGTGCGCCCACCGATAGGGTCGCGACGTCATCGGGGTTGCCTTCATAGGTGCCGCCCGGAACGGTGTCGGGCGCGAAGAATTTGTAGTCTGCGCAGATCGAGGGGGCCTCGTCGCACGAGATCGGCACCAGTTTCACGTCATGTTGGCTGGCAAGCTCGGCAATCGCGCCAGCCGGGTAGCCGCCCACAAAGAAGAACGCATCCATCGCGCCATCGCGCATCCGGTCGGCGGCTTGGTCGGGCTTGAGGAATTCTTCTTCGATGTCATCTTCGCTCAGGCCATAGCCCGCGAGGATGATTTTCGCGTCCACCAGCGTGCCCGAGCCGGGTTCATCCAGCGACACGCGCTTGCCCGCAAGGTCCGCCACGCTCGAAATGCCGGAATCGGCGCTGGCCACAAGGTGGATGCTTTCGGGGTAGAGGTTGGCAATGGCGCGCAGTTTGTCGACCGCCGGTTTGCCTTCCCAGATGCCGGTGCCGGTATAGGCCCAGGTGGCAACGTCGGATTGCGAGAAGCCGGATTCGAGCGAGCCGCCCGCGATGGCGTTGATGTTGGCGACCGAGCCGTTGGCCGAAAGCGCCGAGGCGATCAGGCCGGGCACGCCGCACGAGCCGCCTTCATCGCAAGGCCGCGAGCCGGGCGGGTTGGAGATCGCATTCGCCAGCAGGCCGCCGATCGGGTAGTAGGTGCCCGCGGTGCCGCCGGTGCCGATGCGGAAGAAGGACATGTCTTGGGCTTGCGCGACCGGGGCGGCGAGGCCAGCGGCCAGCACAAGGCCAGCAAAGAGCTTGGTATGTTTCATTGGCAGATCCTTCCTGCTGTTTTTTAGATGGCGGATGCTACCGCTATCTGCGGCAAAACCGCAACCCGTGAAAAGCGGCTGAAAGGGCCCTCTGGGCCGAACAATCTCCGAAAAATTTGCGTTTTGACGCAAGCTTCTAGCGCGAAGGGCCGCAAGAAGAAGGGCCCCGTCCCGATCTGGGGCAGGGCCGTCTTGTTCTTGGGGGCGCTGGCTGGAATCAGCTGCCCGGCGCGCGCCACATCGAGGTGGTGAGCCCTGCATCCACCAGCGCTTTTTGCGCGGCGTAGGCCTGCTGCCAGCGTTCGCGCGCCTCGTCATAAAGCGCGCGGTTCGCGGCATTGGGGGTCAGCGTGCGATCCCAGCGCACAAAGGCGCGGCCCGCTTCGGCGATGTTGGAAAACTGGCCCACACCCGTTGCTGCAGCGGCGGCCCCCCCCAAAGCGGTGGCTTCGCGCACTTGCGGAATATGGATCTCGCGCCCGGTCACATCGGCCAGAATTTGCGGCCACAGCACGCCTTTCGCCGCGCCGCCCGCCAAAATCAGTGGCCCGGTGCCGCCCACGCCCGCGAACGCCTCCACCCGCGCAAGGTTCACCGCAGCGACAATGGCGGCATTTTCCTGAATCGCCCGGAAGATCGAGCCTTTATTGGCGACGGCGGGGTCAATCGACAGGTTCAAAAGCGAGGGCGCGGCGTGATACCAATTGCCGAAATCCATCGCATCGGAAAAGACCGGGATGATGCCATTGGCGCCGGGCGGCACCTGCATCGCCAATTCTTCCATCAGCGCATAGGCATCGCGGCCCGTTTCAGCGGCGATGCGCATTTCTTCTTGGCAAAAGGCGTCGCGGAACCAGCGCGCGGTGAGGCCCACGAAAAAGCTGATCGCCTCGGCTTGGTTCATATCGGGGAGCGCCGCGGCGTTGACCCGAAGGCGCATCGTGTCATCGACCTTGCCTTTGGGGATGTTCACCACCTGCTGCCAGAAGGTGCCGCCCAAAACGGCGGCAGAGCCAAGCTCCACCACGCCAAGCCCGATGGAGCCAAGCTGCACATCGCCACCGCCCGCAACCACCGGGGTGCCCTCGGCCAGCCCTGTATCGGTGGCAGCCGCGCCCGTGACATGGCCCACAATGGTGCCGGGTTCGACGATGCGCGGGAAGATCGCGCGATCCAGCCCCGCTTTTGCAATCAGCTCATCGGACCATTGCCGGGTGGCGAGGTCCAACAGCCCATTGGTGGAGCCATTCGTCGGTTCCACCGTGATCTCATCTGTCAGCCGTTTCGCGATCCAGTCATTGACCATGGAAATCGCGCGGACTTGCGCAAAGATTTCGGGCGCGTGTTTGCGCACCCAATTGAGCCGGGGCAGGGCGCCCAAAGCAAAAGCCTCGCCCGAGACATCATAAAACTCGCGCTCAAAAGTGTCTGACCGCGCACGCAATTCCGCCACTTCGGCGCTGGCGCGGCTGTCCACATTGGCGCAGGCCCAAATTTCTTGGCCCTTGCCATCATAAAGCACAATCGCTTCGCGCATGGAGGTGGAACTAATCGCGGCAATATCGCTGCCTTTCAGCCCGCAGCTTTCCAGCGCGCCTTTGATACAGCGGCGCAGCAAGGCCCAGCCGCCCTCGATATCAAAGGCCATCGAGCCGGGAACACCCTCTTCGGGCAAATGCCGCCACTCTTCCTGTGCCACGCCAACTTGGCGCCCTTCACGATCAAAAATCACAGCGCGTCCGGAGCCGGTGCCGGCATCCAGAACTAGCAGGTGAGTGGACATCATTTCCTCCGCAACAATTCCCTTGCTGTTGGTTCGTCGGTCACCAGAATATTGGCGAGCCTTCCGCGCAACAGACCAAGGATAGCTTCCACTTTCTCCGGCCCCGCCGCCGCGCCGATCACCGAAGGGATCTGGCGCAGGTCATCGGGCGTGACGGCCACAACATGGCGGTGCACATCAAGGTCGAGAATCTGCCCGTCACGGTCGTAGAAATAGCCCAGCACATCGCCCACCGCGCCGCGCCGAGTGAAAAGTTCGATCTCGGCACCGGTGCAATAGCCATAGCGCACCAAGGTCGCCGAACGCGCGACCGACCCCACGCCGATCAGCGCGGTTTTGGCGGTCAGCGCCATATCAAGAACATTGCGCACATAGGGTTCAAGCCGCAGCATCTCGGCCAATTCGGTCGAAGAAACGCGCAGCGGCGTGGGGATCAGATGCGCAAAGCCCTGCGGGCCATAAAGCCCGGTATTGCCGATGTAGGCCGAGACGCCGCCCGTCAGGCTAACGAGCGAGATGTTATTTTGCGGAAAGACCGGCGCCATATAGCGCAAGGTGGTCGAAACCGCTTCGCCCCAGCCAATTGCCAGCAGATCATTGGGGCAAAGCCCTTGTGTGAGCAGGCTTGCCGCCGCGCGACCGATGCGCGGGCCCGCCGCCAAGCCCTCTGCTTGCGGCACGACACGCGCCTGCGTTAGCCCAAAAGCGCTGACAAGTTCCTCTTGCAGGCCAAGGCTGCCCTCATGCGGGGAGTTGATGCGCAATTCGATCAACCCGGCCTGTCGCCCCTTTTCCAAAAGGCGCGAGACCTTGATGCGCGAAACCCCCACCAGATCGGCGATCTGATTTTGGGTCAGCCCATCATTATAATAGTGCCAAGCGGCGCGACTGATCTGCTCGACCTCCTCGGCATCGAGCAAAAAGCCGTTGTCTTGTGGCGTAGAGACCTGGCTCATGGCTGCCTCCTCCTGGCGCACAAGGGATCATTTGATCGTCATTCTGTCAACCGCGAAGCATGGCCCGATGTGCGAATGTGCAATAATTTCCCTTATTTTGCAGGTGCAGAAAGAAATGTTAGCGCTTTTCGCTGCTTGACAGGTTTGTTCAAAAGGTTTTCCATGGAACAAATGATCGGCAAACGAGTCCCGGGCCGCAGGCCTGCCGCCGATCTTCCGGGGAGCCGGAACTTAGGAGGAGGGGCTCGCATAAGGAGGAGTGCGATGTTCGTTCAACTTGTCCACATTCGGGTGAAACCGGGCTGTGTAGAGCGGTTTCTCGAAGTGTTTCGTGTCAATTTTGAAGGCACCCGCGCCGAACCCGGCAACTATCGGTTCGACGTGCTGCAAGACCCCGAGGACGATCATCACTTCGTCATCTATGAGGGCTTCGTGAATGAAGCTGCGGTCGATGAGCACCGCAAAACCGCCCATTACGCCGAAGTGGTGAAGGGCCTCGCCGAGATTCAAATCGGCGGACGCGAAAAACAATTCTTCCGCATGGTCATGCCCGATCACGCTGCGGCGCTGGCCGGGGAGTAAGTCCCATGGATAGCGTTGAGCGCGCTGCGCTACAGGCCCGTGCCAAAGGCATCGGGGTCGGGATCTTTGCTGCGCCTGCCATGGCGATCGGCGCGGCGCTTGAGGCGCTTCAATCTGCCGAAGTGCTGCATTTCGACATTATGGATGGGGTCTGGGTGCCGCAATTCACCGGTGGGCCGGGCTTTGTCTCTGCGCTGCGGGGGCAAGGGTTCTTGGATGTCCATCTGATGGTGGCGGAACCGGAAAACCAGATTGATGCTTTTGCCGCAGCGGGCGCCGATTTGATCACCGTTCATGCCGAAGCGCTGAATGCGGCCGGGGCACTGGCTGCAATCCGGGCGGCAAGCGCCTGTTTGGAGAGGCCGATCCTTGCGGGGCTGGGCGTGATGCCCGGCACATCGCTCGAAAGCTTGGCGCCGCTTTTGGCGCAAAAGCCTGATGTGATCTTGGTGCTGGCGATTGATCCGCGCGATGGTGCGCCGGCGGATGTGCCCGCCGCGGCCGAGCGGTTGGCGCAATTGCGCGCGCTTTGCGCCGATTTCGCCCCCGTGATGGCGATTGATGGCGGCATCACCGCCGACAGCATCAAAGACGCCTGTGCCACCGGGGCTGATCTGGTGGTTTCGGGTTCTGCGATTTTCAAAGCTGCCGATCCTTCGGCCATGCTGGCGCAGCTTGAAGCGGTGCGCCAAGCCGGACAAGCGGCAGCGGAGCAAGCCAATGACTGACACAACTCCCCCACTTGTGGCGCTGCGTGGCATCTGGAAGGTGTTTGAAAGCGTCACCGTTTTGCGCGGGATCGACTTTGAAATCGCCCCCGGTCAGGTGCATGCGCTTTTGGGCGGCAATGGCTCGGGCAAATCCACCATCGTCAAAATCATCTCGGGCGCTTACACGCCGACCGCTGGGACGGTTGAGGTGAATGGCACGCCGGTGGCGCTGAAAAAGCCCTCCGATGCGCATGAAAAAGGCATCTATATGGTGCCGCAAGAGCCGCATATCTTTCCCAATCTTACGGTTTTGGAAAACCTGACCATGGGGCTGGCGGGCGACCGGGCGGAGAACGCGCGCCGGGCCGAAAAAGCCGCGCAAGAAATTGGGCTCGAGGCGGATTTTTCCGCCCCCGGTGGCGAGCTTTCAATCGCCAACCAGCAATTGGTCGAGATCGTCCGGGGCTTGTTGCGCAACGCCCATGTGCTGATTTTGGATGAACCTACCTCGTCGCTCACGCGGCGCGAAGTGGCGAGCCTTGCGGCGCAGATCAAACATCTGACCGCGCAGGGGATCGGCATCCTGTTCATCTCGCACCGTCTGAATGAAGTGCTCGATTTCTCGGATCGCGTCAGCGTTCTGCGTGATGGGCATTTCGTGCTCTCGCGTCCGGCCTCAGAACTGACCGCCGAGCAATTGGTCGAGGCGATGCTGCCCGAAGATTTCACGCCCCATGATGCCGATGCCCGCAAATGCTACCGCATCGAAGGCGCGCATCCGGTGCTGCAAGTGCGGCATCTGTCGGGCCAAGCCTTCCGCGATGTCAACTTTGACGTCTATCCCGGTGAGGTTGTGGGGATTTCGGGCGTGGTCGGCTCTGGCCGCACCGAATTTGCCGAGGCGATCTTTGGCATTGATACCGAAGCCACGGGCGAGGTGGTGATTGCGGGCAAACCCGCCCCCGAACGCTCGCCGCAGATCTGCCAAGAGATGGGTCTGTCTTACGTGCCAGAAGATCGGCACGCGCATGGCATCTTTTTGGCACTGCCCTCGGCGCAGACCATTTCCTCTGGTGTGATGTCGATGCCCGAAGGCCGCTTTATGTCGAGCGCGGAAGAACGCAACCTTGCGACCCGTTTTATCGATAAGCTGCGCATCAAGCTCTCGTCGCCGATGCAATCGGCCAAAACGCTTTCGGGCGGCAACCAGCAAAAGATCGTGCTGGCCAAAACCCTCGCGCCGGAACCGCGCGTGGTGATTTTGGATGAACCCACCCGCGGGATCGACGCGCGCGCGCGCCAAGACGTTTACCGCATCATTCGTGACCTCACCGCCGATGGCGTGGGGGTGGTCGTGATTTCCTCGGAAGTGGGGGAAATCTCGGAGGTGAGCGACCGGGTGCTGATTATGAAACGCGGGCGGCTGGTTGAATTGGCCGCCGGTGTCACGGGGGTCGAGCAAATCTCGGCTGCCACCTTCGATGCGACCGGAGGCGCAGGGGCATGATGAAAATTCTCAAAAGCCGTGAGCTTCTGGTTCTGTTTTTGCTGGTGGCGATGATCTTAGCCGTCGCCACGCAAAACAAAGCGGTGCTCTATCCGTTCACGCTGATCAATATCGTGAACTCTTCGCTGTTCCTGATGCTGATCGCTGTGGGGCAGATGTTTGTGGTGCAAACACGGGGTATTGACGTTTCGGTTGGCGCGATTGCGGGCCTGTCTGCCGTGATCTTTGGTTTTGCGTTAAATGCCGGAATGCCGTTGCCACTGGCGATGATCTGCGCACTTATCACCGGGGCTTTGGCGGGCGCGGTGAACGCTGTGGGCGTGGTCTTTATTGGTATTCCGCCGATCATCATGACGCTTGGGACTTTAGGGGCTTATCGCGGCTTCATGCGGGTGCTGACGGGTGGCAGCTGGATTGAATCGATCCCGCAAAACATCAAAAGTTTCGCCGTCACCCGTTACATGAGCATTCCGCTGATGGTTTGGGCCGTGGCGGTGCTGGTGATCGTGGTGGCCGTCCTGTTGTGGCGTATCCGCGCCGCGCGCAACTTCTATGCCGTGGGCGATAATGCCGATGGCGCTTACCTGCTGGGCATCAATGTGAAGGCCACGCGCTTTGCCGCCTTCACGCTTTCGGGCCTTTTCGCGGGGGCTGCGGCGATCGTCTTTGTCGGCCAAATTGGCTTTGTGCCAATGCAGACCGGCAACGGCCAAGAGCTGAAAGCCATCGCGGCTGTGGTTTTGGGCGGTGTCAGCCTGATGGGCGGCACGGGGTCCATTTGGTCCGCCGTCATTGGCGCGCTGTTCCTTACTGCGGTCGATAGCATGATGATCTTCCTGCATGTGCCGGGAAGCTGGAACAATGCCGTCGCAGGTGCCGTGCTTCTGGGCATCGTGGTCTTTGACTACCTGATCCGCCGCACCGTGCATAACCGCCAACTGGCTGCCCGCGCTGCCGAAATGCGCCGCGCAGAGGCCGACCAAGACCGCTCCACCAACACCACCGAAACGCGGGAGATGGCATCGTGAAAGCTTCTGTCTTTAAAAGCTGGGAATTCATGCTGGCGGCTGTGCTGGTGGTGGAACTGATCGTGCTTGGCCTGATCAACCCGGCCTTCCTCAATATCGAAAACCTGCTCTTTTCCACCTCGGACTTTGTCCATGTGATCATCGCGGCCGTGGGGTTGACGCTGGTCATCATGACCGGGGGGATGGATATTTCGGGCGTGTCGATCATGGGGCTTGCCTCGATCGTGCTGGGGCTATCTTTCGTGGCGGGCGTGCCGATCGGCGCTTGCGCGGTGCTGGCGCTTGCCGTTGGTGTGGGGGCTGGTGCCTTCAACGGCACGGTGATCGCAAAGACCGACGTGAACCCGCTCGTCATCACGCTCGCGATGCTCTTCTTCTATGCGGGTGTCGCCTCTGGCCTGCCCACGCTTCTCGACATGATGGGCTTTGCGGTTGCCGGGGCCGGGGGCTTTGAGGCTTACCAATACGAGGGCATCTCGGGCCTGCCGAAAAGCTTCACTTGGATTGGCACAGGGGCTTTGGGCTGGGTGCCGGTGCCGCTGATCATCACCGTGGTGATTGCGGCGGGGGCGACGTATCTCATGCATCGCACGCGCTTTGGCCGCTTTCTCAAGCTGATCGGGGTTAGTGCCGATGTGGCGCGCTTCACCGGCGTTCCGGTCACGCGCACGCTTGTCACCGTCTATGCGCTCAATGGCTTTGCGGCGGCTGTCGCGGGGCTGGTGCTGACGGCTTACTTCACCTCGGCGCGCTCTGACCTTGGGGCCGAGGCACTTTTGAACATCATCACCGCCGTGGTTCTGGGCGGCTCGTCAATCTACGGCGGGCAGGGCTCGGTGCTGGGCACCTTCCTTGCGGGGCTGGTGCTGGGCTTCCTGCGGCAAGGTTTGCTGGCACTCGGCATCAGCTCCGATGTGGTGCCGGTGATCGTCGGCGCGCTTCTGATCGGATCGGTCGCGCTGAAGATCGGCATGGGTGTGCTGGGCACCCGCCGCGCCAACCGCTTGGCCTATGAGACCGAGCGCGCGGCGGTCGCGAATGGCTAACGCCCGTGGTGGGCGTGGCTAAAGAGGCCGGGGCGCGCGGCGCCTCGGTGGGAAGAACTAAGTGGAGGAACTACCATGACTTTCGGACGTATCGTGACGGGGCTTGCGATTGCATCGCTCACCACGGCGCTCACCACTTTCGCGGCCAGCGCTGACGGTGCACGCGTCGCTTTCATTCCGAAACTGACCGGTGTCGGCTTCTTCGAAAGCGGTGGTAAAGGTGCGCTTGCGATGGGCGAACAGCTTGGGATCGACGTGAAATACGACGGGCCGAGCGAAGCCTCTGTCTCGGGCCAGGTCGAGTTTATCAACAACTTCGTCAACCAAGGCTACAACGCGATCGCGATTTCCTCGCTCTCGCCCGAAGGCCTGTGTGAATCGCTCAAACGCGCGATGGACAAGGGCGTCAAGGTTCTGACCTGGGACAGCGACGTGAACCCGGAATGCCGCAGCTATTACATTGACCAAGGCACGCCCGCGCAATTGGGGGCACTCTTGGTGCAGATGACGGCCGATCAAATGGATGATCCGACCGCGCCGAAGAAAGTGGCTTTCCACTATTCCTCGCCGACCGTGACCGACCAAAACCAATGGGCCGAAGAAGCCAAGGCGCTGATCGCGAAAGAATATCCGAGCTGGGAAATCGTCGCGACCGAGTTCTCGAACCAAGATGCGCAAAAAGCCGTGCAGGTGCCGACCGCGCTTTATCAGACCTATCCTGATCTTGACGCGATCATCTGCCCCGATGCGAACGCCCTTCCGGGCTCGGCGCAAGCGGCTGAAAACCTTGGTCTTGCGGGCAAAATCATCGTCACCGGCTTCTCGACGCCGAACACGATGCGCCAATATGTGAAATCGGGCACGGTTGCGCAGTTCGGTCTGTGGGACGTGGTCACGCAGGGCAAACTCTCGGTCTATATCGCCGACCAACTCGCCAATGGGGCGACGTGGCAAGTGGGCGACACGATCGACGTTCCCGGCATCGGCACCGTCGAAGTGAGCCCGAATGCCGTGCAAGGCTATGATTATGAAGCCGAAGGCAGCGGCGTGATCTTGCTGCCCGAACGCACCGTCTTCACCGCTGAAAACATCGACAACTACGATTTCTAAGCGAAAGACACGCGCGCGCGCCCTTTTTGAAGGGCGCGCGTACTCAAGAAGGCCGGTGCTTTGGCGCCGGCGACAACGCGCCAGCGAAAGGAACCCCTCATGGCCGATCTCGACGACATCAAGGAAGGCAAGGATTTCGGGCTCGACCAGCCTGCCGACCTGCAAGGCTTCTACCTGAAAGGGGCCGCGCATTACGATTGGGGGATGAAGAACCGCCTGAGCCGCATCTTCAACCCGAAAACTGGCCGCACGGTGATGCTGGCCTTTGACCACGGCTATTTCCAAGGCCCGGCGACGGGGCTGGAGCGGATGGACCTCAACATTCTGCCGCTGGCGGATTACGCCGATGTGCTGATGTGCACCCGCGGCGCGTTGCGCTCGACCATTCCGCCGACCAACACCAAGCCGGTGGCGCTGCGCTGCTCGGGCGGCAACTCGATCTTGACCGAGCTGTCGAACGAGACGGTTGCGGTGGAAATCGAAGATGCGATCCGCCTTGGTGCCTGCGCGATGGCCGCGCAGGTCTATATCGGCTCGGAATACGAGCATAAATCGATCACCAATGTGCTCAAACTCATCGACACCGGCACCCGTTACGGCATCCCGACGCTAGCGGTGACGGGCGTGGGCAAAGATATGGCGCGCGATGCCCGCTACTTTGGCCTCGCCACCCGGATCGCGGCGGAATTGGGCGCGCATTATGTGAAGACCTACTTCGTCGAAGAAGGGTTCGAGAAGGTCGCCGCTGGCTGCCCGGTGCCGCTGGTGATCGCAGGCGGCAAGAAGCTGCCGGAACTCGAAGCGCTTGATATGGCGTATAAAGCCATCGACCAAGGCGCGGCGGGCGTTGATATGGGGCGCAACATTTTCCAATCGGACGCGCCGATTGCGATGATCCAAGCGGTCAACAAAGTGGTGCATGAAAACTTCACCGCCAAGGAAGCCTATCAACTCTTCCTCGATCTGAAAAACGCCTGAGGGAAAACCTCACGGAACTGGTCCACTCCAGCTCCGCTCAGGCGGTGCGCCCCGTCCCCCCGGTCGGGGCGTACGTTATTTTGGCTTCAGGCACTTTGGTAATTTGCATCGGTCTCGACCCAATGGCTCGGCTTGTCACTTTGTTTTGCGGCGATCCAATGTGCGAAATCTTGCTCGGGCATCGGGCGGGCGAAGTAGAAGCCTTGCAGGCAATCGCACCCCAGCCGCGCCATGGCCAAGGCTTGAGGAAGCGTTTCCACCCCTTCAGCGGTGAGCCCGATGTTCAGCGCATGGCCCATATTGCCAATCGCCTCCACCACAGGATCCACGCCTTTGCGCGCAATCAAAGAACGGTCGATTTTCAGCCGATCCGGGCGGATGCGCTGCACCGTCGCCAAAGAGGTGCGACCGCGCCCGAAATCATCCAATTCAATCTCGATCTGCTGGGCGCGCAGCCGGTCAAGCACGTCTAACAGCCCGTCGGTGATTTCATCGTAATCAAGCGTTTCCAACAGTTCAAAGGCAAGCCCACAGGGGAGCGGACCCAACGCGGCCAGATCGTCGAGCAGGTCGGGCTGCATCAGCCGCTGCACATCGACATTGACCGAAACCTTCGGCACGATCAGCCCGCGCGCCTTGAGGTTGTGCACCGTCTTGATGGCTTTGCGCAAAACGATCCCGTCGATGCGCGCCATATGCCCCATCTCGCGGGCAATCGGTAAGAAACGGTCGGGGCTGATCGGGCCATCTTCGGCGTCGTGCCAGCGCAACAGCGCTTCCGCGCCGATAAGCTCATGGTTGATCGCCCCTACCTGCGGCTGGAAATAGACCTCTAGCCGATCATGGCGCAGGGCATCTTCCAGCTTATCGGCCAAGCGTTTCGTTTCTTCGACTTTGCGGCGCAGTTCCGGCGAAAAGAGCACCATCCGGTCGCGTCCGGCGTTTTTGGCGGCATAAAGGGCGATGTCGGCATCTTGCGCCATGGCCCCGGCTTCGGCGGCCCCGGCCTCGCCTGCGGTGCGCGCGCTAAGCCCGACCGAGGCGCTAAACCACAGTTTGCGCCCCTCAAACTCCACCGGGTCGCGACAGGCGCTTAGGAAACTTTCAGCACAGGCGCGGGCCATCGGTTCGGCGGCCTCGCCTTGCACAAAAATAGCGAATTCATCACCGCCCATCCGTGCCACTTTGGCGCCGGGCGGAGCGGCCAACTTGAGCAACCGGGCTGCGGTACACAGCAAATGATCGCCTGCAACATGGCCGAACACATCATTGATGGATTTGAACCGGTCGATATCAATATGCAGATAAGCGACGGGCTGGTCTGGCGCGGCCTTTGCAAGGCTGTCTTTCAGGTGCAGGTCCATGCCGCGACGGTTCAAAAGCCCCGTGAGTGGATCATGTAGGGCGTCATAGGCGATGCGGGCTTGTGCGGCTTCGGCTTCGGCGCGGGCGGCCAAAAGTTCGCGTTCTCGCGCGACCCGCTCCGAGACATCGTAATTCACGCCGATGGCGCGCACGGCCCGCCCCTCGCGGTCGCGGAAAATCCGCGCATGCGTGCTGATCACCCGGATATCACCATTCGCGGTAATGATCCGGTATTCGGCTTCCATATCTGTGCCCTCTGCGATGGCACGCTGAAACTTTTCTTGTGCATAGGGGATGTCGTCGGGATGGACGAGCTTGCACCAATGCTCAAACGTGCCCTGAAACGTGCCCGGTTCGAGCCCGTAGAGCCGATGCATCGTTTCGTCCCAAACCTCATGGCTGTTGATGATATCGAGATCCCAGACCCCGATTTGAGCGGCATCGGTGGCGATGCGCAGCCGTTCGCCCAAGAACCGCGCCCGCTCGGCCTCGGTATGGGCGGCATTGGCCCATCTTAAAAGCCCAAGCCCGGCAAGCCCGATCAGCAAGGCCGCAACAAAGGCGGCCAGCCCGGTTTTTGCGCTGTCGATCAGGGCGTCTTGGCGCAACGCACTGGTGGTGCGCACCGCCAAGACATCAAATAGGCCCGAGGGGCTTTGGCGTAGGGTGCCGACGGCATCGGGCTGGTCATAACTGCGCGCGCCCGCTTGCGGTTCTAGGGTTTGCGCAGGCCGCCGCGCGATGGCGGCTTTGAGCGATTGCGGCAGGGGGCGTGCGCCAAACGGGCTGGGCAGGGCGATAAACTGCCCATCGGGGTGCACACGGAGATAGACTTGCACGTCATTCGCCTGAAAAGGCTTGCGCAGATAGGCAAAATACCCCTCTTGCGCGGCCACCGCGATCACCCCGCCAAAGCGCCCCTCGGGCGTATAGATCGGCACACTGAGCGGCAGCGACCAGGTGCCATCCACTCGGGCACGGACCGGGGGATTGATGTAAAACCCTTCCCACATCTGGTCGCGAAACAGCCGGAAATAGGGCCGGTCGGAGAGGTCCAGCCCAACCGGGCTGCCCCGTTCATAATAGCCTTCGATGACATGGCCGGTGGCATCAATCACCAGCACTGCGGAAATGCCGATATTCTCGCGCACCACCTTTTCGATTGCTTCATCGGCGGAATGGACAAGGTCATCGGTGCGCGCGACCTCGGCCACGGTTTCTGCCGAAAGCCGCATCGAGCGGATTAGCAATTCCATGTGATCCGCAGCGATATAGGTGTCATCGACCATATTGGCGAGAGATTGCGTCCAACTGCGATGATATTGCAAAACCGCAATCAGCCCCCCCAAGGTGGCCGCCAGCAAAAACACAAGCGCTGATCCAGAGACACTACGAAACGTCATACTAATTATCCCGACACGCGCTTTACGTTATGCTCACCGGGGTTAATGAGGTCTTAACGGCTTGAACCTCTTTCTGGGCTCAACTCATTTCCGCGATATGGCGCAGACGGGAGCGCGATTTCGGCAATTGCTCTTTCTCGGCCGCGCTGAGCCCATTGGCGCCAAGTGCCGCGATTTGCGCGGCCCGATCATGCAGTTTTTGCCGCAAGCCCGCCGGCAGACGATATTCGGTCGTGCCATCTTCGAGCGCGAGCGCGGGGTAATTCGGCGCATCGCCAAATTCATGTGCCCAATTGGCGGCGAACTGCGCCAGAAGGTCATCCAAAGCGCGGATCTCGGTAAGGAAACGGCGGCGACGATGCGCTTCAAAGTCGAATTCACGCACCAGCGCATCGCCCGCCTGCGCCCCAAAGCTGTTGAGCAGCTTGATCGTCTTTTCAGGCATTTGCAGGTTCATCCCGCCTTCGGTTTCGGTCAGGTTGATCGTTACAATCCGTTCGCGGAACCCGGTCAGCACCGCTTGCAGCGAGTCTTGCCAGTCTTTTGCACTGTCAAATAGCGCGCCAACAAAGCCCCCCAAACCCGTCACCGGATGGGTGCGCAGCGCGCGGCCTTCTTTCACGTCAACGGGCAGATCAATGCGGCCTGCATAGGCATCTTCCGGGCCATTGCGGTCGGGGTCGAAGCTCGCCAGCGCAATGCCGAAGGTGGGGCGCTTGGGCAGAAGGCTGTCGAAGAAATGCACCGGGAAGTTGGACGATAGGCCGCCATCGGAAAAGACGCAGCGACGCAGGCGGTCTTTCGGGGCGGCATGGGTGAGCGTGTGGTCAATGCAATAAAGCGGCACGGCCGAAATCAGGCCGGGGAAAGACAGGCTCATCCGGGCCAGCACCACAAGCGGCACATCATCCATTTGGAAGTAATAAAGATTTTTGTCGCCAGCGTGCCAATGCTCAGACACACGATTGCTGCGCGTGATCATCGCATCGACCACCCGATCGGGGAACAGGGCGCGGAATTCGGTTTCATCAAAGGCGTAAAGATTGCTTTGCATCGGCAAAATGAAGGGGCGGCGCGTGGTGATATCGGTCGTCATCGTTTGCACGGTGATCTTGTGCGAGCGCGTCTCGGCGCACAGCATCCCGGTGCTGAGCGGCCCTTGACCGGGGGCGAGCCCGGCAATCTCGTCCAGCTTCACGGTCATCCAATCCGTCAGACCACTGTTTTCGGGGTAGCCGACCTGCGTGCGCCCGCGGCACAGCCCGTAATCTTGTTTGGCGAGATTGTCTTGCAATTGCTGTTTGATCGCCAGCGCAGGCCCCGCAATAAGCCCCGCCACCAGCACGATCAGCCCGACGATGAGCCAGCCCCAGACCACGGAGGAGGAGGCAAAAAGCGCCAGCACCAAAAGGATCGCGCCGGGAATAGCGCCCTTTGCCATATCGCGCGGATAGCCGCGCAACAGCGCCCAAACGACCGCGAGCGGGGTCTTCCAATCGATCTTGCGGCTGTCTTGCGGTGTGTCGTCTTTGGGGGCCTTGGGCTGCAAGGACATCAGCAGCCGAAACAGATTGGCCATGGCGGGTTCGGGTTGGAATTTTTCGAGCACCGAATTGGAAAGCTCGTTACCCACTTCTTCGATCTTCTCAAACCCACCGCTTTCCCGGCCATATTCGGCCGCCGCCGCAAAGGCCGCCGCAATCGCCCCCGCCGATGTGCCGCCGATATTGACGAAGCGATAGCTTTCAGAAAGCCGTTTGAGCGCACCGGGATAGACCACGCCCGAGGTGATCCCCCCTTTCATCACCAGATCGCATTCGCGGCTTGGCAGCGGTTTGGTCTGGGGCGGGGCAATGGGGTCGGTCGGGGTCGTCGTGGCCTCGGTCATCGCGTTCTCCTTCAACTGTTCATCTCGCGCAGCCAGTGGTCGATCCACTGGCACACCATTTCGGAATAAGGTTGGTCGGGTTCGGCCATCGTGCGGATCACGCCAATCAACCGGTCGGCAAAGGCATCAAGCAGGGCCGCGGCCTCGCGCGTGCCGGGGTCTGGGCTTTGTCCGAGCCGGGCGGACAGCGCATCGGCCTCAAGGATCATCTGCTCCAAAAGCGCCAGATGCCGCAAAATCCGGGTGCGCGCTTGCACAAGGCCGAGCCGGTTCAGCCCATAAACTTGGATCGACACGGCCCCGCGTGCAGAGACATGGGGCGGCACCTGATCCGGGGCGATATCGGCGCCAGCGGGCAAAAGCGGCAAGGCATCGGGGGCGCCTTGGTCTAAGGCTTTGGGCACCACAAGGCCCAAAGGTTCGGCCGCATCCACCAAAAAGCGCAGATGCGCGCGCGGGTCATCGCGGCACGGGTCCAGCAGATAGGGCCGCTCCGCCGCGCTTTCGGCAAAAGGATCGGCGCTTGTGCCATAGGCGCGGGTGCCCGCAAAAACCGGAAAGGCGTTTTCTTTGCCGGTTTGCCAGATCGGTTTGGCGCTTTCATCCAACTCAGCCAAGCTTGCCGTCTCGGGAGTGGGCAAAATTTGATAGCGGCGGCGGTTGCAATCAATGCAAGAGGGCAGAAGGTTCTCCCAATCTGCGGCAAGCCACCAATAGCCGAAATGGTCCGGGTCATCTTCGACGCCACCTTTGGGGCGATAATGTTCAATATCCACAGGGGCTTGGGCGGCATAATCGCTTTCGCAATAGGCGCATTTGCCGTGGAAAAGCTGGGTGAGCGCGAGCTTCACCGCCTCATCTTTGTAGATTTTGAAGCCATAGGTTTTGGGGCGGTCTTCGCCCGCGGCCACTTTCGCGCGGGCTTTGGCCACATGTTTGGCGGCTTTTGCACGTTCTCTCGCGGCGGCGCTTTCGGGGCCGTTCATCGCTTTTGGGACGGGGCCGGTCCGCTCAACTTGGCGCATCGCGCACCCCTTTCAAAATCGCGACGATCCGTTTTTTGGTTTCGGCGCGCAGTGCGCTGCGGCGCGCGGCGGTAAGCTTTTGTTGCTCGCGCAGAAAATCGGCAACGGCCTCTTGCACCAGCATCGACACTTCGGACGAACCGACCGGCAGCGCGCCGTTCACCTCGGCGCGGAATTGCGCCAAGAGCGCCTCTTGTTTTTCGGTCTCCGTGCCGTCTTCCGAGGAGATTCCGGCCAAAGCATCGACCAATTCCGCCATACTGGCCCCGGTATGGGGATCATCGGTGTCGTAAAGCGCGAAGAAATCGGATTTCAGCAACTGCTCGATTGTGAGCTTGCCGATATCGGGCAGGGTGGTCAGCGCATCGACCTTCATCGGCAGTTGGCTGCCCGCCTCTATGCCGGGGATGCGGCGCAGCACCAGCACTTCACCATCTTTCATGCCGCGCAGGCACAAAGGGTCGTGGGTGGTGGCGATGATCGTCATGCCCGGCAGCGCTTGGCGTAGGCCCGCCATGACTTGGATTTTCCAGCGCGGGTGCAGATGCGATTCAATTTCATCGACCAAAAGCACCCCGCGCGCGGATTTGAGCGAGGGGAAATGGCCGGGGCTTTCGGGGTCGATCAGCCAGCGCATCACGTCGCAAGTGAGGGCGAGCATCGTCCGAAACCCAGAGGAGACGGCATCAAGCGGGGTGAAGGTCTCCGCCCCCTCGGGCTCATGCCGTTCGGCGCTTGTCACCACCATGCAGCCGCTGGTGCTGCGATCAATCCGTAAAAATCCACCGCCCGGACCAAAGATGAAGCGCAGCGCCTGCACCACCTCGTCGAACTGCGCATCAGAAAGGCTTTCAAGCCATGTGCCGGGGTTGGAAAGCAGGTTTTCCGCACGAAAGAGCGTGATGATCCCGCGCTCGGGGGCCCAGCCGTGGCAGGCTTTGACGTAATGGCGATAGGCGCCATAGGCGAAGATTGGCAGGCCCTTCGGGAGCACGCCCTCGGTTTCAAAGCCATCACGGGTGAGCCGCAACATGACGCGCGACAGCGTACCATCAACGGCGCGGAAGGTCAGGCGGACGAGCCCGCTTTTGCGGGCCGCGAGCGCGCTGCCCATTTGCGCCGGGTCCAAAAGCAGGGCTTGCGGATCAAGCTTCAGCGCTGCGCGCGCCTCTGGCGGGGCAAGCGTCAGCGCGATGGCTTCCAAAAGCGAGGATTTCCCGGCCGAGTTTTCCCCCAAAATCAGCCGCGCGGTGGCGGCGGCATCGGGCGGGTCCGGCGCAGGCAGATCAAGCTCCAGCTTCTCGATCCCCTTGAAGCCTTTGATTTCGACTTTCACCAATGCGGGCGGCAGGGTGTAGTTCGCCTCGGTGTCTGCGGGCTGCAACAGATCCGCGAGGCCGCTGCCTGTGCCCATGGAAAAGAGGTTCTCGGCGGGCCGCTCAAATCCGCGCCGGGTGATCGGCGCGCTGGGCGCAGCGCGCTCAGATTGGACAAGATTTCGTAGAAAGCCCGCAAATTCAGAGGCCTGATCCGGCGCGCCGGTTTGCGCGGCAACGGCGGCGGCCCGCGCGGCCACCAGTGCGGGGCGGTTGAGTTTATAGGTTTTGATCGTTTCGCTGCCGCGCTCGGTCAACCGTTCCCAATGGCCATCGGGGCGCGCAAGCAGATGGCTATCAAGGTCTTGATCAAGGCTGGGGTCCAAAAGGAGCGCTTCTTCTGCTTGAAGGCTGTCATCTTGCGGCCAGCTTCCTGCGCCCTCAGTCATATAAGCCGTGTAAAGCTCGGGCGAGGGCAGCGCCGCGCGTCGCGCTGCCACCGGAAAGGCATTGCGCGGGGTGGGCAGGCAATCGGCGCAGATGGGCAAAAGATTTTGCCAAGCATCGGCAAGCCAGCCATAGGCCAGATCGCCATTCGTATTTTGAAACGGCAAAGCTTCTGAGGGCGGGCGGAAGCGAAACACCTGCAAGGTCACCTTGCGTTCGCAAAAGGCGCATTTGTGGTCAAACAGGGCAGCTAGATCCGCAAGCAGCGCGGGGGAGGGCGGCAAGGACCGTTCCGGCGGGCGCGTTTGTGCTCGGGCACGCGGGTCGCGCCCCAACCAGTCCAAATAGGCCGCCCGGCGCCGCACAAAGGCCGGAGCGGAAAGCGAAGGAGGCGCCTGCGGCGGTCTTGAAACGAAACGCATGGCAAGAACTCGGACAGGAAAAGCAATAACTCTTGCCCGATGATAGCACAGCACGGGACAAAATCATCCGTTGCGGCTTGCGCGCGCGGATCGCGCAAAAGCGGCCTCTTTTTTTGACCAGTTCGGGCGCGCGTCAAGGATTTGGTTGCATATTTCTGCGCAGATGGGGCGAGTGGCGACCTTTGGGGCGCCTGAATGCCTTGCCTAAGCACGGAGCGCCCTTCGTGAGCCGACCCTGCTCCTCCTTCCGTTTTCATCGCGCGTGCCGCGAGATCTCTGCGGGTGCCTGCCGCAGAAAGGGGCGCTGATGGAGGCACGATTCGACCCATTTGGCGCGCGCTCCAGCGCTTTTGGCGAAAGCGGTGGGTGCCGGCCCGAAGCCTTGGCGCGTCTGGAACGTTTGAGCGGGCTCGGTGCATGGTGCCATGACCCAAAAGGCGGGCAGGTCCGCGCCAGCGCGCAGGTGTATGAGGTGCTTGGCCTGTCACCGGACAGCGATCTGGACCTCGAAACGGTTCTGGCGCGGTTTGTTTCGCCCAAGGCACGGCAATTGCTTTTGGATCGGCTGGCCGCATTGTCTGCGGGTGGGGCACAGGCCGCCAAAGCACGCCCTGCAAGTTTGCCGCTGTCGTTTGATGCCACCATTGCCACCCCGGCGGGGCAGTTGCGCCGGGTTCGGTTGCGCGCGGAGGTGGATGGGGGGGCATCGGGCACGGGCTGCGTGATTGGGACTTTGCGCGATGTCACCCATGAAAACCGTGACCGCCAGCGGCTTTGGCAAGCGGCGAATATTGACGATCTGACCGGGCTTGCGAACCAGCGCTGGTTTCAGCGGCGCTTACAATTAGCGCTGAACGAGGGCACGGCTTTGGCGCTCGTGTTGCTTGATCTCGATGGCTTCGCGCAGATGAGCGACCAATTGGGCGCGGTGCAATCCGATGCGGTCTTGCGCGAAATCGCCGAGCGGCTTTCCGGGCTTGTTGGCGATGAGGGGATGGTGGCGCGGATCGCGGGCGAAGAATTCGTTTTGATGCGCGCGGGCCCCGATACGGATGATCTGGCGCAGGCTTTGGCCGATGGGGCTTTTGCTGCGCTTGAGGAGCCATTTTCCATTGCCGCCTCGGCAGGGTTCGCGCTTCATGCCGCGGCGGGGATGGCGACAAGCCCAACAGATGCCAAAGACTCCGAAGGGTTGATGCGGTGCCTGCGTCAGGCTTTGGCTGAGGTGAAACAGATGGGGCCGCTGACCCATGCCGCGTTTTTGCGCGGGCCGACGCGGGCGCGGTTTGAAGCGCGGCGCGAAGCGATTGCTTTTGTGCTGGCCGCCGCCAAAGAGGGGCGCGTGCGCGCCTATTACCAACCCAAAGTGAGCTTTGCGACGGGTCAGGTCGTGGCGCATGAGGCGCTTGCGCGGATCATCGGCCGTGACGGGAAGGTGAGCGGGCCGGAGCAATGGGGCGCGGCGCTGGATGATGTGGATTGCGCGCGCCACGTCGATGCGGCGGTGCTGCAAGCGGTGCTGGATGACCTAGAACGCGATGCCGGGCGGTTGCACCGGGTGGGGGTGAATTTCTCGGAACACAGCCTGCGCTGTCCCGTATTTGCCGACCGGCTTTTGCAAGAAATCGCCACGCGTGGCTTGGTGCCTGACCTGATCGAGGTCGAGGTGATCGAGACGGTCTTGGTGGGCGAGCGGATGCAGCCACTTTCGCAAGGCTTTGCCCGGTTGCGGGCGGCGGGCATTCGGATTGCGCTTGATGATTTCGGCACCGGTTTTGCCTCGCTTTCGCATCTGCGCGATCTGCCGATTGACCGCATCAAGCTCGACAAATCCTTTGTGCTGGGGCTGGGTGCCGACGCCCGCAATGCGCCGATTTTGCGCGCGATCATCGAGCTTGCGCATGCGCTTGGCCTTGAGACCGTGGCCGAAGGTGTGGAGACAGAGGAAGCCGTGGCCTTTTTGCGCGCGCTCAATTGCGGCGAGGGGCAGGGCTACCATTTTGGCATGGCCCAACCTTTCGAGGCGCTTCCCTCCCCCAACGTCTGAGCCTTTTGACAAGCGCAGGCGCGTCCCTTTGCGCCAGCGACAGAGGCTAGGACAGGCGGAATACTCCGCCTGTGGGACGCGAGTGCATGATGGGTTTGTGCATGGCTGGTGATGTGGGTCGGGTGCGCGGCTTTTTAGAGCGCGCGCAGATAGGGGGCGATCGCCTCTTCTACCTCGGCGCGAGTGAAGTGCTCGCTGTAACCTTGCGGTTTCCCACGGCTATTCACAGCAACGCTAAAGCCCGCCGCGCGCCACAAATACAGCGTGACATTGCCGTAGCACGAGATTTGCGGTGGTTGGCGCGTGATGGTTTTGGCGATGGCGCTTTGGCCCATGGTGATTCCCCTTTCTGGTGGCAGGCAGTGGGGGCAGCTTCACCGCTCAGGGTTAACAGCGCGTCAACCGCGTTTGCATCCAATTCCGCTTCGAAACAAATTTTCAAAACCGCTTCAGGGTCCGACAACCTTTTGCTGCGACAACGGGATAAACCGTCCTTTGGACCTTGCCGAAGATCCTTGCCGTGAGACAGATTTTTCGCTCCTTGATCGCGCCGATCCGCGCGGTGCTGACGCGACACCCAAGCCCGGAAGATGTGAATTCCGTGGTTTCGGGCACGGCGTTTGGCGCGTTTATCACAGCGCTGAATGCTGTGATCTATGTGATTGGGGCTTTCGACAAGGAAGAGGTCGCTTTCTTGGCGCCGTGGCTCGGCGCGGTCGTGGTGCTTTGCGCGGTGCTCAGCTGGATGTCGATCCGATCGTCCAAGCGGGCGGTGCGCCGGGTGTCCAAGCGCACTGCGCGGCGATTGATGATCACCTCTGTATTGTTGGCGCTGCCGTGGGCGGCGCTGCCGATCCATGTTTTCGCGCTGCATGGGGCGGGCGATCCGCATGGCGCGGGAGAGCCGATGTTGGTGATGGTGGTTTCCACCGGGATGCTCGCGGGGGGCGTGTTGGTGCTGCACCGCGCGCTGACAGCTGCGGTGACCTATATGACCACGATCTTGCTGGCGGTGACAGGGTCGGTGCAAATCGGTGGCTGGGAAGAGGCTTGGCCGATCACCGCCTATTGCTTCATCTATGGGATGTTTCTGGCCTATTTCGCCACTTCGGCGGGCGATACAGCGCGCCAGCGCGACGAGTCGGTTGCCGCCCTTTCGCAAGCGGTGGAGGGGCTGCGCGCGGCGCGAGATGAAAACTACCTGCTTGCCAATATCGACGACACGACCGGGCTCTTGAACCGCAAAGCCTTCAATGCGCGGTTGGCCGAGGCGGTTGCGCAACAAGCGAGCAACGGAGGTGGCTTTTCGGTTCTTTTGATGGACCTTGACCGGTTCAAAAACGTCAATGACCTGTTTGGCCATAGCGTGGGCGATGAGCTTTTGGCCGAAATTGCGCGGCGGTTGCGGGCCAATTTGCATGAAGGCGATGTGATTGGGCGCATCGGTGGCGACGAATTCTGCATCATCTTGGTGGAAGCGGCGACCGAGGCTCAGATCAAATCCGTCGCCGGGCGGCTTTTGGAGGCGCTCAACGTGCCGGCACGGCTTGCGGGGCGGCAGGTGCACCCCGGGGCCTCTATTGGCGCGGTGATCTGCCCCGATGATGCCGCCGATCCGGTGGAATTGTTCCTTAAGGCGGACCTTGCGCTGAACCGCGCGAAAGAGGCCGGGCGCGGCCAATGCGTGAAGTTTGACGACCATCTGCGCCAGCAGGTGATCACCAATGACCGGATCGAGGCGGGCCTGCGCGATGCGCTGAAAGACAACCTGCTCTACGTGCAATACCAGCCGAAAATTTCGCTCCGCGACGGTCGCCCGATGGGGGCAGAGGCCTTGGTGCGATGGACCTTGCCTGATGGGCAGAAGGTTTCGCCCGAGTTCTTCTTGTCGATTGCGGCAGAGCGCGGCCTTTTGCCCTCGCTCTCGCGCCATATCGCGGAAGCGGTGGCGGATCATATTCTGGGCTGGCGCGCCGAGGGGCTGAACCCGGGTAAGATTGCGCTCAACATCCACCCCGATGACATCAAATCCCCCGAACTCTTGATGGAAACGATCCAGATGTTCGAGAGCAAGGGGATCACCGGCGACGATCTGCTGCTGGAGATCACCGAGGGCTGCTTGATCGGGCGCGGCACCGATATGGTGAGCCGCCTTCTCGATGCGTTGGCGGATCGCGGGTATGATCTCTCGCTTGATGATTTCGGCACCGGCCATGCGGCGCTGGCGCATTTGAAAAAGATCCCGGTGGCAGAGATCAAGATCGACCGTAGCTTCGTTTCGGGGCTGGAGGTGCGCCGCGACGACCGCGCGATTGTGGCCGCAATCACCGAGATTGCGCGCGGCATGGGGATTCGCTCCGTGGCCGAAGGGGTCGAGACACAGGCGCAATGCGACATGCTCAAAGCGCTGGGGGTCGAGGTCGGTCAGGGCTATCTTTGGTCGCGCCCGATCAGTGCCGAAAGCTTCGCTGCCTTTTTGGCGGAGCAGCAGCGCAAGGTCGGCTGAAAAAGTCGGGTATCCCTCCCTTCCATCCGTGGCGCGAGACAGACCACGCCGCTCAGCAAGCTGAACAGCCGCCACACAAGTGCGACGGGACGGTTAAGGGACTGGTTAAAAGCAAACGTCTCGCGGTAAAATGAAAAAATGTAGCGGAAATGGGTCGCTACGGATCACTGGTAACAAACTCCTTTGCCCCACTCTATTGGGGGAAAATCCCCATAGGGCGGGGTGTCGCAGGGCCCGAGGGCCCCGAAACGCCTTAAAACATTGCGCTTGAGGGGCGCGAACTGAAACAACTCTGCCGCAAAAAATTTCAGTTTTCAACTTTTGGTTGCGACATATTCAGAATTAGAGACCGGCCGCGTCTTCCAGCACTTTGGGATAGCGCGCGCCCACGACCCCAAGGGTAGCGGTGGCCTCGGTCAGCGCCTTTTGCACCGCTTCGGGCAAGACCAGATCAGCTGCGGCCAAGTTCTCCGCCAAACGTGCCCGTTTTGTGGTGCCGGGGATCGGCACGATCCACGGTTTTTGCGCCAGAACCCAAGCCAATACCACTTGTGCGGGTGTCGCGTTCAAATCGCGGCCAATCTCGGCAATGCGGTCCACCAGCGCTTTGTTATGGGCCATCGCCTCGGGCTGGAAACGCGGATGCGATTTGCGGAAATCCTCCGCCCCAATCTCATCGGCGCTGGCAATCGCGCCGGTCAAAAAGCCCCGCCCCAGCGGGCTAAAGGCGACGAGGGCGATGCCGCGCTCTTCCAAAGTGGGCAAAATCTCTGCTTCGATCTGCCGGGTCCAAAGCGAATATTCGCTTTGCAGCGCGGTCACCGGGCAGACCGCATGGGCGCGTTTGATCGTGCCCGCGCCCGCTTCCGAAAGACCAAAGTGCAAAACCTTTCCCTCGGCAATCAGATCGGCGACCGTGCCCGCGACCTCTTCAATCGGCACGGCAGGGTCAACGCGGTGTTGGTAGAAAAGGTCGAGCCGATCAGTGCGCAGGCGTTTGAGCGAAGCCTCACAAACCGCCCGAATATGCTCCGGGCGGCTGTCGGTGCCAACCGAGCGGCCCGCATTGTCGATTTCGAAGCCGAATTTCGTGGCCAGCACGACCTGATCGCGGATCGGTTCGAGCGCTTCGCCCAACAGGTCTTCATTCGCGTAGGGGCCATAGACCTCGGCGGTGTCGAAGAAGGTGACGCCCATTTGATGCGCGTCGCGCACAAGTTGCACCATTTCAGCCCGCGCAGGCGGTGTGCCATAGGAAGCGGTCATTCCCATGCAGCCAAGGCCAAGGGCAGAGGTTTCGGGGCCGCGTGCGCCCAATTTGCGTGTGATCATCTGGGGTCTCCTTTGCGCCAAACTATGGGGCGGGCGGGGACGATGAAAAGGGCGCGGCGGCACTGTCAGTTATGTGCGGACCTCACAAATCGGGCTGCGCCAGATCGTCCCGCGTGTGGGCGGGGGCTACCGCCGAGGCAAGCGTGGCGCTAGGGTCGCGGCATAAACGAGGGGGCCTATCATGAGCGACGTGCAACTTCAGTTCTGGGACAAGGTGGCCGAGCGCTATGCGGCGCGCCCGCTGAAAGACCCGGGGGCGTTTGAAGAGATGCTGGTCGAGGTGGGCGGCTGGTTGCAACCTGGCGATAAAGTGCTGGAAATTGGCTGCGGCACGGGCTCGACCGCGGTGCGTTTGGGTGGCGGTGTTGGGCAGTGGCTCGCCACCGATCTTTCGCCCGAAATGGTGCGGATTGCCCAAGCGAAAGAGGCGCCTGAAGGGGTGCGGTTTGTCGAGGCCCCGGCCGATGCATTGCATGATGCCGCGCCCTTTGACGCGATCTGCGCTTTTCACATTTTGCATCTGGTGCCCGATGCGCAAAAAACGCTTGCCGTCTTGCGCGAGCAATTGGCGCCGGGGGGGCTTTTGATCTCAAAAACTTGGTGCTTGCGGGACTTTAACCCGCTGATGCGGATGATCTTTCCGATCTTGCGCAAACGCGGCTTGATGCCGCCGATCAACCAACTGCGCTACCGCGATTTGCGTGCGATGATCGAAGGTGCTGGCTTTAAAATCGAGGGCGAGCGGCACTTTGGTAAGCACCGCCACAGCCGGTTCGTGATTGCGCGCAAGGCGGGCTAAAGCGCCCGCCTTCGGTGCAGGCTTAGCTGTCGGATTTGGGCGCGTCTTTCGGCGCGGGGGGCGTGTATTTGATCAGCAAATGCCAGCCCGCATAAGCGCCAGCCGCCGCGAAGATCGCCGCCCACATATAGCTTTTGGTGCTGACCACCTCAAAGGCGGCCCAAGCAAAGCAGAAGCCCACCACAGCAATGCGCACCACCAGCGGCTTGAACATCGGATGATCGAAGCTCGACATCAAGAATTCCCCTTTTGCGCCCAACCGCGCGGCGGTGCGGCGCCTCTTTGGCCCGGTCTGGGCCCCTTCTGCCTTGGTCCGGCCGCAAGCCGCGGCACGTGGGCCCGCCGCATGCGAGCCGTGCCGCAAGGATCGCGAGCCGGGGGGTAATGTCAATGCGACGAGAAGGAAGGGGCAGACGGTTACCGCCGCGCGAAAAAGGATGCCTGCAAACATACATAATTGAGATTTCTATGAAAATAAGGGTTTCTTGACCCTTTGGTGCAATGGTCGACTCGCCCGGTTTGTATTTTCTTCTGTGCCTTTTTGAGTTGGCCGGGTGTTTTCGTCCCCAGACCCATAGGCCCAATCGTGACCCGATTTCGTATATTGCGTGGTATTTCCGCGCGCGTTTATGGCATTGTCGCCGTGGCGGCGCTTGCCCTCGTTCTGCTCTCTGAATTGCTTTTGACCTTCGCGGCCGACAATGCCGTGGCGATGCGCCGACAACATCTGAGCGATGTCACCGACACGGCGCTTTCGGTGCTGCGCGACCTTGATCGACACATACACGAAGGCGAGATGACGCCTGAGGCTGCCCGTGCCGAAGGGGCGCGCCGATTGGCCGAATTGCAGTTCGATCAATCGGGTTATTTCTACGTGTTCGATCACACCGGCACGATCGTCATGCATCCGACCCATCCTGACTGGGTGGGGACCTCACAGCTTGATTATACTGATGCCAACGGCACCCGGATCTTTGCCGAGATGATTGATCAGGCAGAGTCAGAGGGATCGGGCGCGCTGCGCTATGAATTTAACAAACCCGGCACGACGGAAGTTGAAGAAAAGATTGGTTTCGTGCGCGATTTCGCACCCTGGGGCTGGATCGTCGGCACCGGGTCTTACATGAGCGATATCCATGCCGCGCTCGGGCATTTGCGGACGGTCTCGACGCTGGCAATGGTGGTTGCGCTCTTGACGCTGATCGGTGTTGCCACGGTGCTTGCGCGCAGCGTGACCAAGCCTTTTGCGGCGATCCATCGGCGGATGGAGGCGATGACGACCGGGGATATCAAGAGCCCGGTGCCCGGCACAGATCGGTGCTGCGAAATGGGCGATATGGCCCGCGCGCTTGACAATTTCCGCGCCGAACTGGCCGAAAAAGAAACGCTAGAGGCGCAGCAACGCCTTCAGGCCGAAGAGATCGCCCGCGCCGAAGCCGAAGCCCATGCCCGCGAAGAGGAACTGGCCCGCCGTGAGGCAGAGGCGGAACAGGCGCGCAAGCGGGAGGCAGAGGCCCTTGCCGCAGAGCGCGCCGCAGAAGAGGCCCGCCTTGCGGCCGAGCGCGACGAACAGGTGCGCCAACAGCAATTGGTGGTTTATTTGCTTGCCGAAGGGCTGCGTGCAATTTCGGAAGGCAATCTGACGGTGCGTATCGACAATGAAGACTTCCCGCCGGGCTATATTGAATTGCGCAATGATTTCAATGCCGCTGTGGAGAAGATCGCGGGGTTGATCTCTGGCATTATGGACTCGACCGATGCGGTGGAACATAGCGCCGGTCAGTTGAGCCTTGCGTCTGAAGATTTGGGGCGGCGCACCGAGACGCAGGCGGCCTCTTTGGAGGAAACGGCTGCCGCGATGAACCAGATGGCCTCATCGGTGGAGCAATCGGTGACCAGTGCGCGCAATGCCGCGCAAGCGGTGCGCCGCACGCGCCGCAGCACCGAAGTGGGCCTGAGCGTGGCGCGCGAAACCCGTGGCGCGATGCAAGATATTGCGGAAAGCTCGGATCAAATCTCGCGCATTACCAGCGTGATTGACGATATCGCCTTCCAAACCAACCTCTTGGCGCTCAATGCCGGGGTTGAGGCGGCACGTGCTGGCGAAACGGGGCGTGGTTTTGCCGTTGTCGCCTCTGAGGTGCGGGCACTGGCGCAGCGCTCCTCAGAAGCGGCGCAAGAGATTGCCAAGCTTATTGAAACCTCGGGGCGGCATGTCCAGCTTGGGGTGAAATTGGCGTCGCGGTCTGACACCACCTTGGAAGAGATCAATACATTGGTGGGGGATTTGGATCGGCTTTTGGGCGATATCTCCAATGCCGCAACCGAGCAGAACGCTGGCATTTCAGAGGTATCGGCGGCTGTGAACCAATTGGATCAGGTGACCCAGCATAATGCGGCGATGTTTGAGGAAAACTCCGCCGCAACGCAGGGGCTGCTCAACGAGGCGCGCACGCTCAAAGACCTGAGTGCGGTGTTTCGTATTCAGGGCGGTGCGCCTGAGGGGCAAAGGCTGGCGTCCTAACCCTTACCAAGCGCCGGGCCAAAGCCCGATCACCGGTTGATGGAGATGCCAAAGTCCGACCCAAAGGAACACTGCAATCCCTGCGCGCCGCCATGACGGTGCTGCGTGAGGCTTCCAGCGACCGGTGATCAGGGCGGCAAGGGGCAAAAGATGGGTATGCGCGGTTAGTTGCGCCCATCTTTTGGCCCCGAGCGCCCGGCGCTTGCGTGCTTCAACCACGGGCATGCCGATCAGCGCGAGCAGCAAAAACGGCCCAAACAGAAGCACATGCGCCACGTCGCCATTGGGCAGAAGATGCGCGCCCGCCCAAAGTGCGAGCGCCCAAAGCAGCGGTTGGCGGGTAAGCCCTGCAATGCCGGGATGGGCCGGGTCAAAGCCCTTGGGCGTGCCCTCAAAGGCAAAGGGGTTCGGGGCGGCAACACCAAAGCTCCCCAAAGCAATCACCACCGGCATGACGATATTCACGGCCCAGCGGTGCCATGGTTCGGGCGCCCAAAGTTCTACAAACGGCGCGCGTTGCGCGGCCATGATCACCCACCACAGCAGCGCCAAAGAGACGATGGAAAAGGCGATCAGATAGCCGCGCGGCCCCAGTTTGCGCAACAGCCAGCCCTTCACGCCAAGCGCGGCAGGCAAGCGGTGCGACACCATAAAAAGCCCCATGGCGAGGGCGAATTCGATCCAGTCCATGCGGCGAGTTAGCCTGAAGCGGGGGGCTTTCGCTAGCCCCCCGTTGGGGCGCTTGCCTATTCCGGCTGGCGGATCTTGTCGGAGAAGCTGACGCCGGGCAGGTTGCGCTGGGCGCGCAAGGTGATGAGGGCAGAGGCATCACGCGCGCCGGGATCTGCCGGGCTGACCACGCCCAAATCGGTAAGATAGTCGGGCAAATGCCCCGAAAGCACCAAGCGCCAATCCAGCGGCAGATCGGGTTTGAGGCTATGGGCCAACTGCCAGACCACGGTGGTGCAATTGGCGGTCAGCGTGTTGTAAAACCGCGGCGCGGCTTGCAGCTCTTGCGCCAGCGTGACGTAGGAGAGGAACATCGTGCGGCGCTGGTCCGGGCTCAGCGCGATCGGATAGAGCCGCACCTGTTCTTGGCGGTAATTGGTGCGCAACTGCACGATGTCGCGTTCGGTTGCGCCGATCAGCACCAGTTCAAACTGCCGAAAGAAGCCGCCGATTTCGTTGAATTTCTCCCCCTCTTCGCGGCGAATCTCAACCGAAAACACCACATGTTCGCCGGTGGTGAAACCAAAGCTGACCAAGAGATGCGCGATATCGGGGCTGTCCCAGATCGAGGTGAACATATCCACCGTTTCAAGGTCATTGAGATCAACGGTTTCGCTGATCCAGCGCTGCGTGGCCTCGGTTTCCGAGTGCCAGTCAAAATCGCGGATATTGCCCAAGGTGATGGTCTCGCCCGAGATGTCAGCAGTGACCCCGCGCGCGACATCTACCGCCCAATCGCGGTCTTGGTGGGGTGTGATGGTTTGATACCAGCCGCCCACCAATAGGGCTGCAAAAGCGGCCAGCAGCCAGCCCATGCGCCGGGAGCGCAGAAACCGTGCCGCAAGGCTTGCCATCACCGCAAAGGCCAGCCCCGCCAAAGCGAGAAGGCGCAGTGCCCCCGCCAAATGCAGCCAAAGCGCGGTCGCAGCCCAAGCGCTGCCCAAAACAAGGATCAAAACAAACAAAACGTGGGCAAGAACGGTCATCAGGCGGGGCATTTGGTGTCTCCTGCGAAGGGCGGGCCGGGCGTGTCGCCCGGCGCCAAGGCTTAGATATCGGTCTTGCCAGAGGCTTCGGCCAGCAAACGTTCGGTGCGGGCATCTTCAAGCTTGTTATAGATGCGCGCGGATTCTTCTTTGTCACGCAGGGCTTTGGTGATCGAGGCGGTGGAATAGACCAGCATCAAAGCCGCCATCGCATAATAGCCTTTGGCCGAAAAGCTCGCCTCAAGCGACCAGATCCCCGCGCCCATCATCAAAGCAGCCACGGCAAAGTTGAAATAGGTGAAGATGTTCCATGCGTTGGACACTTTGGGCATATAGTCAGACATCGGTTTCTTCCTTGAGTAAATGAGGTTGGATCAAACGGCTTTGGCACGCAGTCGGGCGAGCACATCCGCCGCGCCAGACCGCAGGGGCGCCCCGCAACCCGCCGCGGCCAAGCGCGCCGAGGTGGATTCGGCCGAAGACGAAATCGAAAGCTCGGTCAGTGCGATTTCCACCTCTTCGGAATGGGATTGACGGTCTTGCAGGCGTTCGAGCGTGGCCTCCGCCTCGCGCAGGCTCGCCATCACCCCATCGGGCAGGGTGCCGCGCAGCTTTTGCGTGCGTTGCGCCGCATCGGCGATTTGTTTGCCGCGTTGCAGGGTGCGCAGGCGTTGTTCGGCCAAGCTGACCGTGTCGCGCAGACGGTGAATTTCCGCTTTGTAATGGGTAATCGCGCGGGCGGTGGCATCCGCTTCGGCCTCAAGCTCAGCAATCGCGGCTGCGGCCTCTGTCGCCAGATCCTCGCGCCCCTTGGCGAGCGCATCAAGCGCGCGGGCTTCCAAATCGGCCAACTGATCGGCAATCCGCGCAGCGGCTTTTTCTTCGCGTGCCGCATAGGCCATCACCACGGCCACCGCACGTTTGGCCCCCTCAAGCGCTTCGGCGGCATCACGCAGTTGTTGGCGCAAGATCGTCAGTGCATTGGCATCGGTGAAGGCGTCCACCGCATCATGGCTGCGGGCCCGGATTAGCGTCGTCATCATCTTGAACATCTGGCTCTCCATCGCTATGAACGTTGTTCATGTGATCTATATGGCAGACACATGAACATTGTTCAAGATATTTTTGAACGTCGTTCACAAATAATGGAGTCCCAAATGGGAAGCACGCGCGACGAGAAAAAAGCCGAGTTGAAAACCCGGCTGATTGAGGCCGCAGAAGCCGAGATCATTTCCGAGGGGCTTTCGGGTCTTAAAGCGCGCGCGGTGACGGCGCGGGCGGGCTGTGCCTTGGGCGCGCTTTATAACGCCGTCGAAGACCTCGATATGCTGGTCCTGCACGTCAATTCCCGCACCATCGCGCGGTTGGGCGCGGCTTTGCAGGAGGTCGCGCCTGCGGAGGCCGAAGATCCGCGTGCAGCGCTTCAAGCTTTGGCGGCGCGTTATGCGCAATTTGCGGTCGCTGAACGGCCTTTGTGGCTCGCGCTTTTTGAGCATCGGCTCGCCGCAGGGCGCGATGTGCCCGAGTGGCACCGCCAAGAACATGCGGTGTTGCTTGAAGTGATTCTGCCCCATTTGGCGCGGTTGCGCCCCGATCTGGACCGTGCTGCGCTGGCGCTGCGGGCGCGCACCACTTTTGCGGCGGTGCATGGGGTTGTGCATCTGGCGCTTCAGGGAAGATTCGTCGGCGTGCCGATGGCGGATTTGCAATCCGAGATCGCGGGGCTTGTTGAAACCCTGACCGCCGGGGCCGACCATCTCGCCGTGCGCGGCTAAGCAGGGCAGGGGGCGTGAACTGGGCGGACTAAAAACGGAAACGCCCGCTCTTCAGTCCCTCCCAGGAGGTCAGAAGAGCGGGCGTCAACCCGAGGCAGGGGGCGGCCCTTAGGCCGCCCGATGCATGATTATTCGCCCGGACGACGCGAGATCGTGGCGAAGCCGAAGGTGTCCGAGAACGGCAGGAATTTGCCGGGGATCACGTTCGACTGACGCGGGCTGTCTTGCACCAGCGGCATTTTCCAGAACGCAGCCGATTTCGGGGCGGCGTCGCGCGGGCACAGGTTCGGCTTGCGCGGGGTGTCTTGCACCAGCGGGCGCGGCCAGAAGCCTTGCGACATGTATTTGGTGCCTTCGTACACGTTTTTGGTGCGCGGCGTATCTTTCAGCAGCGGCCAGCCGAAGCGGGCCGAGAACTCGCCCGCCGGCTCCGCTTTCACGGGGGCGTTCAGGAAGATGTGCCGATGGTCTTTCATGATGTTGTCGGTGTTCATTTGGTCTTTCCTCGCAGGTGAACTCTTCAGTGACGTATTCAGGCGCAACAGGTCCCGCATGGGCGGGAAGTGCTACGCAGAAGTTTCGCCGCGCCTAGCGGCTTGTGGCTGACTTTCGCGACGAGCGCGGCGGCACCGCCAGCGAGCCGCTCTGCAGAACCGACGACGGCACTTACGTGAACGTCGGCGGCTTTGAGTGCTTCGACAAGGGTAGCGCGCTTAGAACCGTCGGCCATGACGACAGAAATTGCGCCCGATAGTTTACCCTTCCTCGTGAGCTGGCTTGCGAGCCCGCAAGCCGTCGTATCATCGGCATATAGCCGCGTGTTTGCCGTCGTCATGCATCCTCCTCGGGTAAGGACAATCCAAAGTCTAAACCCCGTCGCGCGAAAGCGCTCTGCGGTCACTTGTCACGACTCAGCGCTAACGGCACGGCAAAGACGATAGCGATGAGCAACAAAAAGGCTTCCAGTGCGAACACGGCATTGTAAGGGCCAGCAACCCCGCTGCCGAAGGTGTTCGGCAAGGCAACCAGCCCGTCGCGCACGATCCCGGCCAAGGCGATGCCAAGCCCGGCAGCGGTGGCCTGCACGGCCCCCCAAGCGCCAAGGGCAAGGCCGATCCGGTCGGCGGGGGCGGCGCGCATTGTGGCGGTGAGCGTTGCATGGCCAAAGAGACCGATGCCGAACCCTACCACATAGGTGCCAAGCACGAAAAAGGCGAAAAGCGGCAAAAGCGATGAATAGATGATGGCGGCAAAGCCGGGCACGCCGATGATCGCGCCGATCAGGCCCAGATGCATCGGTTTCATTCCATTGCCGAGCACTTTTGAGGCGAGACCAAAGCCGGTGAGCGTGCCAAAGGCAAAAAGCGCTGAAAGCTTGGTGGTTTGCCCAACCGTCAGCCCCAAAGCTTGCCCACCATAGGGTTCGAGCAGCACATCACACATGCCATAGCCAAAGGTGCCAAGGGCGATCACGATCAAAAGCGGCAGCATCCCTTTACGCGCCATCAGCTCATTAAAGGCTTGGCGGAAGGTCGGATGCACAGCGGCTTCCATCTGTCGGGCTTTTTCGCGGTCAAAGGCTTCTTGGCGCCAGAGCGCAGCCATGTTGAGCGCAACTGAGACCACAGCGGTGCCTTGAATCACCTGAATCAGGCGCCCCGGCGTGTAGTTTGCCAAAAGGAAACCGTAGATCAGCGCTGCGGCAACTGACCCAAACAGCAGCATCACATACATCAGCCCCACGACCTTGGGATGGTCTTCTTCTTCCACAAGGTCGGTCGCGAGTGCGAGGCCCGCCGTTTGCACGATATGGGCGCCCGCCCCAACCAGAAGGAAGGCAAGGGCGGCAGCGGAAATGCCGATCCAGCGCGGCGCATCATAAGATTCGCCAAAGCCCGAGAGCACCAAAAGCGCGAAGGGCATCATCGCAAAGCCGCCGAATTGGTAGATCGTGCCTTTCCAGATCCACGGCACACGCTTGAGCCCGAGCGCGGATTTGTTGGTATCGGATTTAAAGCCGATCAATGTGCGGAATGGCGCGAAAAGCAGGGGCATTGCCAGCATGATCGAGACGATCGAGGCATGCACGCCCATTTCGACAATCATCACCCGGTTGAGCGTGCCGGCCAGCAGCACAAGCGTCATGCCAACGGTGACTTGGAATAGGGATAACCTAAGGAGCCGGGAAAGCGGAACCTCATCTGTCGCTACATCGGCGAATGGAAGATACCTGGGACCGAATCGCGCCAGATTTTTCAGAGCGAAGTCACGGTAGCCCATGGGTGCCACCCAAAGTAGGAAGGGTATTTAAGGGGGCGGGCCCCCGGAGAGAGAATGGGCCCATCGGTTTGCACCGATGGGCCCACGAAGATTATTGAGCCGGAGCGGCCACGACCACGGTCGGGGCGGTCATCGGCTGGCCGTTCCAGTAGGCGCCGAACCAGTCGGTGGTGGCCAGGAGGCCGCCGTGCACGATCAGCGCGGTCACGGCAACGGCGCCGAGCACCAGCGGAACACCGGTCGAGGGGGCGACAACGGTCCAAACTTTAGCGTTGTTCATGGTATATCTCCTCTACCCGATTAGCCGAGCCACGGCGTGGCGATCGCCGAGAGGATGTGCGCAACAAGCGCCATCGCCCCGAACACACGGGTGCCATCGATCAGATAGCTGTGAACTTCTTCAGCTTCTTTCAGCGTCAGGCCGCTCGGCCCAGCTTTGTCGTCAGTCATGTCCCGAATCCTCCAAAAAACTGGGATCTCTCGAAGGCTTTCCCCAAACTTCGCAACTTGCGATGCGAGCCTGAGCTTTTGCCTCCCCGCTACCACACCCGGACTGGCGTGGCATCGTGAGGTCACTATGCGAGGGGGGGGCGGCGCGATCAAGTGTAAATTGCGGCTTACACTGCGGCAAATTCGGCACTTAGGGAGGCAGAGTGCCAGTCGTAAAAAGTGCCTCTGAAAAGTGCCTTTTATCGTTGTTGACGGCTGTAAACGGGCGCCATCAGTGCCCTGTCGAACAGTGCCTGAATCGGGGCTTTTGCCCAATAGAAAAAGGCTTTTCTTGCTGCGGCTGCGAAGGCGATGGCGAGGGGGTGTGGGGGCAAGATTTGGGGTTGCTGCCTCAAGTGTAACGTCAGATATACATTTTTCTGCGTTGAGGTGTCGCAGCTTAGCGGGTTTGCGGGCGGCGCGGCAGCAATTGGGGCGGCGCGAAATTGGGTCGAATTGTCGCGTGAAAAAATCTTCAAAAAAAGTTCAGGGCGAGGGTTGAAAGGCCCGAAAGCGATCCCCAATTCGCATTCATAAGCTGTCGTCAGCTTTAACAAGCAGATTCAGTCACCGAATCCTCCAAAGATGCGCCCAGGTGACAGGATCAAGCGGCTCTCCTCGCCGGACACGGGGAGGGCCGCACCTAGCCCCAAAGATGAATCACCCCCCTCCTTGGGGCCACTTGGCCTCCCGATCTGCGTAATATGATGCACGATAGCTTGTGCGCATGAGGTCGCCGGGGGGATGCAGTCCTTCTGCCTTAAATTTGGGCAGATGCCGGGAATCACCGCTGATCGGGTGGGTTCAGTAATTTTACCCATTGATAAAAATTCTATCCATGGCAGCGTTGGGACAAATAACAAGCCAGGGAGGTCTTCGTGACCACACGCCAGTTCGAGCCCGGGATCGTGCCCGGGCGTCTTCCCGCAGAAGACTATTGTCACGCTTTTGCCGATACCGCGCCGCCGCTGACGGACCATGCCGCGCGCGTGGCCGCGGATCGGTGCTACTTCTGTTATGATGCGCCCTGCACCACGGCCTGTCCGTCCGATATTGATGTGCCGCTGTTCATTCGCCAGATCGCGACGGGCCAGCCCGAGGCGGCTGCGGTGACGATCCTGTCGCAAAACATCTTTGGTGGCATGTGCGCCCGCGTCTGCCCGACCGAGACCCTGTGCGAGGGCGCCTGCGTGCGCGAGGTGGCTGAGGGCAAGCCGGTCGAGATTGGCCTTTTGCAGCGCCATGCGACCGACAAACTGCAAGCGGCGGGCGTGCATCCCTTCACCCGCGCCGAACGGACCGAGTTCTCAGTCGCTGTGGTGGGGGCGGGGCCGGCGGGGCTTTCTTGCGCGCACCGGCTCGCGATGAAGGGCCATGAGGTCACCGTCTATGATGCGCGGCTCAAACCCGGTGGTCTTAATGAATATGGGATCGCCGCTTATAAAGCGCCGGGCGGCTTCGCGCATAAAGAAGTGGCGTGGCTTTTGCAGATCGGTGGCATCACCGTTTTGGAAAACTGGCAACTGGGCCGCAATGGCACGCTGGAAGACTTGCTGGAAGAACATGATGCAGTGTTCTTGGGCATGGGGCTTTCGGGCGTGAATGCGCTCTCTATTCCCGGCGCCGAATACGCCACCCCGGCAACCGATTATATTGCCGCGCTGCGTCAGGCCGAAGACCTGTCCACCTTGCCGGTGGGGCGGCGCGTTGTCGTGATTGGCGGCGGCATGACGGCGGTGGATGCGGCGGTGCAGGCCAAACTGCTTGGCGCGGAAACCTCCTCCATCGTCTATCGTCGCTCGCAGCCGGAAATGCCTGCCTCTTTGCACGAGCAAGATCACGCGCAAACGCATGGGGTGCAGATCGTGCCGAATGCGACGCCGGTGGCTATCTGTAAAGAAGAAGGCGGCTTGGTGGTCGAATTTGCCCGCACCGCGACGCGCGATGGCAAAATGACGGTGCTGGAAGACACGATCCGGATTGAGGCCGATCAGGTTTTCACGGCCATCGGCCAAACGCTGGGGGCGACGCCAGAGGGGCTTACCATTACTGGCGGCAAAATCGCCATTGATGCGCAGGGCCGCACCGGGCTTGCCAAGGTTTGGGCCGGGGGCGATTGCGCCACGGGTGGCGAAGACCTGACCGTGACGGCATCGGCCGAGGGCCGCGATGCCGCCGAAGACATCCACGCTTTTCTGATGGGGGCCTGAGATGGCGAACCTTGCTTCTGAATTCATTGGTATCAAGTCGCCGAACCCGTTTTGGCTGGCCTCGGCGCCGCCCACGGATAAAGAATATAACGTGCGCCGCGCCTATGAGGCGGGCTGGGGCGGTGTGGTTTGGAAAACGCTTGGTATGGATGGCCCGCCCGTCGTCAACGTTTCTGGCCCGCGCTATGGGGTGATCCATGGGCCGGACCGCACGCTTTTGGGGCTCAACAACATCGAACTCATCACCGACCGCCCGTTGGAGGTGAACCTGCGCGAGATCAAAACGGTCAAACGCGATTACCCGGATCGGGCCTTGGTGGTCTCGCTGATGGTGCCCTGCGATGAGGAAAGCTGGAAGTTCATTCTCAAACAGGTGGAAGACACCGGGGCTGATGGGGTGGAGCTTAACTTCGGCTGCCCGCATGGCATGGCGGAGCGTGGCATGGGCTCTGCCGTGGGGCAGGTGCCCGAATATATTGAAATGGTCACGCGCTGGGTGAAGCAGCATTCGCGCATGCCCTGCATTGTTAAGCTGACCCCCAATATCACCGACATTCGCAAACCCGCCGAGGCGGCTTTGCGCGGCGGTGCAGATGCGGTGAGCCTGATCAACACGATCAACTCAATCACCTCGGTCGATCTCGATATCTTCGCGCCTGAGCCGACGATTGACGGGATGGGGACGCATGGCGGCTATTGCGGTCCGGCAGTGAAGCCGATCGCGCTCAATATGGTGGCCGAGATTGCCCGCAACCCGGAAACCCGCAATTTGCCAATTTCCGGTATCGGCGGGGTGACCACTTGGCGCGATGCGGCGGAGTTCATGGCGCTTGGGGCCTCGAACGTGCAGGTCTGCACCGCGGTAATGACCTATGGCTTCCGTATTGTCGAAGAGATGATCGCGGGGCTGAGCGCCTTCATGGATCAAAAGGGCTTCACCTCCACCTCGGAACTGGTGGGGCTTGCTGTGCCCAAGGTGACCGATTGGCAATATCTCAACCTGAACTACACCACCAAAGCGGTGATCGAGCAGGCCGATTGTATCAAATGCGGCCGCTGCCACGTGGTGTGCGAAGATACCTCGCACCAAGCGATTGCGATGGCTGAGGACCGCACCGTGACGGTGAAGGAAGAGGAATGCGTTGCCTGTAACCTCTGCGTCGATGTCTGCCCCACCGCTTGCATCACGATGAAAGAGATTGCCGTGGGCGAGATGGACGCCCGCACCGGGCGCCCGGTTGGCACGCATCTCAACTGGACCGAGCACCCCAACAACCCGACCGGCTCTGGCGCGGCCTGCGCAAAGGCACCGGCCGAGTAAGGGCAGGGGCCACGGGGCCGAGACATCAAACCAACCGAAGGGGCGCGCTGCGCCCCTTTTCTTTTGCGTCATTTGCGCCGGGAGCGGCGCAAAACGGGCGCGCCATGGGAATTCATGGGCATGGGAAATCACGGGACGCGTTTCGGGAAATGGTGGGATCACGCCGAATCACTGCCGCGTGTTTGCCCGTGAACGCTGGGGTTTTCAGGGATTCTGCGGTGATTTTTGCAGGCCCCCTGCATTTTCTTGGGAAATTGCCCCACTTCATGGGCGGCAGATGCTGCATTTGCTCGCTTAACTATATCTTGTGTTTGACCGGCGTCATTTTGGCTTTTACTTCCATATCTTTGTTATTGGTGCCACAAGGTCTTGAGTTTGAACCCCTTCTAAAACAACATGCAGGGGCCAATTTTCCGTCCTGTCCCAAAATTTCCCTTGAAATCCCATGCGTGACCATGGCATGAATTGGGCATCGAGAAGACGGGCAAGGGGCAACAAGACCCCACGGCGCAAAGACCGGGTTTCATACAGGCACCCGCTTCACGAACGAGAGAGATCCGGCGCGCGAGCGAGCAGACATCCCCCAGGTGGCGCGCGCGAACGGACAGCCCAGAGATGGGACGAGGGCGGCGGATTGAGCAGTGGCAGCAGCTCAATCCGCCGTTTTCCATAAAAGGACCACAGCGGGGGAACGGGACAGGAGTTACCGCCTTGGCGGGAATGTTCATCGGCGAATACACCTTCAAGGTGGACAGCAAGGGGCGCGTGTCGATCCCCGCCCTGTTTCGTCGTGAACTCGAAGAAGGCGACCCGGAAGCCGCCATCAGCAAACGTCCCCGCCTTGTCATCGTTTATGGGGCTGATAGCCAAAAGATGTTGCAGGTGCATTCCTACAGCGGCTTTCAACGGCTCGCCCAAGCGATCAACGCGCGCCCTTACAACGACCCGAACCGCGCGCTTTTGCAGCGCTTCGTGTTGAACAAAGCCCACCCGACCGAGATCGACCCCGATGGCCGCTTGGTGCTGCCCGCAAACCTGCGCGAGCGCTTCAAGCTGGTGGGCGATGCCTATTTCGCGGGGATGGGGGAAACCTTTGAGATTTGGAACCCCGAGACCTTCGCCGAGGTGGATGCGGCGCGGCTCGAAAAACTGATGGCCGAGGTGGGCGAGGATTTCGACCCGCTCAGCCTCTTGGCCACCGGGGGATAAGATGGAACCCGAAGCCGCCCCCCATATTCCCGTTTTGCTGCGACCGCTCCTTGAGGCGGTCGCGCCTGTCTTTGGCACTTGGGTCGATGGCACCTTTGGTGCGGGCGGCTACACGCGCGGGCTTTTGGCCGCGGGAGCAGGCCGGGTGATCGGCATCGACCGCGACCCGATGGTGTTTGACATGGCCGCAAGCTGGCGCGGCGACTATGGTGAGCGGCTGACGCTCGTGGAAAGCACCTTTTCCGAGCTTGACAAAGTGGCCCGCGAGGACGCGTCCGAGGGCGTGGATGGCGTTGTGCTCGACCTTGGTGTGTCGTCGATGCAGCTTGACCAAGCCGAACGGGGCTTTTCTTTCTTGCGTGATGGCCCGCTGGATATGCGCATGTCGCAAGATGGGCCGACGGCGGCGGATCTGGTCAACACCGCTGACGAGGGCGAATTGGCCGATATCCTGTATCACTATGGCGAAGAACGTGCCTCGCGCCGGATCGCGCGGGCGATTTGCGAGACGCGCAAAACCGCGCCCTACGAAAGCACCAAACAACTGGTCGCCACGGTCGAGCGCTGCTTGCCGCGCCCCAAACCCGGTCAAAGCCACCCGGCGACCCGCAGCTTTCAGGCGCTCCGCATCGCGGTGAATGATGAATTTGGCCAGTTGATCGAAGGGTTGGAGGCCGCAGAACGCGCGCTGAAACCCGGTGGCAAGCTGGCGGTCGTCACCTTCCACTCGCTCGAAGATCGGGTTGTGAAGCGCTTCTTCCAAGCCCGCTCGGGCCGTGCGGGTACGGGCAACCGCTATGCCCCCGTCACCGAAGCCGAAGCGCCCGCCTTCACGCTGCTGACCCGCAAAGGCGTTGGCCCGGATGATCAAGAATTGGCCGAGAACCCGCGCGCGCGTTCGGCCATTTTGCGCGTCGGTGCGCGCACAGAAACCCCGGCAGGCACCGCTGATCGCGCCGCCCTTGGCCTGCCTGCTCCTGTTTTGATGGATGTGAAACATCGGGATCGCCGCAGATGAAGACCATCTCTTATCTCCTTGCTGCCCTTGTGGTTTTGAGCCTCGCTTTCTGGGCCTATCACGTCAATTACGCGACCAAAGATCGGTTGGCGGAGTTGCGCGGCATCCATAATGAGATTGCCGATCTGCAAGAGGGCTTGAGCGTTTTGAACGCGGAATGGGCCTATCTCAACCGCCCCGAGCGGCTGCGCGAACTGGTCAACCTGAACTTCACCGCGCTGGCGCTTTTGCCGATGGCGCCTGAGCAATTTGGCACCGCTGCGCAAGTCGCCTATCCGCAGCCCGCAGAGGAACTGCCCGCGCTGGCGGATCTTGCTCTGTCGGAAACCTTTGATGTTGCTGCGCGCAGCACGGAGGGCCAGCCATGAGCCCGCGTATCCCGCTGCGCCCGCTGGCGCGTATTCTGGAAGCCCGCGCCAAGGGCGAAAACCCCGACCGGATTGAACGTGAAAACATCCGCCTGCGTGGCGAGGCCGGGCGCGAGGAAGCCCGCGCCAAGGTCGAATGGCGGATGTGGCTGGTGGTCGGCATTTTCGTGATTTGCTTCTCGGCTGTGGCGGTGCGGATGGGCACGATTGCCGCCGCCACGCCCGAGGAACCGCAGCGCGGTGAAAGCGCGCCGGTGATCTTGGCGCAGCGCGCCGATATTACCGACCGGGCAGGGCGGGTGCTGGCGACAAACCTTGTGACGCATGCGCTTTACGCCCAGCCGCCGATGATGGTGGACCCGGAAGGTACGGTCGAAAAGCTGGTGGAAATTTTCCCCGATCTGGATGCGAAACGCTTGCGCGCCGACTTCACTGGCACGCGTAAGTTCGTTTGGATCAAAAAGAAAATCTCGCCTGAACAGATGCAGGCGGTGCATGATATTGGCGAGCCGGGGCTGCTGTTTGGCCCGCGCGAGATGCGGCTTTATCCCAATGGGCGGCTGGCGGCCCATGTGCTTGGCGGCGCGCGTTTCGGCAATGAAGGCGTGGCCTCGGCCGAGATCGTCGGCACCGCAGGCGTTGAAAAAGCCTTTGATGGTTGGTTGCGCGACCCGGAAAACAAAGGCGCGCCGCTGACGCTGTCGCTGGATCTGACCGTACAGCAGGCGCTCGAAGAGATTCTGGCGGGTGGCATGCGGCTGATGAATGCCAAAGGCGCGGCGGCCGTGGTGATGGAAGCGCATACAGGCGAGATTGTTGCGCTTGCCAGCCTGCCCGATTTTGACCCCAATGACCGCCCCGCGCCGCTGGTGAAGGGTGATGCCTCGGACAGCCCGCTTTTTAACCGCGCGGTGCAGGGTGTTTATGAGCTTGGCTCCACCTTCAAAATCTTTGCTGCAGCGCAGGCGCTGGAATTGGGCCTCGTGAACCCCACAACGATGGTGGATTCGAAATCCCCGATGGTTTGGGGCAAGTTCAAAATCCGCGATTTCCACAATTATGGTCCGCAGCTTTCGGTCACCGATGTGATTGTTGAAAGTTCGAACGTCGGCACGGCGCGGATTGTGCAGATGATCGGGCCGGACCGGCAGCAGCAATTCCTTGAAAAGCTCGGCTTCATGCAAGCGACCCCGGTGGAATTGTCGGAAGCGGCGGTGGGCCGCCCGATTTTGCCGCCGAAATGGTCGGAGCTTTCCTCGATGACGGTGGGCTATGGCCACGGCATCGCCGCCTCGCCCATGCATTTGGCGGCGGCTTATGCGACGATTGCGAATGGCGGGCGCCGGGTCACGCCGACACTGGTGCATTCGGACCAGCACGCCCCCGGCGAGCAGGTGATGCGCCCCGAAACCGCGCGCACCGCTGTTGCGATGATGCGTGCCGTTGTGACTCGTGGCACGGCCTCCTTCGGGGATGTCGACGGCTATGAGGTGGCGGGGAAAACCGGCACCGCCGATAAGGTGCGCCCCACGGGCGGCTATTATGATGATAAGGTGATCGCCACCTTTGCCTCGGTCTTCCCGGCCTCGAACCCGAAATATGTGCTGGTGTTGACGCTTGATGAGCCCTCGTCTTTTGCCGCCAATGCCAACCGCCGCACAGCGGGCTGGACCGCAGTGCCGGTTGCCGCCGAGGTAATCCGCCGGATTGCACCGATCTTGGGCTTGCGGCCAAACGACAACATGCCCGAAGTTCTTGAGGGCATCCAGCTTGTGAAAGCCTCGGCCCACTGATCGGGCTCGTCTGCGGGCATTGCGCGCTTTCGTGAACCGGTTTGGGCTGCAGTTACGGGGAGGGGCGCGTTGACGCATGCGCCCGCTTCCCGATAAATGGCACAAACGGGAAAGAAGGACACCAGATATGCCCCTCACAGCGAAGCCATTGAGCGCATTGGGGCTGACGGCCCGCTCGGGCGAGGATGTCTCGGTTTCGGGCGTTTCGGTCGACAGCCGCCTTGTGAAACCCGGTTATCTTTTCGCCGCGCTGCCCGGCACCAAAGCGCATGGCGCCAGCTTTTTGGAAGGGGTGATTGAACGCGGCGCGGTGGCGGTGCTGACCGACCGCGCGGGCGAAGAAATCGCCAAGCCGCTTTTGGCTGGGGCGCCCGTGGCGCTTGTGGTGGTGGAAGATGCGCGGCTCGCGCTTGCTTGTGCGGCGGCGCTGTTTTTTGGCGCGCAACCCGCGACGATGGTGGCGGTCACCGGCACCAATGGCAAAACCTCGGTCGCAAGCTTCACCCGGATGATTTGGCAAGCCTTGGGGCAAGAGGCGGCGAATATCGGCACCACCGGCGTGGAGGGGGCCTTTACCGCGCCCTCAAGCCACACCACGCCTGAACCCGTCACCCTGCATCGGCTCTTGGCCGATATGGCGGCGGCGGGCGTCACCCATGCGGCGATGGAGGCAAGTTCGCATGGGCTCGCGCAGCGCCGCCTAGATGGGGTGATGCTGCGCGCGGCGGCTTTCACAAACTTCACCCAAGACCACCTCGATTATCACGAAACCTTTGAGGAATACTTCGAAGCAAAGGCGGGGTTGTTCAGCCGCGTCTTGCCCGATGATGGCACGGCGGTCGTCAATATTGATGACCCGAAAGGGGCCGAGATCGCGCGCGAGGCAGTAGAGCGTGGGCAAAAGGTGCTGCGGGTGGGCCGCGCCGATGCGTGCGAGATCCAAATTCAAGCGCAGCGCTTTGATGCCTCGGGCCAAGATGTGCGGTTCCTTTATATGGGCGGGCCGCAACTCGTGCGTCTGCCACTGATTGGCGGCTTTCAGGCGATGAATGTGCTTACCGCTGCCGCGCTGGTGATTGCGTGCGGTGCCGAACCGGCAGAGGTGTTCGAAGCCCTGCCGAAGCTTTCGACCGTGCGGGGCCGGATGCAACTGGCGGCTACCCGCGCCAATGGGGCGACGGTCTTTGTCGACTATGCCCATACGCCCGATGCGGTGGAAACCGCGCTCAAGGCGCTGCGTCCACATGTGATTGGCCGCTTGGTGGCGATTGTGGGGGCTGGCGGCGATCGGGATCGCACCAAGCGCCCGCTGATGGGGGCGGCAGCGGCAGCCTATGCCGATATGGTCATTGTGACCGATGACAACCCCCGCACCGAAGATCCGGCCAGCATTCGCGCGGCGGTGATGGAGGGCGCGGGGGCAGAGGCGCTTGAAGTCGGTGACCGGGCCGAGGCGATCTTGCGCGGCGTCGATGCGCTTGGGCCGGGCGACGCGCTTTTGATCATGGGCAAGGGGCATGAGCGGGGGCAGGTGATCGGCACCGATGTCTTCCCCTTTGACGATGCAGAGCAGGCCTCGATTGCCGTGGCTGCGCTCGATGGGGTGATCTGACATGGCAGTTTTATGGACATCGCAGGACGCGGCCACCGCCACCGGAGGTCGCGCGACGCGGGCGTTTATGGCAACGGGGATTTCGATTGATACCCGCTCGATCCGGCCCGGCGATTTGTTTGTGGCGCTTAAAGATGTGCGCGATGGGCATGATTTTGTCGCCGATGCGCTGAAAAAGGGGGCCTGTGCCGCGCTGGTCAGCCGGGTACCCGAGGGCTGCACGGAGGATGATCCGCTGCTCATTGTGCCCGATGTGCTTGGCGCGCTTGAAGACCTCGGGCGGGCTGGCCGTGCGCGGGCGCGGGCACAGGTGATTGCGGTCACTGGTTCGGTTGGCAAAACCTCCACCAAAGAGATGTTGCGCGCGGTGCTTTCGGCCCAAGGCAGCGTTCATGCGGCGGAAGCGAGCTTCAACAATCATTGGGGTGTGCCGATCACGCTGGCCCGGATGCCGCAAGATGCCGATTTCGCGGTGATCGAGATCGGGATGAACCATCCCGGCGAGATTTCGCCACTTGTTGCCATGGCGCGACCCCATGCCGCAATGATCACAACCGTGGCTGCTGCGCATCTTGAAGCCTTCGAAAATCTCGAAGGGATCGCACGCGAAAAGGCCTGTGTGTTTGAGGGGCTGGAGCCCGGCGGCACCGCCGTTCTGCCGACCGGTTTGCCCGTCACGCCGATCTTGCTTGAAGCGGCCAAAGCCCATGCGGCCAAGGTCGTGACCTTTGGGCCAGAGCCCGGATCAGATTACCTTTTGCGCGCCGCCACGATCATGGGCGATGCCACAATCGTGCAGGCCGAAACCGCAGGCGCGCCGCTTTTGTTCAAAGTGATGACGCCCGGAAAGCATTTTGCAAACAATGCTTTGGGGGTCTTGGCTGTGGCGGCGGCGGTGGGGGCGGACCCCGCTGTGGCAGCCCTTGATATTGGCCAGTGGGCTCCGCCTGCCGGGCGCGGCGCGCGCGAGCGGATTTGGCTGGATATCATCGACGAAGCGCAGAGCTTTGATCTCTTCGATGACGCGTTTAACGCCAACCCCGCCTCGATGGCGGCGGGGCTTGAGGTGCTGGCCGGTCAGACCCCGCGTGATGGCGTGGGCCGGGTGCATCGGGGCCGCCGCGTCGCGATTTTGGGAGAGATGCTGGAGCTTGGCCCCGAGGAGGGGCGTCTCCATGCCGCAATTGCCGAACATCCAGCAATGGCAGTAATCGACATAATACATGCGGCTGGGTCAAGAATGCGTGACATGTTCGAGTCTTTGCCGCGTGACCAAAGGGGGGAGTGGTTTGAATCCGCAAAGGATTTGGCCGCACGTGCCCCTCACCTGGTAGATGCGGGAGATGTGGTTCTGGTGAAGGGCTCGAAAGGTTCGAAGGTCAGCCTCGTGGTTGACGCGCTGCGCAAACTCGGTCAACCGGGCGCGGCGGAAGCTTTCAAGGGAAAAGAGTAATGCTTTACTGGCTCGCCAATCTTTCGGATGGGGGGGACTTCTTCAACCTCTTCCGCTACATCACCTTCCGGGCCGGAGGGGCATTCTTCACCGCGCTGGTGTTTGGCTTCCTGTTCGGCCGCCCGCTGATCAATGCGTTGCGCCGTAAGCAGGGCAAGGGTCAGCCAATCCGCGACGATGGGCCAGAGGGCCACTTTGCCAAAGCAGGCACGCCGACGATGGGGGGCCTCCTGATCCTTTCGGCGCTCTTGGTCTCCACGCTTTTGTGGGCGCGGCTGGACGAAGCCTATGTCTGGATCGTGCTCGGCGTCACCTATGGCTATGCCGCGATTGGCTTTGCCGATGATTACGCCAAGGTCACGAAGCAAAACACCAAAGGCGTGAGCGGGCGCACCCGCATGGCCTTGGGGCTGGCGCTTGCCGCTGTGGCCTCGACCCTCGCCGCCCTCGTGCATCCTGATGATTTGGCTTGGCAATTGGCGCTGCCGGTCTTCAAAGACACGCTGATCAATCTTGGCTTCTTCTTCATTCCCTTCGGCATGTTTGTCATCGTGGGCGCCGCGAATGCGGTGAACCTGACCGATGGGTTGGATGGCCTTGCCATCATGCCGGTGATGATCGCGGCAGGCACTTTGGGCGCGATTGCCTATGTCGTGGGCCGCACCGACTTTACCCAATATCTGGGTGTGCATTTTGTGCCGGGCACGGGGGAGCTGTTTGTCTTTACCGCCGCGCTGATTGGCGGGGGCTTGGGCTTTCTTTGGTATAACGCACCGCCTGCGGCGGTGTTCATGGGTGACACTGGCTCGCTCGCGCTTGGCGGCGCTTTGGGCGCGATTGCCGTTTGCACCAAACACGAACTCGTTCTGGGCGTTGTCGGCGGGCTTTTCGTCGTCGAGGCGCTCAGCGTCATCATTCAGGTGGGCTACTTCAAGGCCACCGGAAAACGGGTGTTCCTGATGGCACCCATCCACCACCACTTCGAGAAGAAGGGCTGGGCCGAACCGCAAATCGTGATCCGCTTCTGGATCATCTCCCTCATCCTCGCGCTTATCGGTCTTGCCACGTTGAAGGTCAGGTAACCCTTTGAAAGGAAGGACGGACCCCGCATGATCAAGAACTTCACCGACCCGCTGAAAATCACGGCGCTGATGCTGCCGTTTCTTGTTCTCTTCGCCGATCTGTCGGGGATGAGCAATCTGACGCTGGGCTGGGGCCCGGTCATTGTGCTCACCATCGGCCTTTTGGCGCTTTGCCGTGTGCTTGACGTCATGGTGGGCGCCGATGACCGCAAAATGACGCCCGAGCGTGCGCGCATGGCGATCTGGGTCTTCCTTCTGGCGCTTGACCTTGTGGCGCTGATCTTTGCGATGATGCAGCCCGGCCTGACGCCCCTGGTGATCGGCTTGGCCGTTGTCTTCGGCTTTGTCGGCATCCTTGGCCCGAGCCTGAAAAAACGCGCCTGATCCGGTGCCAACCGACCTTCCGACCCCGCGCCCTGATCCGTCAGGGGCGGGGTTTTTCTTTGCCTGACCCATGTCTGTGCGAGGGCGGATGTATCGAAGGGCTTTCCCTTTTATCTTGGCTCAAATATCTCGGGGGCGGGGCCGGGCGCGGCCCAAATCCAACGGCGAGGGCATGAAATGATTCCGGTTCAGGGCTTTGAGGGCGCGAAGGTCGCGGTATTGGGGCTGGGCCGGTCTGGTCTTGCGGCGGCGGCGGCCCTTAAGGCGGGTGGCGCAGAGCCTGTTCTGTGGGACGACAGCCCCGAGGCGCGCGCCAAGGCCGAAGCGGCGGGGTTCACCTGTGCTGACCTTACCCGCCAAGGCGCGTTTGATGGGATTGCGTGCCTGATTACCTCGCCCGGTATTCCACATCTTTACCCGCGCCCCAATCCGGTGATTGCCGCCGCGATGGCGGCGGGTGTGCCGGTGGACAATGATATCGGCCTTTTCTTCCGCTCTTGGGCGACTGAGGCTTGGGATGATTTTGACATCGCCCCGCGCACGATTTGTGTGACGGGCTCAAACGGCAAATCCACCACCACGGCGCTGATCCACCATATTTTGCAGCACGCCGGGCGGCCCACGCAGATGGCGGGCAATATCGGGCGCGGGGTGCTTGATATCGACCCGGCGGTGGAGGGCGAGGTGGTGGTGCTGGAGTTGTCGAGCTACCAAACCGATCTGGCGCGCGCACTTACCCCCGATATCGCGGTTTTCACCAACCTCTCGCCCGATCATCTGGATCGGCACGCGGGCATGGGCGGCTATTTCGCGGCGAAGCGTCGGCTTTTTGCCGAAGGCGGGCCGGATCGCGCGGTGATCGGCGTGGATGAACCCGAGGGGGTGTATCTGGCCAATCAAATCGCGATGGGGCGGGAGGATGATCGCCTGATCCGCGTTTCTGCCGCGCGCAAGCTCGGGGATTATGGCTGGTCGGTTTTCGCGCGCAAAGGTTTCTTGGCGGAATGGCGCAAGGGGCGACAAGTGGCCTCGATTGATTTGCGCGCCATCACCGGGCTGCCCGGCGCACATAACCATCAAAACGCCTGCGCGGCCTATGCGGCGGTGCGTAGCCTTGGGTTGGCGCCGAAGCTGATTGAAGAGGCCTTTCACAGTTTTGGCGGGCTGCCGCATCGCAGCCAAACCGTGGCTGAAAAGCGCGGCGTGCGGTTTGTAAATGACAGCAAAGCCACCAATGTCGATAGCGCCGCCAAAGCGCTGGAGGCATTCACGAACATCCGCTGGATCGTCGGCGGAATGGGCAAAGAGGGCGGCGTTGCGGCGCTTAAATCCAGCCTCGGCGCGGTGAAGAAAGCCTATTTCATCGGCCATTCGGCGCGCGATTTTGCGCTGGAACTTGCCCCCCTAGAACACGAAATTTGCGAAACGATGGAGACCGCCGTGGCCCGCGCTTCGGCAGAGGCCGAGGCCGGCGATACCGTGCTTTTGGCCCCGGCCGCGGCGAGTTTCGACCAATATCCCAATTTTGAAAAACGGGGTGACCATTTCACGCAACTGGTGCAGGCTCTTCCCGATTAACATCTTTGGGGAGGGGATGATGGAAGGAAGCTGCACCTGCGGCGCGCTGCGCTATCGGCTGTTGGATGCGCCAATGATCGTGCATTGCTGCCATTGCACATGGTGCCAACGCGAAACCGGATCAGCCTTTGCGGTCAATGCCATGATCGAGACCGATCAGTTGGACGTGACCGGCCCGGTCGATTACATCCTCACCCCCTCGGCCTCGGGCAAGGGGCAAGAGGTGGCGCGCTGCCCAAGCTGTCAAGTTGCGGTCTTTAGCCATTACGGCGGGGCAGGGCGCAAGATTGCCTTTGTGCGCGTGGGCACGCTGGCCGAGCCCGCCGCTTGCCCGCCCGATGCGCATATTTTCACCTCCACCAAGCAGCCTTGGGTGGTGCTGGGGGAGGGCACACCTGCTTATGAGGGCTATTACCGCAGCGCGGATCTGTGGGCCGATGCGGCGCTGGCGCGGCGCAAAGCGGTGCTTGGCAAGTAAACCTTTGGGCCAAGGGCTTTTTCGCCGCGGGCGCGGCGCTTGACAGTGCCTGCGCCGAGGCAAAGAAAATCTGTGTCATACCAAAGAAATGAGTCTATGGACATGAAACAGATTTTGGGGGCCGCTGCGGCGGCGCTAGCGCTGGGCACCTGTGGTGCCGGGGCTGCGAGTTTTGACGAATACCCGGCAGAGCCGTTCACGGCGAAGCCGCAGTATTCAGATTTTCAAGGTGCGCCAGAGATTTACTCGGTCTTTCACACGCGGCTGAACGATGCCGCCCATAGCGCGGCCAATTTCGGCGGGCGTTGGGTGGTTGAAGAGCTTGGCTGCGGTTCAGGCTGCGTGATGGCCTTTGTGATCGACCATAAAACCGGGGCGATTGTGGATGCGCCGATCAGTGGCGAAAACAATCTGAACGCGCGCTACTATTACCGCGCCGATAGCAATCTGCTCAAAACCACGTGGATCGAGGGCGATTTCATGACCGGCGTGTGCATGATTGGCGAATGGGTGCTGGATGATCGCGGCTTTCACCTGATTTCCGCGACGCGGCATGTGCCGCTGGAAGATTGCCAGCAATGAGCTGTGATTGGGGCGGCCCGCGTTTGTCGCCCCCTCCTTTGCGCGCTTGACAGCTTTGCCCCCTGCTTCAGACTGGACGCAATATCCCGTATCGATTGTTGAGGCAGAGCTTATGAAACACCCGCTTTTCACCGCGCTGATGCTCGGCGCGCTCATGGCAGCGCCGGCTTTGGCCGAAAGCTTCTCCAACTTCCCCGCCGCGCCCTATCAAGGCACGTCGAAGATGCCCGATTTCAATGGCGCGCAAAAAGACTATGCGATGTTTCGCACGCGCCTTGGCAATGCCGCGCAGCGAGAGGCAGATTTTGCAGGCAGCTGGGTGGTGGAGCAATTTGGTTGCGGCACGGGCTGTTCGCTCGCCTTCGTGGTAGATCATAAAACCGGGCAGATTTTGGATCTGCCGGTAGGGGGCGAGAACAACCTCTACCTGCGCCTCTACCATCGTGCTGATAGCCGTTTGATGAAAACCACGTGGATCGACGGGTTTTGGGACAGTGGCAAATGCATGATCGGGGAATGGAGCCTTGAAAATGGCGCGTTCCAGCCCGTGGCGGTGACCGAACATTTCCCCTTGGAAGATTGTCAAAACTAGCGCCGCTCGCAGCAAAATCGCCCCAAGCCCTGCGCCAAGGGCCACCAGCGCCACGGGCGGCAGCTTGGTCAAAAAGACGAGCAGCAATAAGAGTATAGAGATCGCGCCTGCGGGCAGGCTTTCGACCCCATGCGGGGCAAGCTGGCTGACCCAAGCGGCCCCAAGTAGCCCGACCACAGCCGCATTCACCCCCGCCACCGCGCCACGCAAACGCGCGAACCGACGCAGCCGCGCCCAAAGCGGCAGCGCAAGGGTCAAAAGTGCAAAGCCGGGGGCGAAAATAGCAAGCGTGGCGACCACCGCGCCCCAAAGCCCCGACTGCGCCGCGCCAAGGTAAGTGGCAAAGGTGAAAAGCGGCCCCGGCATCGCCTGCGCAAGCCCGTATCCGGCGAAGAAGGCGGCGTCCCCCACCGTCGCGCCCAAGCTTTCATGCAAAAGCGGCAAGACCACATGCCCACCGCCAAAGACCAAAGCCCCCGCCGCGAGATAGGGCCGGGCGAGGGGGAGGAGGGCGAGCAACAGGCACAAAGCGCTCAGCCCAAACCCAAGCGCCAAGCTTTGCGGTGGGGTGGGCTCTGTTGCGCCGCCCGTCGTCGTGGCTTGGGGCAGGAGCGCCCCAGTCAGGGCGGCCCCCGCAATAACGGCCATCTGCACCGCAGTTTGGGGAAAAAGAACAAGCGCGACCAGCGCCAGCGCTGCCAAGATCCGGCGCGGGGTGTCGGGGCACAGGCTGCGCGCCATGCCCACCACGGCCTGCGCCACAATCGCCAAAGCCACCAAAATCAGCCCCGCGAGTGCCCCGGCCAAAGGGCCGCGCTCGGGCAGATGCAGCGCCAAGCCACCTGCCAGCCCCATGATCAGCGCCGAGGGCAGGGTGAAGCCCGCAAATGCCGCCAAAGCGCCGGGCACCCCGCCGCGTGACAGCCCAATGAACAGGCCCAGTTGCGACGAGGCGGGGCCCGGCAAAAACTGCGCCAGCCCCAAACCTTCGGCAAAGCGCGCCTCAGAAAGCCAGCCGCGCCCCGTAACAAAAGCGCGGTGAAAATAGCCAATATGTGCCGAGGGGCCGCCGAAACTCGTCAGCCCCAGCCGCGCAAAAGCGGTGAAAACCGCCCTCACCAGAGCCCTTTGGCGCTGTCTTTCACCAGCGCGGCAGAGCGGTGAAGCGCTTCCCATTCATCAGGGTCAAGCGAGGGGACAAGCGTGTTTATCACCCCCGCCGCGCCAACGACGCGCGGCAGGCTGACGGAGACATCCTCCACCCCGGCAATTTGCGGTGTGCGGATCGACAGCGACAGCACCGCGCGCTGGTCATCGCGAATGGCGAGCACCAACCGCGCTAGCCCCGCGCCGATGCCATACCACGTGGCCCCCTTGCCCTCGATAATCCGGTAAGCGGCGCGGCGCACGCCTTCGTCAATTTGCGCGCGCACGGTCTCGGTGATCTCCACGCCCAATTGCACCGCGATCCGGTCCAAGGGTTCCGCCCCAACGCGCGCGCTGGACCACGCCAGCACCTCACTATCACCATGCTCGCCCAGCACGAAACCATGCACCGAATGAGCGGCAATGCCCAAATGCCCCGCCAAAAGCGCGCGGAACCGGGCCGAATCCAAAAGCGTGCCGGTGCCAATCACCCGTTCCGGCGGCAGGCCAGAGGCGCGTTGGGCGACCTCGGTCATGATATCGACGGGGTTCGAGGCCACGATCAAGATCGCATCCGGCGCATATTGACGGACCTTTGAAATCACGTCGGAAAACACCTCGGCATTGCGCGACAAAAGGCTGAGCCGACTTTCACCGGGCTTTTGCGCCACGCCTGCGGCCAAGATCACAATCCCTGCGCCTTCCAAACAGTCATAATCACCCGAGCCAAGCTTGCAGCCCTGAGCAAAGGGCACCGCGTGATGGATGTCTTCTTGCTGGGCGCGCGCGAGCGCCATGTTGCGATCCACAAACACCACTTCGGAGGCCACGCCCCGCATCGCAATCGCAAAACCAGCCGCCGAGCCCACCATGCCCGCGCCGACGATGCCCACTTTCATTGCCCGACTCCTCTTGCCTGATGGCGCTAGCATGGCATCGCACCGGGCAAAGGAAAACCGCTTATGCAGGCGGAACGGGGCGGCGCGCGCGGTTTTCTTATTGTTCTTCATACCCTTTTGCGCGCGCCCTGCCTCGGGCCATCATGGGTGTTTTCCCTAGGCATCGCGGGCAACATGGTCTAAAGTTGCGTGAAGACCCGGACACCGGGCGAGCAGAGGCAGCAAGAGCAGTTCAGCCATGACAGAGATGGTTTTTGGCACCGTGCCCGTGCGGGCCACGGATGCGGTTTTGCCACGTTGGTGGCGCACGATCGACAAATGGGCCCTTGCGGCTGTGCTGGCGCTGTTTGGCGTTGGCATGCTTTTGGGGCTCGCGGCCTCGGTGCCGTTGGCCGAAAAGAACGGCCTGCCGCCGTTTTTCTATGTGAAAAAACAAGCGTTTTTCGGCGGGATCGGGCTTGTGACGATGCTTGGTTTGTCGCTTTTGAGCCCGCAACAAGTACGCCGGATCGGGGTGATTGGCTTCATTGGCGCCTTCATCACGCTGATGGCGCTGCCGGTGATTGGCACCGATTTTGGCAAAGGGGCGGTGCGCTGGATCTCGCTTGGCTTTGCCTCGCTGCAGCCCTCTGAATTTCTCAAGCCCGCTTTCGTGATTGTGGGCGCGTGGTTTATGGCCGCTGGCCAAGAGGTCGCGGGCCCGCCCGGTCGGCTTTATTCCTTCATTCTGACCGCAGTGATTGTTGTCACGCTGGCGCTGCAACCCGACTTTGGCCAAGCCTCGCTGATCCTGTTTTCGTGGATGGTGATGTATTTCGTTTCGGGGGCGCCGATCTTGCCTTTGGCGGCGGCGGCGGGGCTGAGCGCGGCGGGCGGCGTGTTCGCCTATAATATGTCCGAACACGTGGCGCGCCGGATCAATGGGTTCCTGAGCGCCGATATCGACCCGCGCACCCAGATTGGCTATGCGACCAACGCCATTCAAGAAGGCGGCTTCTTTGGCGTGGGGGTGGGCCAAGGCTCGGTGAAATGGTCGCTGCCCGATGCGCATACGGATTTTATCATTGCCGTGGCGGCAGAAGAATATGGCCTGATCCTCGTGCTATTGATCATCGCGCTTTATGCCACCGTGGTGCTGCGTTCGATCGGTCGGATGACACTGGAGCGTGACCCGTTTGCGCGCATTGCGGGGACCGGGCTGGCCTGTGCCTTTGGCGTGCAAGCCTTCATCAATATGGGGGTCGCGGTGCGTCTTTTGCCCGCCAAGGGGATGACGCTGCCGTTTGTGAGCTATGGTGGCTCGTCTGTTATTGCCAGCGGCATCGCGCTTGGTTTCTTGCTTGCGCTGACCCGCACGCGCCCGAAAAACGAGATTGCCCGCATCCTTGGCAATCGCGCCAAGGGCTGAGGGGGCTATGATGTCGGACAAAGCTGCCAAACCGCCCCTTTTGTTGATCGCCGCCGGGGGCACCGGTGGGCATATGTTTCCCGCGCAAGCGCTGGCCGAGGCGATGGTGCGCCGGGGCTGGCGGGTGAAGCTATCAACCGATGCGCGCGGTGCGCGTTATACGGGCGGCTTTCCGCATGTGGTGCAGGTGGATCAGGTGGCCTCTGCCACGTTCGCGCGGGGTGGCCCGCTTGCCAAATTGGCGGTGCCGTTTCGTATTGCGGGCGGCGTGGTTTCCGCAATTTGGCGCAATATGGTGGACCGCCCCCGCGTGGTGGTTGGCTTTGGGGGCTACCCGACAATTCCGGCGCTGACCTCCGCCACGGTGCTCGGCATCCCGCGCGCGATCCATGAACAAAACGGCGTCATGGGCAAGGTGAACCGGGTCTTTGCCAAACGCGTGCAGGCTTTTGCTTGCGGCACTTGGCCGACCGATTTGCCCAAAGGCGTGCAAGGCATTCACACCGGCAACCCGGTGCGCGCAGCGGTGGCCGAGCGTGCCGCCGCGCCTTACATCCAGCCCGGCGATTACCCAATGTCGGTTTTGGTGATTGGCGGCAGCCAAGGCGCGCGGATCTTATCGGATATTGTCCCCGCCGCGATTGCGAGCCTGCCCGAGAGCATTCGCCACCTTTTGCGCGTGGCGCATCAGGCGCGGCCCGAAGATGGCGCCCGCGTGGCGCGTGCCTATGCCGAAGCGGGCATCGATGCCGAGGTGGAGCCGTTTTTCTCCGATGTGCCGCGCCGTTTGGCGGAATGTCAGCTGGTGATCTCGCGCGCTGGGGCCTCGTCTGTGGCCGATATTTCGGTGATCGGGCGGCCTGCGATTTTGATCCCCTATGCTGTTGCCGCCGGCGATCACCAAACCGCCAACGCGCGCGGGCTGGTCGAAGCGGGCGGGGCGATCCGTATGCCCGAAAGCGCCGCGAGCGTCGAAAGCTTGCGTGAGCAGATCGCACTGGTGCTGGACAATCCCGAAGGGGCAGGGCAGATGGCGCGAGCGTCGCTGAGCTATGGCATCCCCGATGCCACCGCGCGCCTTGTTGCCCTTGTCGAACAGCTTGCAGGACCCGAGACATGAACGCCACCAAACTGCCCGGGGAACTTGGCCCCATCCATTTCGTCGGTATCGGCGGCATTGGCATGTCTGGCATTGCCGAAGTGCTGCTGACGCAGGGCTTTTCGGTGCAGGGTTCGGATGCGAAAGCCTCCAAAATTACCCAACGGCTCGAGGAATTGGGCGCGGTTGTCTATGAGGGCCAGCGCGCCGAGAATATTGGCGAGGCGGCGGTTGTCGTGATCTCTTCGGCGATCAAACCGGGCAACCCGGAATTGGAAGAGGCGCGCAGGCGCCAGCTTCCGGTGGTGCGCCGCGCGGAAATGCTGGCCGAACTGATGCGGCTCCGTTCCAACATTGCCGTTGCGGGCACGCATGGCAAAACCACCACCACGACGATGGTGGCCACGCTGCTTGATAAGGGCAATTTCGACCCGACCGTGATCAATGGCGGGATCATCCATGCCTATGGCTCCAACGCGCGTGCGGGCGCAGGCGAATGGATGGTGGTGGAGGCGGACGAGTCTGATGGCTCTTTCAACCGCTTGCCCGCGACCATTGCCATTGTGACCAATATCGACCCCGAGCATATGGAGCATTGGGGCACAATCGAGAACCTGCGCAAAGGCTTTTATGATTTTGTCTCGGGTATTCCGTTTTACGGGCTGGCGGTGTGCTGCACCGATCATCCCGAGGTGCAGGCGCTGGTGGGCAAGGTCAATGACCGCCGCGTGATGACCTTTGGCTTCAATGCCCAAGCCGATGTGCGCGCGGTCAACCTCAGCTTTGAAAAGGGCAATGCGCATTTCGACGTGTTGCTGCAATCCGAAGAAGACGGCGCGATGATCGAGGGGTGCACCCTGCCGATGCCGGGCGATCACAACGTCTCGAACGCTTTGGCCGCAATCGCGGTGGCGCGCCATCTGGGCATGAAGAAAGACGAAATCCGCGCAGCTTTGGCCGCCTTTGGCGGGGTGAACCGCCGCTTCACCAAAGTGGGCGAGGTTTTGGGCGGCGTCACGGTGATTGACGACTACGGCCACCACCCGGTGGAAATTGCCGCCGTGTTGAAAGCGGCGCGCCAAGCCGTTTCGGGCACACCCGGCGCGCGGGTGATTGCCGCGCACCAACCGCACCGCTATTCGCGCCTTTCTTCGCTTTTTGACGATTTCTGCACCTGTTTCAACGAAGCTGATGTGGTGGCGATTGCCGATGTCTATGCCGCTGGCGAAGACCCGATCCCGGGGGCGAGCCGCGATGATCTGGTCTCGGGTCTAATTCGCCACGGTCACCGACACGCCCGCGCGCTTTTCAACGAAGAAGACCTCGCGCGGCTCGTGAAAGAGCAGGCGCGTCCGGGTGATATTGTGGTTTGCCTTGGCGCGGGGACGATTTCGACTTGGGCACAGGCTCTGCCCGCAAAACTCGGATAGGAGGGGCCGCCATGACACTTTCGCTTGCCGTCGCCTGTCTTTGGGTGGTGGTGGCTTCGGTCATCGCGCTGGGGCCGCAACGCTATCATTGGCCCGCCGCTTGGGGGCTGATTGCTGTCGGCGTGCCGATTCTGGGCTGGGTCACTTGGACCAATGGCCCGATCTGGGGGCTTGTGGTGCTTGCTGGGGGCCTGAGCGTGTTGCGCTGGCCCGTGCGGCGGCTGTTTGCAAGCCTGAGCCGGGCCGAGCGCTAAGTCTTTCGTCAAGCAATGCTTTGTTGCGGTGCGGGCGGGTAAGCCACGCGCGATTGCGGACGCACGGCACGGCGCGCGGCCTCGGGGTCCATGCTCGGGCTTTCGGGGCGCAGCGGCGTTTGCGCTTCGCGCAGCCAGCGCGCGAAGATCAAGCCAAAAGCCCCGCCGACGACAAAGCCAAAAGCGGCGGCAACGGCAAAAAGCATCCAGTCGTGATAGCCAGCCGTGAGGCCAAGGACGATCACCGCTCCGGTGGTGACGGCCATGGAGACGGAAACCACGGTCAGGCGCATAAGCGGAAGGCGCATGATATTCTCCTGTGTTGGGCGCGTATTGAATGGGTGAAACGGTTGGCGCGCGCATTTAGTTGCACGCGATACGCAAATGTGAACCGGGGCAGGGGGCGCTTTCCCCGGCGATTTCCGCAAGTCGCATGGGAAAACGGCCTGCCTTCGACTTGCTCCAAATATCTAAGGGAGGAATGGGCCAAAGGCCCAGAGCGGCAGCGCCCCCTTGCCCCATTGGCCGCGCCGCGCTAGGGCAGGCTTATGGACAGCCTTTCTTATACCCCGCGTGGCGTGCTGACGCCGCAACGCTCGCTTGCCGATCTGACGTGGTTGCGCGTGGGCGGGCCTGCGGATTGGTTCTTTCAACCCGCCGATGAAGATGACCTTGCCGCGTTTTTGAAGGCACTGCCCGCAGATGTGGCGGTGTTCCCGATGGGCGTGGGGTCAAACCTGATCGTGCGCGATGGTGGCATTCGCGCGGTGGTGATCCGGTTGGGGCGGGGCTTCAACGGCATTGACGTTGCGGGCGAGACCGTCACCGCAGGCGCGGCGGCGCTTGATGCCCATGTGGCGCGCAAAGCCGCGCAGGCGGGGCGTGACCTCACCTTTTTGCGCACCATTCCGGGCAGCATTGGCGGCGCGGTAAAGATGAATGCGGGCTGTTATGGTTCCTATGTGGCCGATCACCTGATTTCGCTGCGCATCATCACCCGTGCGGGCGAGGTGCAAACGCTGCCCGCCGAGGCGCTCAATTTGGCCTATCGTTCCTCGCACTTGCCCGAGGGCGCGGTGATTGTTTCTGCCACCTTCCGCGCCGCGGAGGGGGAACCGGAGGCGTTGGAGGCGCGAATGGCGGATCAAATCGCCAAACGCGACGCGAGCCAGCCCACCAAGGAACGTTCCGCGGGCTCGACCTTCCGCAATCCGTCGGGCGCGTCTTCTACGGGCCGGGCCGATGACACGCATGAGTTGAAGGCTTGGGCGGTGATCGACAAAGCCGGAATGCGCGGTGCAACTTTGGGCGGCGCGCAAATGAGCGAAAAGCACTCCAATTTCTTGATCAACGCGGGCGGGGCCACGGCGCATGATCTTGAGCAATTGGGCGAAGAAGTCCGCAAAAAGGTTTTGCAGACGCAGGGAATTTCGTTAGAATGGGAAATCATGCGTATCGGCGAATATTGAGGCGCGACACGCAACTATAACAAGATGCATGGGGCAGCCCATGCGCAAACAAAAAGACCGGGATAGTCCCGGAACGCACGGGGACAACCCCGGCAGAGGCGAAAGTGGCGGGTATGTCGAGCAGGACAGCCCCCCTTGTGGCGGTACTAATGGGCGGACCCTCGGCTGAGCGCGAGGTGTCTTTGTCGTCCGGGCGCGAATGCGCCAAGGCGTTGCAAGCGGCGGGATACGACACAGTTGAGATTGATGCGGGGGCGGACCTCGCGGCGCGGTTGCAAAAGGCCGCGCCTGATGTCGTGTTCAATGCGCTCCATGGCCGCTTTGGTGAAGATGGCTGCGTGCAGGGTCTCTTGGAATGGCTGCGCTTGCCCTACACCCATTCGGGCGTTTTGGCTTCGGCCCTTGCGATGGACAAAATCCGCGCGAAAGAGGCGTATAAGGCAGCGGGTCTGCCGGTGGTCGAAAGCCGCTTGGCGACCAAAGCAGAAGTGGCTGCCGCGCATGTGTTGCCCGTGCCTTATGTGGTGAAACCGAATAACGAAGGCTCCTCGGTCGGCGTTTATCTGGTGATGGAAGGCGCGAATGCGCCGCCGGTGCTTGATGACGCCATGCCGGAAGTGGTGATGGTCGAAACCTACGCGCCGGGCCGCGAACTGACCTGTACTGTGCTGGGCGACCGCGCGCTTTGCGTCACTGAGATCATCACCACGGGTTGGTATGATTACGCCGCGAAATACACCGCAGGCGGGTCGCGCCACATCTGCCCGGCAGAGCTGCCCGATGATATTCGCGAAGCCTGCCGCGATTACGCTTTGCGCGCGCACAAGGCGCTTGGTTGCAAAGGCGTCAGCCGCACCGATTTTCGTTGGGACGAGACGCGCGGGCGCGACGGGCTGATTTTGCTTGAAACCAATACCCAGCCGGGGATGACGCCCACCTCACTCGTGCCCGAGCAGGCCGCCGCTGAGGGGATGGATTTTCCAGCACTCTGCCGCTGGATTGTGGAGGATGCCTCATGCGACCGCTGAGCGCTGATCCGCGATACCCGCGTGCGCCCGCTGTTGGGCCGCGCAGCCATGTGCAAATGGCGGCGCCGCAACAAAAGGCACCGAAAATGCGCCGTGCCGCGCCTTCGCGCCTCGCGTTCCGGCTGGAGCGGCTGTGGCTCACCCCGTTTGTGCGGCTTGTGACCCGGATCGGCGTGCCGGTTTTTTGTGTCACGCTGGGGTTGGGGCTTTGGCTTGGGGATTCCGGGCGCCGCGCCGATCTTGTGGAGCGCTATGAGATCGTGAAGGCGCAAATCCAAAACCGCCCCGAGTTTCGGATTTCTGAACTGACCGTCGATGGCGCATCGGCTGAGGTGGAAGACGCCGTGCGTGCGCTTTTGCCGGTGGGTCTGCCTGCCTCGCGCTTTGCGATTGATCTGGATGCTTATCGCGCTGCAATTCGCCGTCTAGATGCGGTGGAAAATGTGGCGCTTATGGTGCAATCGGGCGGCGCGCTGGAGGTGCGGGTGACCGAGCGGGTGCCGGTGATTTTGTGGCGCACCGCGACGGGAATTGAGATGCTGGATACCACCGGGCATCGCACCGCTTCCCTGACGCGCCGCGATGCGCGCCCCGATTTGCCGCTGATTGCGGGCTATGGCGCCGATAAAGCCGTGCCCGAAGCTTTGGCCATTTTGGCCGCTGCCAAGCCGATTTTGCCGCGTGCGCGCGGCCTTGTGCGGGTGGGCGAGCGGCGCTGGGACTTGGTGCTTGACCGTGATCAGCGCATCCTGTTGCCCGAAGAAAATCCCGTGCGCGCCGTGCAACGCACGCTGGCGCTCGATTCCGTTGAAGACCTGCTGAGCCGCGATTTTACCCGGCTTGATTTACGTAATGAAACCCGCCCGACGATCCGGCTGAGCGAAGCGGCTTTGACCGCGCTCCATGAGATCAAGGGCCTCACCCCAGCAAAGGCCTCCCATGACTGAGTTTCACCGGACTCAACGCGCCATGCGGACGATGCGCACCGCCGCCATGAGCCGCGGCGTGATCGCGCTTTTGGATATTGGCACTTCGAAAGTGTCTTGCTTGGTGCTGCGCTTCGATCCGCCAGAGCCCGCCAATGACACGGTGATCCCGCTTTATCGGCAATCTGCGATGCGGGTTGTGGGGGCGAAAACCATCTGCTCGCAGGGCGTCCGCTTTGGCGAGATCGACGCGATGGTCGAGACCGAACGCGCCATTCGTACCGTCGTGCAGGCGGCGCAGAAAATGGCCAATACCCGCGTGGACCATGTGATTGCCTGTTTTGCCGGGGGCGATCCGCGCTCATATGGGCTGGCGGGCGAGGTCGAGGTGGCAGGCAGCCATGTCGATGAACAAGATGTGGCGCGTGTGCTTGCTGCCTGTGACCTGCCCGATATTGGGATGGGGCGCGAGGTGTTGCATGCGCATCCGGTCAATTTCGCGCTCGATCACCGCTCGGGTTTAGGCGATCCGCGTGGCCATGTGGGCGGCGTGCTCGCGACCGATATGCATATGCTGACGGTTGATGCGGCGGCGGTGCAGAACATCATCTACTGTATCCGGCGTTGTGATCTGGAATTGGCGGGGATCGCCTCTTCGGCCTATGTCGCCGGGCTTTCGGCTTTGGTTGAGGATGAGCAAGAGCTGGGCGCGGCCTGCATTGATATGGGCGGCGGTGCCACGGGTGTGTCGATCTTCCTCAAGAAGCATATGATTTTTGCCGATGCGGTGCGGATGGGCGGCGATACCGTCACGCGTGACATCGCGGCGGGGCTACAAGTGCCGATGGCGATGGCGGAGCGGATCAAGACCTTCCACGGCGGGGTTTATGCCACCGGCATGGATGACCGCGAGATGATCGAGCTTTCCGCCAATTCCGGCGATTGGGAAAAAGACCGTCGCACCGTGAGCCGCACCGAGTTGATTGGCATCATGCGTCCGCGCGTAGAGGAAATTCTGGAAGAGGTGCGGGCGCGGCTTGATGCGGCAGGCTTCGACTATCTGCCGAGCCAGCAGATTGTGCTGACCGGGGGCGCGAGCCAAATTCCGGGCCTTGATATGCTGGCAGCGAAGATTTTGGGGCAGAACGTGCGCCTAGGCCGCCCCATGCGGGTGCAAGGCATGCCCGAGGCAGCGCGGGGTCCCGGTTTCTCGGCGATGGTTGGGCTCGCGCTTTTCGCCGCTTGCCCGCAAGACGAGTGGTGGGATTTCGAGATTCCCGTGGAACGAATGGGCGGGCGCTCTTTCCGGCGCGCGGTGCGTTGGTTCCGCGATAATTGGTAAGACAACCACAAGGGGAAGGCGGATTCGATTCCCCCAGATGATGGCGTATGCGCGAAATACCGCCAAGAGCGGCATTTAGACTGCCATATTTTGTGGAAAACTGATGTTTTTCGGGTGACGTAACCCGGAATCATCGGTAGTATTCTTCTAATTTCGGGGACAGTCGGCCGACACAAGGCCGTGCGAACACACAGGCGGACTCCTATGACCTTGAATCTGAGCATGTCAGAGCACGAAGACCTCAAGCCGCGGATCACCGTGTTCGGTGTTGGTGGGGCAGGCGGTAACGCCGTCAACAACATGATCGAGAAAGCGCTTGAGGGCGTTGAGTTCGTCGTGGCCAATACCGATGCGCAGGCCCTGCAACAATCGAAATCGCGTGCGCGCATCCAGATGGGCGTGAAAGCGACCGAAGGTCTTGGCGCTGGCGCCCGGCCGAGCGTTGGGGCGAGTGCTGCCGAAGAGACGATCGAAGAAATCGTCGATCACCTTGTGGGCGCGCATATGTGCTTCATCACCGCGGGTATGGGCGGCGGCACTGGCACGGGGGCGGCGCCGATCATCGCGCAAGCCGCGCGCGAGCTTGGTGTTCTGACCGTTGGCGTGGTGACGAAGCCGTTCCAATTCGAAGGCCCCAAACGCATGCGTCAGGCGGAAGCTGGCATCGAGGCGCTGCAAAAGGTCGTTGATACGCTGATCATCATTCCGAACCAGAACCTGTTCCGTCTGGCGAATGAAAAGACCACCTTCACCGAAGCTTTCGCGCTGGCCGATGACGTGCTTTACCAAGGCGTCAAAGGGGTCACCGACCTGATGGTCCGTCCCGGCCTGATCAACCTCGACTTCGCCGATGTTCGCGCGGTGATGGACGAGATGGGCAAAGCCATGATGGGCACGGGCGAGGGCACGGGCGACGACCGCGCCGTGGTTGCCGCTGAGAAGGCGATCTCGAACCCGCTCTTGGATGAAATCAGCCTCAAAGGCGCCAAAGGTGTGCTGATCAACATCACCGGCGGCTATGATCTGACGCTGTTTGAACTTGATGAAGCCGCGAACCGGATCCGCGAAGAAGTGGACCCGGATGCGAATATCATCGTCGGCTCGACGCTCGATCCCGATATGGAAGGCGGCATGCGTGTTTCGGTGGTGGCCACCGGGATCGACGCCGCGCCCGTGACGAACGAAATCCCGGTGCCGCGCCGTTCGATGGCCGAGCCGCTGAAACCGACGCCCGCGCCGGAACCGGCGAAGCCGACGCTGCAAGTGACCTCGGCGCAGCCGATTGCGAGCCAGCCCGCCGCGCAGCCCGAAGCCGCGCAGGGCTATGATCGCACGCTGTTCGAAGCGCCGACGGAAGCGCCCGCCGCCTACCAGCCGCCGGCGCAGCCGATGCAACCCGCGCAGCAACCGATGCGTCCGCAGCCCGCCGCGCAGGCGCCGCAGCCTGTGGCGCAACCGCGCCCCGCGCCGCAGCCTGCCGTCGAAGACGAGTTGCCGCCGCCGGCCTATCAATCGCGTCCGGCGCAACAATATGCGACCGAAGCCCCGGCCTATGATGAAGAAGCCAGCTTCGTGGCACCGCGTCCGCGCGCACCCGGCCAACCCTCGCCCGAGGCGCTGGCCCGGTTGCAAGCCGCTGTCAACAAAGTGCCCGCCGCTGGTGGCTATCAGCGCCCGGCGCAAGGTCAGCAGCCGATGGCAGCCAGCCGTGGTGCCGCGCCGCAGCAAGGCGCCGAGAAGGGCCGCTTTGGGATTAACTCCTTGATTAATCGCATGACGGGTCATGCGGGTGAGGGCGCGGCTGCGACTCAGCGCACCATGCCTGCCGCACCGCAGCACCAAGCTTACGAGGAAGAAGCCGAAACCGATCAAGATCGGATCGAAATTCCGGCTTTCCTGCGCCGTCAGGCAAATTGACGCATCACGAAATGTCGCATCAAGGCCGGGGAGACCCGGCCTTTTTCATTTTTAAATCATGCGCTTAGGGTGCTTTCGGCAGGGTTCTGCCAAACCGACCCGTCTATATTTCAGTTTGTTGCAAAAGGTGAATTGTTATGTGTGCGACCTGCTTTTAACTGAGCATGGGAACTCTGCTCCCTGTCGGAGGGTTCGGAGTGAAGGGAATGAAAGGTCGCATGATCGTGCAGACTACGCTTGCGAAATCCGTCGCCTTTGAGGGTGTTGGCCTGCATTCGGGGGAACCCGTGCGCATGGTGCTGCATCCGGCGACCGCTGATCACGGCATTATCTTCCGCCGCACCGATGTGCGCGGCGTGAACCCGCGTATCGACGCGCTGTGGAACCGTGTGACGCCGTCGAAACTGTGCACGCTGATCGAAAATGACGAGGGCGTCTCAGTTTCGACCATCGAACATATCATGGCGGCGTTGGCGGGGCTGGGCATCGCCAATGTTCTGATCGAGATTGACGGGCCGGAGGTGCCAATCGTTGATGGCTCTTCGGCGCCTTTCGTGGCGAAAATCCGCCGCGCTGGTTTGCGCACGCTGTCGGCACCGCTGACCGCGATCCGTGTGCTCAAGGCCGTGGAAGTGCGTGACGGGGAGGCCGTGGCGCGGTTGGAACCCGCGAATACACTGGAAATCGACTTCGCGATTGATTTCACCGATGCCGCGATTGGGCGTCAGGAAAAACGGCTCACCATGTCGAATGGCGCGTTCGTGCGCGAATTGATGGACAGCCGCACGTTCTGCCGTCAGGCGGATGTGGATTTCATGCGCGCCAATGGTCTGGCCCTTGGCGGCACCTATGAAAACGCCGTGGTTGTTGATGGCGAAAAAGTGCTGAGCCCCGGTGGCCTGCGCCACGCCGATGAAGCCGTGCGTCACAAGATGCTTGATGCGATGGGTGACCTTGCGCTCGCCGGTGCGCCTTTGATGGCGCGCTATGTTGGCTCGCGTGCGGGCCATGCGCTGACCAACAAGCTTTTGCGGGCGCTTTTTGCCGATCCGACGGCGTGGCGGCGGGAAACCTGCTCGTTGGAGCAGGTGCATCGTTTGCCCGGTGCGGGCGTTATGCGCCCGGCAGCGGTTGCGGCGCGCTGATCTTTCGATAATCTTGATCTTGCGGTGGGCCCTTCGGGGCCTTCTGCATTATGTGTGCCCCGTAGTGGTCACGGTTAAGAAAACCCGTCGTCTCAGGTGCGAAAGGCGTTTTGCGCAGCCGATTTTTCTGTGCTAGGACGAGCAGGACAGCGCCCCGTTTGGGGCCAAAAGCGATGTGCCGGAGCGAATCCGGCGGCAGAACGGGAAGAGGCAGGGCATGGCACTGGGCAGAACGGCGGCGCTTCGGGTCGGAAGTCTGGTGTTGGTTGCGACGCTGGCCGCGTGTGGCAGCTCGAATAAAGAACCACCGCTGGAGAACTTCACCGCAGAAGAGATTTACAAGCGCGGCGAATATGAGCTTGAGGTTGGCAACCCGCGCCGCCCGGTGGAAGCTTTGCGCTATTTCTCTGAGGTGGAACGGCTTTATCCCTATTCGGAATACGCCAAACGCGCGCTGATCATGCAGGCCTTTGCCCAGCATAAAGCCAAGAAATACGAAGATGCGCGCGCTTCGGCGCAGCGCTATTTGGACACATATCCGGGTTCGGAAGATGCCGCATATGCCAAATATTTGCTCGCGCTTTCGTATTATGACCAGATCGACGAGGTGGGCCGCGACCAAGGTCTGACCTTCCAAGCGCTGCAAGCTTTGCGCGCCGTGATCGAGGAATATCCCAATAGCGATTATGCCCGCTCGGCCGCGCTCAAGTTCGACCTTGCCTTCGACCATCTGGCCTCGAAGGAAATGGAAATCGGCCGCTTCTATCTGAAGAAGGGGCATTATACCGCCGCGATCAACCGCTTCCGCGTGGTGGTGGAGCAATATCAGACCACGACGCAAACGCCCGAGGCGCTGATGCGCCTGGTGGAGGCCTATCTTTCGCTTGGCCTGACCGATGAGGCGCAGACCGCCGGGGCGATTCTTGGCCATAACTTCCAATCCTCGCCCTTCTATGAAGACGCCTATAAGCGTCTGCAAAAGCAGGGTCTTGAGCCGGAAGCCAAGGGCACAAGCTGGCTGTCGACGATTTATCGTCAGGTCATCAAGGGCGAGTGGCTCTGACCGGGTAACCGGGGTCGGGGCGCATCCGGGGGCCAAGATGCTGCGCACGCTCGATATTCGAGACATGTTACTGATTGATCGGCTGGAGCTCGATTTCGCGCCGGGTCTCAATGTGCTGACCGGCGAGACCGGGGCCGGCAAGTCGATCTTGCTCGATTGCTTGGGCTTTGTGCTTGGCTGGCGCGGGCGCGCGGAACTGGTGCGCAAAGGCGCGTCGCAGGGCGAGGTGGTGGCGGTTTTTGATCTGCCCGCCGATCATCCTGCGCGCGGGGTTTTGGCCGCGGCGGGTTTGCCGGTGTCGGATGAGCTGATCTTGCGCCGGGTGAACAGCGCAGACGGGCGCAAAACCGCTTATATCAACGACCGTCGTGCCTCGGGCGATGTGTTGCGCAGCGTTTCGGCCACCTTGGTGGAATTGCACGGCCAGCAAGATGATGGTGGGCTGTTGAACGCACGCGGTCACCGCGCGGCGCTTGATCTATTTGCGGGGCATGACGGCCTTTTGGCGGCGACCCGGTCGGCTTGGGCGGCGCGCGCGGCAGCGGCCAAGCGGCTTTCGGCGGCGCAAGCGGCGCTCGCGGCGGTGAAGGGCGAAGAGGATTTTCTGCGCCATGCGGTGGCGGAGTTGGAAAAGCTCGCTCCCGAACCCGGTGAGGAAGATCGGCTTGATACGCAGCGCCGCGTCATGCAGGCGGCGGAAAAGATCCGTTCTGATGTGGCACGGGCAGCGCAAATGCTGGGCCTTGAAGGGGCCGAAGGCGCGATGCGCGACGCTGATCGCTGGCTGCAAGGAGCGGCAGATCGCGCGGAGGGGCAGTTGGATGCGCCTTTGGCGGCGCTTGAACGCGCTTTGATTGAACTGGGCGAGGCCTCGGCAGGGGTGGAGGCTGCGCTTGAGGCGATGTCTTTTGACCCGCGCGCGCTTGAAGCCTGTGAAGAGCGGCTGTTTGCCTTGCGGGCTGCGGCGCGCAAACATGGGGTGCAGCCCGATGAATTGGCCGATTTGACGCAGAAATTGTCAGACCGGCTTGCCGCACTTGATGCGGGCGAAGAGGGGATCGCCACGCTCGAGGCCGAGGTTGCGCAAGCGCAAGCGCGCTATCAGGCCGCCGCGGCGGAATTGTCAAAGGCGCGCCACGCGGCGGCCGGCAGGCTTGATGCGGCGATGGCGGCAGAGCTTGCACCGCTGAAACTGGAACGCGCGGTTTTCGCCACGCTGATCGGTGCGGGCGAGCCGGGGCCAGAGGGCAGCGATGCCGTGGCTTTTACCGTTGCGACGAACCCCGGCGCGCCTGCGGGGCCGCTTGATAAAATCGCCTCGGGCGGGGAGCTGTCGCGCTTCTTGCTGGCGCTGAAGGTGGTGCTCGCCAAAGGCGCGGATGCGCTGGTCTTGATCTTTGACGAGATTGACCGGGGCGTGGGCGGGGCCACGGCTGATGCCGTTGGGCGGCGTTTGGCAAAGCTATCGGAAGGCGCGCAGGTGCTTGTGGTCACTCATTCGCCGCAAGTGGCCGCACGCGGCGCGCAGCATTTCCAAGTGGCAAAATCTGTGGCCGATGGCATGACCACCTCGCGCGTGGTGCCACTTGCGCCCGAGGCGCGGGTGGATGAGATCGCCCGGATGATTTCCGGGGCCGAGGTGACCGACGCGGCGCGGGCCGCCGCGCAGTCGCTTTTGGCAAGCTAAGCGGTTTCGCCGCCCGTCGTTTACCCGCCCATCGAGCGCACGCCGCTTGTGGAGCGGGTGGCCGAAGACCCAAACCCACCGCGTTGCGCTGCCGTGGCTTTGGTCAGCGGCGGTTTGCCCACCGTGGTCGGCGCTTTGGTGAAGGCGCCCGCGCCGACTTTGCCTTTGCCGGTGTTATTGGCATAGGTGGTGCCTGCGGGGGTGGCGAAGCGGCCATCGGCGGTGCGATGCAGCGGTTGCGCGCCAAGACCACGCCCACCGCCCAGCATATTGCCCATCAGGTACCCCGCCAAAAGCGGCATGAAGATGCTGCCCATGCCGCTGCCGCCCGTCACCTGCTGCTCGCTGCCGCAATTGCCTTCGCCATATTGCGCCTCGCAGACCTCTAGGCTGTCATAGCGCGGCGCGGTTTCGGCATTGAGCGCCTGCGCCTCTTCAAAGCCTTGGCGGCAATCATCTGCAGAAAACAGGCTGCCCGACCCGGTGGCATCCAGGCAGCTTTGCAGGTCGGGGAAGGCTTGCGCATCAACGGTTTCTTCGCGGCAGCCCGCCAGCGCAAAGGCTGTGGCACCAACCAAAAACAGGGCGACAGAGGTGGAACGTTTGGACATTTGGGTCTCCGGGGTCAGTCGCGGATGAAATGGGGTTTGAAGCGGGACAGATCCTGCGTGATCCGGCTACGGTCTTCCCGAATACCAAGCGCGCAGCAGGTCTCGCCCACGATCCACGCGCCCAAAACGGGGCGGAAGCCACCCATTACCGGAAGCGGCTGATAGGCTTGCACGATCTTGGGGTGCTGGTCGTAGCTCGTATCGGCGGAAATTTCTGGCGCGTCCTCGCCGGGGTGAATGGCGATCGAGGCGCCTTCGCGCGAGAACAGCGGCTTTGTCACATGACCAACCTCAAGCGCCTTGGCCGCGCGGGCAAAGCGGGCGGCGAGTTTGGGCGGCAGGTTGCCGGTACCATCCAGCATCGGGGCGATGTCTTGCTCGAAAAACGCGGGCAGAAGGTTCTTATGCCCCTCGAACATTTCCCATAGCACCGGCAGGATGCCTTTGTTTGACAAGATCGCCTTCCACGGCGGCTCAATCATCAAACAGCCCGCGCTGGTGAGGTTTTGGGCAAACTCATCGCGCAGCAGGTCTTCCCATGGGTAAAGCTTGAAAAGCGTGCCAATCACCCGGTCTTGGTCATCCAAGAACTGGCCTTCGGTGCTGAGCGCGATCTTTTCCAGATCGGTGTAATGCGCGCCCATCCCCGCCTCGCGCGCGGCCCACCCCAGCGCCTCGACGGTGGCGTAATCCTCGGGCGCGCCGGAAATGGCGGTGAAATGGAGTTCGGTGCCGGGCTCAAACAGATCCGCAAAGCGGGCGACCAGAGCCTCATGCAGGCCGTTGAACTGATCATCGCCCTCTTGCAGCACGCCTGCGGCGATCTGATCTTCAAGCCATTGCCACTGGAAGGCCGCCGTTTCGTAAAGCGAAGTCGGCGTATCAGCGTTATATTCCAATAGCTTGGCCGGGCCTTCTCCGTCATAGGCAAGGTCAAACCGGCCATAAAGCGAGGGTTCTCCCGCGCGCCAGCTTTCGGCAATGTAATCGCGATGCGCTTCGGGGATGGCGAGCTTGTCGAGCAGTTCTTCGCTTTGCAGCACATGATCGACCGCTTGCAGGCACATGCCATGCAGTTCGGTCGCCGGATCTTCGATCTTGTCTTCGATCTCACGCAGGGTGAAGCAATAGGCGGAGCTTTCTTCCCAATAGGGCTCGCCATGCATATCGGCAAAGGTGAAGCCTTGTTCCTCGGCCTTGGCGCGCCAATCTGCGCGCTCGGGCAGGTCCATCTTCTGCACTGGGTTTCCTTTTTGTTAGCCCGTGGACACAGCGCCTATATGGGAAAATGCGCTTGCGGGTTCAAGCAAGAGGGGCAGGGCAGGGGCCCCGCCCGCACTCTTTAGCGCACCAAAAGCACCGGGCTGTGGCAGGTGCGGATCATCTCTGAGGTGGTGGAGCCCACAATCATCGTGCGGATGCGCGAATGGCCATATGCGCCCATCACCAAAAGATCGAAGCCCTCTTCCTCCTCGATCCGGCCGAGCACGGCAGCGGGTTGGCCGGGGATCACCTCTGCCGTGGCCTTGATGCTGGCCGCGCCCAAAAGGGCGGCGGCATCGTCAAGGCTGCGGCGCGCTTCGGGGGTGTTGTTGCCAATGGTGACAAGCCGCACCGAAAGCCCGGCAAAGAGCGGGCTGCGCGCCATAAAATCCACGGCCCGCATCGCCGAGGGGCCGCCATCCCACGCGACCAGCACGCGCTCGACGGGTTTGAAGGCCCGCGCGGCCACAAACACCGGGCGGTGGCTCGCGCGCACGATCCGCTCAAGGTTTTGGCCCAAAGCACGGTCGGGCTTTTCGGCGGTTTCGCCGCGCTTGCCGATCAGCACCATCGTGGCGGCCAGATCTTGTTCGCCCACGGTTTCGGCAATCTCGCCATGGCGCAAATGCGGCGTCACGGCCTCAACGCCTGCTTCGCGGATCACGGTGGTGGCGTCATCCAAAATGGCGCGGCCTCGATGCGCCACCAGCTTGGCGCGTTGCTCATCAAGGCTGGCAAGCTCTTCCATCAGCGCGGTGCGCGCGCCCAGCTTGATCGATCCGGAATAGTCTGAAGGCGCAGAAGCCTCACGCGGGCCCAGCACATGCACAAGGTCAATGGCGGTGCCGGTGCGCTTGGCGATCCAGGCGGCGTATTCACACAGGCTATGCGAATAGATCGAGCCGTCGACGAAGGCGATGATCGTGTCGGTCATGGGTCTTTCCTCCGCCTCAATGCGCATTCAGCTTATCAAGCGCATCCGGTTTGTCATGCAGCGCCAGTTTGTCCACGATGGTCTCGGACGCTTCGTTCATACCGACGATCTCAACCGTGGCGCCATCGCGGCGGAACTTCAACACGGCCATGTCGAGCGCGGCAACGGACGAAATGTCCCAGATATGGGCGTGGCTCACGTCGATGGTGACGTGTTCAAGCGCTTCCCGGAAGTCGAAGGCGCGCATGAAATCTTCGACACTGGCGAAGAAAAGCTGCCCCTCAATGCGGTAGGTGCGCGCGCGGCCATCGGCGGAAAGCGTCGATGTGACGCGGAAGAGTTGGGCGATTTTGGCGGCAAAGAAAATGCCTGAAAGCAGCACGCCCAGCACCACACCAATGGCAAGGTTATGGGTCCAAACCACTGCCGCAACGGTGGCGAGCATCACGATGGAGCTTGAGGTCGGGTGGCTGCGCAATGCCTTCATTGACGACCAAGAGAACGTCCCGATCGAGACCATGATCATAATGGCCACCAGCGCCGGCATCGGGATACGCCCGACCCAATCGCCCAAAACCACGCAGAAGAACAAAAGCATCACCCCGGCGGTAAAGGTCGAAAGCCGCCCCCGCCCGCCCGATTTCACGTTGATCATTGACTGGCCGATCATCGCACAGCCCGCCATGCCGCCAATAAAGCCGGTGGCCGCATTGGCCAGACCTTGGCCGATGCATTCTTGGTTCCGGTCCGAATTGGTGTCGGTCAGGTCATCAACGATTTGCTGCGTCATCAGGCTTTCCAAAAGCCCCACCACGGCCACGGCGACCGAATAGGGGAAGATGATTTGTAGCGTCTCAAAAGTGAGCGGAATGTCCGGGATCAAGAAGACCGGCAGCGTATCGGGCAGCGCGCCCATGTCGGACACCGTGCGCACATCCCAGCCAAAGAAGATGGTGAGCGCGGTCAGCACGATGATCGTCACAAGCGGCGAGGGGACCGCGCGGGTGATGAGCGGGAAAAGATAAATGATCCCAAGCCCTGCCGCGACCAGCGCATAGGTCATCCAGGTCACCTGACGCGGGTCCAGTTCAGGCAATTGCGCCATGAAGATCAAAATAGCGAGCGCATTCACAAAGCCCGTCATCACCGAGCGCGAGACAAAGCGCATCACCCGGCCGAGTTTGATCACCCCGGCGCCAATCTGGATCAGCCCCGCTAGCACCGTGGCAGCCAGCAAATATTGCAGCCCGTAATCGCGCACCAGCGTCACCATCAAGACCGCCGTTGCGGCTGTTGCCGCCGAAATCATCCCCGGCCGCCCGCCGGTGATCGCCGTGATCACCGCAATCGAGAAGCTGGCGTAAAGGCCCACCTTCGGGTCAACGCCTGCGATGATGGAAAAGGCGATGGCTTCCGGGATCAGGGCTAGCGCCACAACAAGGCCGGAAAGCACATCGCCGCGGATATTGCCCAGCCATTGGGCGCGATAGGCAGAAAGGGACAGCATGGAAAACCTCTTCGACGACCGGAGGGCGCGGATCGGGCGCGGGCCGGTGGGGTGGGGTTTGCGTTCGGTGGTCAGTTGGCGGGCATCCGGCGCAGGGGCGCAGGCGCCCCGCCGGGACGGTTCGGCCCTCCCTAGCCAGCCAAGCCGCCCTTGCCAACCCCGCAAGGCGCGAAATCCTGCGCAGCGGCGGGGATGGTGGCTTTTTGAGCAAGACGGGCAGGGGATGCCATGCCATTGAGCGCGCCCCAATGGGGGCGGATCGCTTTGCGCGCCGGGGCAGGGGGTGTTGGTTACCAAGGTCAGGGCGTGCGAAGCGTCTCGCCTTTGTCGCGCGCAAGATAGAGCGCGGAAAACGCATCCTTTTCGCTGCGGCCTCCAGCCACAGAAAAAGGCTCTTGTTCTACCCGCCCGAGCCGCATATACGGGGCGACGGAGACGTGGCCGAGTGGTCGAAGGCACACCCCTGCTAAGGGTGCAGGCGGGAAACCGTCTCGAGGGTTCGAATCCCTTCGTCTCCGCCATCCTCCACTCATGAAAATTATACCTTATTCGTCAATGGGTTAGCGAGCCTCCATTTCGTAGATCACCACACGTTATCACCACACGTTTTCAGGTTATCGCCCATCACTTATAGCCGCTTGCCAAGCTAGTTCGCGACGAGAGCGGTTCGAGTAATGAGAGGGCCACCGTCGCATCACTCAGCCCAAAATACCCGCAGTACCGAGTCGATCATTAGGATTGGCGCGACATAGGCAGAGATCACGCCCCGAGGGCGGGGAACGTCGATCTCGCAAGGGACACCTCCCCGAGCGCAACGACTGTTTTCTGCACGATCCGATGGAAAATATGCTGACGATTTGCGGAGTCATAACCTCCCAAAGCGGAGATTGGGTTGCCGAACTTGTCCTTAGTTAGCCCGCCAAGCACATAGCCATCCTGACTTTCTGCACAAAGCCGGGTGATGAGCGGATAGAGTGCCGGGTGGATCGGCACCTCACGCTCCCCCGCTTCGGTTTTGTCGTTCACTTTGAGAGATCGATCAGTCACATCCTCGACGCGCAGCGAGCAAAGACTTTCGATTCTGCATCCTGTCCACATTCCCAGTTGGATCAAGTTGGCAAGCTGCTCATCTCGCCTCTCTTCAGCGGCGCGCAACAGCCTTACGACGTCCGATGTCTCGAAAGGCCGATAGTGCTTCGCCTTTCCGGGTCGATTTCGTCCCCGTTCAGACACACGCAGCACGCCCGCGAAAGGATCCTCGCTCGCGCGCATTATGCCCTCGTCCTGAAGATAACGCCAATATCCTCGCACAGCGGAAAACATGCGCTGCAAGGTGTTGTCGGCAACGTTCTCTTCCCGCAGCATCTGAACCCAGCGCCGTACGAAGTCGATGGTCACATCCGAGGAGGTTTCGAAGAAGTCGGCAAATCGCTGCAAACTGGTTCGATACAGTTCAATCGTTTTCGGCTTTGCTGACTTTGCCTTTTCTCTCAGGAAGGCCTCAATGTGATCGTGCAGCGGGATATACTCGCCCATCGCGATATCAACGAAGAGCTCACCAAGGCGGATCCCCTCGGGGTCGTCAAGATCGTAGGGGTTGCGCTCTTCGCTCGCCTCCTCCTTCATCTGTGCAATAACGATCTCACGCGAAGTGGGCACGGCATTACGGATCCGTTCTCGCCAGAATTCAGCCCTGCGTCGCACTCGGGCCTCCCGCTCCTCGCGTGACGGATTTCTCCCTGGGCCTCTCCTCGCGTTTTCGATCCTCTCAAGCCAAACGAGATCGAAACCCGCCGCAATCCGCTTGGCTTGTTCAAGATCACCAGCGCCCGTGCTCTTTAGAAAACGCCGCTGGCCAAATTTCTTCTGAAGGTCTTTTGGGATGTCCCTTATGGCATAGTAGAGCTGACCGCCTGCGCTCCGATGAGCGACTACGCCGCGAGAGAGACGATGCGCTGACAGTTGCCCAAAAGGCACAAGAACAAAGGAAACAAGCTCTTTTGGATGCTGAAAGCGCCGAGGCGAGGCACCAACGTGAGCTTTCTGAACGACAGACATGGGAGGCCTTGGCACAGGAAGCAGACAAAGAGCTGCAAGAGCTGGCGGCACGGGTTCAGGTGCAGACTGCTGCGCAAAAGATGGAGTTCGTACAGGCTTCAAACGCAGCCGTTGGGGCCATCGACCTCGATGAACAATCAACGCGAGAACTGATTGATCAGCAACTCCGGGATCGCGGGTGGGAGGCCGACAGTTCGGAACTGCGATACGGCAAGGGCGTACGCCCCGCCAAAGGAAAAAATTTGGCAATCGCTGAGTGGCCAACTCAATCCGGTCCAGCCGACTATGCCCTTTTTGTCGGCGAAAACTGCGTCGGAATTGTTGAGGCGAAGCGGTACCGCAAAAACGTCTCTGCCGCGATTGATCAGGCTGAAAGGTACTCAAGAGGAATTCAGGGTGTCGGGAATAATGAAAAGTGGAATGATGAATTTATTGTTCCATTTGTTTTCGCCACGAATGGACGCCCATACCTTAAACAGGTCGAAACCGAGAGTGGTATTTGGTTTCGAGATGTCAGATTGCCGCAGAACCTTCGGCGCGCGCTCATGGGGTGGTTCTCGCCCGATGAACTGGTTTCCATGTTGGAAGTGGAAAAAGACAAAGCTCAGGCTGCCTTGGAAGCCCGATCCTTTGATTTTGGTTTTCAGCTTCGCCCCTATCAGAAAGCCGCGATCCAAGAGGTCGAGAAGACGCTTGGCACAGAGAAGCGCGAAATGCTGGTGGCAATGGCAACGGGGACCGGGAAGACCAAGCTGGCCATTGCAATGCTGTACCGTCTGTTGGCCACGAAGCGGTTCCGTCGCATCTGCTTCGTCGTGGATAGGTCAGCGCTTGGCACGCAGACAAGTGACGAATTTATGAGCACTGCCATTGAGGGACCGAAGACCTTCGGGCAGCTGTTCGGTATGAAAGGGCTTGAGGACATCAAGCCGGACCCGGAAACACGGGTGCACATTTGCACTATTCAAGGGTTGGTGAAGCGCGTTCTTTACAACAATGATCCCGCAGATATTCCGCCGATTGGTCAATATGACCTGATGGTGATTGACGAGTGCCACCGTGGCTATTTGCTGGACCGGGAAATGTCGGATGCAGAACTGAGCTTCCGAAGTCAGGATGACTACGTCTCGAAGTATCGTCGGGTATTGGAGTATTTCGATGCGGTGAAGATCGGGCTAACGGCCACGCCAGCACTGCACACCGCGCAGATTTTTGGTGATCCAATTTATACCTATACCTACCGAGAGGCCGTCGTTGACGGGTGGTTGATCGACCATGAACCGCCAGTTCGTTTTCAGACAGCGCTAAGCAAGGCCGGCATCACTTTTGAGGCCGGAGAAGATGTGGAAGTCATCGACAGTCAGACGGGAGAAATCGACAATGTCACGACCCCGGACGAGCTGAACTTTCAAGTTGAAGCCTTCAACAAACGGGTGATCACGCAGCCGTTCAATCAGGTGGTAGCAGAGGAGCTGGCAAAGCATATCGACCCTAGTCTGGACGGAAAAACGCTGGTGTTTGCAGCCACGGACGCCCATGCGGATATTGTGGTGAATGAGTTGAAGAAGGCATTTGCGGCGCAGTATGGGGCAATCGAAGACGCAGCCATCCGAAAGATTACGGGCAGCGTAGACAAGGTTGGGGCGTTGATCCGGTCGTTCCGAAATGATGCCTTCCCGTAGATCGCCGTTACCGTTGATCTGCTGACCACTGGTATCGACGTTCCGAAGATCACCAATCTCGTTTTCATCCGGCGGGTGAATAGCCGCATTCTCTATGAACAGATGCTGGGGAGGGCTACGCGTCGGTGTGACGATATCGGGAAGGAGGTCTTTCGCATCTTTGACGCCGTGGATCTCTACGCGTCTTTGCAGGACCTGACGCAGATGAAACCGGTTGCCAGCAATCCCAAGCTAACATTTGAGCAGCTTTTTGATGAGCTTGCATCGGTTGATGAAGATGATCAGCGGGAGCTTGTGCGCGATCAGGTACTGGCCAAGCTACATCGCAAACTCAGAAAACTGCCAAGCAAGGTGGCAGAGGCCATAAGGGAGCTTACGGGAGAAACCGCAGAGGAATTGCGGGACCGATTAAAGAACCACACACCCGAGCAGGCCGCTGCATATGCCAAACGGTTCGCTGGTTTGGGCAAAATACTTGATTGGGACCCGGATGGATCAGGTCCGAACCTCGTCCCGATCTCACACCATGAAGATAGAATGGAAGCCGTCACCACCGGCTACGGTGAGTACGAAAAACCCGAGGATTTCTTGGACACCTTCACCTCATTCGTGAAGAACAATCAGAACAAGATCGCGGCGCTTTCAGTCGTGGTCCAGCGGCCAAGAGAGCTTACGCGTACAGAATTGCGGAACCTGCGGCTTGAGCTGGACAAGATGGGTTTTTCAGAAACGAGCCTGCGCCGCGCGTGGAACGATGCCTCAAACGAAGATATCGCCGCTTCGATCATTGGTTTCGTCCGACAGGCGGCCTTGGGCGACCCCTTGATCCCGTTTGAAACTCGCGTGCAATCCGCTACAAAGGCGATCCTAGCCAAGGCCAAGTGGACTGACCCACAGAAGACTTGGTTGCGGCGTATCGCCGAGCAAATCACAAAAGAAATCGTCGTGGACCGCGACAGCATCGACCAAGGCACCTTTGCCGCACAGGGGGGCTTCAACCGCCTCAACCGGGTGTTCAACGGTCAGCTGGAAACCATCCTCCACGACTTTAACGAAGAACTCTGGAAAGTGAGCGCATGAACCCGAACACCGCTGAAATCGTCGCCAAGCTCTGGCGCGAATGCAAAACCCTACAGTCGGCGGGCGTGTCCTATTCGAACTACGTCAACGAACTGACCTACCTGCTGTTTCTCAAAATGCTGGAGGAAACCGGGCAAGAAACCCGCCTGCCGAACGGGCATTCTTGGCGCAAACTGGCCTCGATTGAGGGCGGGGACCAGCTCGAATACTACAAGGCGATGTTGCTAGAGCTGGGCAACCCGAAGAAGACGACAGACCCGGTAACGCTGGCGATCTTCACCGATGCCATGACCCATATCCGCCTGCCCAAGGACCTCAAGACGCTGACAACGAATATCGACAAGCTCGACTGGTTCACGGCTCGTGAAGATGGTTTGGGCGATCTCTACGAAGGGCTTCTGGAGAAAACGACCTCTGCCACCAAGTCCAAGGCTGGCCAATACTTCACGCCCCGTGCCCTGATCGACAGCATCATTCGCTTGGTCAAACCGCAACCCGGCGAGATTGTCCAAGACCCCGCTGCTGGCACGGGCGGGTTCCTGATCGCCGCAGATCGCGCGATCAAGGATACCACCGACGACCTGTTTACGCTGTCCGAAGAGCAGGGTAATTTCCAGCGCCGCCTTGCCTTCCGGGGGCACGAATGGGTGCCCGATACCCACCGCCTGTGCGTCATGAACATGCTTCTGCACGGGATCGAAAGCCTCGTGGGCTGCGAAGACAGCTGCGCGCCACAGGGCGAAACGCTCGGCAAGGCCGATGTGATCCTGACCAACCCGCCGTTCAACAAGATGTCGGGCAATGTGAACCGCCCGGATTTCACCCTGACAGCGGGCGAACGCGTCGGCCCCATGCCTTTCCTCGAACATGCCGTGCGCAACCTCAACAAGGGCGGGCGCTGCGCCATTGTCATGCCCGACAACATCCTGTTTGGCGACGGCACGGGCACCGAGCTGCGCCGCTTCTTGATGGTGAACTGCGATCTGCACACCATCCTGCGCCTACCCACGGGCATATTCTATGCCCAAGGCGTCAAGACCAACGTGCTGTTCTTCACCCGGGTGACGGACAAGGTCTATCCGGCTAACCACGGGCAACAGGCCACCAGCGATGTTTGGTTCTACGACCTGCGAACCAACATGCCGTCCTTCGGCAAGACCAATCCGCTGACGCCACAACACTTCGATGAGTTTGAAAGCCTCTTCGGCCCCGATCCCCTCGGCGGGTCTGACCGCGAAGAGCAAGGCGAAGACAGCCGCTGGCGCAAGTTGACCCGAGAACAGATCACCGAGCGCGGCGACAACCTCGATTGGACATGGCTGCGTGATGAAAGCGGCGATCCCGAGGATGACATGACCGAGCCGGACGAAATCGCCGCCACGATCATGGGCCACCTGCGTGCCGCGCTGGACGAGATCGAAGCGCTAAGCGAAGAACTGGAAGACAGCCCCGTCGTCGAGGCCGTAGAATGAGCACGGGAGAGACCTTCGGGCGCACCATCCAGCTCTTCCTTGTCGATGGCAAACCTACCGGCCTGCGCAAGGCGACGATCCACGGCTGGACGGGCGTGGTACTTGTCTCCAGCCAATCGACATTCGCCAGCCTCACCAGCCGCGAAGAGGTGGACCGTACCGGCGTCTATGTCCTCACCGGCCCCGACCCAGACAAGCAGGGCATGACCCGCGTCTATATCGGCTCGGCCAATTCCGTGCGCGAGCGGATCAAGCAAAGCGCCGAAGAGCGCGAGTTCTGGGAAACCGCCATCGCCGTAACTACCAGCGATGATGACCTGTCCAAGGGCCACGCCGAATACCTTGAAGCGCGGCTGATCGAACTGACGGCGCAGGCGGGCCGCGTGACGCTCGACAATGGCACTCAGCCCGATACTAGCCGCCGCAGGCTGCCCGAGGCGGACGTGGAGAATATGGAGCAATTTCTGGCGAACTTGAGGATCGTCCTACCGGTGATCGGGCTGGACATGCTCAAACCACAGCCCCGCGCCGTGACACAAACCGCCAAACCGGTGGAGGAACGCACCACGGGAGATGTCCAGTTTGAAATTCGTCACAAGACCGGGGTGCAGGCCACGGCGGTAGAAGAAGACAGTGAATTCATCGTATTGGAAGGCTCAGAGGCACTCTCGAACGCGGGTTATGCCTATCTGGCAAGCCGCGCGCTTAAAGACCAGCTGATACAGGAAGGTGTTTTAATACCGCTCTCTGAAGGTAAATTGACCTTTACAAAACCTTGGTCATTCTCAAGCCCCTCAAGGGCTGCTGGGATCGTCTTAGACCGGCAAGCGAACGGTCGCACTGAGTGGAAGGTGAAAGGCTCCAAGCAGACCTATCACGACTGGCAACAGGCGCAGGCCGCACAGCAGGAGGCGGCCGAATGAGCGAGCTGCCTACGGGATGGACCGAAGCCGAGATCGGCGAACTTTGTGATCTGATCAATGGGCGCGCTTTCAAGCCAACCGACTGGACCGAAAGCGGGCTGCCAATTGTCCGTATTCAGAACCTCAACAATCCGGACAAGCCATTCAACAGGTTTGATGGCGAGGTCCGCGAGCGGTTCCTGATTGACAGCGGTGATCTGCTTTTCGCGTGGTCAGGGACGCCGGGCACTTCTTTTGGTGCTCACGTTTGGACAGGTGGTCCCGCCGTTCTCAATCAGCACATTTTCAACGTGAAGTTCGACCGTGAGAGCTTGGACAGAGAGTTCTTTCGCCACGCAATCAATCAGAAGCTCAATGAGCTGATTGATAAAGCGCATGGTGGGGTTGGGCTGCGCCATGTGACAAAGGGAAAGTTTGAAGAAACGAAGGTATCACTCCCCCCACTCCCCGAACAACGGCGGATTGTGAGGAAACTCGACACCCTCGGTGCCCGCACCACCACCGCCCGCACCCACCTTACCGCCATCGCAAAGCTGGTTGAGCGATATCGTCAGTCTGTAATCGACGCTGCGTTTGCTCAATTCGAACTGACTGTTCCGCTACTCGACTTGGTGGATCGTGACACAGGCATTCCTTACGGGATTGTCCAGACTGGGGAACATCAGGTAGGAGGAATTCCCACTGTTCGCGCCGGTGACATCAAAGGTTTCCGACTTATGGAAGAGGGTCTGAAGCTGGTTGACCCAACAATTGCAGAGCAATACGAACGCACTCGGTTGGAGGGTGGAGAAGTTCTAATCGCAATTCGAGGGTCGGTTGGCGAAACCTGTGTTGTTCCTAATTCGATGCGTAGCAACAACATCAGCCGTGAGGTTGCACTCATACCTGTTGATGACAATACAGATGCTAATTTCATCATGTATTTTCTGCGCTCAGGGCAAGCGGCGCAGTTTATTAAGGCGAATATCAAAGGTGTCGCCCAGACCGGAATAAATCTGAGAGATTTGAAACGGTTGCCATGTCCTGACTTGGAGCAACCAGAACAACGCGAAATCGTCCGACGGATCGAAACCGCCTTCGCCAAGATCGACCGCCTCGCCGCCGAGGCCGAGAAGGCCCTGAAACTCACCGACCGGCTGGATCAACGCATCCTCGCCAAAGCCTTCGCAGGTGAGCTTGTCCCCCAAGACCCCACGGATGAACCCGCCGCCGAACTCCTCGCCCGCATCCGCGAAACCCGCGCCACCGCCCCCAAACCCAAACGGGGCCGCAGGAAGAAAGCAGAGGCGTAAGCAATGGCACGCCGTATACCCGGACAGAGAATTGAGGGTGCACCAGAGATCACGGTGAAACCGGGCAATGTGCCGGGTAGCTGGGATGTGTATCTGAAGCCTTCAGAAGAACGCATCAAGGACGGGGTCGTCGCATCGAAGGCAAAGGTGAGAAGATCGGCGACTTTCTCTACAAGAACAGCGTCAACAACAACGCTGCTCTTATCGAGATCAAAAAGCC
>NZ_OBMP01000006.1:0-242643 GCF_900217725.1 Rhodobacter sp. JA431
AATGATTTGAACGCATTCTGGATGCCCTTTACCGCCAACCGCCAATTTAAAAAGGCGCCGCGGATGTTTGTGGGTGCCAAAGACATGCATTACACCACCGCCGAAGGCCGCCAGGTGCTCGATGGCACGGCGGGGCTGTGGTGCTGCAACGCGGGCCATTGCCGTCCGAAGATCTCGGAAGCGATCGCGAAACAGGCGGCCGAGCTTGACTATGCGCCCGCCTTCCAGATGGGCCATCCGGCGGCCTTTGAACTGGCCAACCGGATCATCGATATCGCGCCCGAGGGGATGGAACATGTGTTCTTCACCAACTCCGGTTCGGAATCGGTCGAAACCGCGCTGAAACTGGCGATTGCCTACCATCGCGCGCGCGGCGAAGGCGCCCGTACCAGGCTGATTGGCCGCGAGCGCGGCTATCATGGCGTGAACTTTGGCGGCATTTCGGTCGGCGGCATTGTCACCAACCGCAAGATGTTTGGCAGCCTGCTCAATGGGGTGGACCACCTGCCGCATACGCATTTGCCGGGCCAAAATGCCTTTTCGAAAGGCCAGCCGGAGCATGGCGCGAACCTCGCCGATGAGTTGGAGCGGATCGTCGCGCTGCATGGCGCGGAGACCATCGCCGCGGTGATTGTGGAGCCGATGGCGGGCTCGACGGGCGTACTCTTGCCGCCCAAGGGCTATCTCGAAAAACTCCGCGCGATCACCAAAAAGCACGGCATCTTGCTGATCTTTGACGAGGTGATCACCGGCTATGGCCGTTTGGGCGCGCCCTTTGCCGCGCAACATTACGGCGTGACGCCGGACCTGATGACCACCGCCAAGGGCCTGACCAACGGCGTTATCCCGATGGGAGCGGTGCTCACTTCGGCCGAGGTGCATGATGCCTTCATGCAAGGGCCCGAGCATATGATCGAACTCTTCCACGGCTACACCTATTCGGGCAACCCGGTGGCGGCGGCGGCGGGCCTTGCGACGCTTGAGACCTATAAAGAAGAGGGCCTGTTCGAGCGCGCGGCGGAGCTTGCGCCTTACTGGCAAGAGGCGCTGCATTCGCTCAAAGGCACCCGCCATGTGATCGACATCCGCAACGAAGGGCTTATTGGCGCGGTGGAGCTGGAACCGATCGCGGGCGAGCCGACGAAGCGCGCCTTTAGCGCCTTCCTCAAAGCCTATGAGAAAGGCATCTTGATCCGCACCACCGGCGACATCATCGCCATGTCGCCGCCGCTGATCATCGAAAAAACCCATATCGATACCCTCATCGGCACCCTCAAAGACGTCCTCGAAACACTCGAGTAACGGCGCGCCTTAACCAAAGCTTGATCCTTCGCGGCCATTGTGGTCGCGGAGGACTTTCATGGCCCGCGTCAAACGCCCCACTTTCAAACGTCGGATCAACCCCGATGAAGAGCTGTCACCGCGCGTCATCTGGGGCGGTGGCGCGGTTTTGCTGATCGTTGTGGCGGCACTTTTCTGGAGCGTTTGGAAAAGCCAATTCGCCGCGCCGGCGAGCTACCTCTTTGACACGCCCACCCTTGGCGCCGAGGCGGGCTATTGCCTGAGCGTAGCACAGATGATCGTGCCCTCGGGCGCACCGATTGGCAGCTACTTTGATGAAGCCGCGCAATTCTGGGTCAAACGGCTGCGCGATCTGGATGAAGACATGGGCAAAGCCATCGCCAAAGGCCGTGCCAAACTCGCCATCGACAAACAGGCCGCGCGCGAGAAAAGCGATGTCTGGTTTCAATACGCCATGGATCAATGCTCGCTCAAAGCCCTGAACTACGGGGCGCATTTCCGATCTTTCGACTAGGGCAATCGCGCCTTGACGGCGGTCACATCGGATGGCAGGTTTCCGAACTAGACTGTTCACCACACCCGCTTTGGCGGGTGTTGCTATATCCGCTACGCCTTTCACGCGCGCTCCATTCACCTCGGCCTTTCATCCCGGCCAGCGCGCAACCGCGCACCAGGTTCCTGCCAATGTCCACCCCGTGATCCGGGCGGGCCTCAAATTTGCGCCGCAAGCGCAACCGAAATACCCCTGTTGACTGTCACGGCGCAGGGGTAGGCCCGCGCGCCGGGGTGCCCCCCCTGGCCGCGGGCCGTTTCTATTTTCACCGTCTTTGTAAAGTGCTTTTGTTCGCGGGGCTTTGGCCGTAAATTCCTTGCAGGAGGAGAGATGGCTCGTTCTGCGCTAACCGGCACAAGGATCCGCGAGCGTCGCTTGGCGCTCAAGCTGCGGCAGGCCGAATTGGCCCGCGCGGTGGGGATTTCGGCAGCCTATCTCAACTTGATCGAACACAACCGCCGCCGCGTCTCTGACACGCTGTTGGAGGCTTTTGCCTCGGCACTGGGCGTCGCCTCTGTGGCGCTGTCAGAGGGCGCGGAATCTGCGCTTTTCGAAGCGCTCCGAGAGGCTGCGGCCGGCAGCGCAATGCCCGTTGCAGGCGCATCAAGCGACCCGCTCGACCCCGGTGAATTGGAACGGATCGAGGAGTTTGTGGGCCGCTTTCCGGCTTGGGCGCGGGTGCTCGCCGCGCGGCAAGAGCGGGTGGCGGCGCTTGAGCGCGTGGTCGAGACCTATTCCGAACGCATGGCGCAAGACCCGTTTTTGCTTGATGGCCTGCATGAGGTGCTTTCCGCCGTGACCTCGCTGCGCTCAAGCGCGGCGATTTTGGTGGAAACGCCTGATATCGAGCCAGAGTGGCACGCAAGGTTCTTGGAAACGATTGCACAAGAAAGCCTGCGGCTTTCGGGCGCCGCCGAAGGTTTGGTCGAATATCTTGATGAGATGGAGGCTGAGGAAACCGGCCCCGCGTCACCGCAGGAACAGCTTGAGGCGTGGCTTACCACCCGCAACTGGCATATTGCGGAATTTGAGCGCCCCGATCCGCCCGACCCGGAGGAGATTATCGCGGCCACGCCGGAGCTTGCGGCTTCGGCAGCCAAGGAATTGGCGCGGGCACATCTGGTACAGGCTTTGGCCGATACGCGCGCGCTGCCGCTCAAACCCTTTTTGGCGGCGCTCGGGGAAACCGGGCCCGCGCCGGGGCAATTGGCCGCGCGCTTTGGGGCTCCGATGGCGCGGGTGTTTCGCCGCCTCGCCACGCTTCCCGAGGGGGTGCCGGGCGTGCCGCCGATTGGGCTGGTCGTTTGTGATGGCTCGGGCGCGCTGACCCTGCGCCGCCCCCTGCCCGGCTTCACCTTGCCCCGCGCCACGGCGGCTTGCGCGCTTTGGCCGCTATACGAAGCACTTTCGCGCCCGATGCAACCGTTGCGGATGCCTGTGGATATGGCCGGGCGGCTGCCGCAGCGGTTCATGACCTATGCCTTTGCCGCCCCACGCGTGACCGGCACAGCCGAAAGCCAAGGCTTTGATGGCGCTGCCTTTGATGGGGCTGGCTTTGAAGGCCCTGTCTTGATGGAAGCGATGATGCTGATCCTGCCCGCACCGCTTGGCGCCACCGAAACGGCGCGACCTGTGGGGACATCTTGCCGGGTGTGCCCGCGTGCCGCCTGCCCCGGCCGCAGAGAACCCTCGCTCGTGGCGCTGCGCTGAACCGTTGCAGCGTTTGACAGCACCGGGCCAAGCGTGGATAGATTGATCCCGGGGGAGGCGTAACGATGACAGAAAAGCGCGTGCTTGTGGTGGAGGATGAGCCGAACATCGCCGAGGCGATCCGGTTTATTCTATCGCGCGCGGGCTGGGCCGTAACGGTTGAGCCCTCTGGCGCGCGGGCGATGGTGCAAATTGCCGAATGGCGACCAAGCGCCGTGATCCTTGATCTGATGCTGCCGGGCCGCTCGGGGCTCGATATTCTGGCCGAATTGCGCGCCGATGCGGGTCTGGCCACTACCCCGGTTTTGATGCTGAGTGCGCGCGGTCAGGGCCGCGACCGAGAGGCCGCCGCCGCTGCGGGGGCCACCGCCTTTCTGGCCAAGCCCTTCGCCAATGCCGATCTGCTCAGCGCCCTTGAAGAGATTGCCGTGCCTTTGCCCGCGCAAGGGGCGTAAGCGCGAATGCCGCGTAAATCGACGCCCCTGTTTTTGGCGCGCCGCTCTTATCGTCGGCGGCGGATGATGGATGCCGCGCGTCTGCTGCCGCTCTTTGGGGTTGTTCTCTTCACCCTGCCCGCCCTTTGGCGCCCCGATGCGGGCGCGCATCCCGACACGGCGCGCGGGCTGATTTATCTTTTCACCGTCTGGGCGCTGTTGGTGGCGCTGGCGGCGGCGCTGGCGCGGGGCCTTGCGCCCGCTTTGGATGCCGAAGAAGAGGCCGAAGGCAGCCTCCCCAGCTTGCCCGGCACGACGGCCCCCAAAGACGGGGATCTCTAACCAATGCCCTTCAATATTCTTGTCGCGGTTTCCTTGGTTTATGTGCTGTTCCTGTTTCTGGTGGCCTTTGTGGCGGAACGGCGCGCGGCCCGTGGGCGGCTGCATTTTCTCTACAGCCCTTGGGTCTACACGCTCTCGCTCTCGATCTATTGCACAGCGTGGACCTTTTACGGCGCGGTGGGCTCTGCGGCGCGTTCCGGGCTGGAGTTCCTGACGATCTACCTTGGGCCCACACTCGTTTTTACCGGCTGGTGGTGGGTGCTGCGCAAACTGGTGCGGATTGGCCGCGCGCAGCGTGTCACCTCAATTGCGGATTTAATTTCAAGCCGTTATGGAAAGTCAAACCTTCTGGGCGTGATCGTGACGCTGATGTCGGTTGCCGCGGCCACGCCCTATATCGCGCTGCAACTCCAATCGGTGACGCTGAGTTTTGGCGTTTTTGCCGCCGATACACCAGAGTTCTGGGCGCTGCCCAACCAATCCGCCACCGCGCTATGGATCGCGGGCGGGCTTGCGCTTTTCACCATTCTGTTCGGCACCCGCAATTTGGATGCAAACGAGCGCCACCATGGCGTTGTCACCGCCATTGCGCTTGAAGCGGTGATGAAGCTGGTGGCACTTTTGGCTGTGGGGATCTGGGTTGTCTGGGGGCTGGCCGATGGCGTGGGCGATATCTTGGCCAGGATCGACGCTTCCGCCTTGGCGGATTGGCAATTGCAGCCGGGGCGTTTTGCCGGGCTAACCTTTGTCTCTGCCGCGGCCGTGCTCACCTTGCCGCGTATGTTTCAGGTGCTCGTCGTCGAAAACACCGATGAGCGCCACCTTGTCACCGCAAGCTGGGCTTTTCCGGGCTATCTGCTGTTGATGAGCCTTTTCGTGGTGCCCATCGCCGTTGTGGGGCTTGAAACGGCGGCCCCCGGCGCGAACCCGGATTTGTTTGTTCTGTCGCTCCCACTTTCGCAAGGGCAAGGTGGGCTTGCGCTCTTGGCGTTTTTGGGCGGCTTTTCCTCGGCCACCTCGATGGTGATTGTGGCAGCAATTGCGCTGTCTACCATGGTATCGAACCACATCGTCACGCCACTTTGGCTGGCGCTTGCGCGCGGGCCGGCGGAGCGCGGCGACGTGCGCGGCTTGGTGCTGACCAGTCGGCGGCTTTCCATCGGCGCGGTTCTGGCGATGGGCTATGGCTACTACCAACTTTCGGGCGGCTCAGAGGCTTTGGCGGCGATTGGCCTGATTGCCTTTGTGGGCGCGGCCCAAGTGCTGCCCGCGCTCATTGGCGGCATCTTCTGGCGCGGCGCCACCCATACCGGCGCAGCGGCGGGTATGGTGATTGGCTTTGCCATTTGGCTTTACGCGCTTTTTCTGCCCTCGGTAGGCGAAGGCGGGCTGATCTCTGCCAGCCTGATGGAAGATGGCCCCTTTGGCCTTACTTGGCTGCGGCCCCAGGCGTTGTTCGGCATCGACGGGCTCGATCCGTTTTTGCACGCGATGCTGTGGAGCCTTTTGCTCAACACGCTCGCCTTTTTGACGCTTTCCATGATCTCCTTCCCCGGCCCGGTGGAACGGCTGCAAGGCGTCGCCTTCGTCAATGTGTTTGAGGGGCGCGAGGGGGCCAAGGGTTGGTCGCGCGGGCAGGCCGAAGCCGAAGATCTGCTTTCGATGGCGCAGCGCATTCTTGGCGCGCAGGAGGCGCAGCTTTTCTTTCAGGCGCAGGCCGCGGCGCAGGGCAAGCGCGGCTTTCTACCCGACCCGACACCCGATTTTCTGGCCGCGTTGGAGCGACAATTGGCGGGCTCTGTCGGCGCGGCCACGGCGCATGCGATGATTTCGCAACTGATTGGCGGGGCAGCGGTCAGCGTGCAAGACCTGATCGCGGTTGCCAATGAAGCGCAAGAAATCAAAGAATATTCCGCCCAGCTAGAGGCGCAATCCAAAGAGCTTGCCCGCACCGCCCGCGCGCTTCGCGAAGCGAATGAAAAGCTTACCTCGCTTTCGGTGCAAAAAGACGCCTTCCTTGGCCAGATCAGCCATGAATTGCGCACCCCCATGACCTCGATCCGGGCGTTTTCCGAGATTTTGATGGAGCCCGATCTGCCCGAGGGCATGCGCGCGCAATATGCCGAGATCATCCATGAAGAGGCGCGCCGCCTGACCCGGCTTTTGGATGATCTGATCGACCTTGCCGTGCTCGAAAACCGTAAGGTCAACCTCAATATCTCGGTCGCCAATCTGCATGATCTGATCAACCGCGCGGTGCAATCGGCCTCCTCCACCCGGCCCGAACGCGATTTCCGCTATGAGCGCGATTTCCCCACCGAGCATATGCCGGTTTTCACCGATACCGACAGGCTGGTGCAGGTCTTCATCAACCTGATTTCCAACGCGCGGAAATACTGCGATGCTGAGCGTGCGGTGCTGCGGATTGAAGTGAAACGCAGCAAAAACCGGGTGCAGATCGACTTCATCGACAATGGGGGCGGCATCCCGAAAGCGCAGCAGCAGCTTATTTTTGAGAAATTCGCCCGCCTGACCGATACGCAAAAGGCCGGTGGCGCGGGGCTGGGGCTGGCGATTTGCCGCGAGATCATGGCCAATCTGGGCGGCTCGATCGACTATCTGCCAGGCCAAGGTGGGGCCGCTTTTCGCATGACCTTACCGCTTCGGCGGCGTGAGGGTGAGGTCGAACCCGTCTAAGGCGCATACCGGAAGGCTTGGAAAAGAGTGAAGAATTCCTGATCTCGTCAACCATTTGTAAACCTTGATCTGCGAATGATTGATCCAAGGCATGGGAAATGGGCGGCACGAAGGAATGACGGACGAACAGGTTCACACGGCGATGCGACGCAAGGCAGAAGCGGGACGCCCCGCCTCTGACGGCTCTCCGCTGACGGCGGAACGGGCGATCACGCAAGCCGTTTCCAAAGTTGCGCAGGATATGTTTGCCCTTCCTGTTCAAACCCTTAGCATCAAAGAAAGCCGCCGCACCTTGGCCGATCTGCCCGAGGCGCTGGAACCTTTATCGCTGATTGCGATCATCGAAGGCCCGGATGAAGGGCTTGGCATTATCGCGCTGCCGCCCGAAACGCTCTCGGTGCTGATCGAGGTGCAGACGATGGGCAACCTTGCGAAAACGGCGCCGCCTGCACGCAAACCCACCCGCATTGATGCCTCGATGGTGGTTGAATATCTCGACGCGGTGCTCTCGCTCATTGAAGAAAGCCTTGTTGAAACCGAGGCCGTGGTCTGGGCCGGGGGCTTTCGTTATGCCTCTTATCTTGATGATCCGCGTCCGCTCGGGCTTTTGCTCGAAGATATGGGCTATCGGATGTGGCAATTGGAACTGGGCTTTGGCGCGGGAGCCGAACGCACAGGCAAATTGCTTTGGGCCGTGCCGGTCAATGGCCGCGGCCAAAACTTGCGCCGTATGCCCGGCGCGACGGAGGGTGAAGCCGGTGGCCAAAAGACCCCCGCGCAGGAAGAGGCCGAATGGCACGCGCGGATGGAAAACTCGGTTCTTAGCGCCACAGCAACAATCGATTCCGTTTTGCACCGCGTGACCCTGCCGCTGTCGCAAATCATGCAATTGCGCCCCGGCGTCAGCCTGCCGATCCCGGAAGATGCACTGGAAAACCTTACCCTTGAGGGGGTCGGGCGGCGGCGGTTGGCCTCTGCACGGCTTGGCCAGCATCGCGGCATGCGCGCGGTGCGGATCAGCGAAGAAGAAGCCTCGGTGGTGGAACTTGAAACCGGTGCCCCCAAGGTGCGTCGGGTCGTGCCGCAGCCCTTTGAATCCGGCGAAAGCCCCTTTGCCGGTATGGAGATGAACAGCGGCATGCCCGGTCCGCTCGACCGGATCGACAGCCCCGCTTATGACCCGCAACCGGGCGCCGAAGGGCTTGGCGGCTTTGGCAATCTTGATGAAGCCTCTGGCCTTGGCGGTCTTGGGGATCTGGGCGGCCTTGATGGGTTTGACCAGCCTGAGGGCGATTTGGGGGGCCTTGGCGGCTTGGGCGGTCTTGGCGGGTTGAACGACGAAGAAGATTTGCCGCCGCTGAAAATCGGCAATCTCGGCTAAGCGCCACCGCCTCTGCGCGCGAAATTGACGTGCATCAAGGCTTTTTTTGCGGCGCGGGTGTTGGATAGTCCGATCATAGGAGGCGCGCATGACACCCGCCATCAAATCCGACGAGACCCGCCGCGCGGAGCTTTTAGCCCGCAAAAACCAGCTTGAAACCCGCATCGACCAAATCTCGGGTGAGTTTGAGGAACATGACTCCAAGGACTGGGAGGAAATGGCCACCGAACGCGAAGGCGATGAAGTGCTGGAAGACCTTGGCGCCGCCGCACAAAACGAGCTGCGGATGATTGAGGCGGCGCTCACGCGCATGGAGTCGGACGACTATGGCTATTGCGTCATTTGTGGCGAACGGATCCCAGAGGAACGGTTGGATTTGATCCCGGCGACACCATTTTGTGCCGAGCACGCCGCGCGGCACTGAACATCTGCCCCTAAAGCCCTGCATTTTGGACGTTTTCAACGACTTGCTCTTGCAGGTCGCGCCCCTACCCGCGTAAGTTGCATGAAAACGGAGGGGGCATGGCAAGACGCGTGGGCGTGCAGCGACGAGAGGGCGTGGCGCTGATCACGCTGGGCGGGTCTGCCGAGGATCCAAGCGCCGGTTTTGACCTTCCGCTGCGCCGCGCTTTTGATGCCGCCCTGAGCGAGGCCTTGGCCACGCCAGACCTGAAGGCCCTTGTGCTGCGGGCGGGTCCAAATGGCTGGCCGCAAGCGGCTGATCCCTTTGCCGATTACGCCCCCGAGGCGCCCAGCCTTGCCGATCTTGCCACGCGCATTGCCGCGGCCCCCGTGCCCGTGGTGATCGTGCTTTCTGGGATGATCACGGGGGGCACTTTGGCGCTAAGTCTTGCTGCGGGCTTGCGGCTTGCCCATGCCAATGCGCGGTTTTTCTGCCCAGAGCCCGGGTTAGGGTTGATCCCCGCCGCAGGCGCGCTGGTGCGTTTGGTGCGCCGCGCGGGCGGGGCGGCAGCGCTTGATGCCGTGCTGGCCCCTGCGCCGCTTGATGCCCAGTCCGCCATGCATTTGGGCCTATGCGATGCCGTTGCCTCCGAAGGCACGATTGAGACCGCCGCGCTCAGCGAGGCCTTGCGCGTGGCGGAGGGCGGCGCGCCCTTCACCCCGCCCGATGCCGCCTTGGCCGATGCCGGCGCAGCGCTTGATGCGCTGCTGCAAGCCCGCGCGCGCCATGCGCAAGGCCCCCATGCATCGCTTTTGCCACAGCTGACCGAATTGGCCGAGGCGGCCTTGCTGTTGCCGCTTGAGGCCGCGCTCGATGTAGAAGCCGTTTTGATGGCAGATCTGCTTTCGCGCGAAGACAGCGCCGCGCTGCGCCATCTTAGCCGCGCACGCCGTATCGCTCTGCAACTGGGGGGGCTTCCCACAGAGATTGCCGTGGCCGAGCCGCGCCGGATTGCGCTTTGGAACCCACCGGAGCGGTTGGTGCGCGCCCTGTTGAGCCGTGGTGTCACGGTGCAAATCGGTGCCAGTCAGCCTGAGCGGTTGGAAGCCACGCTCACCGCCGTTGCCCACGCCCAGCACAAGGCCCTGACAGCAGGCCGGATTGATGCTGCCCGGCGCGATGCCGATTGGGCACGGCTGGAACCCGTCGCAAGCCCTACCGATTTCACGCAATCCGATCTGTTGATTGCCAACCCCACGACGCCCGAAGACCTTGCCGATTTGCGCGCGCGCCCCGCTTCCGCCGGGATCATGGCACTGACCGGGGCCACCCCGGCCCCGGGCGAATTGGGCGTGGATCGCACGCGCGGCCTTGCCGCGATCTGGGCACCCGAACCGGGCCATGACGGGTCCCTCGCCCAGCTTGCCATGGTGCTGCGCACGGATGGCACGCAGGTCATTCATGGGGTGGCACTGCCGCTGCGCCTTGAGGTGGCTTTTATCGCTGCAGCAGAGCGGGCCATTTTGGCAGGGGCAAGCCCGGCGCAGGTGGATCGCGCCTTGACCGAGTGGGGCTTTCCTGAAGGGCCTTGTGCGCGACTGGATGCGCTTGGGCTGAATGCAGTGCAGGCGCGCTTTACCGTCGCCGGGCGGCGGGGACGCGCGCTGATCGCGGCTCTTGTCGACACCGGGCGGTTGGGCAAAGCAAGCGGCGCGGGGATCTATGACTACCCCGATGATGCGCCGCCCCAGCCACGTGTGGGCGAGGAAAACTGGCTGGCGGCCTTACGGCTGGCGGAGGGGATCACCCCACAGGGGCTGACCGATGCAGAGATCGTCGCGCGTGTTTTGGCCGAGCTGGCGGGCGAAGGCGCCGCCGCGCTCGAAACCGGGCGCGCCCATCGTGCCAGCGACATTGACCTTGCCGCAGAAGCTGCGCTTGGCTTTCCGCGCCGACACGGCGGCCCGATGTTCCAAGCAGACCGGATCGGCGCCCTTGCGCTCCGCAAACGGCTGCGCGCGCTTGTGGCCGAGGGATGCCCCCTGCCCTCCCCGCGCCTCGATCGCATGATCCGCGACGGCGAAAAGTTCTTTGAAGACGAAAGCTAAAGCGGCGCTTATTTAAAGGTGATCCCGATCACCACAAGCATCAGCCCAATTGCAGAGACGAACAGCGCCCCAAGGTTCAGCGCCACGATCTGGCGCAACCGATCGCGCAAGCCCGCATCATCAAGCCCTGCGCCCTTTGCCTTGGCCACAAGCGAGGCACAATAGAGAATTCCGACAAGACCCACCAGCGACACGGCCGCTCCGATCCAGATCAGTATTTCCATGGCTTCCTCCACTTTCCCTTGGGCTACACGGATGGCGCAGCAATGGCAAGCGCGGGCTGTGCCAAGTGGCGCGAGCACCCTCAATGCTTGAAGCCCGGCAGGTGCTGCGCTAGGGAGAGGCTCCATCGCCAGCGAGGATCCCATGCCCAACGACGTCTATAACGTGGCCGCCGACGAATTGCGCCAGTTCATCGAGCAGTACGAACACCTCGAAGCCGAGAAGAAAGACATCACCGAGCAACAAAAGGATGTCATGAGCGAGGCCAAGGCCCGCGGTTACGACACCAAGGTGATGAAAAAGATCATTGCCATGCGCAAGCGTGACAAGAACGATCTCGCCGAAGAAGAGGCGATCATGGACATTTACAAAGCCGCGCTTGGAATGATCTGAACGCAACCGCGCGTTTGAAAAGGAACAGGGCTGGGGCATTCCCCTGCCCGTTCCAGCACGAAATGTCGCATATTCAACAGCACTTGGCCGCATGCCGCGCGGTTTTCCGTTCTAAAATGAACGTCTTTCACCGCCAAACGGCCCCGCAATCATCTAAGATGTTGCGTTTGGGCAAAAGAGGCTGGCCGCGCTTACGGGGTGATCAACGTCACCCCCGGCAATTGCGCAATTGCCTCGATGTCTTCGTCATAAGCTGCCCCGATTTCGGCGACAAGCTCATCGGTCCAGCCCGGCAGCGGCAACTCTGCCTCCAGCGCTTCGGGGCGCGCGAATTTATCCAAAAACGCGATCAACACTTTGCGGCGCTGCTCAACCGAAAGCGGCGGATGCTGCGCCACATAAGCGCGCAGGCGCTTCACGCCCTCGGGCTCCATGATCTCTTCGACCAGAGCCATTTCCCCCTCAACCACCACATCATCGGCAATGCCGGACATGGCGCGCAGCACCTCTGGGAAGATCAGCGGCAAATCTTCGTTGCACCACAAAACAAGCTTGGCATCGCAGCGTGCGGCCGCCTCGGCCATGCGCGCGACCACCGGCCCCCAACGCAAGTCAAGCGGGTCTTGCCCGGCCATCATCTCTGTATAATCGCGCCCATTCTGCCGCGCCATCAAGGCGGCAATCAAGACGGCCGGATTGATCAGCCCCAAATGAAACTCAGTCTCTTCTTCTGGGAACAGATTTGCGAGCGGGCCCAGCTTGTCCGCCGCCGAAGGGTAAAAGCCAGAGGCCCCAATCGTCCGGTCCGGCAGCGCTAAGAAATTTTCATAGCTGAACACCAGCCGTTCAACCGGTCCGCTCGCCCCCCGCAGACAGGCGGTGCGCAAGTTTTCTTGCGTTTCTTCATCCGCTGGCCCACCTTTGAGCGCGAGCAGCGCGTCGCGCAGCGCCGTGCGATAGGCACCGGGCGCGGGCGCATGGGCCTGCGCTTGCGCCATTTTTTCGGGGTTGGCGGCCAACGTGCGGATCAAACGCCCCTCGTCGGTCGCATGCGCGCCAAGATGAAAAACCAGTTGCATGATCCTGCTCTCCTCCGGCGGACCATAACCGGGCGGCAGATGTGTGGCAAATCGCTTCTGATCACCCCACCACGCCCCTTGCGCGCCCCTTCGCCCGACGTTATTTCAAGGCAAGGCCGGCGTAGCTCAGTTGGTAGAGCGTCTGATTTGTAATCAGGGGGTCGGGAGTTCGAGTCTCTCCGCCGGCACCATGAAATCCGTTAAGACATTAAAACCCCTCAGCTTTATCGCAAGATGGAGCGAGCGTAGAACATAGTCGCGGACAAAGCAGCGTCGACCCGTTTTGCGAAAGCGGCCCGCGCCGAATAGGCGAGACTGAGTCCGCTTGGCCCGTGCCAGCACGTAATACGCTAAAATCTTCTGTAGTTTGTTGGGGCGTTTTGAGGCGGGCAGGATTGGCGCTGCGCGTCGGTTCCGCCCGTGAACCCCCGCCCGTTCCCCTGCCTTTTTGCGCTCCGAAACGAATGACCTTCAGTCAGATAATGCTGACCCAGGGTCATTTGATAAAGGAAAATACGACCCCAATGCACAAAACTGGACGGTTTCCACGAACAGGTGCGCGTGGCGAACACCGTCGCGTTTGGCGGAGCAGCCCCTCCGGTCAGCTCGACAAAATATTATCTATATCAATAGTTTGAATGCGTTTTTCGAATAGTCCTGACAACCATCCGTTAAGACCCAAGGCATAGACAAAAAGCACCCAAGCTGAGGAACTAACATGCGGTTCATGTCGTCATTGAAGATTGGTGCTCGTATCTATTTCATCGTTTTAGCTTCGATCCTAGCCAGCGCGGCCATTGCCGGCACGATGTATGTTCTGGCCGTCGATAACGTCTATTCCATGCGGGAAAAGAACCTCACGGATGTCGTTGACCTTGCGGTCAGCAAGCTCGATCAGCTCAACACACGCGTAGAAGCGGGAGAAATCAGCCTTGATGCGGCGAAGGCCGAGGCCCGCGATTTCATCAGCACGCTGCGCTACGACAATGGAAACTACCTATTTGCCTTTGACTATGATGCGGTGGTGGTGGCTCATGGCACCAAACCAAGCCGGGTCGGCGCGAACCAGATGGACCTGCAAGACCCGAACGGTGTCTATTTCTACCGCGATATGATCGATGTCGCGCGCACCGATGGCGGCGGCATTGTCATGTATAGCACCGCGCGGGCGGGCACCAATGGCGGCCCCGACACGCTGATTCCCAAAATGAGCTTCAGCCGGAATTTTCCGCAATGGGGCTGGGTCATCGCGACCGGGACTTATATCGAAGATTTGCACGCGGTGATTGCCACATTGCGCAACTCTGCCCTGATCGTGTTCGGAGTGGGCATTTTGCTTTTGTCCTTGCTCAGCGTGGCCATTGCCCGCAGCGTGACGAAGCCGATCCAAGGCCTGAACACCCGCATGCGCGCCATGTCAGATGGCGATATTGCGGCGCCGATCCCGTTCATCGAAAAACGCGATGAAATCGGGGAAATGGCCGCCTCGGTTCAATCCTTCCAGCATGGGCTTCAACGCACCGCCGAATTGGAAGAAGCGAACGCCCGCGCGCGCCGTGAACAAGAAGAGGCACGTTTGCAAGCCGAGGCGGAGCGGGAAGCCCGGCTTGCCCGGGAAGCCGCCATGGAACGCGAAGCTCAAGAACGCGAAGCCCAAGAAGCCGCGGAGCGGGAACACATGCGCGAAGTTGCGGAAGCGGAGCGCACTGCGCATGCCGAACAGCAAAAAGTGGTTGTGGACGCCTTGGGGCAGGCGCTCAAGCACCTGTCACAAGGTGATTTGACAAGCACGATCACCACCCCCTTCTACGGTGCCTATGAGGTGATCCGGACCGACTTCAATGCGGCCGTTGCCAGCCTGCGCGAAGCGCTTTCAACGGTGATTCATAATGCAGGGGCGATCCGTTCTGAGACCTCGCAAATCAGCACCGCCTCGAATGAATTGGCGCATCGCACCGAACGGCAGGCGGCAACGCTGGAAGAAACCGCTGCCGCGATGAATGAATTGGTGGCCTCGGTCAAAGAAGCCTCTAAAAACGCGAGTGAAGCGAATGTCATGTCGAAAGACGCGCGCCAAAACGCCACCAAGGGCAGCGAAATTGCCACCCTTGCGGTAGATGCAATGGATGCTATCCGCGTGTCTTCGGAGGAGATTTCGAAGATTTCGTCAGTGATTGAGGATATCGCCTTCCAAACCAATCTTTTGGCTTTGAACGCAGGTGTCGAAGCCGCGCGCGCGGGCGAAACGGGCCGTGGCTTTGCGGTGGTTGCGACCGAGGTGCGCGCACTCGCACAGCGTTCTTCAGAGGCGGCAGGCGAGATCAATGATTTGATCGAGAAGTCCGGCCAACACGTGGCCACCGGGGTGAAATTTGTCAAAGAAACCGGCGGGGCGCTGTCTTCGATCTTGGCATCTATCAAAGATATCTCGGGACGGGTCGAGGATATTGCAACCTCTGCCGCCGAACAGGCGAGCACATTGGTCGAAATCAATTCGGCCGTCACCGATCTTGATCAAGTGACCCAGCACAATGCGGCCATGTTCGAGGAAACCAACGCCGCCACACATTCGCTGCGCCGCGAAGTGGATGCCCTGTCCGATGCCGTATCAGTGTTCAACTTGGGCACGCCAAAGGCGCAAGCTGCGCGACAAACGGCAGCGTGAGGCAAAACACGAAGTTGCCCGCATCCGGCCCTTCAGATGCGGGCAACCGGTCAAGCATCCCCCTTTAGCGCGGCGTAGCTTGGGGCCGATGCGCGGCCTCAAACCTTGCTATTTCGCGCGCGTTTGGCGCGGCTCCGGTGTAAATTTTCACGTAATCGGGTATCCTTGCGAGCCGTTCTTCAAAGCTTTCGCGCATCTGCATCGAGATATAACCGATCTGCACAAGATAGGCGTTGCGCGCGCGCACATCGGCCTCGTGCGCAGGCACGCCAAAGCGCGTGAAGAGCGCGGTAATAGCGGCGAGCCGCGCGGCATCCGCCGCCTGCACCCGCGTGGCCACCGCCGCATCGCCATGCGCCCAACCGCGCACGGCCCGCTCAAACCCCGGGGAAAAGGCACCATCTTCCAAGAATACGCCGATTAAGTTCAGCGCCGCTTCCTGCAGCGTTTCGGCATAGGCCGTGCTGGCGCCCAAAATCGCGCCGGTGTTGGTTTCCTCCCAATCAGAAAGCAACGCCTGCAGCAGCGCCTCGCGGTTTTCAAAAAACCAATAAAACGAGGTCCGAGAAAGCCCGAGCCGCTGCGCCAAAGGTTGGATTTTTACCGCCTCAAAGCCTGTCTCGATAAAGACCTCCCGCGCGGCGGCAAGCCATCCTTCGCGCGAACCGCGCCATCCTCCGGGCTGATCTTCTTTTTGTTCCATCCTCTTAGCTTAAATGCTGAGCAGCGCGGGCACAAGAAATATACACCTATGACCGCATACTTGACAGTTATGAACATTTCTTCGCATCCTGCCCCAAACTAGGAGGCCGCGATGTCCAACGATCCGCTTTTGCAACCCTATCAACTCAAGCATCTGACCCTGCGCAACCGGATCATGACGACGAGTCACGAGCCCGCCTATCCCGAGGATGGCATGCCGAAAGAGCGCTACATCGCCTATCACGCCGAACGGGCGAAGGCGGGGGTGGCGCTGGCGATGACGGCGGGCTCGGCAGCGGTTTCGCGCGACAGCCCGCCGGTGTTCAACAATGTGCTGGCCTATCGCGACGAGGTGGTGCCCTGGGTGCGCCGTCTCACCGATGCGTTGCACGAACATGGCTGCGCGGCGATGATCCAGCTCACCCACCTTGGCCGTCGCACCACCTGGTCGAAGGGCGACTGGCTGCCTTCGGTCTCGTCCTCGCGCCACCGCGAGCCCTCGCACAAGGTCTTCCCCAAGCTTGCCGAGGATTGGGATATTGCCCGCATCATCAACGACTTCGCCGATGCCGCCGAGCGGATGCAGGCGGGCGGCATGGACGGGGTCGAGCTCGAGGTTTACGGCCATCTGCTCGATCAGTTCTGGTCGCCGCTGACCAATGACCTCGAGGGGCGCTATGGTGGCCAGAGCCTCGAGACCCGGATGCAGATGCTGACAGATGTGCTGGGCGCGATCCGGGCGCGGGTGGGCGAGGCGTTCATCGTCGGCATCCGCTACACGGCGGACGAGGCGCAGGCGGGCGGTATCGACGCCGCCGAGGGGATCGAGATTTCCAGACGCCTTGCCGCCGCGGGGCAGGTCGATTTTCTCAATGTGGTGCGGGGGCGCATCCATTCCGACCCGGCGCTGACCGACATGATCCCGGTGCAGGGCATGCGCGCCGCGCCGCACCTTGATTTTGCGGGCAAGGTGCGGGCGGCGACCGGCCTGCCCACCTTCCACGCAGCCCGCATCCCCGATGTGGCGACGGCGCGGCATGCGGTGGCCTCGGGGCTTCTGGACATGGTGGGGATGACGCGGGCGCATATGGCCGACCCGCATATCGTGCAAAAGATCCTTGCCGGGCGCGAGGACGAGATTCGCCCCTGCGTTGGCGCCACCTATTGCCTTGACCGGATCTATGCCGGGGGTCCGGCGCTCTGCATCCATAATGCAGCGACCGGGCGCGAACTCAGCCTGCCGCATGTGATCGCCCCTGCCGAGACACGCAAACGGGTGGTGGTGGTGGGCGCCGGGCCGGGGGGGCTTGAGGCCGCGCGGGTGGCGGCCGAGCGCGGCCATGCGGTGACGGTGTTCGAGGCGCAGCCCGACCCCGGCGGTCAGGTCCGGCTTTGCGCGCAAAACCCGCGTCGGCGCGAGATGCTCTCGATCATCGACTGGCGCATGGCGCAATGCGCCGCGCACGATGTGGCGTTTCGCTTCAACACCTTCGCCGAGGCCGAGGATGTGACCGCGCTTTCCCCCGATGTGGTGGTGATCGCCACCGGCGGCCTGCCGAACCTGACCCTGTTCGAGACGCGCGAGGAGGCGGCGCTCGTCACCTCGACATGGGACATCCTCGCGGGCGATGTGAAGCCGGGGCGCGAGGTGCTGATCTATGATGAAAGCGGCGATCATCCGGGGCTGATGGCGGCGGAAGTGGCGGCGAAGGCGGGGGCTGTGGTCGAGGTGATGACGCCTGATCGGACCTTTGCCCCCGATATCATGGCGATGAACCTTGTGCCCTACATGCGCGAATTGCAGCCGCGCGGGGTGCGCTTCACCGTGGCGCGGCGGCTGTTGGGGGTGAGCCGTGCGGGCAACCAACTCAGCGCGCGGATCGGCTCGGATTACGGCGATTTCACCGAGGAGCGGCTCGTGGATCAGGTGGTGCTGAACTACGGCACCTTGCCGCTTGATGAGCTCTACTTCGCGCTCAAGCCGCTTTCGAGCAACCTTGGCGCGGTCGATTACGACGCGTTGATCGAAGGCCGCGCGCAAGGGCTCGCGCCGAACCCCGAGGGCGCCTTCGCGCTTTACCGCATCGGCGATGCGGTCAGCGCGCGCAACACTCATGCGGCGATCCATGATGCGCTTCGGCTGATGAAGGATATCTGAGGAACAAAACTGCGCAGGCGATGAACCGAGCGAGCTTAGCCGTTCAACGCCTCGCGCAGGCTCGCATAGGCCGTGGCGCGGTGGCGCAAATCGAGCGAACTGAGCAAATCCAGCAGATGGTTTTTCATCAATTCCTCGGCCAAGGCGCCGTCGCGCGCAGCAAAGGCTTTCATCAGCGCGTGATGGGCATGGCTTTCGCACAGCGCGCCGCGGCGCTGCCAGTAAAGCGCGATGATCAAGGACGAGCGCGCGATCAATTGGTCCGTGAATTCCGCGATGGTTTCTTGATCGGCGATCCGGGCGATCTCGCGATGAAAGAGCCCAGAAAGATGCAAGGCGCGCCCCGCCTCCCCCGCCGCAATCGCGGCATGTTCATCGTCGATATGATGCTGTAGCGCGGCCAGATCTGCCTCGGTGATCCGCTCTGCCGCCGAACGCGCGGTGCGTGGTTCCAAAAGCGCGCGCGCCTCAAACACTTCGCGCGCCTCGCGCACCGTGGGCTGGGCGATAAAAGCCCCCCGGTTGCGGCGCAACTCCACCAAGCGATCATGGGCGAGCCGTTGCAAAGCGGCGCGAATGATCGTGCGCGACACGCCATAAATCTCGCCCAATTCTTCTTCCGAGAGCTTCGTGCCGGGCGCAAGACGATGCTCGTGAATCGCCAACGCCAAATCGGCGGCGATGGTCTCGGGAATCGGGTGGGGCTGCGGCGCACTCATATCAGAATCCTTTTGACTTCAACTTGCGGGCACGCGGTCAAGAGAGGCAAGCCGCAGCGCTCGTATCGACGATTGTATACAATTATGTTTCACGTTTTGCGCACAACCTGTCCAACAATGGTGAATTTTTTGGCACTGTCTGTTTCGCATTCCACCAAAGACAAAAAACTGTCGCCCGCAGCGCAAAGCCAAGCAAAGGATGAACCAACCCACAGGACACGGATGCGATGCGAACAGCACACGATCTCGAATTGGCTAATCTGACAAAGCGTTATGGCGACACCATCGCCGTGAATGCGATCAACCATGTCTTTGCGCCGGGCAGCTATGTCTGTTTGCTTGGCCCCTCGGGCTGCGGCAAAAGCTCGACACTGCGGATGATCGCCGGGCATGAAAGCGTCAGCGAAGGCGCGATTTTGCTGAGCGGGCGCGATATTTCGGCCCTGCCCCCCGCCCGGCGCGGCACCGCGATGATGTTTCAAAACTATGCGCTCTTTCCGCATCTGTCGGTCAAGGACAATGTCGCTTTTTCGCTGCGGATGAAGGGCGTCGACAAACCGACCCGCCACGCCAAAGCGATGGAGCTTTTGGAGCTTGTCGATATGGCCCCGCTGGCCGAACGGCTGCCCGCGCAGCTTTCGGGCGGGCAGCAACAGCGCGTCGCGCTGGCCCGGGCACTGGTCACCGAACCCGAAGTGCTACTGCTTGACGAGCCGCTTTCCGCGCTTGACCCGTTCTTGCGCATCCGGATGCGGGCCGAATTGAAACGGCTGCAACGTGAACTGGGTATCACCTTCTTGCACGTCACCCACGGCCAGGATGAAGCGCTCGCGCTCGCCGATGAGGTTGTGGTGATGAACAACTCCGTCATCGAACAGGCTGGCCCCGCGCGGGAGGTGTTCAACACCCCGCGCACCGAATTTGTGGCGCGCTTCATGGGCGGGCACAATGTCGTCACGCTCGATGGGCAACGCCATGCTGTGCGCTCGGATGCGGTGCGTCTGGCAAGCGACGGCCTGCCCGCGACGGTCAGCGCGATTGAATATCAAGGCGACCGCGTGGCGGTGACCGCGCAGGCCGAAGGGCAAGAACCGATTATCGCGCTTATGAGTGACGAGGCGTTTTATTCCAATGACATAACGCCGGGCCAACCGGTTCACCTTGCCTGGGACGCAGGGCGGCTCCACCGCCTTCAGGCATAATCTACGACAGTTCAACGAGAGGAACTCCCCAACATGGCAAAGACCGGTTTCACCCGCCGTTCGCTTTTGAAGACTGGCGCTGCGGCGGCGGTGGCCTCGGCGCTTCCCGCGCCGATGATCTGGGCGCAAGAGATCAAAAACATCACCCTGCGCCAGTTCGGCACCGGTGTGTCCAACCTCAACGATGTGGCCACCCGCGTGAAAGAAGACCTTGGCTTCACGCTGGAAATGACCGCGCTTGACAGCGATGCGGTGACCCAACGCGCCGCCACCCAACCCGACAGCTTCGACATTGCCGATATCGAATACTGGATCTGCAAAAAGGTCTGGCCGACCGGCAACCTGCAAGCGATGGATACGTCGAAAATTGCCAATTACGACAAGATCGTGGGCATCTTCCGCAGCGGCAAACTGACCCCGGAAAGCACCATCGCTCAAGGCACCGCGCCCCATAGCGTGGGCTTTGTCGAAGGCCCCGGCGGCACCAGCTTCGCGAAAGAAGAAACCGGCTGGATGACGCTGATCCCGACGATCTACAACGCCGATACGCTGGGCATCCGCCCCGACCTGATCGGCCGTCCGATCAGCAGCTGGACCGAGCTTCTGAACCCCGAGTTCAAAGGCAAAGCCTCGATCCTCGACATCTCCTCGATCGGCATCATGGATATGGCCATGGTCTGCGAAGCGATGGGTGAAATCACCTATGGCGACAAGGGCAACATGACCCGCGAAGAGATCGACAAAACGATGGCGATCTTCACCGAAGCGAAGAAAAACGGCCAGTTCCGCGCGTTCTGGAAAACCTTCGACGAGTCGGTCAACCTGATGGCCTCGGGCGAGGTGGTGATCCAATCCATGTGGTCGCCCGCGATCACCGCAGTGAAATCGCGCGGCATTCCGTGCGTCTATCAACCGCTCAAAGAAGGCTATCGCAGCTGGGGCGGCGGGCTTGGCCTGTCGAAATCGCTCACCGGCATGGAGCTCGATGCGGCCTATGAATACATCAACTGGTATCTCTCGGGCTGGGTCGGCGGCTATCTGATGCGCCAAGGCTACTATTCGGCGGTGCCGGAAACCTCGAAAAACTTCATGTCGGAAAACGAATGGGGCTACTGGTTCGAGGGCAAAGCCGCGACCGATGTCATCACCTCGCCCACCGGCGACGTGCTCGCCCAAGCTGGCGAAACGCGCGATGGCGGCTCGTTCTACGACCGCATGGGCGCCGTCGCCTGCTGGAACGCGGTGATGGACGAAAACCAATACATGGTCCGCAAATGGAACGAGTTCATCGCTTCCTAAGCACTGCCTTGTGAGGGGGCGTAAGCCCCCGCCCGAACCGGCGCGCCCCCGCGCCGGTTCCCTCTATGACCTCCTGTTTTGATCAGATCGAAGGGACGCCGCGCGATGAAACATGCACGCGAGACGGTGATCGGATGGCTCCAAGCCGCGCCGCTAACGCTGGTGCTGCTGGGCTTCCTTGTGGCGCCGATCGTCACCATTTTTATCGTCAGCTTCTGGCAGGCGACGGAATTTTCGATCATTCCGGCTTTCAGCTTTGAAAACTACGAATTCCTGTTTGGCTCGCCGGTCACCTATAAAGTGTTCATGGCGACCTTCCGCTATGCCTTTTTGACATGGGCCTTCACGCTCGCGATTGGCTTTACGGTCGCCTATTACCTCGCCTTTCATATCCGCTCCCAAACGATGCAGATCGCGCTATTCCTGCTGTGCACGATCCCGTTTTGGACCTCGAACATCATCCGCATGATTTCGTGGATCCCCTTCCTTGGCCGTAACGGGATTGCCAACCAGACGCTGATGTCATGGGGGGTGATCGACCAGCCGCTGGAATGGCTGCTTTATTCCGATTTCTCGGTGATCTTGGCCTTTGTCCACCTCTACACGCTGTTCATGGTGGTGCCGATCTTCAACACGATGATGCGGATTGACCGCAACCTTCTGGAGGCCGCGCGCGACAATGGTGCCTCGGGGTTTCAAACGCTGATCCATGTGATCGTGCCCCTGACCAAGCCCGGGATCATGATCGGCACAATCTTCGTGCTGACGTTGGTGATGGGCGATTTCATCACCGTGCGCTTCATGTCCGGCTCGCAACGCGCCAATGTCGGTCGCCTGATCTCGAACGATATCAGCCTGTTGCAATACCCCTCCGCCGCCGCCACTGCCGTGGTTTTGCTGTGCACCGTGCTGATCGTGATCGGTATCCTGCTGCGCTTCGTCAACATTCGGAAGGAGCTTTAAAATGGAAAAGCGTCCGCGCTCCTTTTACGTGCTCAGCCTCTTCTTCGCGCTCTTTGTGCTATTCCTTTACGGCCCCACGCTCACCATCGGCATCTTAAGCTTTCAAGGCCCCGAAGGTGGGCTGACCTTCCCGATGCGGGGCGTCTCGCTCAATTGGTTCCACGAGCTTTTCCAACAGCAAGCCGTTGGCAACATTTGGGGCGCCTTCCGCCGCTCTTTCGCGCTGGGGCTGATGGTGATGGTGACCACGGTCGTGGTTTCGGTGATGGCGGGGCTTGCGTTTCGCAAGAAATTCCCCGGGTCCGGCCTGCTTTTCTATCTGACAATTGCGTCGCTGGTGATCCCCTCGATCCTGATCTCGCTTGGCGTTGGGCTGATCTTCAACCAACTCGGGCTGAAGGTGCATTGGGCCACCTCTGGCTTTGGTAGCCAGCTCACTTGGACCCTGCCCTTTGGCCTGTTGATCATGTTCGCCGTCTTCAACCGCTTTGACAAAAGCTATGAAGAAGCCGCGCGCGACCAAGGCGCAACTGCTTGGCAAACGATCCGCTATGTGGTGCTGCCGATCATTGCGCCCTCGCTGATTGGCGTCGCGCTTTTTGGCTTCACGCTGAGCTATGACGAATTCGCCCGCACGCTCTTGACCGCTGGCAGCTACAACACGCTTCCGCTTGAGATTTACGGGATCACCACCAATGTCACCACGCCGGTGATCTATGCGCTTGGCACCCTGACCACCGCCTTTTCCCTACTGATCATCGGGGCGTTCCTGCTTACGGCTTGGGTGATGGCGCGCCGCCGCGCGCGGCATGGCTCGGATGCGGGCAAGGGTGTGTAAGCGAAAATGCGGCTTTTATACATCAACCCCAATTCCACCGCCTCCATGACCGAGCAGGTCGTGGGCGTGGCCCGCGACGCTCTGCCAGAGACCGAGGTCATGGGCTGGACGAATGACAATGGCCCGCCCGCCATTCAAGGCGCAGCAGATGGCGCCGCCGCCCTGCCGGGGTTGCGCGCCCTTCTGCCCAAGGCGAAGGACGCGGGCGTGGATGTGATCGTCATCGCCTGTTTTGACGACACCGGGCTCGAGGAATTGCGCGCAGCCGCGCATTGCCCGGTAATTGGCATCGGACAATCCGCCTATACGCTTGGCGCGCTGGCCTTTGGTGCCTTTTCGGTGGTGACCACCCTGCCCGTCTCTGTGCCCGTGCTGGAAGAAAATATCACCCGGCTTGGACTTGAGGGCCGTTGCTGCTCGGTCCGGGCGAGTGGGCTTGGCGTTTTGGAGGTGGAAGACGGCTCCGAACCCGTGCGTGCGCGCTTGGCCGCAGAAATAGAGGCCGCCGTGGCCGATGGGGCAAAAGCGGTGGCGCTTGGCTGCGCGGGCATGGCGCATCTGCGCGCCGATCTTGCCACGCGCACATCGGCTGCGCTGATTGATGGGGTCGTCGCCTCGGCCCATTTGGCGCGCGCGATCACCGCCAGTTTGGCTTGAGCCCGCGTCTCCCCCCACCGCAACACTCCACAAAAAGAAACGCCGCCCCTAAGGGCGGCGTTTTGTGTTCGCATGAGAGACGCTTATTCGGCAGCGGCAGCAATCGCGGCTTGCGCAGCGGCGAGCGCGGCGGCAGCAGCGGCATTGGCGGTCGCAGCGGCTTCTTGCGCAGCAGCGGCGGCGGCAACGGCTTCAGCAACCGGGTCGACAGCGGCTTCTTCAACCGGAGCAGCTTCTTCAGCGGCCGGCTCTTCAGCAACAGCTTCTTCAACCGGGGCAGCTTCTTCAGCGGCCGGCTCTTCAGCAACGGCTTCTTCAACCGGGGCAGCTTCTTCAGCGGCCGGCTCTTCAGCAACGGCTTCTTCAACCGGGGCAGCTTCTTCAGCGGCCGGCTCTTCAGCAGCAACTTCTTCAACCGGGGCAGCTTCTTCGGCGGCCGGTTCTTCAGCAGCAACTTCTTCGACCGGGGCAGCTTCTTCTGCGGCCGGCTCTTCAGCAACGGCTTCTTCAACCGGGGCAGCTTCTTCGGCGACCGGCTCTTCAGCAGCAACTTCTTCAACCGGGGCAGCTTCTTCAGCGGCCGGTTCTTCAGCAACGGCTTCTTCAACCGGGGCAGCTTCTTCAGCGGCCGGTTCTTCAGCAGCGGCTTCTTCAGCAGCGGCTTCTTCAGCAGCGGCTTCTTCAACCGGGGCAGCTTCTTCAGCGGCCGGTTCTTCGGCAACGGCTTCTTCAACCGGGGCAGCTTCTTCAGCGGCCGGTTCTTCGGCAACGGCTTCTTCAACCGGGGCAGCTTCTTCAGCGGCCGGCTCTTCGGCAACGGCTTCTTCAACCGGGACAGCTTCTTCAGCGGCCGGCTCTTCGGCAACAGCTTCTTCAGCGGCCGGCTCTTCGGCAACAGCTTCTTCAGCGGGGGCAGCTTCTTCGGTCGCGGCTTCTTCAACAACCACGACTTCTTCTTCAACCACAACGACTTCTTCAGCCGGGGCAGCTTCTTCGGCCGGAGCCGCCACAGGGGCCGCCGCTTCCGTCACGTATTTGACTTCATATTTCGGGGCCGAGGCGCCGAGGACCGCCGCGAGGACGATACCACCGCCGAGAACGGTCAGCATCACCTTTTGGTTCTGCGGCAGGTCTTTCCAGCTTTTCTTATCGCTCATCTTTTCCCCCTCTGTTCTGTTGGGAATCTCATGGGAACACGTCAATACTGCTATTAATGGACTCGCAAATTTCGAAAGGAAACGTGTCGCATTGCCGCCTTTCGCCCGTAGGCGGATCGATTCTCATTGATGCGGATGCGATTCGCAACAAAACCGGTTGAAACACTTGGGGGCAGAGCCTATTTTGCCCGCCATTCTTGGACCTCAGAAGGAACACAGTCATAGCTCGCAGACCGCACAATGCCCCGCCGCAACGCGACACCGGCCCCCGGATCAATGATCGTATCCGCGCGCCCGAAATCCGCCTGATTGGGGCGGATGGTGAAAATGTGGGGGTGGTCACCCCGCAGCGCGCGATGATGATGGCGGAAGAGGCTGGCCTCGACCTCGTGGAGATTTCGCCCACCGCAGTGCCGCCGGTGTGCAAGATCATGGACTTCGGCAAGTTCAAATATGAACAGCAAAAGAAAGAAGCCGAAGCCCGCAAGAAGCAAAAGGTCATCGAGATCAAGGAAATCAAGTTCCGCCCCGGCACCGATACGCATGACTACGATGTCAAAATGCGCTCGGTGATGAAATTCTTGGGCGAGGGCGACAAGGTGAAGGTGACCCTGCGGTTCCGTGGCCGCGAGATGGCACACCAACAACTTGGCCTTGAGCTTTTGAACCGCGTGGCCGCTGATGTGGGCGAGGCTGGCAAGATCGAAAGCATGCCCAAACTTGAAGGCCGGCAAATGGTGATGATGATCGCGCCGAGATAAGCCGCGCTTCACCTGCTGACGAACGGGCCCTCTTCGGGGGGCCTTTTTCGTTTGCCTGCTCCGTTTGCCTGCGGGGTGTCACCGGCTCGTGAGGGGGCGTGATTTGCTCGGATCACTGCGCCGTGGCAAAGGTGAATGTCACAAACAACATTCGAGCACATCCGATGACCCTTATGACCCGCCGCACGGCCCTACTGACCGGGGCTGCCAGCTTGTTCGCCCCTGCCCTCGCCCGCGCGGGGACGCAAGATATTCCGATGGCCGAACAGCCCGCGATCATCGCGCCCGCAGAGCGCCACAACATTTCTTCCTTCCGTGAAATCGACTGGCGCGCGCATTTCGACACTCTGGACCGCGTCACGCTGATTGCCGATACCCGCTCGAAGGCGCTGCATTACTGGGCCGCAGGCGGAACTGATTACCGACTTTACCCGACCTCGGTGCCAAAATCGCCGGAACTGACAAAAACCGGCTATACGGAAATTGTGCGCAAGCGCGAAAACCCCAGCTGGACGCCCACCGCCTCGATGATCGAGGCCGATCCAAGCCTGCATCCGATGGAGCCGGGGCCCGACAACCCCTTGGGCACGCGGGCCATGTATCTGAGTTGGCCCGCCTATATCATTCACGGCACCCATGACACGCGCAAGATTGGCCGCAAAAGCTCATCTGGCTGCATCGGACTTTTCAACGCGCAGGTGGAAGAGCTTTATCCGCTTTGCCCGGTCGGCACGCAGGTGTTGATCCTTTGAGTCTTGGCCAAAAATAAAGCGCTGCGGGAGGGAGGCCCGCAGCGCGTTTTTGGAACCCGACGAGGGAGAACGTCTTGGGTTCTGACCACGGGTTTCGCAGGCTTGCGCCATTTCAGGGAGATCTGAAACCCGATGCCCTCTTCTAAAGTTTGGCGCGCCGAACCACTTTGACTTAGGTCAAAATCATGTGACAGCCCCGTGCGACATTTTGGCGAGTGCAAAACAGCCGGTTTTCCCGGTGCCGCGCGCGCTCATCCCCCGCGCCGCCCCCTTGCTCCAACCCGCCGCTAGATGTAGAGAAACGCCAACCCAAGGAAGGAGTTTCCATGCGCGCCGAGATGCTCACGATCGTCGATGCGGTTACCAAAACGCTGAAACTGCTTGGTCAGCGGATGGATATCGAGACGGCGCCGCACCGGCTCGAAGAATTCGATGCGATGATCGAAGATGGCGATCTTTGGTCTGACCCCGCGCGCGCACAAAAGCTGATGCGCGAGCGGCAGATGCTGATCGACAAACTCGCCACCTATCGCAAGATCGACCAGGAACTGACCGACAACGTCGAGTTGATCGAGCTTGGCGAAATGGAAGACGATCCCGAGATCGTCGCGGAAGCCGAAAAAAGCCTGCGCGAATTGAAAGAATTCGCCGCTGCAAAAGAGCTCGAAGCGCTTTTGGATGGCGAAGCCGATGGCAACGACACTTTCTTGGAGATCAACGCAGGCGCAGGCGGCACCGAAAGCTGCGACTGGGCCTCGATCTTGGCGCGGATGTATACCCGTTGGGCCGAGAAAAAGGGCTACACGGTCGAACTGCAATCGGAAACGCCCGGTGAAGAAGCGGGCATCCGCTCCGTCGCCTACAAGATTTCCGGTCCGAACGCTTATGGCTGGCTGAAATCGGAAAGCGGCGTGCACCGTTTGGTGCGCATTTCGCCCTACGACAGCGCCGCGCGGCGGCATACCTCGTTTTCCTCGGTCTGGGTCTATCCGGTCGTCGATGACAACATCGAAATCGACATTCCGGCCTCGGACATCCGGATTGACACCTATCGGTCCTCGGGCGCGGGCGGGCAGCACGTCAACACCACCGACTCGGCGGTGCGGATCACCCACTTGCCCACCAATATCGTGGTGACAAGCTCGATGAAATCGCAGCACCAAAACCGCGAAGCGGCGATGAACGCGCTCAAAGCGCGGCTTTACCAAATGGAGCTTGATCGCCGGAACGCCGCGATCAACGCGCAGCACGAAGCCAAGGGCGATGCCGGTTGGGGCAACCAGATTCGCTCTTATGTGCTGCAGCCCTATCAGATGGTGAAAGACCTGCGCACCGGGCACGAAACATCCGACACGCAAGGCGTGCTTGATGGCGATCTCGATGGCTTCATGGCCGCCACGCTGGCCATGGATGTGGCCGGGAAATCGCGCGCGGACGCCCAAACGGACAATTAATCGGGTGGCGGCGCGGGTCTATATCACCGGCGCCGCAGGGGCGGGAACCTCCACGCTCGGGCGAGCGCTGGCGGACCAACTCGGTGTGCCTTTTCTCGACACCGATGATTTCTATTGGACCCCGACCGAGCCGCCCTTCACCACCAAACGCCCGGTGGCGGAACGCCTGGCGTTGATTGCAGCCGCGCAATTGGGCCAAGGCGAGGATGGCGGCTGGGTGCTTGCAGGCTCCTGCGATGGCTGGGGCGATGTCGCCATCGATGGTGCCGATCTGATCGTCTATATTTCCACCCCCGCGCCCTTGCGGCTTTCGCGCATTCGCAAACGTGAAGCCGCGCGCTGGGGCGACCGGATCCAACCCGGTGGCGATATGGAGCGCCAACACGCGCAATTCATCAAGTGGGCGGCTGGCTACGAAGACCCCTATTTCTCGGGGCGCTCGCTCGCGCGCCATTTGGCGTGGCTTGTGGGGCGAAATGAACCGGTGATTGAAGTCAGCGGCACCACGGCGCTCGGCGATTTGGTGGCAAGTGTCACCGCAAAGCTCACAGAGATCACGCAACAGCGTTGACTCGCGCCCCCTGGCTGCGACAGGCTGTCACTGCTTGCAATTTGTGCATCCCTGCCCAGAAAACGGCACCTGCCCTAGAAAGCGTCAAGGGATGTGTTAGCGCGCAAAACGGCAAGCGCGAACGAATTGACCATTAGGTGCGACAAGTTTAATCACCTGATCAAAACCACGCTTTCCGCCCCTCACCAATAGGAGATATCCAGTGGCTGCCAAGACCCCCTCCCTCCCGCTTTCGCGGCGCGCCTTCTTGCTGTCGAGCCTTGCAGGCGCCGCCCTTTTGGGCACCGCGCCGGGCATGGTGCGCGCGCAAGACGCCAAAAAGCTGAAAGTCGCGGGGATCTACACCGTGCCGGTGGAACAGCAGTGGGTCAGCCGCATCCATATCGCCGCCGTTGCGGCGCAAGAGGCGGGCGGGATCGAATATACCTATTCGGAAAACACCGCCAACGCCGACTATCCGCGCGTGATGCGCGAATATGCCGAAAGCGGCTATGACCTGATCATCGGCGAAGTCTTCGGTGTGGAACAAGAAGCCCGCGAAGTCGCGGCGGACTACCCCGAAGTGGCCTTCCTGATGGGCTCGTCGTTCAAACCCGAAGCGGGGCTTGCGAACTTCGCCACCTTCGACAACTACATCCAAGATGCCTCCTATCTCTCGGGCATCATCGCCGGTGCGATGAGCAAATCGGGCAATATCGGCATGGTTGGTGGCTTCCCGATCCCGGAAGTGAACCGCTTGATGCATGCCTTCATGGCCGGTGCGCGCGAAGTGAACCCGGACATCACCTTCCAAGTTGCCTTCATCGGCTCGTGGTTCGACCCGCCGAAAGCCAAAGAAACCGCCTATGCGATGATCGAAAACGGCGCCGATCTGCTTTACGCGGAACGCTTTGGTGTGTCCGATGCCGCGAAAGAAAAAGGCATTTTGGCGATTGGCAACGTGATCGACACGCAAGCCGATTACCCGGAAACCGTGGTGGCCTCGGCGATCTGGCACTTTGAACCGACGCTTGGCCATGCGATTGCACAAGTGCAGGCGGGCGCATTCTCGGCGGAAGATTACGGCACCTTCTCCTTCATGAAAGAAGGCGGCTGCTCGCTCGCGCCGTTTGGCACCTTTGAGGGCAAAATCCCGCAAGAGGCGCTCGATCTGGTGGCGTCGCGCGCGGAAGAGATCAAAGCAGGCAGCTTCGCGCTCGAGATCAACGATTCCGAGCCGAAATCCTCCTGATCCATGTCACAAAAGGCGCAGGCGCAGACCGTTCTGCGCCTTTCCAACATCACCAAGCGCTTTGGCGCGCTCACAGCCAATGATGATGTGAGTTTTGATCTCAAACGGGGCGAAGTCATTGCCCTGCTTGGCGAAAACGGCGCGGGCAAAACCACGCTCATGAATATCATCTTTGGCCAATACACCGCCGATACCGGCGCGGTGGAGGTGTTTGGACAGGAACTTCCCCCCGGCAACCCGCATGCGGCACTCGATGCGGGCGTGGGCATGGTGCACCAGCATTTCACCCTCGCGGGCAATCTGACGGTGTGGGAAAACATCGTTTTGGGCACCCAGGGGCTTCGGTCGCTGCGCCTTGATGCCAAAGCAGCCAAGGCCAAAATCGCGGACCTTGCGAAGCGCTTCCATCTGGTGGTGGACCCCGAAGCGAAAGTGGGCCGCCTCACCGTGGGCGAGCGCCAGCGCGTCGAGATTTTGAAAGCGCTCTATCGCGAGGCGCGGATTCTCATTCTCGATGAGCCGACAGCGGTTCTGACCCCGCAAGAAAGCGATGCGCTGTTTGCCACCCTGCGCGAGGCAGTGGGGCAAGGGCTTTCCGTCGTCTTTATCTCGCACAAGCTGCATGAGGTGATGGCGATTGCTGACCGCACCTTGGTGTTGCGGCACGGGAAATTGGTGGCCGAACGCGCGATTGGAGACACCTCGCGCGAGGAATTGGCCGCGCTGATGGTGGGCGGCAAAGTCTCCCCGCCAAAGATCGACGCAATGCCCGCAGGCCCCGCGCTGATGCGGCTTACCGGTGTGTCCACCAAAGGCGAGGGCCGTGCGCCGGGGCTACAAACGGTGAACCTGACTTTGCACGCGGGCCAGATCACCGGGCTTGCGGGCGTCTCGGGCAATGGGCAAAAGGCGCTCTCCGATCTGATCTCGGGCCTTGTGCAGCCAAGCGCCGGCGGCTTTGAAGTTGCAGGCGCGGAGGTCGCCGATTGGTCACCCCGGCGCGCGCTGTCGCGCGGCATTGGCCGTATCCCGGAAGACCGCCACCACACTGGCACGATTGCCGATTTCGATCTGACCGAAAACGCCGTGCTGGAAACCTATGCCAAAGATTTCGCCCGCCATGGCTGGATGAATTGGGCAGACGCGAAGGCGCGGGCCGAAAGCCTGATTGCCACCTATGACGTGCGCTGCCCCGGCCCCGACACCCGCATTCGGCTGCTCTCAGGCGGCAATATGCAAAAGCTGATCTTGGGCCGGGTGCTGGAAACCACACCGCAGATCATTTTGGCAAACCAACCCGTGCGGGGCTTGGATATTGGCGCGGTGAACTATGTCCACGGCCGCTTGGCCGAGGCCCGCGAAAAGGGGGCCGCCGTGCTTCTGATTTCCGAAGACCTTGATGAGATTATGACGCTTTCTGACGTGATCCATGTGATCTCTGAGGGGCGGCTGAGCCCCGGCTTTGCGCGCGGCACGATGCGCGCCGAAGATTTGGGGCAATGGATGGCAGGTGCAGGCTTTGCGGAGGCGGCACATGCGTCTTGAACCGATCCCGGCCCCCAGCCTTGCGCGCAAATTGCTGCCTCCGGCACTCGCCATTCTGGGCAGTTTTCTGGTCGCAAGCCTTTTGGCGCTGATTGCGGGCGGCAACCCGCTTGCCGTTTTTGGCGCGATCGTCAAAGGCGCTGTTGGCTCCAAATTCGCGCTTTTGGAAACGCTCAACCGAGCCACACCGCTGATTTTCACCGGGCTGGCCGTCGCCGTTGCCTTCCGGGCGAAGCTTTGGAACATCGGCGCAGAGGCGCAGCTTTACGCAGGCGCCGTGGTCACCGCCGTTTTGGGCACCGGGCTTTTGCCTTGGCCCCCTGCCCTGCTCCTGCCGGTGCTCGCATTGGTGGCAATGTTGGCGGGCGCGCTTTTGCTTCTTGGCCCTGCGCTTCTCAAAACCCGGCTTGGCGTGGATGAGGTCGTCACCACGCTTTTGCTCAACTACATCTTCCTGCTTTTCGTCAGCTACTTGCTGGAAGGCCCGCTGAAAGACCCGATGGGCATGGGCTGGCCCAAATCGGCCCGGCTTCTGGCCGAGGCACGGCTGCCGCGCATTGTTGATGGGTTGCGGCTGCATTGGGGCTTTGCGCTCGCGCTCATCTCTGCCGTAGCGCTTTGGGTGATCAACACTCGCACCACGCTTGGCTTTGAAATGCGCGCCGTGGGCCAAAACGCAGAAGCCGCGCGCTTTGCGGGCATGCCCGTCACTCGCATCATGCTCAAAACCGCGCTCCTGTCTGGCGGGCTTGCCGCGCTCGCGGGCTTTTCCGAGGTCTCGGGGCTCAAAGGCTCGCTCACGCTCGATCTCTCGCCCGGCTATGGCTACACGGGGATTGTGGTGGCGATGCTTGCGCTTTTGCACCCGCTCGGCGTGGTGGCCGCGGCCCTCTTCGTAGCGGCAATCTTTGTTGGCGCCGATGCGATGAGCCGCGCGCTTGGGGTGCCGAGTTACATTGCCGATATCATGCTCGCCTCTGCGCTGTTGATGATGGTGCTCGCGATCTTGCTCACAAAATTCCGCGTGGTGAGGGACTGATGGACTTCTTCGACATCCTCACCTCCGCCGCCTTTTGGGCCGCAGCCATCCGCATCGCCTCGCCGCTCATTTTCGCCACGTTGGGCGAATTGATCTGCGAGCGCGCCGGGGTGCTGAACCTTGGCATTGAAGGGATCATGGTCGCGGGCGCGTTTGCGGGCTGGATCGCGGTCTATATGGGCTTGCCGCTTTGGGGCGGTGTCGCGGTGGCCTTTATCACCGGCATGGGCTTTGGGCTGTTGCACGGCACGCTGTCTGTGCCCTTTGGCCTTTCGCAGCATGTGGTGGGCATTGGGCTTACGCTTTTGGCCACTTCGCTCACCTTCTACACCTATCGCGTGGTGCTACCTGAGGTCTCCTCCCCGCCAAAGATTGAAGCGTTTCAACCCTTTGAAATCCCGCTTCTGTCAGACATTCCGCTGCTGGGCCCCGCGCTTTTCAGCCAAACCCCGCTTACCTATGCGGCCTTTATCATGGCCGCGCTCGTGGCCTTTGTGCTTTACCGCACGCCCTTGGGCTTGGCTGTCCGCGCAGCAGGCGAAAGCCCCTCTGCGGTCGCCGCACAGGGGCTTTCGGTCACCGCCATCCGCATGGGCGCGGTGATTGTGGGCTCGGGTTTCATGGCGGTGGGCGGCGCGTTTTTGACCCTGTCCGCCTTTGACAGCTTCTTCTTTGACATGGTCAACGGCCGCGGATGGATCTGCATTGCGCTGGTGGTTTTTGGCGCGTGGAAACCCGGCAAAGCGGTGTTGGGGGCGATCCTGTTCGCCGCCTTCGACGCGCTGCAAATCCGGCTGCAGCAAACCACAATCGGCGCGGTGGTGCCCTATCAGCTGTTCCTAATGATGCCCTATCTGCTCTCGATCCTTGCGCTTGTTTTGATGTCGCGCCGCGCCGAAGTGCCTGCCGCCCTCATGGTCCCGTTCAATAAAGGGGAAAGATGATGTTCGATCTGCTGATCAAAGGGGGCACCCTGCCCGATGGCACGGTGGCCGATATCGCCATTGCAGGCGACAAGATCGCTGAGATCGCCCCGAAGATCGTGGCAGAGGCGCGCGAGGTGATTGAGGCCACCGGTGATCTCGTCACGCCGCCCTTTGTGGACCCGCATTTCCACCTTGATGCAACGCTGAGCTACGGGCTGCCGCGCGTGAATGCCTCTGGCACGCTGCTTGAAGGTATCTCGCTTTGGGGTGAGCTGCGCGAGATTGCCACGGTCGAAGAAATGGTCGCGCGCGCGCTGCAATATTGCGACTGGGCGGCCTCGATGGGGCTTTTGGCCATTCGCTCGCATGTGGACACCACGCCCGATCACCTCAACACCGTTACGGCGATGCTTGAGGTGCGTGAGAAGGTGAAAGACTACATCGACCTGCAACTTGTGGCCTTCCCGCAAGACGGGCTTTACCGCGCGCCGAATGGCCGCGAGAACCTGATCCGCGCGCTCGATATGGGCGTGGAGGTCGTGGGCGGCATCCCGCATTTTGAACGCACTATGGCCGATGGAGCCGCGAGCCTTGCGGACCTGTGCCAGATCGCATCCGACCGGGGCCTGTGGGTCGACATCCATTGCGATGAGACCGACGATCCGATGAGCCGCCATATTGAGACGCTCGCCTATGAAACGCAGCGCCTTGGGCTGCAAGGGCGCGTTGCGGGCTCGCATCTGACCTCGATGCATTCGATGGACAATTACTATGTCTCGAAACTGCTGCCGCTGATCGCCGAGGCGGGGATTTCCGCGATCCCGAACCCGCTCATCAACATCGTGCTGCAAGGGCGGCATGACACCTTCCCCAAACGCCGCGGCCTGACCCGCGTGAAGGAAATGCAAGCGATGGGGATTGCGGTCGGTTGGGGCCAAGATTGCGTGCTCGACCCGTGGTATTCGCTCGGCACGGCAGACATGCTGGATGTGGCCTTTATGGGGATGCATGTCGCGCAGATGACCCACCCGGCGGAAATGGCGCGCTGCTTCACGATGGTGACCGAAACCAATGCCCAGATCATCGGGCTTTCGGATTACGGGCTGAAGAAAGGCGCGAAAGCCTCGCTCGTGGTGCTCGATGCCGCCAATCCGGTCGATGCGCTGCGTCTACGCCCCGCGCGGCTGGCGGTGGTGGCCAAAGGCAAAGTGATCGCGCGCAGCCCCCGCGCCGACGCGGTGCTGTCGCTGCCCGGGCGTCCGGGTTCGGTGCGCCGCCGCGCGCCGCAGCGCTGATTTCAGAAAACAGGTCCGGGCCCGAAAGAGCCCGGACCTTGTGCGCAAGCCAGTCGCGTTTAGACGCGCCCGCTGACTTCTTTTTGATGCCGCCGCAGAAGATCGACCATCCGGCGGTCCGAAATGAGTTGATCGCGCCGGAATTCCACGATCAAGCATTCCGTCCGATCCAGACCGGCACTATCCAAGCGGTTGGAAAACAGCGCCTCAATGGAGCTGTCACGGCAAGGCCCGTCTGGATCAATGTGATGCAGGCGGGCATAACGCGTTACGATCTGATTGACCGAATTGCGGGCAGTTCCCATTGCAAGTCCCCACTTCAAAAGTTGAGTCCTTCCTCCCAAGAGAAATTTACCACGCTGGGGGCTGTTTTGTCGTGTGACAAGTTCCCCATTGGGCAGAACCGAACCTTCCGCCTAAATTTGCCGCAGACCATTTGCCCAATCGGGAAGAAGATTTCTGTTTTTGCATCACCTCGGCCTTGATGCATCGAAGCGGCCTAAAATGGCGTCCACGCCCACCCCTTTTGGCGCTCCCGGTAACCCTGCGGCAACATTTACCTTGGGTTCACACCTATGCGGGCCTAATCTCTGGCTATTGCGGCCATTCCGCAAAGGAGGTTGAAATGCATTTCCGTCAACTTCGTTCTGTCGTGCTTGGGGCGGCGCTTGTTGGGCTCATGGCGGTTCCCGCCGCCGCGCAAGAGGTTGTGGGCGCCTATGTCGCCTATATCGGCACCGATGATCTTTTCAATTCACGCGGCCAGCGGCTAAGCGCGCCGTGGCAGGTGCTGCGTCAAGACAGGGCGAATTTCCATAAGTTCGGCCTCTCGCAACCCGGCGATGAATGGGATCCGTTCTTTGGCGATGTGAACAACCGCGCCGCGATGGAGCGGATGGTGATGAATGGCTCGATCGAGCCTGCCGCTGCGCGCAAGATCATGGCAGGCGGGGCAACCGTCTTTGTGCGGATTTACGGCTATGGATCGCGCGGCGACTATGTCCGCGTTACCGTGACCCGCTAAGCCCGCCGAAAAGACCGTAGCGCACAAGATACCACAGGCTGGCCACTGCTTCGCGCAGGGCCAGTTTAGATCGTTTCACGGCGGGCAAATCCGGCGCGGGTGGGCAAGATAGGCTGATCGTAAGCCCAAGCCCCCGCGCGGCCAAACGCGCGCGCCGCGCGTGATAGGTGTCTGTCACCACAATCAAAGCAGGATCAGAAATCAGCGGCTTTGCGCAGGTGAAATTCTCCCGCGTGTTACGTGCGCGGGGCTCTAAGACGAGTGCGCTTTCGGGCAGCCCTGCGTCCCGGCACAGATCGGCCATCACTGTCGCTTCAGCCGGTGCCCCATCAAATGCGCCACCGCTCAAGATCAGCCGCGCCACCTGCCCTGTTTGATAGAGCTTGACCGCATGGCCCACCCGACGCCGCAACGCCGCAGAGGGCGCGCCATCAGGCGCGACCCGCGCACCAAGCACAAGGGCGGTGCGCGGCATCATTTGCTTTTGAACTTGGCCGCAAGCGCAATGATCGGGTCGATCACATACATCGCCAGCGGAATCAGCGCGAAGCCGTAAATCAGCCCCAAAACGCCATCAATAGCCGCTCCAATGCTCCAGCCCACCGCGCCCGCAAGCACCTCGGGCACCAGATGCGCGCCCGCTTCGGCCAGATGGTGGATCGCATCATAAGGGGCCGCAAAGCCCAGTTCCGCCAGCCCATGCAACACGATTGATCCGCCGACCCAGAGCATTGCCGCCGTGCCCACAATCATCAGCACTTTCATGAAGCCGGGCATCACCGCCACAATCACGCGACCCAAAGCGCGGGTGAGCGAGAGCCGCCCCGTGCGCGCCAAAAACAGCCCCACATCATCGGCCTTCACAATCAGCGCAACGCCCCCATAGACCAGTGCCGTGATCCCCAGCGCCACCAGAACCAGCGCCATCGCCTGCATCCAAACCGGGTTATCGGTCGGCAGGGCGGCGAGCGCGATGGTCATGATCTCGGCCGAAAGAATGAAATCGGTTTTCACCGCGCCCGAGACCTTTTCCTCCTCCAACCGCAAGGGATCGCCCGCCGGATTGCCACCGGGGTCTTGATGCCCATCGGCATGTGGAGCGTGCGGGAAAAGGAGGTGGAACACCTTCTCCGCCCCCTCAAAACAAAGATAGCTGCCGCCCAGCATCAAAAGCGGGGTGATCGCGCCCGGCCAAAACGCCGAGAGCAAAAGCGCCAGCGGCAAAAGCACTACAAGCTTATTGCGGATCGAGCCGAGGGCGATCTTGCCCACAATCGGCAATTCCCGCGCCGCTGCAAAACCATGCACATACTTGGGTGTAACGGCAGCATCATCAATCAGCGCGCCCGCCGCCTTTGCCCCCGCCTGCGCCGCCTGCCCCGCCACATCATCCACCGAGGCCGCCGCAATCTTGGCAATGCCCGCCACGTCATCCAAAAGGGCAAGAAGGCCGCTCATAGGGTTCTCCGAATGGGTTTTGGGAAAGGTAGACGCGACAATAGGTGGGGGCAAGGCCCGCCAGAAAATGCGCGCCCCACCCAAACCAAAAGGCGCCCCGTGGGGCGCCTTTCTTTTACAGACCGAGTTTTTGGGCGACGATCTCGTTCACCGCCTTGGGGTTGGCCTTGCCGCCCGAGGCTTTGATCACCTGACCCACGAACCAGCCCGCCAGCTTCGGGTTGGCTTTCGCCTTTTCCACCTGATCAGGGTTGGCCGCGATCACCGCATCCACCGCCGCTTCAATCGCGCCGGTATCGGTGACTTGGATCATACCGCGCTCTTCGACGATCTTCTCGGGCTCGCCCCCTTCGGAGAAAACGATCTCAAACAGGTCTTTGCCGATCTTGCCCGAGATTTTGTCCGATTTGATCAGCCGAATAATGCCGCCAAGCTGCGCGGGCGTCACCGGGCTTTCGCCAATTTCCAGCCCCTCTTTTTTCAAGCGGCCAAAAAGCTCGTTGATCACCCAGTTCGCAGCCAATTTGCCATCTTCGGCCACGGTCACCACGGCTTCAAAGTAATTCGCGTTTTCGACCTCGGCGGTCAGCACCGAGGCGTCATATTCGCTCAGACCGAGGTCTTTCACGAAGCGAGCTTTTTTCTCATCGGGCAGTTCGGGCATTTTCGCGCCGATATCATCGACCCAGTCTTGCTCAATCTCCAGCGGCAGAAGATCCGGGCAGGGGAAATAGCGGTAGTCATGCGCTTCTTCTTTCGAGCGCATCGACCGGGTTTCACCTTTGTCCGGGTCATAGAGCCGGGTTTCTTGCACGATCTTGCCGCCATCTTCCAAAATGGCGATCTGGCGGCGAGCTTCATAATCAATCGCTGCTTGAATGAAGCGCATCGAGTTCATGTTCTTGATCTCGCAACGCGTGCCAAGATGGCTGAAATCTTGCGTTTCTTGGTATTTCTCATACTGGCCCGGACGGCAGACCGAGACGTTCACATCGGCGCGCAGGTTGCCGTTTTGCATATTGCCATCGCAGGTGCCGATATAGCGCAGGATCTGGCGCAGCTTGGCCACATAGGCCGCCGCTTCCTCCGGCCCGCGAATGTCGGGGCGGCTCACAATTTCCATCAGCGCAACGCCGGTGCGGTTGAGGTCCACAAAGGACATGTTCGGGTCCATGTCGTGAATGGATTTGCCCGCGTCTTGCTCAAGGTGGATACGTTCAATACGCACCTTGCGCGCCACGCCCGGCCCCATATCGACGATGATCTCGCCCTCACCCACGATTGGGTGGTAAAGCTGGCTGATCTGATAGCCTTGCGGCAGGTCCGGGTAGAAATAGTTTTTCCGGTCAAAGGCCGAGCGCAGGTTGATCCCGGCTTTCAACGCAAGGCCGGTGCGCACCGCTTGGGCGACGCAAAATTCGTTGATCACCGGCAACATGCCCGGCATCGCGGCGTCAACGAAAGCCACGTTCGAATTCGGCTCCGCGCCGAAAGTGGTCGAGGCCCCCGAGAAGAGCTTGGCGTTGGAGGCCACCTGCGCATGCACCTCCATACCGATGACAAGTTCCCAGTCGCTTTGCGCGCCGGCAATGACTTTCGGCTCGGGGGCGGTGAAGGCAAGGTGATCGAGCATCGCATGTTCCCTTTTTGGCTTGCGCTCTTCTAAGACAGCCGCGCGCGCGGGGCAAGATGGCGGGCGCGCGGTATGGGGCCGTAGAGGGGGCGCTGCCCCCTGCGCTTAGCCCAAAAGCCGCCCGACCATTTCCGAAAGATCACGGCTCAAGCCTTGCGTGCCCGCAATCCGCTCCAGCGCCGCTTTCGCATGGGCTTGGCGGGTCGCGTCATAGCGCCGCCAGGTTTCAAAGGCGGTGGACATGCGCGCCGCCGTTTGCGGGTTGAGCGGGTCAAGCTTGATCAGCCAATCGGCAAATAGCACGTAGCCCGCGCCGTCCGCCCGGTGAAAGCCCGCATGGTTGGCCGCAAAACCGCCCAGAAGCGAGCGGAAGCGGTTCGGTTTTTTCCACTCAAAGGCGCCGCTCTCGGCAATGGCGGTCACCACCTCGACCGCGCTTTCGGGCGGGGTGAGCATCGCTTGCACCGAGCGCCATTTGTCCATGACGAGCGGGTCAGCGCCCCAGCGCGCGGCGAAAGCGGCGAGTTCCGCTTGGCCCGCGCCTTGCGCGACCAAAAGCCCAAGCGCGCCGATGCTCTCGGTCATATTGCTGGCCTCGGCGTAAAGCGCGCTCGCGCGGCTGCCTTGATCCAGCGTGGAAAGGAGCGCCAGTGCCGCAAGCCGCAGGGCACGTTTGCCAGCGGGTTCGGCATCGGGGCTATAGGGGCCGGGAACGGCGCTGCCTTCATAGGCGGCGACAAGGGCCGCTTCATGGCGCTGTGCCAAGGTGGCCATCAGATCGCGGCGCGCGGCGCGGATGGCGTCCGGGTCGGGCACGACATCCTTTTTGGCGAGTGCTGCGGCAATTTCATCTTCCCCCGGCAGGCGCAAACATGCGGCGCGGAAGCCCGGCGTTACGGCACCATCGGCGAGCATTTGACCAACAGCCTCAAGATAATCCGGCGCGGGGGTGGCCCCTTGCGCCATCGCCATCAGCGTGTCGCGCGCCAAATTGCGCCCCGCTTCCCAGCGGTTGAACGGGTCGGTGTCATGGGCCAAAAGAAAGGCTTGCTCGGCGGGCGTTGTTTCCCGTTCCAACACCACGGGGGCAGAGAAGCCGCGCAAGATTGAGGGGACGGGCTTAGCCGCAAGCCCGGTGAAGGTGAAACTTTGCCGCCCCTTGGTCATTTCCAAAACTTGGGTCGGCACCACCTCATCGCCATTTTGCCCCAAGAGCCCCACCGCAATCGGAATATGGCGCGGCGGCTTTTCCGGTTCGCCCGGCGTCGGCGCAGTCACCTGTTCAAAGGTCAGCGTATAGGTGCCGTTTTCAAACTGCTCTGACACGCTCAGATGCGGGGTGCCCGCTTGCGTGTACCAAAGCTTGAACTGGCTCAGATCGCGGCCAGAGGCATCTTCAAAAACCTTGATCCAATCTTCGATCGTGCAGGCCTGACCGTCATGGCGGTCAAAATAAAGATCCAGCGCTTTGCGGTAGCCCTCGGCCCCCAAAAGCGTCGCCAGCATCCCCACCACCTCAGCGCCTTTTTCATAGACGGTAGCGGTGTAGAAGTTGTTGATCTCACGGTAGCTCGACGGGCGCGGCGGATGCGCAAGCGGCCCCGCATCTTCACGGAACTGGCGCGCGCGCAGCATCGCCACGTCATCAATGCGCTTGAGCGCGCCCAACCGCACATCGCGGGTAAAGCTTTGGTCGCGGTAGACCGTTAGCCCCTCTTTCAGGCACAGTTGGAACCAATCGCGGCAGGTGATCCGGTTGCCGGTCCAGTTGTGGAAATATTCATGCGCGATCACCGCCTCGATCCGCTCGTAATCGGTATCGGTCGCGGTTTCGGGGCTGGCCAGAACAAGCTTGGAGTTGAAGATATTCAGCCCCTTATTCTCCATCGCCCCCATGTTGAAATCATCGACCGCAACGATGTTGAACAGATCAAGGTCATATTCGCGCCCGTAAGCCTCTTCATCCCATTTCATCGAGCGTTGCAGGGACGCCAGCGCGAAGTCACAACGGTCTTCATCGCCGGGGCGCACCCAGATATTGAGGTCCACTTTGCGCCCCGAAGCGGTGGTGAAGCTCCCCGAGGTGGCGCGCAGATCGCCCGCGACAAGCGCAAACAGATAGGCAGGCTTCGGCCAGGGGTCATCCCATTCGGCAAAGCCCGCGCCTTGCCCCACCGGGTTGCCGTTTGAAAGCAGCACCGGCAGGTCACTTTCAATCCGCACATGGAACCGGGTCATCACGTCGGGGCGGTCGGGGTAGAAGGTTATCTTGCGAAAACCCTCGGCCTCGCATTGCGTGCAATACATGCCGTTTGACATGTAAAGCCCCTCAAGCGCGGTGTTTTTGGCGGGTGCAATCTCCACCTCGGTTTGCAATTCAAACGCCCCTTCGGGCAGCGCGCTTGCGGGAATGGTCAGCCCGGTCGTGGTCAGCGTGTAAGCCTCGGCGGCGAGCGGGGCGCCATTGAGCGCCACATGCAAAAGCTTCAAATCCTCGCCATCAAGATGCAGGTCTGCAACGCCGTCGCGCGGGGTCATAGCGAGCGTCGCGCGCACCTTTGTGGCCTCTGGCGTCAGTTGGAACACCAGCGAAATTTTTTCAATTTCATAGGGATAGGGTTTGTAATCGGAAAGAAGGGTCACGCCGTCCATGGGGTCCTCGTGCTGTCGTTATCCCATAGCTAGGCCCCCAAGCAGGCAGCGGCAAGACCCTGCGCACCGCCAGTGCGCCGCAACGCAGCAATGCGCTTTTCGCTGGACAGAGGCGGCTTGAAGCACAAGATACCGCGCAACGAACGAACAGGGAGGGCAGAATGACAGAACGCGTCGAGCGCGAAGGTTTGCAGGTCGCCACGGAATTGGCCGACTTCATCGAAACCGAGGCGCTGCCCGGCTCTGGCGTGACGCCAGCACGGTTTTGGGCGGGTCTGTCCGGACTGATCCACGATTTTGGGCCAAAAAACCGCGCGTTTTTGGAAAAGCGCGAGGCGATGCAGGCGCGCATTGACGATTGGCATTTGCACCATCGCGGCAAGGGCCATGATGCCCGCGCCTATCGCGCCTTTTTGGAAGAGATCGGATATCTGATCCCCGAAGGCCCCGATTTCACCATTGAGACGCCCGAGACCGACCCCGAGATTGCGACCGTTTGCGGCCCGCAACTTGTCGTGCCGATCACCAATGCGCGCTATGCGCTGAACGCCGCCAATGCGCGCTGGGGCAGCCTTTATGATGCGCTTTATGGCACCGATGCTTTGGGCGAAGCGCCGCAATCCAAGGGCTACAACCCCTCGCGCGGGGCGAAAGTCATCGCTTGGGCGAAGAAGTTCCTCGATGACGCCTGCCCGCTGGTGGCGGGCTCTTGGGCGGGGGCCTCAAAACTGCGCCTCCATGATGGCGGGCTCTTTGCCGAGGTCGCGGGCGAAGAAACCGGCCTTGCCAACCCCGCGCAGCTGGCGGGCTACAACGGCGACCCCGAAGCCCCAACAGAAATTTTGATCAAACACAATGGCCTGCACATCATTCTTGTGATTGATGCGAGCCACCCGATTGGCGCGGCAGACCCTGCCGGCGTTGCGGATGTGAAGCTGGAATCGGCCGTGTCCTCGATCATGGATTGCGAGGATTCCGTCGCCGCCGTTGATGCCCACGATAAGGTGCATGCCTATCGCAACTGGCTCGGCCTGATGCAGGGCACGCTGACCGAAACCGTCACCAAGGGCGAGACAACCTTCACCCGCGCGCTTTCGCCCGATCTGACCTTTACCGCGCCCGATGGCGGCACGGTCACGCTCAAGGGCCGCGCGCTGATGCTGGTGCGCAACGTCGGCCATTTGATGCCGAACCCCGCAATCCGCTGCCGCAATGGCCGCGAGGTCTGCGAAGGGCTGATGGATGCAATGGTCACCACGCTTTGCGCGCTGCACGACCTGCGCAAAGAAGACGGCGCGCGCAACTCCACCACAGGCTCGGTCTATGTGGTGAAACCGAAGTTGCATGGCCCCGAAGAGGTGGCCTTCACCGATGCCGTTTTCGCCCATGTCGAAGAGGTGCTCGGCCTGCCGCTGCACACCGTCAAACTGGGGATCATGGATGAGGAACGCCGCACCTCGGTCAACCTAAAGGAATGTATCCGCGCGGCAAAACACCGGGTCGCCTTTATCAACACGGGCTTTCTTGATCGCACCGGCGACGAGCTTTACACCTCGATGGAAGCCGGGCCGATGCTGCGCAAAGGCGAGATGAAATCGCAGCCGTGGATTTCGGCCTATGAAGATCGCAACGTCGATATTGGGCTGAAATGCGGGCTCGCGGGGCGCGCGCAAATCGGCAAAGGCATGTGGGCCGCGCCCGACAATATGGCCGAGATGCTGAGCCAAAAGATCGCCCATCCGATGGCGGGGGCGAACTGCGCTTGGGTGCCCTCCCCCACCGCCGCGACGCTGCACGCCACACACTACCACCGCATTGATGTGAAGGCGCGCCAACGCGAGATTGCGGCGCTCGCCCGCCCCGAACGGCTGGAAGATCTGCTCACGATCCCGCTCGCCGCCGGGCGCAACTATTCCGAAGAGGAAATCACCACCGAGATCGAGAACAACGCCCAAGGCATTTTGGGCTATGTGGTGCGCTGGGTGGACCAAGGCATCGGCTGTTCCAAAGTGCCCGATATTCACGACGTTGGGCTGATGGAAGACCGCGCGACTTTGCGCATCAGCGCGCAAGCGCTCGCGAACTGGCTGCATCATGGTCTTGTGAGCGAAGGCCGGGTGATGGAGGCTTTGCGCAAAATGGCGAAAGTGGTGGATCGGCAAAACGCCCATGATCCGCATTACCGCCCGATGGCGCCCAATTATGACGGGCTCGCCTTCCAAGCCGCCTGTGATCTGGTGTTCCTCGCGCGTATTCAATCTTCGGGCTACACCGAGCCGGTGCTGCACCAACGCCGCGCACAGGTGAAGAAAGAAGCCAAGGCGCAGGGCTAGGCCGCAGCCCGCCAACCCAAACACACAAGGGCGCCCACGGGCGCCCTTTGCTTTTGCGTCTTCGACTTTGTGCAAATATCCTCGGGGGTGAGGCCGTTAGGCCGAGGGGGCAGACAGCCCCCTGCCCGGCCCGCCACCCTTACTTGAAGTTGCGGCTGTCCTTGACCTGATCCCACGCCCAAACGACCTGCTGCAAAAGCTCCTCTTGGCTGCGGTCGCCGCCGTTCATATCGGGATGCAGCACCTTGATAAGCGCTTTGTAGCTTTTGCGGATCTCGGCCTTGGTCATCGTATCCTTGGCATCCAAGATCTCAAGCGCGCGCCGCTCGGTGGGCGGCAGCTTGCGCCCCACCGCCGCGCGGCCGGGGTTTTGCGTCGCGTTCTGGCCCAGTAGTTCCATCGGGTCCGTAATACCGTGCCGCGCCCAGCCCATTTCCTCTTTCGAGCGCCCAAAGGGCTTGGTCGGGCGTTCCCAGACATTCCCGCTATCGAGGAACTGCTGGAATTCCTCTTCGCTTTGGCCTTGGAAATAGTTCCATTTCAAATTGTATTCGCGCACGTGGTCCTTGCAGAACCAAAAATAGTCATCCAGCACTTTGGGGCTTTTGGGCGCGCGATATTTGCCCGGCTCGTTACAGTCGGGGTGGTCACATTTGCGCGTCGAGGTTTCGAACGCGCCCGACATGCCGCGCTTGCCCTTGGTGCGGCGCTGTTTGTCAGCAGCGGCGGAGATGTTGAAGCCGAAAGGGTCGGTCTTGCTCATGGGGCCTCGCAAATTCACTTCCTCGGCGCGGCTCTTGTGGCAGCTGACCGACTCGAGGGGGGAGAGGATAGAGCATTTCGCCCGGAGGCCAAGAGCAAACCGTGCAGCTGCGGCAAGAACGGTCAATGCGCCATCAACCAAAATCACGTGTCGGGCGATGATGCTTCCTTGTAAGCGAATGAGGCCGCGCCCTTTGGCGTGGCCCCATGGCTTTCACACAACGAAGCGGCGCGCTTATTTCTTCAGCGAGGGGCAATCGACGCCGTCATCCTTTGTGGGAGCGAATGCAAGTTCACCGAAGTCGAACACATCAGCGCTGAGATCATAGTCCTCTGTGTAGGAAAAATAGGTCACGGAACTCGCGGCCGTGTCGGAGCTTCCATCGGAACCGCCTTCGCCACCCGTGCGCGACACCGCATCACGAACTTTGTTGACGCTGTCTTGCAGGCTTTTGCTAAAGCTGACGATGCTTTCGGCCTCTTTCAGGGTCTGATTGACGACGGCCATTAAGCGCTCGTCAATTTCCCCATTGCCATCCGTCAAAAGATCGGTGGCGGCGTCTTTCATCTCCTGCGCGGCAGCGACAAGCTCGATCAGCGCCGCAAAACTGGGATTTGCGCCCAACTTTGCGACCAGCGTATCCTCCGCGCCTGCCAAAAGGCTCTCCGCTACGTCGTCAAGGAAGACCGGCAACTCCGGGTGGCGCAGATCATCAATCCCCACCAAGATCACCGGCGCTTTGCCGTCATCTTCGGGGGTGGAATCGTAGGACGTCTCAAGCAGATCGAACATGGTGGCGCTTCCTTCGCGGCTGTGGGCCCGGCTGCCCCGGGCTGATAGGGAAGCCTCGCAAAGGGGGCGCATCACTCGCAATTCCCCCGGCGGGGGATAAAATGCGCAAATAGGATGCCATAAAGGGCGAAAGGGCGCTTACTCCTCCGCCTCCTCGGCGGGGCCAAGACGCGGCGCGCGGCCCTCGGGGACCTTGGTGCTGAGCAAACCGCCCCGGCGCGCGGGCATTTCGTCTTCCACAGCCTCCATACCCTCGGGCGCCTCATCCACAATTTCAGCGCGGGCGCGACGCGGCGGAGCGTTTTCCACCACCCGGCGGAACACGAGCATATTGTGATAGACCGTGGTTTTGGAGGTGAGGCCGGAGCGTTCCTCGGCGGGAAGCGTTTCGGCCCGGCAATAGTCCCAGCCCTCTGCCGCCATTTCATTCATCACCCGGCTGAGCGCGTTGGCAAACCGATCCGCGCCCGTTTTCAGCCCTCGCCCTTTTTCGCCGCGTGTCGGCGCGGGCACCACTTTGTATTCGTAAGCCTGCATCTCAATTCCGTTCTGAAAAGCGCGCGCGGCCACAAAACACCGCCCCGGCCCTAGGGTCAAGGAACGAAGGGGTGAAGGCAAGCCAAGCCGTTTGGCCTGTGCCCCTTACAATCCCCCCCCTTGCGCGGCCCTTTGCGATGCGCCACAAATCGCTAACCCGATCAAGAGGACGCCGAGATGCTCGATACCACTGCCAAGCCCACTGAAGAGATTGATCTGCGCGAGGTCTTCGGCCTTGAAAGCGATATGAAGGTCAAGGGCTTCGCGGAACGCACCGACCGCGTGCCCGACTTTGATTCGACCTATAAATTCGACCCTGACACCACGATGGCCATTCTGGCGGGCTTTGCCTACAACCGCCGCGTGATGATTCAGGGCTATCACGGCACCGGCAAATCGACCCATATCGAGCAAGTTGCGGCGCGGCTGAACTGGCCCTGCGTGCGGGTCAACCTTGATAGCCACGTCAGCCGGATTGACCTCATCGGCAAAGACGCGATCAAGCTCGTCGATGGCAAACAAGTCACCGTGTTCCACGAGGGCATCCTGCCTTGGGCCCTGCGCAACCCGACCGCGATTGTGTTTGATGAATATGATGCGGGCCGCGCCGATGTGATGTTTGTGATCCAGCGCGTGCTGGAGGCCGATGGCAAGCTGACGCTGCTTGACCAAAACGAAGTGATCACGCCAAACCCCTATTTCCGACTGTTCGCCACCTCGAACACTGTGGGTCTGGGCGATACGACCGGGCTTTACCACGGCACGCAACAGATCAACCAAGGCCAGATGGACCGTTGGTCGCTCGTCTCGACGCTGAACTACCTCAGCCATGATGCGGAAGCGGCGATCGTGCTTTCGAAAGTGCCGCATTACAACACCGAAAAAGGCCGCAAGGTGATCAGCCAAATGGTCACCGTGGCCGACCTGACGCGGACGGCGTTTATGAACGGCGATCTGTCCACCGTCATGTCGCCCCGCACGGTGATTGCCTGGGCGCAAAACGCCGACATCTTCCGCAATGTGGGCTATGCCTTCCGCCTCACCTTCCTGAACAAATGCGACGAGTTGGAACGCGCCACCGTGGCCGAGTTCTACCAGCGCCTGTTCGATGAAGAACTGCCGGAATCGGCGGCGGTTATCGCGGGACGGTGATGGATAGACAAACCGCGGTTGAGTATCACACAGAACTGTTTAGGCGCCTCCATGAGAGGCGCCCAAAACTAACTGAACGATTACTCTGGGTTCCATCTCTCGCGGTTTCCGGGTTCTTTGCCTTCGATGGTTTCGGTGGCGCAATATTCGGAGGTTTAATCGGCTGGGGGATCACGGCCGTTCTTCTAAATATCGATGGGCTTAGCTTAGAACTCACTCGCACAGAACTCTTGCGCCACCTTTACGAGCACACAGACGAAGCCGAAGAAGGCCAAAGAATAGCCAAAGTTCAAATGGACGTCGAAAAGACTACAAAGAAGTGGTGGCACGCTCGCTGAGGCTGACCGATGTAATCTACTTCGTCTTAAACGATGCCCACGGAGAACCTCAAAACGGCGCGCCCTTGGGCGCGCCGTTTCGTTTCGTGAGTGGGTTTGAAACTTAGCCGCGGGCGGCTTTGGTGGCAGCGCCCCACCAAGCGATATCGGCCAGAAGGCCCTTGGCCGAACCTTCGATATGGCCGGCAATTTCCGACATCTCGCCATTGGCCCCAAGCGGCGAAATCGCCATGAAATCGCCCCCGCCAATGTGCACCGCATTGCGCACCGGAACCATTTGCAGCTCAACCGCGATCGCGCGCAGATGCTCAATCGCGCGCCCGGCGCCCAGCCCGCCGTAGCCCACCGCGCCCATCGGTTTTTTCGCCCATTCAACGTAAGCTTGGTCCAGCGCGTTTTTCAAAGCGCCGGTGATCGAGTGGTTGTATTCGGCGGTAACGAAAATGTAGCCGTCAAATTCGGCAATCTTTTGTTGCCACTTCACCGCCTCGGGCGATTGCGAGGGCGCCCAAGCGTTCGACGCGACCTCGTCAAAGAACGGCAGGTTGAAATCGCGCAGATCCACCAGTTCAAAGGTGATTTCAGGGTGCTCGGCGCGGGCGAAATCCAAGAACCATTGCGCGGGTTTGTCGGCCAAGCGCGCTTGGCGGGTCGACGACAGGATCACGGCAATTTTGAGTTGAGCAGACATAGGAACCTCTGTTGTCCGGTGTGGCTTTCCTCAAATATGGCGCACAATGCCGCGAAGAAAAGCCAAGGTTCTGCGCGCATATGAACAGCCTCCGTGCTTTCACAAGATCTTGCTTGCGCACGCATTGTGCCGCTGGACGGCGCGGCTTGGCGGTGCTTTACATGCACTATGACGAAGCCCACGCAAAACCCCGCCGATCCGTTTAAAAAGGCCCTCGCCGAGGCCACGAAGACGCTCGCCGATGCGCCAGAGATGAAGGTCAGTTATACGGTTGACCCCTCGGGGGTGTCAGGCGATGCGATGCGGCTGCCGCAGGTGAGCCGCCGCATGACGCGCGACGAGATCATGCTCGCGCGCGGCACGGGTGATGCGCTGGCGCTGCGCGAACGTCACCATGATGCCAAGGTCGCGGCGCGCTACACGCCCACCGGCGATATGGCGAAAAGCCTGTTTGAGGCGATGGAGACCGCGCGCTGTGAGGCTTTGGGCGCGCGCGACATGCCCGGCACGCTGACGAATATCGATTTCAAAATCGGCCATGAGGCGGAGCGGAAAGGCTACGGCCAAATACGCACCCAATCCGAGGCGCCGCTTCCGGTGGCGGCGGGCTATTTGGTGCGCGAACTGGCGACCGGGCGCAAACTGCCTGCGGCGGCGGATCATGTGCTTGATCTGTGGCGCGGCTATTTGGAAGACAGCGCGGGCAAAGACCTTGAAAACGTCAATCATGTGCTCGCCGATCAGGCCGCTTTTGCGCGGCTCGCGCGGCAGGTGATTGCCGATCTGGGCTATGCCGATCAGCTGGGCGATGACCCGGATGAGCCCAACAATGACGACAGCGACGCGGACGAAAGCGAAAACGATCCCGAGGCGCAAAACCAAGACCGCAATGAAGATGAGCAGGTCGAGGATGACAGCGAGTCGACGCCCGAGCGCAGCCAAGAAGAACAGCAAGACCAAACCCAAACGACGGTAAGCCAAGACGACCTGTCGGACCAAGAACTGGGCGAAGAGGTGGAGATGCCACAAGCGGATGCGCCGCTTGAGCCCCCGCCGCCCCCGCCGCATTCGCAGGCCGACCCGAATTACACCGTCTTCACCACCGAGTTTGACGAGGAAATCCGCGCCGAAGATTTGGCCGAACCGGCCGAGTTGGAACGGCTGCGCGCTTACCTTGACCAGCAACTCGAACCGCTCAAAGGCGCGGTGGCGCGGCTGGCGAACAAGCTGCAGCGGCGCTTACAAGCGCAACAAAGTCGCTCGTGGGAGTTTGACCGCGAAGAGGGCCAGTTGGATGCAGGCCGCTTGGCGCGTGTGGTGGCCAACCCGACCACGCCGCTCAGTTTCAAAATCGAAAAAGACACCGAGTTTCGCGATACCTGCGTGACGCTGCTGCTGGATAATTCCGGCTCGATGCGGGGCCGCCCGATTTCGATTGCCGCGATCTGCGCCGATGTTTTGGCCCGCACGCTGGAGCGTTGCTCGGTCAAGGTGGAGATTTTGGGCTTCACCACCCGCGCGTGGAAAGGCGGCCAAGCCCGCGAGAAATGGTTGGCCGAAGGGCGCCCGCAAAGCCCCGGTCGGCTCAACGATCTGCGCCACATCATCTACAAAGGGGCCGATGCGCCGTGGCGGCGTGTGCGGTCAAACCTTGGGCTGATGATGAAAGAGGGCCTGCTGAAGGAAAACATCGACGGCGAGGCGCTCGAATGGGCCTACAAACGCGCCGTCTCGCGCCCGGAATCGCGCAAGATTTTGATGGTGATTTCCGATGGCGCGCCGGTCGATGATTCAACTTTGTCTGTTAACCCCGCGATCTATCTCGAAAAACACCTGCGCGACGTGATCGAAATGGTGGAGCGTAAGCGCGCGGTGGAACTGATTGCCATTGGCATCGGCCATGATGTGACGCGCTATTACAGCCGCGCCGTGACCATCACCGATGTCGAGCAGTTGGCGGGCGCAATGACCGAACAACTCGCCGCGCTTTTTGACAATGATCCGCGCGCCCGTGCCCGGGTGTTGGGGATGAAAAAGGCGATCTGACCCAGCCTTCGGGGGACATATGTTTCAAGATTTCACCACCCGCTCTGCGCCAGAACATGGCCCCGCGCGGCTTGAACAGCTACGCGAAGCGATCACGCACGCCGGGCTGACCGGGTTCATTGTGCCGCGCGCCGATGCGCATCAGGGCGAATATGTGGCCGATTGCGATGCGCGGCTTGGTTGGCTAACGGGCTTCACCGGCTCGGCAGGGTTTTGTGCGGTCCTGCCCGAGATGGCCGGGGTCTTTATTGATGGCCGCTACCGGGTGCAGGTGCGCGCCGAGGTGGATTTGGCGGCTTTTACTCCTGTGCACTGGCCCGAAATCAAACTGGCGGCTTGGCTGATTGAACAGCTTCCCAAAGGGGGGCGCATTGGCTTTGACCCTTGGCTGCACACGCGCCGCGAGATCGACGAATTGCGCCGCGCGTTGGAGGGCAGCGGGATTGAGCTTGCGGAGAGCGCCAATCTGATCGACGCGATTTGGTCCGACCGCCCTGCCCCGCCGCTCGCGCCCGCGCGCATTCATCCGCCGGAATTTGCTGGTGAGACAAGTGGCGAAAAGCGCGCACGTCTGGGGGCGGCTTTGGCGGAGCTTGGGGCCGAAGCGGCGGTGCTGACGCTACCCGACAGCATCGCTTGGCTTTTGAACATTCGCGGGGCCGATATTCCGCGCAACCCGGTGATGCAGGCGTTCGCGGTGCTGCATGCCAATGGCCATCTGACGCTTTTCGTTGAGGGCACGAAGCTTTCAGAAGAGGTCAGAGCGCATTTGGGCGACGAGGTTACGCTGCGCCCGATCTCCGCTTTTGAGGCAGGTTTGCGCTCGCTCACCGGGCCGGTTCTGGTCGATCCGGGCTCTGCACCGCATCAGGTGGGCCGCGAATTGCAAGAGGCCGAAGTGGCGGTGATTTGGGGCGAAGATCCCTGCATCCTGCCCAAAGCCTGCAAAAACGCCGCCGAAGTGGCCGGGATGAAAGCCGCCCATATCCGCGATGCGGCTGCGCTGGTGGAGTTTCTGTGCTGGCTCGATCATGCTGCCCCGCAAGGCGGGCTGACCGAAATTGATGTTGTCAAGGCGCTCGAAAATGCGCGACGCGGCACGGGTCAACTGCTCGATATCAGCTTTGACACGATCTGCGGCGCGGGGCCCAATGGCGCGATTGTCCATTACCGCGTGACCGAGCCAACAAACCGCCCCGTCAATGCAGGCGAATTGCTGTTGATTGATAGCGGCGCGCAATATCCCGATGGCACGACCGATATCACCCGCACACTCGCCATAGGCCAGCCCCCCGAAGGCGCGGCAGAGGCCTTTACCCGCGTGCTGCAAGGGATGATTGCGCTTTCACGCGCGCGCTTCCCCAAAGGCTTGGCGGGGCGCGATCTGGATGCTTTGGCGCGCAGCGCGCTTTGGGCCGCAGGCTATGACTATGACCACGGCACCGGGCATGGTGTGGGCGCGGCGCTTTGCGTGCACGAGGGCCCAGCGCGGATTTCGCGCATCTCTGATGTGCCGCTCGCACCGGGAATGATTTTGTCCAATGAGCCGGGCTATTACCGCGAAGGGCATTGGGGCATCCGGATCGAGAACCTGATCTTGGTCGAAACCGCGCCGAAACTGGGCGACGGGCGCGATCACTTGGCCTTTGCCACGCTCACATGGGTGCCAATCGACCGGCGCCTGATTGTGGTGGAGCGGCTCAGCGCCACCGAGCGCGACTGGCTGGATACCTACCATGCCGGGGTCTTTGCCCGGATCGGCCCGTTGGTTTCGGCCCCGGCCCGCGATTGGCTCAAGGCCGCTTGCCAGCCGCTTTAATCCTAAGACCGATACGACGACGTTTCTCGCCCCGACCTCGCGCCGGGGCGATTGGCATTTACCATTAACTTTAATGATTTTCCCTTGTCGCATTAAGCAGCCGGCAAGCAGGTATGTCGCATTTTCAATGTGCAATTCTAAAATGGAAACGATGTAGGGAAATCTGCGTCATGCGATCCTACCTGATACTCGTGGGCATTGTTGCTTTCACGATACTTGGCGATTATGCGTTGAAATCTGCGGCGATCAAAACCGCGCCCTTTACGACCTCTTGGTTTGCTGCGGGCACCGTGCTTTATGCCGTCACCGCGCTTGGATGGGTCTTCTTGATGCAGACCCACAACCTCGCCCAAATTGCCGTTCTTTACAGCTCCGCCACGATCTTGGGGCTCACGGCCGTTGGCGTCGCCTTCTTTGGCGAAACCCTCTCCCTTAGACAAATCGTTGGGCTTGGCGCCGCGCTTTTTGCCGTGGTGATCATGGAAACCGAAGCCTGAAATCGTAAACGAAAAATTAACCAAGAGGTCGCACGATGCTCTTAGTGAACCACTATGTCTCGCAAAGCCCCATCCACGGTTTGGGTGTTTTCACCAGGGAACCCATCCGCGCGGGCAATACGGTCTGGAGGTATGACCCGATGTTCGATGTGGACATCCCGGCCAGCGCATTGGCGCATTTCCCCGAGGAAGCGGTGGAAACCGTGCTGCATCATGCCGAATTTATCCCACATCTTCAGGTGTTTCGGCTTGGAAATGACGGGGATATGTTCATGAACCATTCCGAGACCCCAAGCCTTATTGACTGCGGCGAGGAAATGATTGCGGCGCGCGATCTGCCCGCAGGCACCGAACTGACCTGCAATTATGCTCATGTCTGCGTGCTCGGCTTTGCCGATACCGCTCCCGCTCCCCTAATTCACGGGCCTCTAATGCACGGACCCCTAATGCACAGGGTTGCCGCCTGATGAGCAGCAACACCCTTCCTCGGCAAATTGTTGGTCTTGTAACAGCGGTTTTGCTCGCGGTGTTGGCGGTGTTGTGGCTCGCGCTTCTGTCTGTGCGCCAGACGATGGATACCAATGCGATTGAAGATTCCTCGCAACGGGTGATCGGTCGGGTGCATAGCTTGCAAGATTCCGTCTCCCTTTTGGCGGGGGATTATCATAACTGGACCGATCTTTATCTGGCGGCCCAAAACCGCGCGACGGATCGCTTGTCTTCGAATTACGGCATCACCGCACATCGGGGAGATGTCTTCCAATATGCGGAATTGTTCGACGGGCCACTGCCCGCGCCTGTGTCGTGGCAAGCCGGGGCGGGCCTTGCGCCGCAAGGCGGCCTTTTAAGCCCCCAGACCCGCGCCGCCTTGCGCGCGGTGGTGCCAACACTCGATAGTTCCGAACGGCAAACCTTTGATTTCTTTGAAATGCGCGATGGGATGCCGGTGATGTTCTCGGCCTCTTATCTGCTGCCGGAAAACGCTCAATTGCTGGCCGAGGTGCAACCGAACAGTGCCGCAATTGCGGTGATCGGCAAGATTTTGGAAAAAGACCGCTTCCAAGATATGGAGCAGGAATTGTCCATCAGCGGGCTGGACGTTCTGCCTGAGCCACCTCCCAAAGATACGGTGTTCACCACCCTGGCTGGCGTGACCGGCGAACCTGTCGCCTGGATGCGCTGGTCCCCCCCGCAGCCGGGCACACAACTTTTTTGGAAGATGTTCCCGATCATGGGGGCCTTTAGCGTGGTGTTCGTGATCATGTCCTACTGGGCGGCGATGCTGCTGCGCTCAAAAGCGGCGGTGCTGATCGAACGTGAGGCGATTTCCTCTGGGCGCGCGCGCAGCGATGCGCTGACCGGCTTGCCAAACCGCTATGCTATGCGCGAGCACTTAAGCAAATTACGCAAACAGGCCGAGCAGCAATGCGCGGTAATCGCCATTGATTTGGTCCGCTTCAAAGTGATCAACGACACCGTTGGCCATTTGGGCGGTGACGCTTTCTTGGTAGAATTCTCAAAACGGCTCAATGAACTGCGTGACGAACATACCTTTGTTGCACGCTATGGCGGTGATGAGTTTTTTGTGGTGAGCGCCGCCCCCGAAGGGCTCGAAGAGATCGTCGCGCGCAAATGCCTTGCGCTGCAGCGGCTCTCAGATACGCCGATCATCTGCCACGGCGTCAGCTTTGAGGTGCAAACCTCCAAAGGGCTTGCCTTCGATGATCGCCAAGCGATGGATCACGAGGAGCTTTTGCGCCGTGCCGACCGGGCGATGTATTCCGCCAAGCTGCGCGAGACGCTGGAGGTAATCCGCTACGACCGGCGCATGGAAAGCGAAGACCTCGACCACAAGCATATCGAGCGAGAACTGCGCCGCGCCCTGACGGATGGGAGCGGTTTCACCATGTATTACCAACCGATCCTGCCCGCAAAAGGGGGGGATGGCCCGCTGCGCTATGAAGCGCTGGCGCGTTGGTTCTCGCCAGAATTGGGGCAAGTCCCACCGGATCAGTTTATCAAAGTGGCAGAAGCCAGCGGGCTCATTATGCAACTGGGGTGGGTTTTGCTTGATCATATCTGCAAGGATATGAAGCTGCTCAAAGACGCCAAGGTCAGTATCAATGTCTCCCCCACACAATTGATGAGCCGTGGCTTTGCAGAGAAATTCACCGCCTATGTGCGCGCCCATGACATTTCGCCGGAGCGGATTGAGGTCGAGGTGACCGAGCAAATCGTGCTGCGCGACGATGTCACCATCTCGCAAGAGCTGATCACGCTCAGCGCCAATGGCTTCACCCTCGCGCTGGATGATTTTGGCACCGGCTTTGCGTCAATCGGCTATCTGATGCGGATGCCCTTTGACGCGCTGAAGATCGACCGGTCCTTTGTGCGCGCGATCGAAGAGGGGGAAGACGGGATGCGGATGATCCGTTCGATCATCGGTCTTGCCCGCGCGATGGGGCTGAGCATCGTCGCCGAAGGGGTCGAAACCGAAACCGATGCCGCGCGGCTGCGCATCAACGGGGCGGATTTCTTGCAAGGCTATCATTACGGGCGCCCTGCCCCGATTGACCATTATCTCAGAACCACGACCCCAGCCTCTTAAACGCGATATCGCCTCCGGATGACTGCCTGTTGAACAGGCAAATATGCCGTTTTTGGGAGGCATTGCGTCGGATTTCGAAAAAATCTGTTCCGATGGGTTTAGTTGTGGGCCCGTTTGTGCGATGAAGTATTCAGATATCTGAGGAGTTTTGCGGGCATCAAGCGCCCCCGCCGTTGTCTGGCGCGCTCCTTGGGCGCGGTCCGTCTGGATCGGCTTTGGCCCTTGGTCATCGAGCCGTGACGCAGTTGGCGCAAAGGCGCTGGCACGGCCGCACCAATCCAAGAGGGCCCCTAGGGGCCAGACTTCACCGAAATCGCGCCTCGGCGCGAAACCAGGAGGCATAACCTTCATGGATTTGTTGGCTGAAACCGCCCCAGATAAGACCACGCAAAAGCTCCAGTCCCGTCCGGTCCCAAGGATTGATGCGCGTCACGTGCTGCACCCTTGGGCAGATCTCAGCAGTTTAGGCACGCAAGACGCATTGGTGATCCACTCCGCCAAGGGCGTGCGGGTGCGCGACAGCGCGGGCAAAAGCTACCTCGATGCGATTGGCGGTATGTGGTGCATGACCTTGGGCTATGGCCGCGAAGAATTGGCCGAGGCAATGGCCGATCAAGCCCGCCAGATGGCCTATTACACCCCCTTTGGCGATGTTTCGAGCGAGCCTGCTGCGCGTTTGGCAGAAAAGCTCGCCAAGCTTTCGCCGGGGGATTTGAACCGGGTGCATTTCACCACCTGCGGCTCGACCGCCGTGGAATCGGCGATCCGCATCGCGCAGTATCATTTCGCCGCGCAAGGCCAGCCGCAACGGCGCCATGTGCTCTCTCGCATCAATGCCTATCATGGCGGCACCTATCTGACGCAATCGCTTTCGGGCAAATCGGCGGATCGGACCTTATTTCATTATGAGGCCGAGTTCGTGCACCACCTTTCTAGCCCCGGATATGACCCGGACCGCTCCAACATCTCGGCCGAAGCCAAACTGCAAGAACTGCTGTCTGAGATGGAGGCGGAGATTGCGCGCATCGGCCCCGAAAACATCGCCTGTTTCATTGCCGAACCAATCATGGCGTCTGGCGGCGTGCTGACCCCGCCGGTGGGCTATCAAAAAGCCACCTGCGATCTGTGCCACAAATACGGCATTCTTTACATCTCGGATGAGGTGGTGACGGGCTTTGGCCGGCTAGGGTATTTCTTTGCTTCTGAGGTCCGCTTTGGCCTCGCGCCCGATATGATCATCACCGCCAAGGGGCTTTCCTCGGGCTATCAACCGCTGGGCGCGGTGTTGATCTCGGACCGTATTGCCACAGCGCTTGCGCGCAATGCCCCCGCCGATAAGCCTGTCTTTTCAAACGGGTTTACCTATTCGGGCCATCCGGTCGCCTGCGCGGTTGCGCTTGCCAATATCGAGATTATGGAGCGCGAGGATATTTGCGGCCATGTCCGCGATGTTGGCCCCTATTTCATCGACAAACTGCGCGCGCTGCGCGGCAAAGACATCGTCTATACGGTGCGCGGCGACCATCTGATGGCCTGTGTCGAATGCTGGACGGGCGAAGAGGTGGGGCCAACGGCCGCCAATATGGCGCTTGCGCAGCGGGTGGACAGCTATTGCCAAGAGGCGGGGCTGCTGGTGCGGCCCTATGAAAACCTCTGCATCCTCTCCCCGCCGCTGATTATCACGCGCAGCGATATCGACCGGATTGTTGCGATCCTGTCGGAGGCGCTTGACCGCGCCGAAGCCGATCAAAAAGCGGGCAAGATCTGAGCCCAAAAACCGCTCCCCCCTCGGTGCGAAGGAGACAAGATATGAGCCAACCAACAAGCTTCATTGATTGCCGCGGGCTTTCGGCACCGCTGACGGTGTTGCGCATCAAACAAGCCGTCGTCGGGCGCCAAGATTGTGGCCTGCCGCTTGACGTTTTGGTCGACCGTCACTGCAACGCGCCCGAGCGTATCGCGCACAGCCTGAAGCATGACCCGACCGATATCCGGCTTGTCTACTCCACCCAAGACCGTCGCGCATTGGCGAAAGCCGGCAAAGGAATGCTCCGACATGGCTGACACCGACATCGCCCCGGAAAACCGCGCACAAAAGACCGTCGCCCCTTGGTGGCAACGCGAAGATTTGGCCTATCGGGGCGGACGGCTGCATCTGGGCAGCACCGATCTGGCGGCCTTGGCCCGCAAGCTCGGCACGCCGACTTATGTGATCCGCGCGCGGCGTGTGGCGCAGAAGGCAGGGCTTTTGCACCGCGCCTTGGACCGTGTCGGGCTGGACCATCACCTTTATTACGCGATCAAGGCCAACCGCACGCCCCAGCTTTTATCCTACCTTGCGGGGCAAGGGCTGTGCGGGGCCGATGTCTGCTCTCCCGAAGAGTTGATATATGCGCTTTCTTGCGGCTTTCGTGAGCAAGATATCTCGTTTACGGGCACCTCGCTCAGTGCCGCCGATCTTGAGATGTTGGGGCGGTTTGAAGGGATCGCCATCAACTTTGATGCGCTTGCCGCGCTCGACCGCTTTGGCCGCGCGCATCCGGGCCGCAAAGTCGGGCTGCGGATCAACCCAGACCGCGGCATCGGCTATGGCGGCAGTCAGATGCTGCAGTATAGCGGGGCGGCAGCGACGAAATTTGGCATCTATCTGGATCGGTTGCCGGAGGCGATTGAGATTGCCAAGCGCCATCGGCTCAAAATCACGCGGCTCCATTTCCACGCGGGCTGTGGCTACCTAGATCGCGAGATGACGCAATTTGCCGCCGTGCTGCAAGAAAGCCGCCGCTTCACCGAACAGCTTCCGGGGCTGAGTGAAGTCAATATCGGCGGCGGCTTGGGGGTGCCACATCGCGCTTCTGACAGGCCGCTCGACCTTGATCATTGGGCACATACCATCGCGCAAGCCTATGGTGGCACGGGGCTGACGGTTGCCGTCGAACCGGGAGATTTTCTGGTCAAGGATGCGGGCGTGCTTTTGGCCTCCGTCACCTACCGCGAACGGCGCAAAACGGTGGAGTTTTTGGGCCTTGATGCCGGGTTCAACTTGGCGATGGAGCCTGCCTTTTACGACCTGCCCTGTGAACCTGTCCCCACCGTGCCGCGCGAGGCGCCGCCGAGCCGTTTTACCGTGGTCGGCAATGTCAATGAAGCGCTCGACAAATGGGCCGAAGATCACCCGATGCCGCCGCCCGAAGAGGGTGATGTGATCGCGCTCCTGAATGCGGGAGGCTATGCCGCCGCGATGCGCTCTGACCACTGCCTGCGCGGCGCGGCGCGCAATCTCATGGTGCTCGACTAAGAGCCGCCCCGCCGCTTGGGCGGCACTTTGGACCCTTATGACGGAAGACAGATGAGCCATTCACACATGACCGAACCTCAGCTTTCCGACGCAAACACTTCCACCGCCGCGCATGCGCCTGAATTTGCTTTTGATCCGCGCGACCCATGGACACAAACCTTTCAACGCGCGCTGGAACGGGCGAACCTGCACGGCAAGCGCATCTATGAGGTGGGGATCGGCACGGGCGCGAATGCCGCTTTCTTGCTGACAATCTGCGGCGCGGCCCGCGTTTCGGGCAGTGATCTTGATCCGCGCATGGCCGATTTATCTGCCCATAACGTGCTGACCCTGGCGCCAAGCGCGGCACATCGGTTTCAGCCCGTGCATGGGGCTGTGAGCCTGATCGACACGCCCGAGGCTCTGGCCGAGGTGGAACAGGCGGATGTGGTGATCGGCTGCCTGCCACAAGTGGCCTGCCCGGGCGATCCGCGGTTTGAGGCGTTCCGCAACGCGCATCGCACCAAATTGGGCGTGGCGGCAGATGTGCGCGAAGATGACCATATCGCGCATTACTACCCTTGGGCCGACTTTGAGGAATTTCCCTTCAATACCGTTGGGCTGGGCTTGAACGAGGCTCTGTTGCGCCGCTTGCGTGCCTGTGCGCCAAGGGCCGAGGTGATCTTGAATTTCGGGGCCCGTGTTGGCGTGCCCGTCTTGTGCGATATGTTTGAAGCCAACGGCTACCGCCCCGAAAAGCTACAATCCCAGATCGTCGAGCAACATGCCGGGACCGACATTTCCTTCTTTGTGGCGCTGGAAAAGGCGCTTGGCGGCACCGGTTTTGATGAGGCTTTCAGTTGCGCTTTTTACCGCGATGCGGCGGGAGCCGAACCGCTCACCGCGCGGGCGGCACAAACGATGATGGATGCAGATCCACAAGCGGCGATCTATCATGAGGTCTGCACGATCCGCGGCACGCCTGTTTGAGCGAGGAACCCACTCATGACGATGAACGCAGAGCGTTTTTATATTGATGGCGCTTGGGTTGAGCCTTTGGGAGGCGGTTCCATGCCAATCATGGACCCCGCGCAAAACGCCAAAATTGGCACGGTCGCTTTGGGCACCGCCGCAGATGTGGATCGCGCCGTAGACGTCGCGACCCGCGCCTTTGAGGAATTCGGCCTCTGGCCCAAAGCCGAACGATTGGCGCTTTTGCGCCGCATCCGCTTGGGCACCGCCGCGCGGCAAGAGGATTTGGCTTGGGCGATGTGCCATGAGATGGGCGCACCGATTTCGATGGCGCGCGCGATGCAAGCCGAAGCGGGCATTGGCCATGCCGATGGCTTCATCGAAGCGCTCGCCAAACAAGACGAGCGCTGGACTTTGCCAAATGGCGACACGCTGACCCGTGAGCCGATCGGCCCGGTGGGCGCGATCACGCCTTGGAATTGGCCGATCAACCAAATCGCGCTCAAGGTGCTGCCCGCGCTCGCCACCGGCTGCCCGGTCATTCTCAAACCATCGGAACACACGCCGCTTTCGGCGCAGCTTTACGCCGAAATTCTGCATGAGGCGGGCGTGCCTGCGGGGGCCTTTGCGCTCATTCACGGCACCGGGCCAGAGGTGGGAGAGACGCTTTCGACCCATCCAGGGCTGGCGATGGTCTCATTCACCGGCTCAACGCGTGCGGGAATTGCGGTGTCCAAAGCGGCGGCGGAAACCGTCAAACGGGTCACGCTCGAACTCGGCGGTAAAAGCCCCAATCTTGTCTTTGCCGATTGCGGCGCGGCGCTGGCAGAACGCGTGCGCTATGCGGTGGCGGAGTGCTTCCTCAACACCGGGCAATCATGCGACGCCCCGACCCGGCTGATTGTCGAGCGCGCCTGTTATGACGAGGTGCTTGAAATCGCCGAAGCCGCCGCAAAGGCCATCAAGGTCTCCGACCCGAAGCAAGAGGGCGATCACCTTGGCCCGCTGTTTGATCAGCTACAATGGGACCGGGTGCAGGCGCTCATTGCCAAAGGGATTGATGAAGGCGCGCGGCTTTTGGCGGGTGGGCTTGGTAAACCCGAGGGGTTGGAGCACGGCTGGTATGCGCGCCCGACCGTCTTTGCTGATGTTACGCCCGAGATGACCATCGCGCGCCAAGAAATCTTTGGCCCGGTGCTGTCGATCCTGCCTGCCGAAGACGAAGCCGAAATGATCGCGCTCGCAAATGCCACCGACTATGGCCTTGCAGCCTATATCCAAACCGGAGACCCGATGCGGGCCGAACGGGTGGCGCGGCGGCTGCGCGCAGGGGCGGTGCATATCAATGGCGGCGGCCTTGGCTGGGGCACACCCTTTGGCGGTTACAAAGCCTCTGGCAATGGGCGCGAAGGCGGGATGCAGGGGCTTGAGGACTATCAAGAGGTGAAAAGCCTGCATTTTGGCTAGTTCGCGTAGTAAGACCCGCGTCAAATCGCGCGCAGGCTTGCTTTTTTACGCGCCCTTTACGGCTGCTGGTCCTAATTTCGACCAATCACTTTCAGACCAAAGGCCTCATCATGTTTGCAAAACCCGCCGCCATTTTGCTTGCCGCCACGCTTGCGCTTTGCGCGCCCACCGCTGGCATGGCGGAATTTTCGCCGGCTGAGGCCAAGCTTTATGTGGGTTGGCCGGGGCTTGAAGGGGTCGATTTTCCGCAAGGTGCCGAGGCCAAGGTCTACTCCATCATCGATAATATGGGCGGCTGGCCGCGCCCCGTTTATGTGGTGATGCTGGACAATGGCCGCGCGCTCTCGCCCGTCGGCACGATGCAATGCGAAGTGACCTTCCAAGTGCTGAAAGACCAGCACCATGGCTGGCATGATATCTTGTGCGAAAACTCCGGCTGGTCAGAGATTTGGAAAATGGGCTCTGATGGGCTGTATGCGCCGCGCTAAGGGGAAAAGCGGATGACGGAACAGCCCCCCTGCCCCGACTGCGGCGCGCCCACCGATCCCGTCGAAATGGTCACCGGCGGTGGCTGGGGTGGGCATGGCCGCGTGGTAATTTATCAATGTCCGGCCTGCGGCACAAAGCTGGAACGCGACGCAGACCCATCGCGGCAGTTCAATAGCGCGATTGGGCTGTTGGAAATTACCCTAGGGGCGCTTGCACTTTGGCGCTTACCTGCCCCCGCGAATTGGGTCTTGGGCGGGCTCTAACTTTTGCTTGGGGCCTTTGGGCTGCGACAAGGTGGCACGCATCGGCACAAGGGAACCCAACGTTAACCAGTGATTCCTAGTCTGGCACAACAGTGCCCTCGCTCCAAAAGTCGGTCTCAGGGCATGTCTTTTTATACGCCCAACGAAGATTTGAGGAGGACGACCATGCCACGGAAATACTTTCAAAAATCGCTCGCAAGCTTGGCACTCGCCTGCGCCGCTCTGGCAGCGCCCCAAGCGATGGCGCTGAGCGGTGGCGTCTATAACCAGTGTAACGGGATAGAATGGCATTCCTCCCCGCCCGGCCCGCAGGGCTATGGCAAAACATGCATCCACTGCAACGCAGGCAATGAGGTCCGCTTTTGGTCCGAATACCAACATAATTCTGCGGGCCAATACACGGGCAAGATGAACTATTATGACCTGAACGGTCATTACATCTGCACCGGATCGCGTGTGGATTGCGTGATCCGCTACTATTGCGGCGGCTAAATGCCAGACGCGCGCCCCAAACGACCGGGGCGCGCGCCTCTATTGCGGGAGGATTTTATGAAACGGTTTTGCTTCGCCCTTGCGCTTCTTGGCGCGGGCCTTTTGCCCCCGGCGGTCGCGCAGGCGACCCCCGCCAGTTCCTTTGCCGAGGCGGTCGATTTGTGCCTACGTTTTGGCGCCGATCCTTGGTTCGCCCAAGATCGGTTCGAGGAAGCGGGCTGGCGCAGCTATGAAGACCCCGATTTTGGCTCCTTGGCCTTCAAAAGCCCCGATGGCGCGGTGATCGCCCTGCCCCCCACGAGCGACAGCTTTCCAATGTGGTGCAGCGTGATGAGCGGAAGCGTTTCTTTTGTGAAAGGCATGGCTGCTGCCGAAAATGCGCTGTTGGCAAGCGACATACCGATCCAACGCGAAATCCGCGACAATTGCCCAGTCTACCACGGCAGCGGCGGACAAGAGCTGCGCATCTTCTCTGAAGGCAATGACGATCTGTGCAACGATCCGGAGACCGCGCTTGTGCATGTGGTCACCTTCTCCAACCCGCTTTCCGGGCAATAAATTCCGCACAGCCTAACGATTTATTTGCTCCCTTGCATCAAACTTACCCGGTGAAAAGTCCGGGTAGGTTATTCGGTGCAAAGGTTAAGATTATGAATGAGTTGAAGGAAAGCGCACTTGATTTGGTGAAGTGCGAGCAAGAACCGATTCACGCGCCGGGGGCCATTCAATCTGCCTCGATCTTGCTGCTTTTCGACCCCGACCAAGGGGCACTTGCCGCCGCCAGTGACAACCTAGAGCCCCTTTTTGGCGCCTCTGCCAGCGCGCTTTTGGGCACCCCGGTTGAGCGGTTCTTCACAATCCGCGACGCCACCACGATCCGCGCAATTGCCGCAGGGCAAATGCCCATGAATGCTGGCTATTTTCGGCTCAAGACCGGACAGGAACATTGGGTCAGCCTGCTCCGCACCGATGGGTTATTGGGGGTCGAAATCAACACCTACGAAGGCGCCGATCATGACGTGGTCGGCTTTGGCCTTGGTGTGGGCGAAGCGCTTACCGAAATCAGTGAAATCACCGATCGTTTGACCCGCGCGGATGAGGCAGACCTGCGCCATCTGGCCACGGTCGTCACCCGGCGGTTTCATGAATTGTCCGGCTACGACCGGGTGATGCTCTACCGCTTCGACACCGACTGGAATGGCGAGGTGATTGGCGAAACCTTCGCGCCCCATGTGGATCATTCCTTCAAAGGGCTGTCCTTCCCCTCTTCCGACATCCCCAAACAGGCGCGCGCGCTGTTTTTGCGCAACCGGGTGCGGCCGGTGGTTGATGTCGCCTCTGCCTCTGTCGCGATTGTGCCGCCCCTGCATCCAAGCACGGGCCAACCCTACGATTTGTCGGATTGTTCGATCCGCGGTGTTTCGCCGGTGCATCTCGAATACCTTTCGAATATGGGGGTTTGTGCCACGCTGACGCTCGCGCTGATTGTGCGTGGCAAACTCTGGGGGCTTTTGGCCTGCCATCATTATTCGGCCCCCTATCGGCTCACGCCGGGGCGGTCTTCGGCCTGCCGTTTGTTTGCCGAGGCGGTCTCAAGCACAATCGCGCGCTTGGTCGAACGGTCCGAAGCTGAAGCGATTGATCATGTGCGCCAAAGCCTGCGCAAATTGCGCAACACACTTTTGCAGGGGCCAAAATCCGGTGGGTTTGATGCCTTCTTGCGCGATCAAGCCACCGATCTTTTGGCGCTGATGCAATGCGACGGCATGGTCTATCGGCTTGATGGGCGCGACTATAGCTTTGGAGACTTGCCCGACAAACCGCTGATGGCCGCGTTGCGCAACCGGCTTGAGGCGCATCGGAATGGGGTCGACCGCGATGGGTTCTCCACCCATTTTGCCGCCGGGCTTTGGCCCGATCTGTCAGAGCAACTTGGCGAGGCGGCGGCGGGCGCGCTGATCTACCAACCGCGCCAGTGCAATTACGATCTGATCTTGCTGCGCAACGCGCGTGAAACCGACCTGCATTGGGCGGGCGATCCCTACAAACGTGTAACCGCCGAAACCGAGGGCGAACGGTTGCACCCGCGTGGCTCGTTCAATCTGTGGCGCGAAAGCGTGCGCGATCGTGCGCTGCCTTGGGAGCCCGAGGCGATGATCGCGGCGCGCGAATTGACGATGGGCCTCAACGAGATCGACTGGCTGTTTGAATGGCAAAAGTCGGAAGCCGAACTGGCCCAAGCGCGCGCAGAAACCGAACATAACGCCTTGCATGATGCGCTCACCGATTTGCCGAACCGGCGCTATCTGCAGCGCCGCTTGGATGAGGCGGAGCAAAATGCCGAAACCCGCCCCTCAGCGCTCGTGCATATCGACCTTGATCGGTTCAAGCAGGTCAATGACACGATGGGCCATTCGGCAGGCGATGAATTGCTGATCGAGGTGGCGCGGCGGCTTAAGCGGGTCTTGCGCAGCGGCGATTTCCCAGCCCGCGTCGGCGGCGATGAATTCCTGATCTTGGCCGCGCCCGGCACCCATCCGTGGGAATTGGATGCGATGGGAGACCGGATCATCGCAGCGCTCTCTCGCCCGGTGACGCTAAACTGTGGCGAGGTCGAGATTGGCGCCTCGGTCGGGATCGCGCTCAACACCGGCACTGTTGGTGCCGATGAATTGTTCTATCAGGCCGATCTCGCGCTTTACGAGTCAAAGCGCAACGGCCGTGGTCGGGTCACCCAATTCAGCGAAGTGCTGCAACGCCGCCAGGAAGAAAAGCAACGCCTTGGCGAGGATATTCGCGAAGGCATCCGTTCGGGCCGGTTTGAAGTCTGGTATCAGCCGCAATTCAAAGCCAGCGATTTTGCCCTTTGCGGGGTAGAGGCGCTGCTGCGCTGGAACCACCCCGATCATGGCATCCTGTCCCCCGCGCAGTTCTTGGACATGGCCGAGGATCTGGACCTTGTCGCCACGCTCGACAGTATCGGCATGCAAGCCGCGTTGCAGGATTTGGCGCGGCTGGAAACCGAGGGGCTCACGATCCCCAAGCTTTCGCTCAATGTTTCGGCCCGGCGCCTGCAAGACCCGAGCTTCTTGGAGGCTGCGCGCAATATTGGCGCGCACCGGGAGTTGGTTTCCTTCGAACTGCTCGAGTCGATCTATCTTGATGAACTCACGCCCGAGATGGAGGCCAATCTGACCGGGCTGCGCGAGATGGGAATTCCGATTGAGGTTGATGACTTCGGCACCGGACGCACCTCGATTGTCAGCCTTGTGACCTTGCGCCCGGATCGCTTGAAGATCGACCGACAACTGATTGAACCTGTTGTCAGATCTGACTCCGCGCGCAAACTGGTCGCGTCGATTGTGGAAATCGGCCAATCGCTTGGCATCGGCATCACCGCCGAGGGCGTTGAGACGCGCGATCATGCGGAGGTTTTGCGCGGACTTGGCTGCACCGTGCTGCAAGGGTTCCATTTCGCCCGCCCAATGCCCGTGGCGGATCTGCGCAGCCTACTTGCGGGGGAGCAGCGGCGCCATGGTTGATCTCTCACGAGTCCCAGAACCGGCCCATGTCGACCATTGCATGACGGTGTTGAAAGAAGCGACCTCTGCCGCTCATGCCCGGATTGAGGCCGTGTCGGTGATGCGCGATCTAACCGCGCCAGAGGTGACACGGATGCAATATACGGCGGTGCTTGGGCGGTTACACGCGCATTTCGCCCGCTATGAACCGGTGATCCATGCCGCCCTCGCCCCGCATCTGCCGCTGCAAAGCTTGGCAGAGCGCGCCGCCCTGCCCGCATTGGAAGCCGATCTGGCCGATCTGGGGTTTGATACGTCCAAGCAAACCACTGCGCCGCCTGCGCCTTGCCCGGCCCATGCGGCGGGGTGGCTTTACGTGCATGAAGGCACCGGGCTTGGTGGACTGGTGATCTTGCGTGGATTGCGCAACAGCCTTGGCGACGAACTCGGCACCGCCACGCGCTACTTTCAACGCCACGGCAAAGCGACAGCGATGCGCTGGCGCGAAACCCGTGCGCTGATTGCCGGGCTTTTGCCCGATGAAGATCGTCTCGCCTTAGCCGTCTCGGGGGCCGAGGCCGCTTTCGCCGCCATGCATCTGCGGCTTGCGCCAGATACGGCCCAGACCCGAATGCCGCGCTAAGATCGGCGCAAGAACAAGGCGAAGCAGCCCAAATACCGCGCCAGTCCCGCCGCGGCCTTGCGGCATACGTCCTTCGCAACTGCGACAATCTGCCCGCCCCCGGGTGGACATCCCCTTCCCGCATCCCTAGGCTACCTCGCGGAAAAGTGGGGAAAGCTGAATATGTTCAAGAAGATCATGGTTCCGGTGGATCTGCGCCACTTGCCCGCACAGGGTAAGGCGCTGAGCATCGCCGCCGATCTGGCGAAAACAAACGGCGCACAGGTGATTTATGTCACCGTCACCAGCCCAGAACCGAACGCCCTTGGCCGTACCCCGGCCGAGGTCGAGGAAAAACTCAACAGCTTCGTTGCGAATGAAAGCGCTGCGCATGGTCACGATGCGGCGGGCCATCTGCTGATCAGTCACGATCCCGCAGCCGAGCTTGATGCAGCGCTGATCAAGGCCTGTGACACGCTTCACGCTGATCTGGTGGTGATGGCCACCCATCTTCCCAATGTCACCGATTACCTTTGGTCTTCACATGGTGGGGCGCTCGCCAATCATGTGCAGGCCTCGGTGTTTCTGGTGCGTGCCTAGGCACGGCGTCCGCACGCCCGCCCCATAAAGACAATAGAAACGACAGGAGGACGGCATATGGCCGAACCCGAAGACAGTGCAGGGACTGCCATTCCCGATGGTGAACCAGATCCGGTGACCGGGATTCCCGCCCCCGAGGGCGCAACAGAACTGATCGACACCGATTACGAAATTGGTCAGCACAATATCGAGGGCCAATGGGGTCCGATCGGGTTTGACATTCACAACCCGGTTTTTGCGATTTCCGCGCTCTCGGTCGTCGCCTTCGTGTTTTACGCGCTGGCCCTGCCGGAACAAGCGGCGAGCATCTTTGGCTGGCTGCGTCCGGCCCTCACCTCGAGCTTTGATTGGTTCTTCCTGTCGGCGGCCAACGTCTTTGTGCTCTTTTGTCTGCTCTTGATCGTCAGCCCTTGGGGCGCGGTCCGGCTTGGCGGCAAAGACGCCACCCCCGATTTCAGCTACAAAAGCTGGTTTGCGATGCTGTTTGCGGCGGGCATGGGCATTGGTCTGATGTTCTTTGGCGTGCTGGAGCCGGTCTATCACATGGCCATCTCGGCACCTTTGGGCACGCCCTCGCCCTTTGACGCGGCGGGCAACATCATCCCAGAAAATGTCGAAGCCGCCAAAGCAATGGGCTTGGCCGCAACGATCTATCACTGGGGCCTGCACCCTTGGGCGATCTATGCGGTGGTGGGGCTGGCGCTTGCGCTCTTTTCCTTCAACAAGGGCCTGCCGCTGACAATCCGCTCCGCCTTCTACCCGATTTTTGGTGAGCGGGTCTGGGGTTGGACCGGGCATCTGATCGACATTATCGCGGTTTTTGCCACACTCTTTGGCCTGTCCACCTCGCTTGGCTTCGGCGCTCAACAAGCCAATGCCGGGCTCAACCACGTCTTTGGCGTGCCGATGAGTATTCCGGTTCAGGTCGCGCTGATCACCGTGATCACCGGCGTTGCGCTTTATTCGGTGCTGCGCGGGCTTGATGGCGGTGTGAAGGTGCTTTCCGAAATCAACATGGGGATTGCAGCGCTTTTGCTGCTGTTCGTGCTGATTGCGGGCCCGACGATGCTGATCTTGACCGATTTCGGCGAGGGGCTGGTGGCCTATGTGAAAGATATCATTCCTCTGTCGAACCCGATCGGGCGCGAGGATGATAGCTATCGCCAAGGCTGGACGGCCTTCTATTGGGCGTGGTGGATCAGCTGGTCGCCGTTCGTGGGCATGTTCATCGCGCGCGTTTCGCGGGGCCGCACGGTGCGCGAATTCGTGGTTTGTGTGCTGATCATCCCCTCCATCGTCTGCGTGCTGTGGATGGCCGTCTTTGGCGGTGTGGCGATTGACCAAGTGCTTTCTGACCCGGTCAATTCGGCGGTGAAAGCCAATGTGATTGACAGCTACAACCCGCCCTTGTCGCTTTTTGCGATGCTCGAAGGGCTGCCGCTGTCTTCCATCACCTCGGTTGTCGCGATTGTGCTGGTGATCGTGTTCTTCGTGACCTCGTCGGACTCGGGCTCGCTAGTGATCGACACGATCACGGCGGGTGGCAAGGTCGACGCACCGCTGCCGCAGCGCGTGTTCTGGGCCACGTTTGAGGGCGCGGTTGCGATTGTGCTGTTGATCGGGGGCGGCCTAGGCGCATTGCAAGCGATGGTGATCTCCACCGGTTTGCCCTTCACGGTGATCTTGCTGTTGATGTGCTGGGCAATCTTGCGCGGGCTGCAAGCGGAACCGCGCTAAGCCAAACGCCAGAGGTTGCGAAACCAGAAAAGGGCGCCGCAGGGCGCCCTTTTTCATGCATAGCAACCGCAAGAACAAGACCCCCAGCCCCGCCACGTCCTGCCCCCCAACACCGCGGCAAAAGAAAAGGCGCCCGCTGGGGCGCCCAATCCTTGGTGTCGTGAAACGTGGGTAAGGCTTAGTAGAGCCCACCGGCAGACAAGGTGCCGAAATCGGCTTTCTTGGGGATCACGCGAGTCTTTCCGGTCGCGGTCGTGACGGTGGTGCCAGTATCGGTTTCACCCTGCGCGAAAAGCGGCAGGTCCGCGCCCATGGCAAAGCCCCCATCCACAATCAGGCCAAGGCCGCGCATGTCTTGATCCTCGCGCATATATTCGGCCTGCACGAAATCCCCCGACACGCCATCGGGCAGTTTTTCCCCGGTGAACCGGTTGAAGTTCTGCCAATAGCCCCCCGGCGGCACCTTGAAGCGGCCACCGCCATATTCCTTGATCGCCTCTTGCATGAACTCATTGAAGACCGGCACACAAAGCGTGCCGCCATAAGCGCCCCGGCCAAGCCCGCGCGGTTGGTCATAGCCCATGTAGCACGACGCGACGATATTGGAGGTAAAGCCGGTGAACCACACGTCTTTCGCGTCATTCGTCGTCCCGGTTTTGCCAGCAACCGGAACCGGCAGCCGCACGCCCGTGCCCGTGCCGCGCTTCACGCCGCCTTCCATCAGCGAGATCATCTGATAGGCGGTGATCGCATCAATCACCTGCTCGGAATTGGTGCGCACGCGTGGCCCCAACCCCTCGGGCAAGGTCGGATCGGCGCAATCGAGACAATCGCTTTGGTCATGGCGATAGATCGTGCGGCCCCAACGGTCCTGCACCCGGTCCACCAGCGTCGGCTCCAGCCGCTTGCCGCCATTGGCAAACATCGCATAGGCCGAAATGAGCCGATACATCGTGGTTTCCTGCGCCCCAAGCGCATTCGCCAAATAGGGGCCCATCTGGTCATAAACGCCAAACCGCTCCGCATAGCGCGCCACGGTATCCATGCCGATTTCTTGCGCGATCCGCACCGTCATCAGGTTCCGCGATTGCTCAAGCCCGGTGCGCAACGGCGTCGGCCCGTAGTATTTGTTTGAGGCGTTTTGCGGCCGCCACAGACCTTGCGGCGTGTTCACCTCAATCGGTGCGTCCACAACGATGGTCTCGGGGCTAAAGCCGGAGTCGAGCGCCGCTGCATAGACAATCGGCTTGATATTGGAGCCGGGCTGGCGCATCGCCTGTGTGGTGCGGTTGAAGACCGAGCTTTGATACGAGAACCCGCCCTGCATCGCGAGCACGCGGCCCGTATGCACATCCATCGCCATGAACGCGCCCTCGACACGCGGCACCTGCCGCAGTGACCAGCGCACGAAAGAGCCATCGCTGTCTTTGGTGACCGCGCGCACCAGCACCACATCGCCCACATCAACCAGATCAGAGGCCCGCTTGGCGCGCGGACCAAGCTTGCCATCTTTGCCAAGCTTACGCGCCCAAGTCACATCATCGGCGGGGATCCAATGGCCATCGGCATCTTCCTCGATGCCTTCAATGCCGATCCGGGCAGATTTATCCCCCAGTTCGAGCACCACGGCCGGATACCAACCCTCAACATCGCGGGGGGCTTTGTCGGTGGGCACATCGGCAAGCGCCGCACGCCACAGCCGTTCCTCGCCCAGTTGATCAGCCGGGATCGTCGCCCCGGTGCCGCGCCAGACGCCAAGGTTGCGGTCATATTTTTCAAGCGCATGTTGCAGCGCCTTCGCGGCCTGCTTTTGCAAATCGGGATCAACCGTGGCGCGGATCGTTAGACCACCGCCAAAGAACTCATCCTGCCCAAAGCTTTTTGACAGCTGGCGGCGGATTTCATCGGTGAAATAATCCCGCGGCGGCAAAGCTTGGCGGAAGGCCGGGTAATCGCCGCGCTGCACCGATTTCAGCTCTTTCGCCTGCTCTTCTTGCAAAGTCGCTTGGTCGATATGGCCGTCTTCATACATTCGCCGCAGCACGTAATTGCGGCGCAGTCGCGCCTCTTCATAATCGCGCACCGGATGCAACGAGGCCGGTTTCTTTGGCAAAGCCGCCAGATAGGCCGCCTCGCCCACGGTGAGTTCGCTCAGCGTTTTGTTGAAATAGGTCTGCGCTGCCGCCGCCACCCCATAGGAGTTTTGACCCAAGAAAATCTCGTTCAGATACAGCTCAAGAATGCGGTCTTTCGACAGCGCCTCTTCCACGCGGGCCGCCAAGATCAATTCTTTGATCTTCCGTTCCGCCGAGCGCGAACCATCAAGCAGGAAGTTCTTCATCACCTGCTGCGTGATCGTCGAGGCGCCGCGCACATTGCGCCCGCCGGATTTGATCGCCGCATAGGCCGCCGCGATGATCCCGCGCGCGTCATAGCCCTTGTGAATATAGAAGTTTTGGTCTTCGGCAGAAACAAAAGCCTGTTTCACCACATCGGGAATGTCACTGATCGGCACGAAAATCCGCCGCTCTTGCGCGAATTCGTCGATCAAGCGCCCCTCGCCCGAGTAAATCCGGCTGATGGTTTTGGGCGTGTATTGGGCCAACTGTTCATGGCTGGGCAAGTTGCGCCCATACATCCAAAAAATCGCGCCAACCGTCAGCGCGGCGAAAAACAGCGCCGTGACGATCCAGGAGAAAAGCCCCCCAATTGAAGACAGGACGAAGCGGATCAAAAGGCACCCCCGTGGACAGTGCCGACCCTATAGCGCGCGCCGGGCGATGGGTCAAAGCAAGTTCCCGTCAGGCTGCGCGTTTCCGCGCAGGCGCGGCTTTAGCCAAATTCGGCAAGCGCCGGGAAAGCGTCCAAAATCCAAAACGAGAAATCAGAGAGTTGCCCGGTCAGCATGAAAAGCCCCACCGTCCACAAAAGGAGACCTGAGATTTTCTCGATACGGCCCATATTGCGGCGCATGAAGGCCATCGCCCCACCAAGCGCAGGGAAAAACGCTGCGACCAGCAAGAAGGGCAAACCAAGCCCCGCCGCATAGACGCCCAAAAGCCCCATGCCACGGCCAAGGCTGCCCTCGGCCATCGCAAGCGAAGCGATGGTGCCCAGCACCGGGCCAAGGCAGGGCGTCCAACCGAAGGCAAAGGCAAGGCCCAGAAGGTATGCCCCCAAGGCCGAGCCCCCCTGATCGCCAGTCTCCAGCCGGAATTCGCGGTCGAGAAAGCCGATTCGATAGATGCCAAGGAAATGCGCGCCGAAAATCATCACGACAACGCCCGCGACCTTGCCCAATTCATCGCGCCAAGAGCCCACCGCTTGACCAAGCGCCGAGGCGCCAAGACCAATCAGCAAGAAAACGGTCGAGAGCCCAAGCACAAAGAAAAGCGCCGCCAGCAGCACAGGGCCACGCGCAGCGGCTTTGCCCGCGCTCATCTCGGACACGGTCACACCGCCCATATAGGCAAGATAGGGCGGCACGATGGGCAGCACACAGGGGCTGAGGAACGAGATCACCCCCGCCACAAAAGCGGCGAAGGCGGCGGGCAGAAAGGCTGCATCTATGATGTCGATCCCGAACATGGCCCCGTCCTAGCATTGCAGGCGCGCGCCGTCATCTGCTGTGATCTGACGCGGCGCTCACATTGCCGTGGACAGGCGCGTGGTGCGGCGCTAGGCCAAGCGCATGAGCGACACCCCTGCCCTATCCCTTGATCTGCGCGGCCTTCTGTGCCCGCTGCCGGTGCTGCGCCTGCGCAAGGCGTTGCTTGCCCAACCCGAGGGCGCGCTGGTGGAAATGATCGCGACCGACCGCGCCAGTTGGATTGATGTGCCGCATTTTTGCACCCATGCGGGCCATGTGCTCGAAAGCGCGACGGATGAGGGCGATGTGCTGCGCTATCTTGTGCGGCGCGGCCCAGAGCAAAACACGCAAGACTAAAGCGGCGTTATTGGCAACGCGGTGTTGGGGGCGCAGCCTCCCTTTGGCTGCGCCAAACTCTCCTAAAGAAATTTGGGCCAGTCGCAGCGGTCACAACGCAAAACGCCGGGCAGGAGGCCCGGCGTTTGCAATTTTCAGCTCTGGCGCATTCGCCTCAGATGGACCACCAACCGCGGCGCTTCGGCTTCGGCTCGCCGCCCTCTTCTGCCTCAGAAGCGGGGGCCTCGGGCGCGCTTTGCGCTTCCGCCACAGGTTCTGGGGCAGGTTCAGCGACGGGCTCGACGCTCGGCTCCGGCTCGGGCGCGGGTTCCACCACCGGCTCCGGCGCAACTTCGGGTGCCACCTCAACCGGCGCTTCCGCGACAGGCTCGGGCGCAGGCTCGGCAGGCGCTTCAGCAGCGGTTGCACTCACCGGCTCCACTGGCGCAGCTTCGGGCGCCGCTTCGGCAGGGGCTTCCTCTGCCACCGGCTCAACCTTTTTGCGCGAACGCGAGCGGGTGGTTTTCTTCGGCGCGGGCTCCTCGCCGTCTTCGGTCTTTTTCTTCCGCGAGCGGGTGGTTCTCTTCGGCTTCGGCGCATCTTCCGCCGCTTCCTCCGCAACCGCCGCGCCTTCCGCTTCCGGCGCCCCCTCTTCGGCTTCCGTCACCTCGGGCAGCGCAACCTCGGCCAGTTCCGCAGCGGCGGCCGCACGCGCAGCATCCTCAGCGGCCTCGTCCTCGTCAGAGGAGCCCTCATCAGCCTCGTCGTCGTCCGCATCGCTGCCGTCGGCATCACCAGACTCGCCCGCCTCGGTGCCATTGCCCGATTTCTTACGCCGACGCCGACGACGTTTCTTCTTCTTCGGCGCCTCTTCGGCCTCCGTGGTTTCGGCTTCGGCCTCTTCGACCTCGTCCTCTTCCTCCTCAAGGATCTCTTCCTCGTCGATCTCGGCCATCAGTTCGGCGCTCGCATGCACCGCCGTGCTCATCGGATCGGGCACGATCCGGGTCGCGGTTTTGAACTTCTCAATCGAGAAATCAGGGCTCACAAGGCTCGGATCGGCTTCAATCCGCACCGCCATTCCATAGCGCGCCTCGATCGAGGCGATATGCTCGCGCTTGGCGTTCATCAGATAGTTGGCGACCGCGACCGGGCATTTCACCAGCACTTCGCGCGAGCGCTTACGCGTGCCCTCTTCCTCAATCGCGCGCAGCACTTGCAGCGCAAGGCTGTCATCCGAGCGGATCAGGCCGGTGCCGTGGCAATGCGGGCAGGGCTGGGTGGTGCTTTCCAGCATCCCCGGGCGCAACCGCTGACGGCTCATTTCCAAAAGACCAAAGCCCGAAATCCGGCCCACTTGAATGCGCGCACGGTCGGTTTTCAGTTTCTCTTTCAGGCGCTTCTCGACGGCGGAGTTGTTCTTGCGCTCCTCCATGTCGATGAAGTCGATGACGATCAGGCCCGCCAAGTCGCGCAGACGCAACTGACGGCTGATTTCCTCGGCGGCCTCAAGGTTGGTTTTCAGCGCCGTATCTTCGATCGAGCCCTCTTTGGTGGCCCGGCCCGAGTTCACGTCAATCGCCACCAGCGCTTCGGTGACGCCAATCACGATGTAGCCGCCCGATTTGAGCTGCACCACCGGGTTGAACATCGCGCCTAGATAGCTTTCGACTTGGAAGCGCGCAAAGAGCGGCAATTGCTCGGCGTAATGCTTCACGTTTTTGGCGTGGGACGGCATGATCATTTTCATGAAGTCCTTGGCCACACGGTAGCCGCGCTCGCCCTCGACCAGCACCTCGTCTATGTCTTTCGAGTAAAGATCGCGGATCGAGCGCTTGATCAGGTCGCCCTCTTCGTAGATCGGCGCAGGCGCGACCGATTTCATCGTGAGGTCGCGGATTTGTTCCCACAGCCGCATCAGATATTCATAGTCGCGGCGGATCTCGGTGCGGGTGCGTTGGCTGCCCGCAGTGCGGATGATCAGGCCAGCTCCATGCGGCACTTCCATCTCGGCGGCGATTTCTTTGAGCTTTTTACGGTCGGCAGCATTGGTGATTTTGCGCGAAATGCCACCACCGCGCGCGGTGTTTGGCATCAGCACGCAATAACGACCCGCGAGCGACAGATAGGTGGTGAGCGCCGCGCCTTTGTTGCCGCGCTCTTCCTTGACCACTTGCACCAGCATGATCTGGCGCACTTTGATCACTTCTTGAATCTTGTAACGGCGCGCACGCGGGCGGCGCGGCGCGCGGATTTCTTCCTGCACATCCTCTTCGGCGACGGATTCAATCTCGTCATCGCCTTCTGCCGGATGGGCGTGGTGGTCGTGATCGTGGCTTTCGCCATCCTCGGCTTCTTCCGCGTCCACCTCTTCGGCTTCTTCGGTCATCTCGGCCACGACCGAAAGCGCATCGGCCACGGCTTCCGCCACGACATCCTCGACGGATTCTTCTTCCACGGATGCGGTTTCCGCGACGGGCGCGTCTTGCGCATCGCCTTCCACCGGGGCGCTCTCGTCTGCCTCGGGTGCGGCAGCTTCAGGCGTGGACACCAGCGTCGTTTCCGGCGTCTCGCTCAGAACGGCGGGTTCTTCCCCCTCGCCCTCTTCGCCGGATTCGATCACCGCCATGCCCGGAATATCTTCCGAACGCACCACGGCATCGATGTTGCTCGCCTTTTCGGCCTTCGCCGCAGGGGCGGACGAAGACGACCGCGAACGGGAGCGCGAACGGCGCGAGCGCGGGCGGTTTTCTTCAGCCTCTTCGGCCTCAGCCGCAAGCCGCTCTTCTTCCAAAAGCGCCTGACGATCCGCCGTCGGGATTTGATAGTAATCGGGATGGATCTCGGCAAAAGCGAGGAAACCGTGGCGGTTGCCACCGTAATCCACAAACGCTGCTTGGAGCGAAGGCTCCACCCGCGTGACTTTTGCTAGATAGATGTTTCCGGCGAGTTGCCGTTTGTTGATGGTTTCAAAGTCAAACTCTTCGACTTTGTTGCCGTCCACCACCACAACGCGGGTCTCTTCCGCATGGGTGGCATCGATAAGCATTTTCTTTGCCATTAATCCTGGTTCCCCATGCGCGCGCGCGCCCTGACCACGACCTGGATCGTGCGGGCAAGGCGAGGCTGGCATGGTTTGTCGTTGAGGCGGGAGCGCTGGCACGCAAATGGGTGGCGGCGGCCAGTTGTGGCCCGCCCGTCCTCACCTCAGTTGCCCTTGCGCGCTCCATCGCGGTTCTTCCCAAACACGCGGCAGGCCGCGCGATGATGACGAAACCCCCTTGGTTTTCTAGGCCCTGAGGGTGTGAAAGCGGTCTTTCGACCAATCGGATGACCCAAAGCCCGCTTCGCACCCGCGAAGATCATCGGCTCGGAAATCAGCGAATTCCGTGGGCGGGAATAGTCCCGCCGACACTGCGACATTAACAACGCAGAGCAGATGAATACAATCTGTTTTTCATCAAGAAATGATTAACGATAATCATCAGACGCACGGATGCACACAACTTTAGGTGTAATCGGCACGGCTTAAGCCGTATTTCGCCATTTTTTCGTTGAGCGTCCGGCGCGGCAGGCAAAGCTCCTCCATCACCGCCGCGATGGAGCCTTTGTGACGCCGCATCGTATTGTCGATCAGCATCTTCTCGAAGCTTTCGACATATTCCTTGAGCGGCTTACCTTCGGTGGTCATGGCGGTGCCCAGCTCATCGCTTTCGGCCATCAAAAGCGAGGCAATGGAGCCCTGCCCGCGCCGCGCTTGCAAGACCGCGCGTTCGGCCACATTGATCAGCTGGCGCACATTGCCGGGCCAAGGCGCTTGTAGCAGTTGTGCGGCTTCTTGCGCGCTGACTTCGGGCGCGTCGCAGCCGTAATCATCGGCGAATTGCTCGGCCATCCGGGTGAACAGCGTCAACACATCTTCGCCACGCGCGCGCAGCGGCGGCAGGGTGATTTTATGCGCGGCCAAGCGGAAATAAAGATCGGGGCGCAAAAGGTCTTCGAGCATCCGCCCCTCACCATGGGCGTTGCAAATCGCCACGATCCGGGTTTCTGCCGGGCTACCTTGTTCGTTCAAAAGCGTCAAAAGCCGCGCTTGCAGGCCGCTCGACAACGCCTCGATATCTTCGAGCACCAAAGTGCCGCCGCGCGCCTCCTCGACCAGCGGCAACCCGCCCCCCTCGGCCACCGGGCCAAAGAGCCGTTCACCAAGTGCGTCTTCGGTATAGGCCGCACAAGAGATGGTGACGAATTTCTTGCCCGCCCGCGTGCCAGCGGCGTGCAGCGCATGGGCCACAAGCGTTTTGCCGGTGCCGGTTTCGCCATCAAGCAGCACATGGCCATCAGATTGCGCAATATCGAGCACATCTTCGCGCAGCCGTTCCATTTGCGCCGAGGTGCCAATGAGCTTGCCCATCACCTTCGTGCCCTCGCCCAAATCGCGGCGCAAAGCGCGGGCATCGAGTGTCATCCTGCGCGCTTGGGTGGCGCGTTTGGCAAGCTCGGTCATCCGGTCTGGGTTGAAGGGTTTCTCCATGAAATCCATCGCGCCAAGCCGCATCGCTTCCACCGCCATCGGCACATCGCCATGCCCGGTGATCATGATCACTGGCAGCCCGCTATCAAGCCCCATCAAACGCTTGAGAAACGCCATCCCATCCATGCCCGGCATGCGAATATCGGTGATCACGGCCCCCGGCCAATCGGCCCCAATGACTTTCAGCGCATCTTCTGCGCAGGCAAAACTTTCGGTATCAAACCCCGAGAGCGCCAGCCATTGGCTGATGGATTGCCGGATGTCTTCCTCGTCATCGACGATCGCCACCTTCATCATGCGCATTCTTGTTACTCCGCTGCCCTTTGCCCGTTGCCAGACAAACTCATCCCCGCCGTCAAACGCGGCAGCCGCACTTCAAATACGGCCCCCCCATCTGCGGCATTGCGCGCGGTCAAGCGACCGCCAAAATCACTGACGATAGACGAGGAAATCGCAAGGCCCAGCCCCGTCCCCTCGCCCGGTTTCTTCGTGGTCCAAAACGGCTCAAACAGTTTTTCTAGATCGGTGATACCGGGCCCATTGTCGCGCACCGTCAGCACCGCCATTTCATCGGCCTCCAGCGCAATCTCGATATGCGGCGTGCGTAGCCCCTTTGTGGCATCAAGCGCATTGCGCAAAAGGTTGATAATCACCTGCTCGAGCCGAATGCGGTCCGCCATCACCATCACCTGCCCGCGCGGCAGGCTCCGGGTGATTTTGACCGTGCGTGCCTTCAGCTGCGGCTCCATCATCGCCAAGGCAGACGATAGCGCCGCGCGCAGGTCCACCGGCTCAAACGCATCGCCACCCTTGCGGGCGTAGGATTTGAGTTGGCGGGTGATCGCCCCCATCCGTTCGATCAGATCGTCGATGCGCTGGAACGACGACAACGCCTCCACCACCCGTTCGCGCTGCAGCAAAAGCCGCGCGCCAGCCAGATAGGTTTTCATCGCCGCCAAGGGCTGGTTCAACTCATGGCTCACCGCGGCAGACATCTCGCCCAGCACGGCAAGTTTGGAGCTTTGTTCCAGCGTTTGCTCCGCAAGCGAAAGGTCTTTTTGCACCCGCTCACGCTCCGCGATCTCGCGTTTGAGCCGCGCGTTCAGCGCGCGCAGTTCCGCAGATTCGCGCCGATAGACCGCCGATTGCACCTTGGCGCGCCGCGAGACGAAGTAGAACCCAAGCGCCAGCAGCACCGCAAAGCCCATGATTTCAAGCGCGATCACAGCATTCACCCGGTCGCGCACCGAGGTGTAGGGCGTGAACGCCACCATCCGCCAACCGCGAAACGGCAGCCGCGCTTCGGTGCGCATCACCGCTTGGCCAGAGACCCAAGCATCGGGCGGTTCATTGGCCCAATCCGCCGTGGCTTGCAAAGCGCGTTCAATCGCCGAAGGGGCCGAGCGCACGGCCAAAGCCTCTTCCATCGTCATGCCGCGCCAGCGCGGCTCGGTCGCCAAAACGATCTGGGCCGAGCTGTCCATCACCGCCACAGCATCGGAAATGCCCGCCCAAGCGCGTTCAAAACGCGCAAGATCGGCCCCCACCACGATCACCCCGATCAGCTTGCCTTCGGAGATCATCGCGCGGGAATACACAAAATCGGACGCGCCGGTGACGCCTTTGACGGCGGTAAAAATCGTATCGCGCGAGCGCTGCGCATCCACAAAGAAGGGCGCATCGTTGAACACGGTGCCGAGCACATTGCGGTCCGTCGCCGCCACCACCCGGCCTTGCAGGTCCAAAAGCCGGATCGAAGCCACACCAACTTCATCGCGCGCGGCAATCAAAATCCCCGAAGTAGTGGAGAAATCTCCCGAAATCAGCGATTTGTTCAATTCGGGGTCACGCGCCAACAACAGCGGCACCACAGAGGTTCGCTGAAGCTCTGACAAGATGTTGCCGGAATAAAGCGCGAGCCGCAGTTCGGTGCGCATCCGCGTGGTTTCTGTAAACCGCTCGGTCAGCCAGATATTGGTAAGCCAGATCCCGGCAATCGTTGCCGCCAACGCCACCACCGCCAAAGCGCGATAGGCCGCGCGGCGGATACGCCGACGGGTCTCGGCGCGGGTCGGTGGATCAAGGCGCAAGCGGGTCTCTGGCATGGGGGCAGATTAGGCGAAGCCGCGGCCCCCAGCAATCACGCTTGGGCGAGCATACCCGAAAGCGCGCGGAAAAGCGCCGCCCCATCGGTGCCGCCTTGGGTGTCTTCAACCACACGCTCAGGGTGCGGCATCAGGCCCAGCACGCGACGGTTTTCGCTCAGCACACCCGCGATATCGGCAGTAGAGCCGTTCGGGTTGTCGATATAGCGGAAGGCCACACGATCTTCGCCCTCAAGGCGTTTCAGCCCCTCGGCGTCAATCACGTAATTGCCGTCATGGTGGGCAATCGGATAGGTCACTTCTGCGCCCGCCGCATAGCCTTCGGTGAAGATGCTATTGCTCGTCGCCACCGCCAGTTTTTGCGGGCGGCAGACGAATTTGAGCGAGGCATTGCGCATCAGCGCCCCCGGCAACAGGCCCATTTCGGTCAGCACCTGAAACCCATTGCAAATGCCGATCACATGGCCGCCCTTGGCAGCAAAATCGACCACGGCTTGGCCAATCGGCGAGCGCGAGGCAATCGCGCCACAGCGCAGATAATCGCCAAAGGAAAAGCCCCCCGGCACGCCCACAACATCGGTGCCCGCCGGAATTTCGGTGTCTTTGTGCCAGACCCTCACCACCTCAGCGCCCGCCTTGGCAAAGGCATCGGCAAGATCACGGTCGCAGTTCGACCCCGGGAAAGTGATGACGGCGGCTTTCATTGCGAAAGGGCTCCTGCGTTCTTCTGGGCTTGGACGGAAACGGGGCCCAAGCGTGAGCCCCGCCCCAAATCAGGCGATCTCGACGGTGTATTTCTCGATCACGGTGTTGGCGAGCAGCTTCTCGCACATCGCCTTCACCTCAACCTCGGCGGCAGCGGCATCGGTGGCGGCCAGATCAAGCTCAATCACCTTGCCTTGACGGACACCTTCAACACCCGAAAAGCCCAGATGGCCAAGCGCGTGGCGCACCGCTTCGCCTTGCGGGTCGAGCACCCCATCTTTCAGCATCACATGCACGCGCGCTTTCATCTTCGGCCTCTTTAGTTGATCAAGGTGGGCTTCATCGGCGTGGCATTGGCGGGCAAAACCCCCAGCCGCCGCGCGACTTCGGTATAGGCATCTGTCAGCGAGCCAAGGTCGCGGCGGAACACGTCCTTGTCGAGCTTTTGGTTCGTTTTCACGTCCCAAAGGCGGCAGCTGTCGGGGCTGATTTCATCGGCAATGATCAGGCGCATGAAATCGCCATCCCAAACACGACCGATCTCAATTTTGAAGTCGATCAGTTTGATGCCGACGCCAAAGAACACGCCCGACAAGAAGTCGTTCACGCGCAGCGCGAGGCTGACAATATCATCCAGATCTTGCTGGTTCGCCCAGCCGAAGGCGATGATATATTCCTCGGGCACAAGCGGGTCGCCGAGTTCATCGTTTTTGTAGCTATATTCCACGATCGGGCGCGGCAGCGGCGTGCCTTCTTCAAGACCCAAACGCTTCGCAATCGAACCCGCCGCGAAGTTGCGCACGATCACCTCAAGCGGCACGATCTCCACTTGACGGATCAGTTGCTCGCGCATGTTCAAACGGCGGATGAAGTGGTTCGGAATCCCTACATTCGTCAGCCCGTTCATGAAGAACTCGGACAAACGGTTGTTGAGCACACCCTTGCCCTCAATCGTCGCTTTCTTTTGCGCGTTGAAGGCGGTCGCATCATCCTTGAAGTATTGCACCAAAGTGCCGGGCTCGGGGCCTTCGTAAAGGATCTTTGCCTTGCCTTCATAGATTTTCTTGCGACGCGGTGCCATGGGCTCTCCGATACTGGGCGGGTCCGTTGACCCAATCTGGGGTCTTGCCCTCGGGGCACCCCTTTCGGCCCCTATAGGCCAAGCCGCCTCGCGCCGCAAGAAGATCGGTGCACCTTCACGGCCAACATGCTAGAATAGAGCGTCTCTCGGTTGCGTTTCGTGCTAGCGCAATCACCCCGGCGCGGCTTTATGAGGTCTTGCAGCAAGAGGCCAAAAAAACCATATCTGGGATAACAACTGATTTGGGGGGACCAGATGACCACTTTTGACGACCGCGAACACGCCTTTGAGGCCAAATTCGCGCATGATGCGGAACTGCGCTTTAAAGTTGAGGCGCGGTCTGTGAAGCTCCTCGGTCAATGGGCGGCGGAACTGCTGGGCAAAAGCGGCGAAGAAGCAGAGGCCTATACCGGTGCGTTGATCGCAGCGGATTTCGAGGAAGCGGGCCAAGAAGATGTGATCCGCAAACTGGTCGCAGATCTGGCGGGCGTCGCCGATGAGGCGAAGATCCGCGCCAAAGTTGGCGAGGCGATGCGCGAAGCGATGAAACAAATCACCGAAGTCGGCTGAGCATTTGCCCAGACCGCGTTTCGAAAGCCGGCTCTTTATGGAGCCGGTTTTTTCTTTTTTAGCTGAGCCTTAGCACGCGATCTTCAAACGAAAGGCGCGGCTTGGCAGGGTTAATTTCTGCATACCATCTTTGGATTTGATACCTCGATTTTAAACCTTTCTTTCCCTTAGAGGCGCAAACCCGAGCACCGGGGATATGTGGTAAAGAGAGGGGATCAGATGTCGGATCATCGCAAGGGCACGGCCGTCGCTGCGCAACTTACCTCAGACGAGGGGGCAACGCGGCCTTTGCGTTTTGGCGCTGCTGCGGGGCGGCAAGTGCTCGGCATCGTCCTTGTGGGCGCCTTTTTGTGGGCGCTGCGCGATCGCTTGGCCATGCTCGATGGCGCGGCGGTGATGGCTGCCCTTGCGCGCGTAGACATTGCCCATTGGGCGCTCGCGCTCGCCGCAACCTTCGTCAGCTTTGCCGCGCTTGCGCAATATGATGCGATCATCCACCGCCTTTTGGGCACCGGCACCGCCGCGCGCCCCGCCCGCCGCGCCGGTTGGACCTCGATTGCGCTGAGCCAAACCATTGGTTTTGGGCTCGTATCTGGGGCGCTGGTGCGCTGGCGAATGCTGCCCGAAACCTCGCTCGCGCGCGCCACAAAAATCACCGCAACCGTTGCCGCGACCTTCCTGATCTCATGGGCCGTGCTCACCGCGCATGTGTTGTTGATTGCCCCCGTGAGCTTGCCGGGCCTGTCTTTGGCCACTGTGCAGGGCTTTGCGCTTTTGGGTCTTGCGCTTGGCGGCGCGCTGGCCTTGGCCGCACTTTTGTTGCCGGGCCTAAAAATTGGCCGCCTCACGCTGCGCTTGCCTGCCCCTGCGGTGATGGCGCAAATCCTCGCGCTCGCGCTGATTGACACCGCCTTTGCCGCGCTTGCGCTTTGGGCGCTTTTGCCCTCTGGCACCGATATCGGCTTGCTGGCGCTGTTCCCGGCCTTTCTGCTCGCCCTTGGCGCGGGCTTTGTTTCGGGCACGCCCGGTGGGGTTGGCCCCTTTGAAATCACCCTGATCTCGCTTTTGCCCTCGGCCCCCGAGCCCGAGCTTTTGGCAGCGATTCTCGCCTGGCGGATTGCCTATTTCGGTGTGCCTGCGCTTGCCGCAATGGCCGTGGTTGCATTGCGCCCAGCACGTGCGGGCGATGCCCCGCAAGTTGTTGCCGCGCCGATGGACTGCCCGCAAATCTCGCATCTGGTCGCACAAGACCGCCAAGCCGAACTGGGGCTGATGCACCAAGGCAATCTGGGCGTGTTGCGTTGTGACCGCGCGCCGGGCGGTTGGATGGCGGGCCGCGCCGGGCAAACGCTTGTGGCGCTCTTGGAGCCCTTTGGCACCGCGCCGTCGGGTGGGATGTTCAATGCCTTGCGCGAAGCCGCACGGGCAGAAGGCCGCCGTGCCAGCCTTTATAAAGTCTCCGGACGTACGGCGGCGCTTGCCCGCAAAGCTGGCTGGGTCGTCGCACCGGTCGCGACCGAAGTTTGGCTTGACCCGCGCAGCTATACGCTCGATTGCCCCTCGCGTTCGGGTCTGCGCCGCAAATTGCGCAAGGCCGCAAAGGCGGGCCTGACCATCACCCCCGCCGAAGGGCCGCTGCCGATGGCCGAGATGATTGCGATTGCCGATCATTGGCGCGGCGCGCGCGGCGGCGAGCGGGGCTTTTCGATGGGGCGCTTTGCCCCCGATTATGTGCGCCAGCAACAAGTGATGCTTGCGCATGTGAAGGGCAAGCTGGTCGGCTTTGCGAGCTTTCACGCCAACCGCACCGAATGGGTGCTGGATCTGATGCGCCCGGGGGAAGACGCCCCCGATGGCACGATGCAGGCGCTGATCAATGGCGCGCTTGAAGCTGCCGCGCAGGCGGGGGTGAAACGGCTGTCGCTCGCGGCCCTGCCGCCGCGCGCCGAAGACATCAGCGGCCCCGCCGCGCATATCTGGCGGCGCGCGGAAAAAGGTGCCGGCGCGGCGGGTCTGCGCCAGTTCAAAATGAGCTTCGCGCCGAACCTGAGCCCGCGTTATATCGCGGCCCCCTCGGCCCCGGCGCTGGCGCTGGCAGGGGTGGAAATTGCCCGCGCAATCCACCGCCCTGCCCCGCTTGCGGCCCATGAAACGGCCCCGACGCCCGCGCTTGAAATGGTCCGTAATCTGTGGCGTGCCTCAAGATCATCTTGAGTGAAAGGAATTTGCACTTTTCGTCCGGTTCTGGCAGGGAGAGCGCGACCGGATCAGGAGAGGCCCGATGACCAACACGCTTACCCGTCTGCTGCAAACCCGTGACTGGCTGCTGGCCGATGGCGCTACGGGCACAAACCTGTTCAACATGGGCCTGTCTTCGGGCGAACCGCCAGAATTGTGGAACGTTGACCACCCCGACCGGATCGCCAAGCTCTACAGCTTTGCCGTGGATGCGGGCTCGGATCTGTTTCTGACCAACTCCTTTGGTGGCAACGCCAGCCGTCTGAAACTGCACAATGCCCAAGGCCGGGTGCGGGAGTTGAACCGCGTCGCCGCCGAAATCGGCCGTGAAGTGGCCGATAAAGCGGGCCGCCCGGTTGCAGTTTGCGGCTCGGTCGGGCCGACGGGCGATATTTTCGCGCCGATGGGCACGCTCACCCATGAACTCGCCGTGGAAATGTTCCACGAACAAGCCGAAGGGCTGAAAGAAGGCGGCGCGGATGTGCTTTGGGTGGAAACGATCTCTGCCCCCGAAGAGTTCAAGGCCGCGGCGGAAGCTGCGAAGCTTGCGGGCATGGATTGGTGTGGCACGATGAGCTTTGACACCGCTGGCCGCACGATGATGGGCGTGACCTCGGCGCAGCTCGCTAGTCTTGTGGAAAAACTGCCGAACCCGCCGCTCGCTTTTGGGGCGAACTGCGGCGTTGGCGCGGCGGATTTGATGCGCACGATCATGGGCTTTGTATCTTCGGGCACCGAGCGCCCGATCATCGCCAAGGGCAATGCGGGCATCCCGAAATACCATGATGGCCACATCCATTATGATGGCACCCCCGCGCTGATGGGTGATTACGCCTGCCTTGCACGTGATGCGGGCGCCACCATCATCGGCGGCTGCTGTGGCACCATGCCCGAGCACCTCAAGGCGATGCACGAGGCGCTTTCGACCCGTGAACGCGGGCCGCGCCCGACGCTTGAAGATGTCACCGAGAAATTGGGCGCGTTCTCGTCGAACACCGATGGCACCGGCGACGACCCCGGCCCGAGCCGCGAGCGTCGCGGCCGCCGCCGCGGCTAAGCAACCGCTACGAACTAACGCTTGCCAGACTGCCCCTGTGGCCGGAAGATCGCGAGAGCCTCTTCCGGACCGGGAAAGCTGTGCCAGTTGAAAGGGCGCGTGATGCACGAAAGGTCAGAACAGTTCCAACTGCTCGCCCGGCCTTGGCGGCACAGCAAAACGCGCGGCATCAAGCGGCGGCAGATCGCGCGCAAGGCTAAGCCGGCGGCACGACACTTCAAACCGGCGCGCCAACAACTCGGCCTCGGTCCCCTCGCCCTCCATCCGGCTACCAAAACGCGGATCGTTAAGCTTGCCGCTGCGAAAGGCGGCAATCGCGCCCAGAACCTTTTCCGCGCGCAGCGGGTAGTGGCGGGCGAGCCAATCGGCAAAAAGCGGCGCCACCTCATTGGGCAGACGCAGGGCGATCATCTCGGCGGCGCGCGCGCCCGCCCGGCGCGCCTCGGTCAAGATCGCCTCCAGCGCGTGATCGGTGAGACCGGGAATGATTGGCGCGGCCATCACCCGCACCGGAATCCCTGCCCGTGCGGCGGCGCGGATCATCCGCAGCCGGGTTTGCGGGCTTGGCGCGCGTGGCTCCATTTTGCGGGCCAAATCTTCATCCAAAGTGGTGAGCGACACGCCCAGATGCACCAGATTGCGCGCCGCCATATCGGCAAGCAAATCCATGTCACGCATCACCCCCGCGCCGCGCGTGGTCAGGCAAACGGGGTGGTTGAAATCGCTCAGCACCTGCAACAGGCCCCGCATGATCCCCTGCGCGGCCTCAGCCGGTTGGTAAGGGTCGGTCGCGGTGCCAATCGCAATCGGCGCGCAGGCATAGCCCTTCTTGGAAAGCTCGCGCGCCAAAAGTTCGGGCGCTTCGGGCCGGGCAATGATCTTGGTTTCAAAATCGAGCCCCGCCGACAGCCCCAAATAGCCATGCGTGGGCCGCGCGTAGCAATAGATGCAGCCATGCTCACAGCCCCGGTAAGGGTTCACCGAACGGTCAAACGGCACATCGGGGCTGGTGTTGCGAGTGATGATAGATTTGGGCCGTTCCACACAGAGTTCTGTGCGCAAAAGCTTTTCTTCTTCCGCGATCTCCCAGCCATCGGATTCGACCAGCCGCGCATAGGGTTCAAATCGCCCCGCCGGATTGGCCGCAGCGCCCCGCGCCCGCAGCCGTTGGCGCGGATCGGGGGGCGGCAAATCAAGCGGAAGGGATCCAGTAAGACTCATGTGCGAAAATTAGAACGAAATGAGAACATTGCGCAAGGGATTCGCCGCCACAACTCAACCGTGCAAACTAAGTGCTTCTGTGGCACGGCTTTTGCCTATGCCATCGCGCCCGCGTCGGTGACAGAACGCCGCATGTCGCAAATATAATAGTAACCCCGCCACTTTCACCGCATCACCGAAACATCCCCACGCTCAGGAGAACAACGCCCATGGCCGATGAAGACGACATCATTCTCTCGGAACTCGACGACGAAGAACTCGTGCAACAGATGCACGATGACCTTTATGACGGCCTCAAAGAAGAGATCGAAGAGGCGGTTAACATCCTCGTCGAGCGTGGCTGGACGCCTTATGACATCCTGACCAAAGCGCTGGTCGCGGGCATGACCGTTGTCGGCAACGACTTCCGTGACGGCATTCTGTTCGTGCCGGAAGTGCTTTTGGCGGCGAATGCGATGAAGGGCGGCATGGCGATCCTGAAGCCGATGCTGGTGGAAACCGGCGCGCCGCGTATGGGCAAAATGGTGATCGGCACCGTGAAGGGCGACATCCACGACATCGGCAAAAACCTTGTGGCGATGATGATGGAAGGCGCGGGGTTCGAAGTGGTGGATATCGGGATCAACAACCCGGTCGAAAACTACCTTGAAGCGCTTGAGCGGGAAGAAGCCGACATCCTTGGCATGTCTGCGCTGCTCACCACCACGATGCCTTACATGAAGGTCGTGATCGACGCGATGAAAGAAAAAGGCATCCGCGACGATTATCTGGTGCTCGTCGGCGGGGCCCCGCTGAACGAAGAATTCGGCAAAGCCATCGGCGCCGACGCGTACTGCCGCGATGCCGCCGTTTCGGTGGAAATCGCCAAAGAAATGGTCGCGCGCAAACACAACCAGATGGGCGCCTGAGCCCGTCGTGCCGCAAAGTCAGGCAAAATCGCGTCTGACGCAACGAAATGTGAACCAGAAAGGCCTCAAGCTACGCTTGGGGCCTTTTCCTTTGGGAGAAGCCGTCCCATATTTGAGGTAAGGAGAACGCCCATGATGCAGCCAATGCCCCTGCCCCATTTCCTGATCATGCTGATCGCGGTCATCTTGGCTGCGGCGGTCACGATTGCCGTGGCCTTGCATGCGGGGGTGCCGCTGATGCTGATGGGCCTCGCGGCGCTGATTGGCGCGGCGGTGATGCGACTCTTTGAGCGCGTCGAGTGACCCAGCTCAAATGATTTCTGATCAGAGTCTGACTGTTGCGGGTCTGCCGCCCGAGGGGCGTGGACGCGTGTTGCTGATTGCCTGCGGTGCGCTCGCCCGCGAGATTTTGGCGCTGAAAGCGGCGAATGGTTGGGATCATCTCGACCTGACCTGCCTGCCCGCAAACCTGCACCTTTACCCCGAGCGGATCACCGCCGCCGTGGAAGCCGCCGTCGCCAAACACCGCGCCGCCTATGAGACGATCTATATCGTCTATGCCGATTGCGGCACCGGCGGACAGTTGCAGGCGAAATGCGCCGAACTTGGGGTGGAGATGGTGCCGGGCCCGCATTGCTATGCGTTTTTTGAAGGCAATGATACCTTCGCTGCGCATGCTGAAACCGAAGTCACCGCCTTCTACCTGACCGATTTTCTGGTGCGGCAGTTTGAGGCCTTTGTCTGGAAGCCGATGGGCTTTGACCGCCATCCCGATCTGATCCCGATGATGTTTGGCAATTACGAAAAGCTGGTTTTTCTCGCGCAGACGAATGACCCGGCGTTGGATGCCAAAGCGGAAGAGGCGGCGAAACGGCTCAACCTTGCCTATGAACGCCGTTTCACTGGCTATGGGGATTTGGCCGTCGCCCTTGCCGCGGTCTAACTTCGGCCCCGTTCAACTGCAGCCACTTGGCGCTTAGTAAAAGCCGACCTCGCGCACCTCAACCTCGGCTTCGTGGTCGCGCCCATAGGCGACGACAGCCACCGAGGTCAGGGCCTGCGAGTCTGGCACCGCGCGCAGCATCCGGCCAGAGGGTTTGAAGGCGCTGAATGGCAGCTGTACCTCTTGCCAGCTTTCGGTCACCTCAAATGGCGCTTGGTAATATTGCCACGGCAACAGCGTGCCCTTGGTGCGCAGATGCGCGAAATAGCGCTGGTTGTTGCCGCGCACGATGAGCCGCAGGCCTTGCGTGCCCGCCGGTGGCGGCGCGTCGAGGTCATGGCGCATCTGAATGAAACCGCCGCGATTGGCGGTGCTGACATGGCCCGTCATCCGCGCATGCGGCGGGCCATCACCGGTGATCATCATAAGCTCGCCGGTTGAAATGCCGCCCATCACCCCATCGGTGAAAAAGCGCCAGCGGGTCTCAGGCTGCATGGTGAAATCCTCGATCATTTGCGGCGCGGGCGTTGGCGGGTTGGCCGAAGCCGCCCCGACCCCAAGGCCAAGCGCCACAGGCACCGCAAGAAGCAGGCTAGTCAAAACGCGCATGAACAACACCTCCTGTTGGTTCTGAGGTAGTACCTGTGGATGCCCCGTCCAGCCCTAGCTGTCGGGCGCAGGCGGCACGCTTGCCAAAGCCGCGCGGCGGTTCACCCAAGCCAAACCCGCGAGCGCCAAGCCAAGGATCAAGAATGACCCCGCCCGCACCAGCCCGCCCAGATCGGCGGCATCAACAAAGAACACTTTGATGATCGCCACCACCAGCACCGCATCAGCGAGATAGCGCAGCGGATTAGAACGCCGCCACAGCGCGGCCCCCAAAAGCCCGGCACCAATTAGGAGCAACAGCGCGGTGTAGCTCCACAATTCGCCTTCGCCCATCGGCAAGGCAGCCGGGCGATTGCCACGCCAAATCTGTGCCACGCTGAAAAACAAATACGCCAAGACCAGCACCGAGCCGAAACCGGCAAAGATGATCCGAACCGCTTTCTTGAGCCCCTTAAGACTTGCGGCCATCGCCAAGACGATCAGCCCCGGCAGCAAATAGCCAAACGTCATGGAGTTGAAGAACACCGGCCCGACAATCTCAAAGGACCGCCACACAAGCGGGTTGAGCGCCAAGGCCAGCAGCAAAGCGAGGCTCGCCACCGCAAGATCGAGCCATCCAAGCGTAAGCCGCAGCAGCCGGGCGAAACGCGCCAACCTTCCCACCTCTTGCTTGGGCGCGGTGAGAGAGGCGGTGCGCAGCAAGGCCCAGCCAGCGAGCCACCAACTTGCGCCGGTCAAACCAAAGACAAGATGTTCGGTGGCCTCAAACGCGCGGATCAGCACCACGCTCGCCCCCATGGCCAAAACCACGGCGCCGCCCCCCTCAAGGGCGGCTCGGGTCAGGGGCCGATCTGCGCTGCGCAAAGCCACAGCCGCAACAAGCAAGGCAAGTGCCGGGGACCCATAGGCCAGCACGATCTCGAACCAGCTGGCATGATCAACCCCCCAAAAGAGGCCCGGATCAACCAGCGTGCGCCAGACAAGAACCATCACGCCCAATTGCGCAAAACCGGACAGCCGGGGCAGTTTCCAGCGCAGATCCATAAGAACGGCACTCAGCACCAAAACCGCCAGTGCCACGCTCAGCGCCGCTTTCGTGAACCAGATAAAGAGCGCAAGCGCGATCAGCGACAGCGCCGCCAAAACGGCAAGCGAAACACGTTCCCGATCCGGCGCGTCGCGATGCCATGCGCGCTCGGCCAAAAGCGTCGCCAAAGCGGCAAAGCCCATCGCAATGCCCGCCCATGTATTGGCCCCAATCACCGCACCCGGCGCATTCATCACCTCTTGCAGCACCAAAAGCCCCGGCCCTGCAACGGCCGCCCCAATTGCCCAAGCGATCGCATCACGCCCCACGCCGCGCGCAGACCGCCAAGCACAAGCGAGTGAGATCACGGCCCCCGCTGCGATCAACAGGTAAAACAGAGTGGCCGAAACCTGCGCCGGATATTCCTCCCCCATATCCACGAGTGTTGGCACGATCCGGGGCGCGAGCAGATAAAGCCCAGCAACGGCAACCAGTGCGAAATCCACAGCCCCCGGCGCGCGCAGGCTCCAAAATGTCGCCAGTAGCGTGAGCCCGGTCAGCGCGGCCAAAGCGGCAGCCAGTTGCGGCTCCTCTGCCCCGATCACCGAGAAAAGCCCCACCACCGCGCCGATCCAGACAAGCCGCATGAAGAAGTCGCGCCAACCGATTTCGATCAGCGCTTGCCCCGCCTTTAGGTGTGCGACAATGGTCTGTGCGGGCCTGCATGGGCGCAAGGCACCCCCCAAAAAGATCGACCCAATCACCGGTACAAGGGCGAAATAGGCAAGCGCCGCTGCCCAAGTCTGAGAAAGATGCGCGATCTGAAACATGGCGGCAAAGGGCGCAATCAGGGCTAGTTCATCCACCGCGCGCCATTTCTTGAGCGCGTTGATAGACAGGCCCGAAAGCATCACCAGCCCGAAATAGCCCGCGATCATCCATTCAGAACCGGGCGCGCCTCCCGCCAAAAACGGCGCGGCGCAGGCCCCAAGCAGGCCCACCAGCGCCAGAAGCGGGCCATAGAACCACCCCAGCACAATCGCCACGACTGCGACCATGACCAAAAGACCCAAGCTCATCGCGGGGATAATCAGCCCATAAAGCATCTGCGCCGTTAAGACCGCCCCGTAAAGCGTGACCACGCCCGCGCCCGAAAAGACCGAGGGCAGATAGGCAGTCGCCGTTTCTGGCGCGTCGCCCCAACGGCGCCGGATCACCTCTCCCGCGCCAATGAGCAGTGCCCCGAAGGCCGCGGCCAGCATCACCCGCGCCGTGGACGACAAGAGCCCGCGTTCCGCCGCATATTGCGCGGCGAAAATACCCGCGAGTGCGAGAGAAACCGCCGCAACCGCATAAAACCAATTTTCCTGCAACCACGCCCAAACCAGTGCAACCAAGCTCGGCTCAGAAGGCACGCGGGCAGCAGCAGGCAAAGGCGGAGGCATCGCGGGGGCTGCGGCCGCTTCCGGAGGAGCCTGTGGTGCAGGTTCATCCCGCTCTGGCGGCCAGGAAGCCGCGACTGGCTCCGGTTCTACGGCCTCCGGCACAGGGAGGGCTTCGTCCCCGCCCAGCGCAAGACGCGCTTCAAGCGCAGCCACGCGTCTGCGCAGATTGGCAAGGCTGAGCAAGAGCGCAACGAGCCCCGCAACACCACCCGCCACGGCGAGCAAAATAATCAGCACGAAAATCTCCACCGTTCCCCCCGGGGCAAGGCCACTGGATCACTCTAGCGAGCCAGTGCAGCCCTCGGCAAGGGCGTGCCGCGCACCGAAACTTATGCTGCAACCGGCATTTTTGCGCGCAGGCATCAGTTCAAAAAACCGCACGCCGCAAATAAAATATCTCTAGAGATGCGCATAAAAACATAATGAAAAGCGGAAATAACCGCAGATCACATTTTAAAATGCAAAATAACAAGAGACACTGATCAATTGCCCGCAAGCATCGCAGGTCATAGATCAGGCTCAATTCCGCAAGGCATTCTGGCCACCTCTCACGCTGCTCCGACTCAGTCTCATATGCCAAATTTTCTTGCCCTTTTCCCTCCTTCTAGGCGCCCACAAATCGCCCCATTTCAATTGCCTCGCCACAATTGCGCACTGAACCCCTAATCGCACATTTACCCAGTCTTTATTTAACCGAGGACCATCGCCTAAATACCCCCTTCCTGCGTAGACTATTCTCTTGGCGGAAACAGATTTCAGGCAGTATAAAACCTATCGAGACCCGAACTTCCGAAGAACTCGGACCCTCATATTCCCGTGTCGCCACCGAACCGCCGGCGCATGTCGGCCCTGCTTCCCGAAGCCCGCTTCGCGAAGCCCGGTTGCGCACGCCCGTCGCAAAGGAGTGCTACATGGCTTTGCCCGTCTATACCCCCGAACAAGCAGCATGGCAGCTGACCCATGGCTATTGGGGGGGCGTGTCGCATCCATGGGCGCTCACCAGCACACGCACTGTGACCTATTCTGTCGCGTCGGATATGACGGCGAATGAACGCGCGATGATCGCGAAGGCATTTGAAGAGTGGAGCAATACCGCCAACATCCACTTCGTTGAAAAAAGCTCTGGCGGGCAGATCACCTTCCAACACAGCAGCTCGGGCGCCTATACGAATTTTTGGTGGAACTACGCAGGGAAGATGACCTCTGCCACGGTCAGCATCTCCACCGATTGGGTTAGCCGCTACGGCGATACCCCCGGCGGTTATGGGTTCCAGACCTATGTGCATGAGATCGGCCATGCGCTTGGCCTTGGCCATGCCGGCAATTATAACGGCTCGGCCAGCTATTCGAGCAATGCGCTCTTTGCCAATGACAGCTGGCAAGGGACGATCATGTCCTATTTCTCACAAACGCAGAACAGCTATATCAACGCCTCCTACGCCTATACGCTGACGCCGATGCAATATGACATCGTTGCGATGCAAAGCCTCTATGGTGCGCCGGTTGCCGCCCATGGTGGAAACACCGTCTATGGCGTGGGGTCGACCGCAGGGGGTGGGCTTGATTATCTGGGCGTTGCGAACCACTCAAGCTCCGTCACCTTCACGCTCACCGACAGTTCGGGCACGGATCTGGTGGATTTCTCGGACCGCAGTGAAGCCAGCCGCATCGACCTGACCGCAGGCGCAATCTCCAACGTCTTCGGGCGCACGGGCAACATGATCATTGCCACAGGCACGGTGATTGAGAACCTGCACACCGGCAGCGGCAATGACACAATCACTGGCAACACGGTCGGGAATGAAATCTCGTCTGGTGCGGGCAATGACGTGATTGATGGTGGCAGCGGCAATGATACGCTGACGGGCGGGGCCGGCAATGACACGCTCACCGGGGGCGACGGGGCGGATACCTTCGTCTTTACCAGTGGCTTTGGCTCCGACACGATCACCGATTTTGGGGATACGGATTATATCGACGTGTCCGCGATTGCCTCGCTCACCGATTGGTCGAGCCTGCTTGCGCTGATGTCAGAAAGCGTGAACGGGGTCACGATCGCCACGGCAGCGGGCACCCTGATTTTGGCCGGTAACACGATTGCCGGACTGATCGCGGCGCATTTCCTGTTCGTCACCGGGCCGGGCGAAGATACCCCTCTCGCGCCGATGCAGCTTTTCGGAACGACGGGCAATGACAGCCTTGCGGGCGGTGCGGGCAATGACACGATCGACAGTGGCGCGGGCAATGATACGATCGACGCGGGCGATGGCGATGACACGATTGCCGCGGGCCTTGGCAATGACCGGGTGACCGCGGGCAAAGGGGCCGATTTTGTGGATCTCGGTGCGGGAGACGATATCTTCTTCGACACCAGCGATGATAGCAACGACACGGTGCTGGGCGGCGATGGCAATGACACGATCAGCAGCGCGGGCGGCTTTGACAGCTTGGCGGGCGGCGATGGCGATGACAATCTGACGGCCGGATCGGGCGGCGCGGCGCTTGATGGTGGCCTTGGCAATGACACGATGCTTGGCGCTGAGGGAGATGACCTTGTCACCGACGCGGGCGGCGAAGATTACGTCGATCTTGGCGCAGGCGATGACCACTACACCGGCACGGGGGACAGCCTTGGCGCGGGGGACAGCGTTTATGGCGGCGCGGGCAACGACCGGATCACCACCGACATCGGCAATGATCTGATCTTTGGCGATGATGGCAATGATACGATCTTTTCCGGTGCGGGCGATGACACCGTGACCGGCGGCGCAGGCGATGATCGTATTGATCTTGGCCGCGGCAATGACACGTTCATCGATACCTATGACAGCGGCGCCGATCTTGTGCGTGGTGGGGCGGGCGACGAAATCCTGACCAGCCACGGCGGCATTGACACGCTGTCGGGCGGAAATGGCAACGACTACCTGACCGCCTCAAATGATGGCTCAATGCTGCGCGGCGGCCAAGGCGATGACACGCTTGTGGGCGGCGACGGGGTAGACCGCGTGATTGACACAGGCGGCAGCGATCTCGTGATGCTCAATGGAGGCGACGATATCTATATCGCCCGCAGCTTGGATCGCCGCGATTCCGATATCGTCTATGGCGGCGACGGCAATGATCGTATTCAAGCCAGCATCGGCGACGATTATCTGTCTGGGGATGCCGGGCAAGACACGATCCTTGGCGATTGGGGCAATGACCAGATCATGGGCGGCGCGGGCGATGACCTGCTGACCGGCGGCGGCGATGCGGATACGTTCATCTTTGCCGATGGCGATGGTGCTGACACGATCACCGATTTCACCATCGGCGAAGACCTTTTGAACCTGACGGGTCTGCGCGACATCGGCAGCTGGTCCGATATCGCGAGCCATATCACGCAAATCAGCACGGATACGCTGATCAGCTTCGACAGCGTTCAAATCACGCTGGCCGATGTGACGGCCAGCGCGCTGAGTGTGGATGATTTCCTGTTCTAAGCCTTAGACGGGCGCGCCAGAGGCATCAAACATGCCCTCAAAAAGCGCCGAGGACAGGTAGCGTTCGCCAGAATCGGGCAAGATCACCACGATGGTCTTGCCCGCATTTTCGGGCTTTTGCGCCAGCCGCAGCGCCGCCGCGGTGGCCGCCCCACAGGAAATACCGCACAAAATGCCCTCTTCCCGGGCCAGTCGCAGAGCAACTTCCATCGCCTCTTCATTGCTGACCTGTTCGACCTCGTCGATCAGCTTGAGGTCGAGCACCCCCGGCACGAAGCCCGCACCGATGCCTTGGATCTTATGCGGGCCGGGTTTAATTTCTTCGCCCGCGCGGGCTTGGGTCAGCACCGGGCTCGCCGAAGGCTCCACCGCCACCACCTTCACATCGGCACCGCGGTTTTGTTTCAGATAGCGGCTCACCCCGGTGATCGTGCCGCCGGTGCCCACGCCCGCCACGAAGACATCCACCTGACCATCGGTATCTTCCCAAATCTCGGGACCGGTGGTGCGCTCATGGATCGCCGGGTTTGCCGGGTTTTCGAACTGTTGCAGCAGCACGTATTTCGGGTCCGAGGCCGCGATTTCCTTGGCTTTGGCAATCGCCCCGCCCATCCCCTTGGCGCCTTCGGTCAGCACCAGTTTCGCACCGTAAGCCACCAGCAATTTGCGCCGCTCAAGGCTCATGGTTTCGGGCATGGTCAGCGTGATCGGAATGCCCCGCGCGGCAGCCACGGCGGCGAGCGCAATCCCAGTGTTGCCCGAGGTGGGTTCGACAATTTCACGGCCCGGGGTCAGCAGACCCTTTTCTTCCGCATCCCAGATCATCGCCGAGCCGATCCGGCATTTCACCGAATAGGCCGGGTTGCGTCCTTCGATCTTGGCAAGCACCGTTGCCCCCAGCCCCGCACCAAGGCGCGACAGCTTCACCAAAGGCGTGCCCCCAATGGAACGGGAATTGTCTTCAAAAATGCGGCTCATATCGTCTCTCCGGTCAGCTTTGGCCGGGCGAACCCCGGCCTTTGCCCCTTGAAAGCACGAAGAAATCTGACTGAAAACCCTTGAAAAACCGCCGTTCCAGCTTTGGCCAAACTTCGGGAAAGCGTTACGCTGGGCTGCGCGTGCGTGGCACGTTTTCCCTTAGGGCAGCGCCAGAATCACATGGCTTGATTTGACAAGGGCAGTGATCCGCTCGCCCGGTTCGGGGGCCAATCCTTCGGCACTTTCGCGGGTAATTGCGGCGGCGAGCGTTTTACCCCCCCCCAAATCCAGCACCACTTCGGTGCCCAGATCGCCATCAATCCGCTCCATCACCACGCCCGAAAGCCGATTACGGATAGACACGCGCGGCGCCTCTTCACGCGTGAGAAGCACGAAATTGGATTTCACAAGCGCAAGCACCTCTACCCCCGGCATCAAGCCAAGCTCACGCGCCGAGCGTGCGGTGATGACAGAGACAAGCTGCGCCCCGCCAAGGTCCAGCTTGACCTCTGCACTCACCCGATCCGCCAAGACGCTGATCACCTTGCAGGCCCAGACATTGCGCGCCGAGGTCCGCAGACTGAGCCCCCGCAACACTTGCGCAGGCGCCAGTTCAAGACGGTTATCAAGGCGGCTCAGCAGTTTGGCAAGCTCGGCTTCAATCTCACCATAGGTGGCAATCACCTGTTGGCCGGCCTCGGTCAGTTCAGCGCCGCCGCCCGCGCGCCCGCCGGGCGCCGCCGTGACCAACGGGCTGGCAAAGAGGTTGTTCATTGCCTTCACGCCATCCCAAGCGGCCTTGTAGCTGAGCCCCACCTCGCGCGCGGCGGCGGAAATAGAGCCCGTGCGCCCTACGGCGGCCAAAAGCGCCACCCGCTCCGCGCCCATCCGCGCCCCGGTGCGTTCCAGCGTCAGCGCGCCCCGCAACCCTTCTGTCATGGCCTGTCCTTCCGGCTTATCTGCCGCCAAATTGACCTAAGTGCAGGGCAATGACCACCGATGATGCACCTACGCCGCCAGCACATCCTCCAAAATCGCGCAATTCCGAGGCAATTGCTCAATATTCCCTCACATAGCCACGCAATCCTTGGGCCAAGTGACACCCTGCCCGAGGCGGCGAGCCGCACCCCGATTGCGGCACACACCCCGCAGGCGCTATGCAGGTCTAGTATATAGCGCTCTCCACCTCGGGCCTGCCCGAAGAAAGGACTAAAATGATTGCCCGCCTGCCCCGTCTTTTGACCGCCCTGCCCGCGCTTTTGGCACTTACCACCCCGGTTCATGCCGATGAGGTGATGGCCGCCGTCGCCGCCAATTTCACCAACCCCGCACAAGAGATTGCCGCGCTTTTCACCGCCGAAACCGGGCATGAAGTGACACTGTCTTTTGGTCCATCGGGCCAGTTTTACACGCAAATCACCCAAGGCGCGCCGTTTGAGGTGTTCCTCTCGGCCGATGCGGCGCGCCCAGCCAAGGCGATTGATGAAGGCTTTGGCGTGCCCGGCAGCGCCTTTACCTATGCGCGGGGCAAGCTGGTGCTGTGGAGCGCAGACCCCCACACCGTGACCGGCCCCGAGGCACTGCAAGCCGCGCCCGAGCATGTGGCGATTGCCGACCCCAGCTCTGCCCCCTATGGCGCGGCGGCGATGGAGGTGCTTGCCGCGCTTGGGCTAAACGACGCGCTACAAGACAAGATCATCACCGGCAAAAGCATCGCGCAGGCCTATCAATTCACCGCCTCTGGCAATGCGCCTTTGGGCTTTGTAGCCATGTCGCAGGTGGCGGGCGATACGAGCGGCTCAAGTTGGGTCGTGCCCGGTGATCTTTATAGCCCGATCAAACAAGATGCGGTGCTGCTTACCCCCGGGGCGAATGACCCTGCCGCGCAGGCGTTCCTTGATTTTCTCAAGACAGAGGCCGCGACCGCGATCATAGTCAAATATGGCTATGAAACCGCGGAGTAAGTGATGGATTGGGCGAGCCTTTATGACCCGGCAATGCTGCAAACGCTGGTGCTGACGCTTAAATTGGCCGGGGTCACCACCGTGGTGTTGCTGATCATTGGCACGCCCTTGGCATGGTGGCTCGCCCAACCGGGCGGGCTCGCGAAAGACGTAGTGGGCACGGTCGTCTCCCTGCCCATCGTGTTGCCCCCCACGGTTTTGGGCTTTTATCTGCTGATCGCGATGGGGCCCAATTCACCGCTCACAGCGCTTTTGGGGCAAAAACTCTCCTTCACCTTTGCGGGGCTGGTGGTGGGCTCGGTCGTCTATTCTCTGCCCTTTGTCGTGAACCCCATTCGCAACAGCTTCACCGCAATGGGCCCGCGCCCGATGGAAGTAGCGGCAACGCTGCGCGCAAGCCCTTGGGACGCCTTTCGCACCGTCGCATTGCCGCTCGCCCTGCCCGGTATCTCCACCGGGGCGATCTTGGGGTTTGCGCATACGGTGGGCGAATTTGGCGTGGTGCTGATGATCGGCGGGGCCATTCCCGGGCGCACAAAGGTTCTGTCGGTCACGATCTTTGATTACGTCGAAACGCTGGAATGGAACAAAGCGCATCTTTTGGCTGGGCTGATGCTGGTGCTCTCGTTCGCCGTGATCCTCGCGATGATGCTGATTGAGCGGCGGCTTGGTGCGCGCGGGGGGGCGCGGCCATGATCCACGCCAGTTTCAAAGGGCGCATCGGCGGCTTTGTGCTTGATGCAGAGTTCGAGGCCTTGGGGCATGGCGTCACCGCACTGTTTGGCCCCTCGGGCTGCGGCAAAACCACGGTGTTGCGTTGCATGGCAGGTCTGACCCGCTTGACTGACGGGCAATTGACCGTCGGTGGCAAAACTTGGCAAGCGGGGCGCAAATTTACCCCGATCCATCGCCGTGCGGTGGGCTATGTGTTTCAGGAAGCGAGCCTTTTTGCGCATCTGAGCGTGCGCGACAACCTGTGCTACGGGCTCAAACGCGCCAAAGGCCCACAGCGTATTGGCGAAGAAGAGGTCGTTTCACTGCTGGGTATCGCGCCCCTTTTTGAGCGCCCCACCCCCACGCTGTCGGGTGGTGAGCGGCAAAGGGTGGCGATTGGGCGCGCGCTGCTGTCCCAACCCGAATTGTTGTTGATGGACGAGCCGCTCTCTGCACTCGACCGGCTCTCACGCGAGGAAATTCTGCCCTATCTCGAACGGCTTCATGCGCGGCTTGAAATGCCAGTGATCTTGGTCAGCCATGACATGACCGAGGTGGAGCGTCTGGCCGACCGATTGGTGCTGATGGAAAGGGGCCGCGTGCGGGCAGAAGGCCCACTTGCCCCGATGCTCGCCGACCCAGACTTGCCGCTTATTCACCGCCCCGATCTCGCCTCGGTGCTAGAGGGCGAGGTTGTCGCGGTTGATGATGCTTATGGGCTCAGCCAAATTGCCGTGCCGGGGGGCGTGATCGTCGTGCCGGGGCGGCTGGGGCCTGCGGGCGCGCGACGGCGGATGCGTATCCCGGCGGCGGATGTCAGCCTTGGGCGTAACCCGCCCTCTGACACGACCATTTTGAACGCGCTACCGGCGACAATTTTGAGCGCGGAACCCGAGCCCAATGGCAGCCCACTGATCACCGTGCGGCTGATGCTGGGGCGCGAGACGGGCGGTGCCTTGCTGCTGGCGCGAATTTCGCGCAAATCCTGGGACAGCTTGGGCTTTGCGCCGGGAGAACCGATTGTGGCGCGGCTTAAAGCCACATCGCTTTCACACCCCAGCACCTCGATGGAAACAGCCCCCGATTGGCAAGAGGACGACGATGTTCGTGATTGATGATACCGCGCTGATGGCGCTGATCCGCGAAGATGTGCCTGCGGGCGATCTGACCACCCGCAGCCTTGGCATTGCCACCGATGCGGGCGAAATCACCATGCGCGCGCGCGGGCCGATGACGGTGGCCTGCTCTGAAGAAGCGGTGCGGATTTTCCAACTGCTGGGCGCCGAAGCATGGATCGCCTGCCCCTCTGGCAAACGCGTCGAAGAAGGCGAGATGCTTTTGTTTGGGCGCGGTCAGGCTGAGGCGCTGCATGCGGGCTGGAAGGTCGCGCAAACGCTGATGGAATGGGCCTCGGGCGTGGCCTCTTCTGCAAGCGATATTCTGAGCGCTGCGCAGGCAGTGAACCCCGCCATTTCCGTGGCTTGCACGCGCAAATCGGTGCCGGGCACGCGGGCGCTTTCGCTCAAGGCCATCACCGCTGCCGGGGCCACAATCCACCGCGCGGGGCTGTCTGATACGGTGCTGCTTTTTGCCGAGCATCGCGTATTTGGTGGGGAAGACGCATTGGCCGCGCAAATCGCGCTATTGCGCCAAAGCTGCCCGGAGCGGCGCGTGGTGGTGGAAGTATCGAGCCGTGACGAGGCGCTTGCCGCCGCCAAAGCCGGGGCCGAGGTGCTGCAACTTGAGAAATTCCCACCCGCAGAGGTTGCCGCGACCGTGGCAGAGCTTGGCCCCGATTGGCCGGGCAAAGTCGCCGCGGCGGGCGGCATCAACGCGAAAAACGCGGCAGATTACGCCGCAACCGGCGCGCATGTTCTGGTGACTTCGGCCCCCTACACCGCGCCGCCGCGTGACGTGAAAGTGCATATTGGCATGGCGTGAGCTTCGCGCCCCAACCCATTGCCCAAACATGCGAAAGAGGCGCGAGCACCTTGGCCGTTCGCGCCCCTTTCCGCCCTGACAAGACAGCCCCTAAAGGCCGACAATCACATCGCTTGCCTTGATGATCGCACTGGCCCGATCTCCTATTTTCAGGCTCAAATCGGCGACGGCTTCATTTGTGATCGCGGCGGTCACGATCGAACCGCCAATGTCGATTTTCACATGGGAGGTAACCTGACCAACCTCAATGGCGGTTACGGTGCCCGTCAGAACATTGCGTGCGCTAAGCTTCATGCCTGTCCTTTCCGGCCCGCCTGTGGGCCCCTCCGGGTCACGACAGCCGACAACATCGGCTAAGATCAGGGTCGCGCCGAAAAGGCCCAAAAACAAGCGCCGATTGCACACGTCAGCCATGCGCAATCGGCATTGGGTGAAACCGGGAGAAAGGGTTTATCCTTCCGCAACCGTGAGTCGTTCTGTCACTTCCGAAAGCGGTGCGTCGATCCGGGTGATGGACAATTCCTCAAAGAATTTCTCTTCCATCTTCGTCAGCGGACCGGGGATCACCGCAATATGGCCCGTGCCCGAGCGCTTGGCGATTTGGCGCGCGTAGATGCGCAAAAGCTGATCGTCGAACCGGCAGCCCAAGAACAGGAACGGGCGGCCCGTGCGGCGGTTTTGCACCTCTTCCGGGATCGGGGTTTGAATGTCGATCTCGGTCAGCACTTCCACGTAATCGGCATCCGACATCAGGAACGAGCCCTCTGCCGTGGCAAGCCCATGCGGCTTGTAGATCAGGCTTGGCCAGTTTGGGTCAGCCGCATCCAATTCACCGCCACCTGCGGTGAAGGCACGGTAGTAATCTTCGGTCCAGCCACCCGAGCGGCTCACACCTTGGACATAGCCCCAATCATCGCGCCCCGGCCCGAAGGCGTGCAAAATCGCGTCATCATACCAGCTATCCACCACCATCGGCGGGCGCACACGGGCGAGCCAGTCATAGACCGGGTTCGCGCCGCCGGGCGGCACCGCGAACGCCTCGCGCACCAATTTATTGAGCGTACCCCGGAACTTGCGGCTTTCGATATATTGCGCCACGGCCCAAAGGTTGCCCACCGCACGGCGCGGCACCCGGACTTTGCTTTCCAAAATCGCCGAGAGCGCGGGCGGGGTGGAGGGTGCCTCGCTCCCTGACAGGGCCGAGACCTCGGCGCCAAGGTAAGGCACGCGCTTCCCCTGCGCCACCTCGGCCATTGCGGTATCCAGCAGGTCGAGATCGGCCATGCTCAATCCTCGTCGGAAAGCTTGCGCGCATCGACCGTGACCGGCAGCGCAGGCGGCGTGTCAAACTCGGGCATCGCAAAGACCCAACCATTCGAAAGCTTCGCCCAGCCGCCCCAAAGGCCCGGCTTTTCTTGCTCGACCACCATCTCTTCAAGGTCTTTTTTCGGCACATAGGCTTCAATGCCCTTGGCGGTTTCGCGGATCATCACTTTCATCGGGCTTACTCCTTGGAGAAATAGGGAAAATCAGGCTTTTTGCAGCATGTCACGGGTGACGATGTGGGATTGCAGCGCGGGGCGATCATCGTCGCGGGCGCGCAGTTCTTCGGCGGGGGTGATTTCGGCCTCGCGCATCCCCACGATCGCGCCGCGTTCGAGGTAATCGACGGCATAGATGTAGAACTGGCCGAGGAAGGTGCCGATGTCGCGGACATAGCCCACATCGCCCTTTTTCACGACAATCTCGCCAATTTCGCGGCCCGGCATGGTGCCATCGTTCTTCACCTGCTTGCGCGAGACGACCTTATCGCCCGGCAGATATAGCGGTTGGCGATACACCTCGATTTCGCGGTCATCAGTCGACATCTGCGGCTCCTTCCAGCTTGGCAAGCCGCGCGGAGGCGGTCTCGCGGATGATTTCTTCGGGGTCGTCGATCAGATGCGCGAGCACCTTTTCACAGCCCTCTTCGGCGGCGGCGTGGCGCACGCGAATGTCGTGGTCTTCGACAAACAGCATCGGGCGGCGGCGTGCCGCTTCGCGGCGCACAAGCGGGTCGGGGTCGGTGCGAAAGCGATCAATCCAGTCCGGCCCAATGCGGCGCACAACATGGGTGCGCACCTCTGGGTCGGGATCAGACATCATCACCGGCAGCATGCCCTCTTCGGCACGACGCGCAACAACCAGCCGGATACCGGGATCGTCATCATGCACGAGCGGCAAGAGTTTGTTGGGCGGCAGCCGCCAAGCCACGGCAATGCGCACATTGCGATCCGGGTCATCCATCAGCCGCTCAGCGCTCGCCTGCGGGAGCCGCAAAATCGCCATCGAGCGCACCGCCGGGTCCGGGTCATCCAGCAACCGCGGCAATCGGAAGACAGAGGCCAGCCGCGCCGCATTCACCCGCGTTTCAAAATAGGGATGGGCGAGGTTTTCATCGGCCAGTTCGGGATTGAGCAGAAAAAACCGCTCAATCCGCTTGGCATAGCGGTCATTCAGGCACGACCAGCCCAGACCGCATTGCCCAAGGTCGAGCCGCATCCGGAAGCGGCAGCTATCGCAATCAAGCGCCCTGCCCTCCCAATCCAGCGGTTCCGGTCCCTCGGGCATGATCCCTCCTTAGGCGCGTTCGGCTTGCGCCGGGGCAAGCCCCATGCGCGCGCGGTAAACGGCGGAAACGGCGGTTTCGATGTAGTCATAGGCGTGGTCTTGCAGCACCGTGATGCCCGCCTCGGCCAGCGTTTCGCGCGGGCAATCGCCGATTTTCGCACAAAGCACCGTGTCGATGCCCTCAAGCGTGGCAATCACCCGATCCAGACGATCCTCCTCGCCCGCGCCATCGACACAGTAATTGTCGCAGCGGCGGTGGAAAGCGAAGCGCACACCATCGGTATCCACCTCAAAGACTTGGAATTCCGAGGCATGACCAAAGTGCTGGTTGATGCGCCCGCCGCCTTGGGTGGCCACGGCAACCAAAAGCTTGGGCGCGGTTTCAGCCACGCTCGCGCCAGTTTCGGCTTTGGCATCTTCTGCCGCCGCACGGCGATCTTCGCGTTCTTTTGCGACCCAATCTTTGTAGGTCTCGCGCGCTGCCGGATCATAGGCGACCTCTTCAGGCAGTTTGTCGAGGCTGAACTCTTGGCCGCGATCTTCGCCCAACAGCCCCACCGCATCGGCGCGGCATTGGCGGCAGTGTTTCATCAGGTTCGCGCCGCCAGCACAGGCTTCTTGCACCTTTTGCAGTTCTGCCGCGGTCGGGCCGCGCTGGCCGGTGAGGCCAAAATGCGTGCCATGCGCCGGGTCCGAAATCAGCGGCATGATGTTGTGGAGGAACGCGCCGCGGCGTTTGACCTCTTTGTTCACCTCAAGCAGGTGCTCGTCATTGATGCCGGGGATCAGAACCGAGTTCACCTTCACCAAGATGCCGCGTTCCACCAGCATATCGAGCGCAAGCATCTGGCGTTCATGCAAAATTTTGCTCGCCTCAACGCCGTAATAGCGTTTGTTGCCATAGCGGATCCACGGATAGATCTTCGCGCCCACTTCCGGGTCGATCATGTTGATGGTGATGGTGACGTGATCGACATTCATATCGACCAGTTCTTCAACATGTTCAGGCAACGCGAGCCCGTTCGAGCTCAGGCACAGACGAATGTCGGGAATATCTTCGGTGACGCGGGTGAAGGTCTCTTTCGTCTTTTTCCAATCCGCGCAGCTATCGCCCGGCCCAGCGATGCCCAAAACCGAAAGCTGCGGCACCTCATTGGCGACCGCAATCACCTTGCGCGCGGCTTCTTCGGGCGTCAGGCGTTCAGACACCACACCGGGGCGGCTTTCATTGGCACAGTCATATTTGCGGTTACAGTAGTTGCACTGAATGTTGCAGGCCGGGGCAACGGCCACGTGCATCCGGGCGAAGTAATGGTGCGCCTCTTCTGAATAGCAGGGGTGGTCTTTCACCTTCGCCCAGGTTGCCGGGTCCATATCTTCGGGCGCTTGTTTCGAGCCGCAGCCCGTTGCACCGGAGCTGGAGCAGCCATCAGAGGCCATCGCCTTTTCTAGCGCGTCTTTCGAACCGATGGTCAGCCCGCCGAGAGAGACGATATTTCCAGACATGGTGCTTCCCCTTGCTGTAATGCGCGTTCAGGGGATATCTAGCAAAGACCGTGCCAAGGCATTTTCGGGCAATTTGTGGGAGTTTGGCACGAAGTTTGTCGCTTGTCCGACAATGATTGTGCCAAGCTTTGGAACGAGCAGCGCCCGAAGCCGCATTTGGGCCTCGGGCGCGCTCCGGTCGAAACCGGGAGGACTAAGAGCCGCGCGTTAAATCCGGCGCAGTTCGATCTCGAACTTTTGCAACGCATAGGCGATTTGGCGCGGCGTCATGCCCAAAAGCCGCGCCGCTTTGGCCTGCACCCAACCCGCACTTTCCAGCGCCCGGATCAACTCATCGCGGGTGATGTTGGAGGTCTTGCGGCGCACCTGATGCACTTCTTCGGGTTCCGGGTGCGGATGATGTTCATAGGGCGCAGCGGCAGCAGGCTGCACCATGTGTTCCGGCGCGGGTGCCGCGACCGGGGGCGCCATTGGCGGCGTCGACATCGGCGGGGCCGCTTGGGGCGGTGGGGCCATCGGCGGCGCGGAATAGGCGGGCGGCGGCGAGGCAGGCGCGCGCACGCTTGGCGTGATCGTGCGGCCAGACGCCAAACCGCCGATGGGCGAGGCCCCCTCTTGCAAGCGGAAAAGTTCTGCCGAGAGACACGCCCCTTGCGAACAGGCAAGCTCGTTGGCCAAAACGATTTCCCCATCCGACAAAGCGGCGGCGCGGTTCACGCAGTTTTCCAACTCCCGCACGTTGCCGGGGAATTTGCAGCGGCAAATCTGGTCAAACGCATCAGAGGCGAATTTCACGTTCGTCCCGTTCGACTTGTTGAACCGATCCAAGAACAATTGCGCCAGCGGCTTAATGTCGGATTTGCGCTGCCGCAGCGGCGGCAAGACGATCGGCACGACACAAATCCGGAAGTAAAGATCGGCCCGGAATTCCCCCCGCGCAACCGCCTCTTCCAGATCGCGGTTGGTGGCCGCAACAATGCGCACATCCACTTTCAGCGTGCGGGTACCGCCGACGCGTTCAAACTCGCCTTCTTGCAGCACGCGCAAAAGCTTTGTTTGGAAGGTGGGCGAAATCTCCCCAATCTCATCCAAAAAGAGCGTGCCGCTATCGGCCAACTCAAAGCGCCCCTTCTTGAGCGCGTTCGCCCCGGTAAAGGCGCCCTTCTCGTGACCAAAGAGTTCGGATTCAAGCAGCGTTTCCGAAAGCGCCGCGCAGTTCACCCGGATGAACGGCCCCTTCGCGCGCGGCGATTGGCTGTGCACGGCCCGGGCAAAAAGCTCTTTCCCGGTGCCGCTTTCGCCGCGCAAAAGCACCGGCGTTTTGGTGCCGGCCACGCGTTTGACCTGCGCCACCACCTCAGAGATCGCAGGGCTATCGCCGATGATCCCATCAATTGTGACGGGCGGCTGGCTGATCCCGCGTTGATCGTTCATGCTTTGCAGCATCCGGCGCGTATCTTCGAGCGCGCGTTCGCGGTCGCGCGCCACCCGTGCACGGAAGGCCAGCGCTTGCTCCAACAGCGAAGCGACCATCGTCAGCACCCGCACATCGGCATCGGAATAGCCCGCGCGCTTGTGATCATGGCTGCGATAAGCGGCCAGCACACCAAGCACGAAATGGCTCCGCTCCGGGTCCCGCAGCGGCACCGCAATCAACGTCTGGCCACTGTCCCGCAAACGCGGAGGAACGGCCTCCGGACCGAATTCCTCTTCAAGATCAAAGGCCACGAACGGCACGGAAGAGCGAAACACGATCCGCGCCACCGCATCAGGCAAAACATCGGACGGTGGAGCATCGGGATCACGGCGGAAAGAGGTGGCCGCAATCCGATAGGGATTTACGCGCTTATCCTTGCCGTCAGGCTCGGCCAGCACTGCAAGCACCCCATGGCGCAAATCAAGAAAGGAAGACAGGACGTTGAAAATTTGCGGCACTACCGCCATCGGGTCGGGGGCACCTGCGAAGGTTTTCGCAATTTCATAGATCGCATCAAGCGCGAGCCTATCGGCGATCTGGCGGGCCGAACGCTTGCGCGGACGCGCCACGGGACGGCTGTCCTCAGAGACGGGCGTATGGTCGGTCATTGTTTCAGATCCCTGTTGCGGGCTAAAGGCGGCGTGGCGCAAACCCTTGGCTGAAGCTTCTCACTGCCCAACCGCATGCTTTGTGTCACTGCGCGAAAGAATCGCATCTTGCCACCTCGCTGCCGTGGCCTCCCCAAAACATCATGCGCTTGATCTGGGGTTTGCGGGGCCAGCAACTAGGGATCTGGGCGGTTATGTCGCTCAATTTTGCGTTCCGTCACAGGGCGGCGCACAAGTTTCTAGCGACAGGGCGCAGAGTGGCGCGAAAAGCGGCATTCTATATCTTGAATACGACTTATCCAGCCAATGCCGCGCGGCGGCGCTCGTAAGACGAAGCCAGCCCAAGCGTGGAGCGGTATTTCGCCACGGTGCGGCGCGCAAGTCGCAGGCCAGCCCGTTCGGCAAGCACCACAATGGCATCATCGCTGAGCGGATTGGCGGGATCTTCGTCGCCCACAACGCGGTTGACGAAATCAAGCGCCGAGTCGCGCGAGACCGCCGCGCCCCCTGCCCCGGTCGAGACCGCACGGGAGAAGAACGCCCGCAGCGGCAGGGCGCGCACCGGGGTTTGAATCATCCGGCCCGAAACCGCACGCGAGATGGTGGACGCATGCAAGCCAAGCTCCCCGGCCACATCTTCGAGCGTGAGCGGCACCAAATAAGCGGGCCCTTTTTCCAAGAAAGCAGATTGGCGCGCGACCAGCACCGCCGCCGTGCGCAACAACGTATCACCGCGCCGTTCGAGTGCTTGCGCCAAAGCGCGCGCCTCGGCCAGCGCTTTGCGCCGCTCCGCCCGGGCCGCTTTGTCGGCTTTGCCATCGGGCAAGCGGTCTTCGCGCACCGTGATAGAGGGCGAGGTGGCGCGGTTGAGTTCCACCGTCCAGCCCTCTTCGCCGCGAATGGCAATCAGGTCCGGCGGAAAAACCGGGGTCGGCTGATGGTCAAAGGCCAGGCCCGGCTTGGGGTTCAGATGGCGGATTTGTTTGACGATCTCTGGAATGTCAGAGACCTCACAATCGCACAAATCGGCCAAATCGGTGAGCCGATTTTCCGCCAAGAGATTGATATTGCGAATAAGGCACTCGACCTCCCAGGTCAGAATGTCTTCTTCGCGCGCTTGAATGATCAGACAATCGGGCAGATCGCGGGCAAAGAGCCCGGCCGGTTCAAAGCCCTGCAGCGTTGCCAAGACCCCCTCGGCCCGCGCGGTCGACACCCCCGCCGAAAGCGCGATGGTTTCAACCGAAGCACTCAGCCAGCCTGAGGGTTCGAGCGATTCCGCAAACCGCAGCGCCACCATCCGGTCGCCCGCATGGGTGAAGGCCATCTCAATTTGATCGACCACATGGGCCATTAGGCTGGGCTTATGTGCGGCGACCGCGGCAACGGCATCGAAATCCGCCCCGCCGCGCGCGGCAAAGGCTGCCGGGGCGCGATAGGCAAGATAGGGGTTTGAGGTCGCCTGTTCGTTGAGATGGTCCGACAAATCCTGTGACGACATGCCAAGGATCGCCAGAGAGTGGAGCATCTGCCCCCCCATCTGCATCGATTGGCGTTGTGATAGCGTCTGCACGAGGTCCATGGGATCATCCTATCTCAATGGGTCGGGCCGGAACGGCGGCAATGACTGGCCTGCGACAACGGGGCCGCGTGGCCATAGGGCGTATGCGCAAAAATGCAGCACGGATCATGCCAGGTGCGAAATATCCCGGCAGTCGCGCGGCTCAGCGCGGGTTAATCTTCAAGCTATCGAGCCCCACAAACTTATTGGCTTGGCGTGCGGCTTGGGTCTCAAACACTTTGAAGACCTTTTCCGCCAAAGGCGTGGAGGCGACAAAATCATCATGCGCGCGGGCGAGCGCTTCGCGGGTTTGGGCCAGCACTTCCTCTTCGCTCAGTCCCGAGAAATCGGTGCTGCGCAGGTAGCTGCCAAAGCGTTTCATGATATGCAGCCGCGCCACGTTGAGGATGTGGCGGTCGGGTTCCAGCCCAAGATAGGCGAACATATCCTCCGCCGAAGACAGCTTCATCAACGCGTCAAGCGTGGGGCTTTCGGTCTCGGTCGTCATCAGGTTTCTCCTTTTACTCTTGGGCGCTGGCACGGGTAAGGCGCGCCACCATACGGCGCAGATCATCGGCATTGGCGGGGCGCTTGGTGCGAATGGCATGGGCGCGCAAAAGCGGTTTGAGTTGCGCGGCAATCTCGGTCGACGACGGCAAGCCCGCCTCGGACAGCGCCGCACAAAGCCCCGCCGCGCCAGAGTGCTTGCCAATCACGATCTGACGTTCCCGGCCAAAACGCTCGGGCGCGCAGCGCGGGTCTTCATAGGTATCAGCGCGCTTCAAAATTGCATCGACATGGATGCCGCTTTCATGTGCGAAGACGAGCGCGCCAGTGATCGGCTTTTGCACCGGAAGCGCGCGGCCCGAAGCACGGGCGACAATGTCAGAGAGCGGATGCAAAGCGGTGAGGTCAATGCCCGTATGCATCCCGCCTGCTTCCAAAGCGGCGCCCACTTCCTCAAGCGCGGCATTGCCCGCCCGCTCGCCCAAACCGTTCACGGTGACGGAAAGATGCGTGGCCCCTGCATGGGCGGCCATGATCGTATTGGCCGTCGCCATGCCAAAATCATTATGCGCGTGCATTTCAATCGGCAGTTCAATCTTGGAGACCAGATGGCTCACCAGCCGATACGCGCCCAGCGGATCAAGCAGCCCCAAAGTATCCGCCAAGCGGAAGCGGATCGCGCCTGCGGCTTTGGCCACCTCAGCCAAGCGGATCAGAAAATCGGGATCGGTGCGGCTCGCATCTTCGGCGCCGACCGAGACCTCAAGCCCGCGTTGCGTGGCACAATAAACGAGTTCTGCCGTTTCGCGCAGGATCCAGTCGCGGTCCACCCGCAGCTTGCCCTCAAGTTGCGCGGTCGAGGTGGGGGCAGCGAAATGCACCCGTTTCACCCCGGTTTTTTGCGCCATATCGAGGTCATTCATCCGCAAGCGGCACCACACCACCGGAGCGGCGCGCTGAATTTCGGCCACGACGGCGCGGATTTCCGCCACCTCGTTCCAGCCCATCGCGGCGATGCCCACCTCAATCTCGGCCACTCCGGCACAATCCAGCGCATGGGCGATGGCGCGCTTTTCGCTGAGCGAAAACGCCACCCCGGCGGTTTGTTCGCCATCGCGCAGCGTCGTGTCGCACAAGGCCAGAGTTTGCGGGGTCAGCGGTTGGGCGTGGAGCATGGTCATCTCCTCACTGGGCAGCGGGCATTTGGCCCGGCAGGTTGGGGCCATTTTCCGACCAGAAGGGCGACAGCGCCCGCAGGTCCGCGACAATGGCGGGAAGGGTCTCAAGCAGACGGTCAATTTCGTCTTCGGTGGTGAAGCGCGAGAGCGAGAACCGCACCACGCCATGCGCGGCGGTGAAGGGAACGCCCATGGCACGCACCACATGGCTTGGCTCCACCGCGCCCGAGGCGCAGGCCGAGCCGGTCGAGGCGGCAATGCCCGCGCGGTCGAGCTTCATCACGATCCCCTCGCCTTCCACCAGATCAAAGGCGATGCAGAGCGTGTTCGGCACCCGGTCGCGCGGCGCGCCCAAAACGGTGCAATGCGAGATGGTGTTGAGAATGCCCGCCTCAAGCCGGTCGCGCAGCGCAGCGATGCGGGGGGCATCGTCAGCCAAACGGGCGGCGGCGATTTCGGCAGCCACGCCCGCGCCGGTCACGGCAGGCGCATTTTCCGTGCCCGCCCGGCGCCCGCGTTCTTGCTTGCCGCCGCGCAGCAGCGGTTGAAAGGCCACGCCTTTCTTGAGGTAAAGCACACCAACCCCCTTGGGGCCGTGGAACTTGTGGGCCGAGAGCGAGAGCATATCAATTGCCGTGCCCTTGACCGAAATAGGTGTTTTACCAGCGGCTTGCACGGCGTCTGTATGAAACAGCGCACCAAATTCATGCGCCAGTTCGGCCAGCCCCTCGACCGGGAAGATCACCCCGGTTTCGTTATTGGCCCACATGAACGACACCACCGCCACACGGTCCGACAAAGCGGCCCGATACGCCTCAATCTCCAGCCGCCCTTGGGCATCGACCGGGATACGGTGCACCTTCACGCCTTCATATTTCTCAAGCGCATCGCAAAGCTGCAAAATCGCGGGATGTTCGACGGTGGAAATAATCACCTCGCGCCGGCCTTCCTGCACAGCCAAAGCCGAGCGGATCGCAGTGGTATTGGATTCCGTGCCGCCCGAGGTGAAGATGATCTCCGCCTCGCTTTCCGCGCCAATCAGGCCCTGCATCGCCTTACGGGCCGCACGCATCCCCTTGCCCGCAGCCGCCCCAAAGGCATGGGCCGAAGACGGGTTCCCATACTCCTCGGTGTATAGCGGCAGCATCGCGGCGACAGCTTCTTCCACCACGCGTGTGGTGGCATTGTTGTCGAGATAGATGCGGGCGGCGTTGGTCATACTATCCTCAGGCGCGGGCGGTGGAGGGGATCAGACGGAACGGGCGACCGATGGTCTCCATGATCCTTTTTTGAACCCCGGCAAGGGTTTGGCTTGCCATCAGGCAGCTAGCGCAAGTGCCCGAGAGCCGCACAAAGACCTGACGGCCCTTGATTTCCAAAAGCTCGATATCGCCTTTGTCGCGTTGGAAGATCGGGCGCATCTCGGTGATGATCTTCGAGATCACCGAGGCGTCATCTTGGCTCACGGGTTCGACCGGGCCGGTCTCTTCTTCTTCGACTGCGGCAAGCGGGTTATTTTTAGCAATCAGCTCGCGCAGCGTCATGCCGGGCGCAGCCCCGTTTTGGCGCGCGGCCATAGCCGCCGCAGCAGGCGGCGGCGCGCGGCGCGGCTTCGGCGGCACGGCGATTTGCACGAGCGCGGGTTCCGCCGGGCGGCGTTCGGGCGCGACCGGGGTTTCCCCCCGGAAAGCGGCGATCGCGGCGGCCAGCGCCTTTTCCCCGCTTTCGGAACAGTGCATTTTCTCCGGCGGCAAACCGTCAAGGAATTCGGCGATATCGGCCGAGGTCAGGCGCGAGGCTTCATCAACAGATTTGCCCCGCACCAACTCGGTCAGCGCCGAAGAACAAGCGATCATCGAGCCGCCGCCGTGGCTCAGGAAGCGCGCCTCTTCGATCATTTCCGACAAGGGGTTGATGCGCAGCATCAGTTTGAGCGCATCGCCACGGGCAAGCGATCCGGCCTCGCCCACGGCATTGGCATCCTCCAACACACCCGCATTGCGCGGTTTGAAGAAGTATTCCTTGACCTTATCGGAGTAATCGAACATCGCGCGCTCCTCAGCAGAAGGATTTGCCGCAACCGCAGCTGTTTTGAGCGTTGGGGTTATCGAAAACGAAACCAGCGCCTTCGACATTGGTGACGAAGTCGATCTTCGCGCCGGTCAGATGTTCACGGCTGGCCGGGTCGATCAGCACATTGACATCGCCAAAGCTCACCACCTCATCATCGGGTTGGGCTTCCAGTTCCAGCGCCATGCCGTATTTCAGGCCCGCGCAACCGCCCGATTGCACCATAAGGCGCAGCCCCGCGACGGGCTGACCGGCACCGTCGATGGCCGCTTTGATCGCGCTTTGGGCAGGTTCGGTAATATCGATCATGACACTCTCCTGTGACTGATGATGTGCCTTTGGGCCGGTTGGCCGAGGGCTCATCAGAGATACAGCAAGCATCGTGCCAAGTGCTGGCCCCTTATTTTCGCAGGTTTTGGGCCAAGTCGCGTCTGACAATGTGGGGGGATTGTGCGGGTTACGACAAAGTTCGGGCCAAGTGGCCTACATGTCTTCCGCAAGGCCGGTTTCAAAGCGCTCTAGCAGCCACGCCCCGCCAAAACGGTCGGTCGGGTCAAGATAGGCCGCGATGGAAAGCACTTCGCGCACCAGATCGGTTTGCCCCATCCGCACCGCGCAATAGCCGATACCCACCAAAGCTTGCAGATAAAGACCGGGCGCAAAATCATGCGCGGTAAAATCGGCGTCTTCGGGGCGCACTTGGGCAGGGTCTTGCGGAATATTGAGCCGCCGCGCCGCCAAGCTCAAAATCACGCGGGCCTGCGGCAGGGCCGCTTCATAATCATGGCTATAGAAATAGAAGCGATATGCGGCGAGCCGCACCTCGATATCTTCCGGCGCCTCGTCCAGCGCGCGGGCAATTGCCTCGGCGCTTTCGACCGGGCGCGAGCGGGCGGCCTCTGCCCCCGCCAACAAAGATGTGGGGTCAATCGGGGGCAAAGCACTCGGCCCGTTCGTCACATTCATCGCATGTGGGCGACAGGCACAGCGAAAAGGCGCTGTCTGAGCAGATCTGGCGGTAGAAGAATTTCTTCCAACGCATGTTTTGATGGTTCGCCGCGGCAAGGCCCGGCAGATGCCGCCGGATGAGCGCGCCCAAATGCGCGCGTGAGGGCAGACCAAGGTCTTCCCACAAATGGCGATGTTCTTGCGCGCGCCGCGCCAAAATGGCGGCGAGCCAACGCGCCTCGGGGCTGTTCACCCCCGCGCGCCACAAAACGAGCATGGTGATCGCCTGTTCCTCGGCGCTTTGGCCGGGCGCAGGAAGATCAAGATCGGGAAGCTCTACGCCGGGCAGATAGGCATCGCGCAGCGCCGCCAAATCGGCGCCCGACAGGCCCAGCCGCTCGGTCAAAGGCCCCTGCCCCGCCGCCCGCTCCGCCAGCGCGTGGGAGAAGATGCAGACAAAATCTGCATCCCCCGCGAGCATGGGTGCCGGCGCCGGGGTGGCGCAAAACGGATCAGGAAAGGGCCGCATGGCTTTGGCATTCCGAAGGGCAAACGCGCGCGCAAGCACCGCAGCCAACGCAATTGTCGGCCTCGTCAAGCTGCATCACTTTTTTGACCACTTCATCTTCCACATCGTCCCATTCTTCGGAACCGACGCGAACAATGTCGCCATCTTCGGTGACGCCATAAAGCGCCATCACATCGCGCCCACAAACCTTGAAGCAGCGGCCACAGCCGATGCATTTCTCGGCATCAATATTCATCAAATAGACGGGGGTATATTCCGCACCACCGCGGGTGTAGGCCACGTTCGCCATGTGTAATTACTCCTGTGCTTTCTTGGCGGCTTTCACGGCCTTACGGGCCTCATCCAGCTCACGGTAAATTTCAAAAGTCTCACGCGCGACCTCGGGAATTTTCTGCCAGTCGGTCGGCAGTTCTTCCGAAAGATCGTGCAATTCCATCTTCGCATTGGTCGCGCGCATCGAGAGCTTCTTGGCGCGGGCTTCCAGTTCTTCCAAGGTCATTGGGCCGTCCTTGCTTTCGGTTTTTGACTCGTCGCCGCCCCCGCGCGCAAAAAGCGCGACAGCGCCGTGCGCCCACGCGAGGGGTGCAATTTCACGGGCTCAATCTCCCGTTTGATCCGTTTCACTTTCAGCGGTTGGATCTGGATCATCGCTTAGGCCTTCGCCGCTTCGGGGAATTCCTCGATCAGCTTGACCGCGTCATCGACAAGTTTTTCGCCCGCCTGCGCCAACTTCGCCCAGGTTTCAAAGCCAAAGCGGTGCACATCGCGCAGGTGTTTGGAGACAACGACCAAACGCCCGGCAATCAACACGACCCGGCCAAAGCCCTCATGGTGCATGTTTTGCATTTGCGTTGCCATGCAGCCGGAGCGCTTTTCCACCAAAAGCCCAACCGCATCATAAAAGCGGGTGAGCCGCCAAATCACCTCGGGCTCCGGGTCGCCGATGATCGGCATTTCGCGGCGCTCTTCTTTGGTGATGATGAACTCTTCCAGCAGGTCAATGTCGGTCTTGTTGTCCCATTGGCCATGCGTATCCTCGGCGCGGATCACGGCGACCAGTTGTTTCAGGAACGGGCTTTCGACCATTTCGCCGCCGCGCGGCGCTTCGGTTTCAGTGTCCATCAAACGGATTCCTCTTCGTCGAAATCGGCGGTGAAATCGGGTTTTTGATAAGTGCCAAGGATTTTGCGTAGGAACGGCGGCGGGCTGCCCGAAAGCATTTCTTGCACCTGCGCGATCACATCGGCGATCGGCTCGGGCTCTTTGCGTTTGATCGGATGGCAGCCCATTTTCACGACGCGCGCCGCAGACGGGCCCCCGATGGCCAGCGCAAAGACCAAAGCGCAGCCTTCAAGCGCTTCGACCTTGGGGGCGATCCGGTCGTCAATGTCGTCATGCTTGCCCGATTGCTCGGTCGCGGTGGAAAACTCATGCGCGGCGACAAAACGCGCGCCGGTTTTCCAGACCTCGTAGACCGCGATTTTGCGGGCCGAGCCAAAGTGCGCATCAAGGTTTTCAAGATCGTTTGAGGCAATGGCCACGCGCAGCGGCTTTTCACCGGGCGCGGGGGCATCCGACTCCTCAACAAGACGCAGGGTGCGGGACATGGGAGAACTCCTCAGGCAGGGGGGTTGCGCCGAAATCTTCCGGCCTTGGGGTGTGGTGAACCGATTGCACGGCATTGGCGATTTCGAACAAAAAGGCGCGGGTGCCGCGATAGCCGACGCGGCAGGCATCTTGCGCGCCGATCCGGTCGAAGACCGGAAAGCCCACGCGCACGAGCGGCAGATGCAGCGCTTCCGCCGCCATCCGGCCATAGCTGTTGGTGAGCAAAATTTGCGCGCCCGCGGCTTTCGCGCCGCGCTCAAAATCGCCCAGATCGCCCAAGATCACCTCGTCACACGGCATCCGCTCAATGACGGGGCTGTGCTGGGTGGTGGTCACGGCGGTGACGATTTCCGCGCCCATTTGCGTGAGTGTGCTGGCCAAGCCGAACATCAAATCAGGCTCAGCACCGATCGCCACTTTGAGCGCGCCGGTGAAGAAATGCGCGTCCAACATCGCATCTTGCAAACGCGCGCGGTCACGCTGAAGGGAGGGCGGCGGGGTTTGCGTGCCCGAAAGCTCCATCAGCACCCGCACGAAGGCATCGACCGCCTTGAGGCCCGTCACCGAGGGGAAAACCCGATAGGGCACCGCGGCCTTGTCTTCGATGATTTGCGCGGTGCCCCGCATTTGCTCGCCAATCGCGAGCGTGCAGGCGGAGCGCGTCACATCGGCAATGCGATCAACGGGCGTGCCGCCAAGCGAGCAGCCAGACCAATCCTCGGCCAAGTGCCCATCAAGCGAGGTGGAAATATCGGGCAGCACCAGCGGATTAAGGCCAAAAGCGCGGATCATCCGCACCAGTTCCTCAATCTCGGCGGGCGTCACATGCACGCCGGGCAAAAGCGTGACTTGCCGCAAATCCGGGTCGGGCGCGGGCGTCACCGGGACAAGCGCGGTGACCAAAGCCTCAATCGCCTTGGCCCAGCCATCTTGCATCCCGCCTTCAAAGTCAGGCGTGGCAGCATATACAACCTTGGTCTCGGCAAAGTCTTTGCGGCGGGACAGGATATCGCGCAATTCGCCCGCCACATCTTCGCCGCGGGTTTCAGTGAGCGCGGTGGAGGCAATGCCGATGAACTTCGGGTTCGCCCGTTTACGCAGGTTTTCAATTGCTTGCTCAAGCTGATCGGCCCCACCCAAGATCGTGGTGATCTCGTTCATCGCGGTGGTTTGCAGCGGGATCGCCTCTTTGAAATGGCGCACCAGATGCACCATGCCAAAGGCGGTGCAGCCCTGTGCGCCATGAAACAGCGGCACGGCGCGCTCGATCCCAAGGTAAGCCAAAGCCGCGCCCAAGGGAGCCGAGGCTTTGAGCGGATTGGTGGACAGCGCGCGGCGCGGGTGGGTCAGGCAAGCCATCTCAGCAATCCTCGAAATCGGTGGCGGAATTGGCCAAACCCTCAAGCGGATTGGCCGCGGCTTGCGGGGTTTGCACCTCCGGGCTGGCAGGCGTTTGCGGCACCAAGGTCGGCGCGCGGCCCATCGGCGCGGAAACATGGGTGACCGGGCACGCCCCAGACGGCGCGGGCAACACAGCGCCCCCCGTCAGCGGCACATCCCACGGCGCGGGTTCGCGCAAATCGGCCCAGATCGGGTTGTTCACGGACCGGTCGATGGCGCGGACAAGATCGACCATCCCCATGTAACCAGCGTAGGGCTCGTGCTTTTCTTGGTTCACATCGACCCAAGGCATCCGCGCTTTGAGCGCCACAAACTGGCTGCGCCCGCCCGAAAGAAGCACATCCGCGCCCGCATCGCGCAGCATGTCATACATCTCGCGCGGGGCCATGTTTTCATACATATGGTTCGCGTCGCCCATGATCTCGACCACGCGGGCGCGGTCGTTTTGGGTCGCTTTCCGCATCGAGGTGCCCACCACCTCCATGCCCAATTCTTGCAGCGCGGCGACGACCGACCAGGTTTTATGCCCGCCGGTATAAAGCAGCACGCGCTTTCCCGCGACACGGGGGCGCAGCGGTTCGAGCGCCGCCCAAACCTTCGCCTCTTCTTCGGCAATCAGCGCCTCGCAGCGGCTCAGCAGTTCGACATCAGCGCCCTGCTCTACCAGCAGCCCGCAAATTTTGCGCAACGCCTCCGAGGTATCGGCGATGCCATAAAACGAGCCTTCAAAATACGGCACGCCCCAACGCTCTTGGATTTTGCGCGCGACATTGACCAGCGCTTGCGAGCAAACAAGCATCGTCGCCTTGGCGCGGTGCATCTGCGCCACTTGGCGATAGCGCGCATCGCCCGAGATCGAGCCAAGAATACGGATGCCCAGCTTATCCAGCAGCGGTTTGACCTGCCACAACTCGCCCGACAGGTTGAAATCACCAATGATATTGATGTCGTAAGGCGTGGTCGTTTCCGGCTCAATCGTGCCGATCACGTGGTCCAGCAGCGCCTCACCGCCGAGTTTATTGCCAAGGTTTTTCGAGCCGACAAAGCCCGGCACATTCACCGGAATGACGGGCGTGCCCCATTTCTTTGCGGCGGCTTTGCAGACCACTTCAATATCGTCCCCCACAAGCGAGGTAACGCAGGTGGCATAAACGAACACCGCTGCTGGGGATTGTTCCTTGATCACCTCATGGATCGCACGGAACAGCTTCTTCTCGCCATGCCCCATCACGATATCAAGCTCGCTCAGATCGGTGGTGAAGCCCTTGCGGTAAAGGTCCGACCCGGAGGATGCGGCAGAGCGGTTGTCCCAACCATTGCCCCAGCAGGCCAGCGGCGCATGCACAAGGTGGGCGACATCGGTGATCGGTTGCAGGGTGATCATCGCGCCGTCAAAGGCACAGCCCCCCGCAGCCGCGCCGGGCGTGAGCTGTTTGGTACAGCCCTTCTTGCGCGCTCCGTCGGCTTTCGCGGTATTGGTGGCGCAGCCCGGTTCGTTCAGGACTTCGGCGACTTTGTTCTTCAAGGCTTCGGACATGAGGCGTCTCCCTGTTACAGAAGATGAAGCAAGAAGCGTGCCAAGCTGGATCTCACGCAAAATGCCTGCCAAGCCCCTGCTTTAATGCAATTTTCCGACTTGGCCCGAAAATTGTAGGATTGTCGGGTTCACGACAGCGCACGAAAACCCCGCCCTACAGATAGAAAAAGGCCGGCGGTTCGTACCGCCGGCCCCTTGGCAAAGCCCTGTCCCTTAGCGGGTCAGGTCGAAGCTCATGTCGGTTTCGCCCAGCGTGCCGGCATCTTGGTCGGCCTTCAGGAAGATCGCGTCGAGGATCTTCACGAGGACGGTCAGACCACCTTGGTAGCCCCAGGTCGGGAAGCGGTGGTGGTGGTGACGGTCGAAGATCGGGAAGGTCAAGCGGATCAGCGGGATACCGGTGTCACGCTCGAGGTATTTCCCGTAGGACGACCCGATCAGGAAGTCGGTCGGCTCGGTGGCGAGCAGCGAACGCATGTGCCACAGGTCTTTACCGGCCCAAACTTGCGCTTTGGCACCGAACGGCGAGGCGTCCAGAACCGCTTGCATTTGTTTGGCCCATTTTTTCGACCCGTTGGTGGCCAAGCAATGGCTGGGCTCGCCGCCCATTTCCATCACGAATTTGGCCATGCCGAGCACGAAGTCCGGGTCGCCAAAGATCGCGAAGGTTTTGCCGTGCAGGTAGGCTTGGCTGTCGGCCATAGCGTCGACGAGGCGGCCACGCTCCAGTTTCAGCGCATCCGGGATCGCTTTGCCGGTCAGTTCCGAGACTTTCATCAAGAAGCTGTCGGTCGCCGAAACGCCCATCGGATAGTTGAAGACGGCGGTCTCTTGGCCCACTTTCTCGACGACTTCCATCGTCTTGGGCGAGCACCATTCTTGCATCGAGATCGTCGCTTTGGCGTTGATCGAGGCTTTCGCGTCTTCGAGCGTGGTGCCGCCCGCATACATGCGGTAGGTGCCATCGGACGGGGTGTCATAAACTTCCGACACATCGCCAAGGATGGTGAAGCCAACGCCCATCATGTCGAGCATGCGCTTGATTTCACGGTTGTTGGCAACCGCATAACCGTCGAAGCCCGGGATGATGTTGATGCTGTCGCCCGCTTTGCGCTCCGCGCCTTCCCAGAACAGGTCGAGGAAGCCTTTTTGCGCGTTGTCGTAGCCATCAACGTGCGAACCCACGAAGGCCGGGGTATGCGCGAACGGCACCGGGAAGTCTTCCGGAACCGACCCTTTTTCCTTCGCTTGGATGATGAAGGAGTTCAGGTCGTCACCGATAACTTCGGCCATGCAGGTGGTCGAAACGGCGATCATTTTCGGTTTGTAGAGCGCATAGGAGTTGGCGAGACCTTCGACCATGTTGGTCAGGCCGCCGAACACCGCGGCGTCTTCCGTCATCGACGAGGACACAGCCGCCGAGGGCTCTTTGAAGTGGCGCGACAGGTGCGAACGGTAGTAGGCCACGCAGCCTTGCGAACCGTGCACGAAGGGCAGCGTGCCCTCATAGCCTTGGGCGGCGAACACGGCGCCAACCGGTTGGCAAGCTTTTGCCGGGTTGATCGTCACCGCTTCACGGGCGAGGTTCTTTTCGCGGTATTCCCAGGATTTGGTCCAGTCGCCGATCTGATGGATCGTTTCGGCGGTGTGACCGCATTCGTAGGTCGCCTTTTTGTTGGCGAGCATGTCTTTGTATTCGGGCTCATGGAAAAGCTTCGAATGGTCGAGAACCTTATCTGCCGACTGGGGCATGGGTCTGTCCTTTCATGGGCCGTCCGCATTCCGGGACGTGGCCAAAGGGGGGAGGAAGGGGGGCGGGCAAAGCGCCCCCCGCAAGCTCAATCGATTACTCAGCCGCGACAGCCGAGGTTTCCCACGGCGCGTCGAACAGACCCCAAACCGGGTTGTTGATCGCCATGTCCATGTCGCGCGCGAAGATCGCGAAGCCGTCGTAGCCGTGGTACGGGCCCGAGTAGTCCCAGCTGTGCATTTGACGGAACGGAATGCCCATCTTTTGCACCGGATACTTCTCTTTGATGCCCGAGCCGACGAGGTCGGGACGGATTTTCTCGATGAACTTCTCAAGCTCGTAGCCGGTCACGTCATCATAGATGAGCGTGCCTTCTTTGACGTAGTGGCCGGTGCGCTTGTAGTCGTCGTTGTGGGCGAATTCGTAGCCCGTACCGGCGATCACCATGCCAAGGTCGTCATAAGCGGTGACGACGTGGCGCGGACGCAGGCCGCCGACGTAGAGCATGACCGACTTGCCTTCGAGGCGCGGTTTGTATTTGGCCAGCACCTGATCAACCAGCGGCTGATACTTGGCGATGACGGCTTCCGCTTTCTCTTGGATCGACTCGTCGAACTTGGCGGCGATGGCGCGCAGCGAGGCGGCGATCTGCGTCGGGCCGAAGAAGTTGTACTCCATCCAACCGATGTTGTACTTTTCTTCCATGTAACGGCAGATGTAGTTCATCGAGCGGTAGCAGTGGATCAGGTTCAGTTGCGCTTTCGGCGCACGTTCCATTTCCGCCAGCGTCGCGTCGCCCGACCAGCAGCCGATCACGTTGAGACCCATTTCTTCGAGCAGCATGCGCGAAGCCCAGGCGTCGCCACCGATGTTGTAGTCACCGATGATGTTGACGTCGTAGGGGCCCGGCTCGTAGCTTTTCTTCGCTTCGCTTTCCGGCGCTTCGATCACCCAGTCACGGATCGCGTCGTTGGCGATGTGGTGGCCGAGCGACTGCGACACACCGCGGAAGCCCTCGCAACGCACCGGCACGATGGTCTTGCCGATGTCTTTGTTTTTCTTCTTCGCAACGGCTTCGATGTCGTCGCCGATCAGGCCGATCGGGCATTCCGATTGCACGGTGACGCCGTTGGCGAGCGGGAACAGCTCGTTGATTTCGTCAATGGTTTTTTCCAGTTTCTTGTCACCGCCGAAGACGATGTCTTTTTCCTGGAAGTCGGTGGTGAACTGCATCGTCACGAAGCTGTCCACGCCGGTGGTGCCGGTGTAGAGGTTACGGCGTTGGCTCCACGAGTAGTGGCCGCAGCCGACCGGGCCGTGCGAAATGTGGACCATGTCCTTGATCGGGCCCCAGACCACGCCTTTCGAACCGGCGTAGGCGCAACCACGGATCGTCATCACGCCCGGAACGGATTTGATGTTCGATTTGGTGCTGTCGCATTTCGAGGCGATACCGGTCACCGGATCGGGATCTTCATCGGTCGCGGTGGTCACCGACAGGTGCTTGGCGCGTTTCTTCTGGGCCTTCGCGGGATAGGCTTCGAGCACTTCTTGAATAAGGCTCTCAAGCTCTTCCGGGCCGCTCACGTGATCTTTGGCCATCCTTTTGGCGCTCCTCTCACTGGCGTGTTTGATTTGGGAGGTGGGGTGGGCGAAAAGCGCCCACCCGGTCAGCAAGTCAGCCCTTAGGCTTTCATTTTCGCTTCCATTTCAGCGATTTGCTTTTCGCGATCTTCTTCCGACTGCATGATGCCGAAGTCGAGCAGCATTTGCTCAAGCTCTTCCATGGTGATCGGGGTCGGGATCACGCCCTTGCCCGAGTTCTCGTGGATTTTGCGGGCCAATTCACGGTATTCTTGCGCCTGTTGGCAGGTCGGATCGTATTGGATCACGGTTTCACGACGCAGCTCGGCGTGTTGCACCACGTTGTTGCGCGGCACGAAGTGAATCATTTTGCAGCCGAGTTTCGCGGCCAGCGCTTCGGCCAGCTCGAGTTCGCGGTCGGTTTTACGCTCGTTGCAGATCAGGCCGCCCAGACGCACACCGCCCGAGTTCGCATATTTCAGAATGCCCTTGGCGATGTTGTTGGCGGCGTAAAGCGCCATCATCTCGCCCGACATGACGATGTAGATTTCTTGCGCTTTGTTTTCACGGATTGGCATGGCGAAGCCGCCGCACACAACGTCGCCCAGAACGTCGTAGGAGACGTAGTCAACGTCGTCATAGGCGCCGTTTTCTTCGAGGAAGTTGATGGCGGTGATAACGCCACGGCCAGCGCAGCCAACCCCCGGCTCCGGACCACCGGCTTCGGTGCATTTGATGCCTTTGTAGCCGATTTTCACAACGTCTTCGACTTCGAGATCTTCCACTGAACCGGCTTCAGCGGCGAGGTGCAGCACGGTGTCTTGCAGTTTGGTGTTGAGGATCAGACGGGTCGAGTCCGCCTTGGGGTCGCAGCCGACGATCAGGATCTTTTGACCCATTTCGACGAGGGCGGCGAGGGTGTTTTGCGAGGTGGTGGATTTACCGATACCACCTTTGCCGTAGAAGGCGATCTGACGGAGTTGGCTCATTGGTCTGGCTCCCTAAAGGTTTGGTGCGTTCATCTGTGGGTCGAGACGGTGCGCGACCGCGCTCACAGAGTAATAAGCAGGGAGTGTGCCAAGTCGGATTTCAGGAAATATCCCTTTTATTTCTGATGCTTGCAGAAATTGTCAGATTTGGAGCATAGCTTACAAATTGTCGGTTCCGCGCAGAACGTCGGAAAAAATGCGCCTTTTGGCGGGAAATTTCGGGGGTCAGATGCCTGACGATTTAAAAGGAGCACCACAAAAGGGCCGCGCCAGACCGCCGGGTGGGCGTCTGGCGCATGAGCTGTGCGCTTTATCTTGAAAAATCTTGTGCGGATGCGCGGGGCACCACCGCCGCAAAGCGCCCGCCCAAGGGGGCGGTCGGGCGCTGCCCGGGCCGCTGGCGCGGCCGTTCCGGGCAAATCAAAGGGAAATCACTTCTCGCCTTTGTCCTCTTCCACGCCATAGCGCGAGAAAAGCGGCGCTTGCGCGGCAAAGAAGCCCATCAACAAAATCGTCAGGCCAAAGGTTTTGAAGTTCACCCAGACGGTGTCCGAGAAATTCCGCCAGATGACCTCATTGGCCACCGCCAAGAACAGGAAGAAAACCACCAGTCGCTTGGTCAGGATCGTCCAGCCCGCAGGCTGCATCGGGATCGCGCCATCCATGACAAGTTGCAGCCACGGCTTACGACGCCACAACCCAAAGCCCAGAAGCCCGGCAAAGAGCATATAGATCAGTGTCGGCTTCATTTTGAAAAAGCGCGGGTCATTGAACCAGATCGACAGCCCGCCAAAGACCACAACCAAAACCAAGGTCGCAATCTGCATCGCCGCCAAATGCCCGGTGAGCAGCCAAAGCACCGCCATCGAGGCGACCAACACCGGCACAAAGACCGCCGTGGCAAGCACGAAGCCGCCGTAGCTTTGGCCCCAAAGTTCAACCGGGTGATCTTTGAACAGAAAGAACGCGACAAAGAAGACCAGCAAAGGCCCAAAATCGAGCGCCGCTTTCAGTTTTGCGGAAATCTCTTTTTTCTGTGCCATGCCTGCCTCTTTCCTATCGGTTGCCCGCAAATTCCACCACAACGGCGCCAAGGGCAATCAGCGCCATCAACCCGGTGCGCCGTGGCCCCACTTTCTCGCCCAGCACCAGCCAGCCAATCAGCGAGGCAAACACGGTCGAGGTTTCCCGCAGCACCGCTGCCTCCCCCACCCGGTCGATGCGCGTTGCCATCATCACCGCGCCGAAGGAGAAATAGGCCACGATCGCGCCAGTGACACCCCTTTTAAGAAGTGGCGCGAATTCGGCCTTTGGGATGTGGCCCCAGCGCCGCAAGGTCAAAAGCGGCATGAACCAACCATCCAAGAAGAAGAACCACGCCAAAAAGGTGAACGGGTTGGCCGTTGCGCGAATGCCATAAGCATCAACCGTGGTATAGGCAGCCACAAAGCCCCCCGTCAGCACCGCCAGCGCAAGCGCCGAGACCATGGTTTCGCGCCCCACGGTGAGCGTGCGCAGGTTATAAAGGGCCAGCCCCCAGATGCCGCCCACCAAAAGCGCCACGCCCGCCCATTGACCGGGCGTGAAATGCTCCGCGAACAAAAGCCCCGCACCCATAACGGTGAATAAGGGCCCGGTGCCGCGCACCACAGGATAGACAACTGTATAAGCCCCGCGCGTGTAGCTGGCCGCCTGCGCAAGCTTGTAGCCAATGTGAATGATCACCACGACCGCGAAAATCGGCCACATATGCGGCTCGGGCCACGGCACGACAAACAGTGCAAAAGGCGCGGCAATCACCCCGTAAGAGGCATCAATCACCGCGCGGCTCAGCCAAGGATCATGCCGCCCCTTTTGCAGCGCCCCAAAAAGCGCATGCAAAAACGCTGCCATCAGCGCAAGGCCAATCGCCACATTATGCCCCGTGGGCGTGCCGGAAATCGCGTTGATATACTCAATCACGTTGGGTCTTCTTTACAGACAAAAGGGGGCGCTCTGCCCCCGGCCGCAAGCGGCCTCCCCTCAGGGGGTTAAGCCAAGCCAAAGGGGGGCAGCGCCCCGCTCTGTTACTCGGTTTCAATCCCCACAAGCGCTGCGGCAAATTCTTCCGGGTCAAAGGGCGAAAGATCGTCGATCTGTTCGCCAAGGCCGATGGCGTGGATCGGCAAGCCAAAACGGTCAGCCAGCGCCACGAGCACGCCACCCTTTGCGGTGCCATCAAGCTTGGTCATCACAAGCCCCGACACATCAGAGATTTTGCGGAACACATCCACTTGCGTCACCGCGTTTTGCCCGGTGGTCGCATCTAGTACGAGCAAGGTGTTGTGGGGCGCGCTGTCATCAAGCTTGCGGATCACCCGCACGATCTTGGCAAGTTCTTCCATCAGGTCAGAGCGGTTTTGCAGCCGCCCAGCGGTGTCGATCATCAACAGATCAGCGCCTTCTTCGGTGGCCCGTTTGAGCGCATCATAAGCGAGCGCCGCCGGGTCCGAGCCTTCGGGCGCGGTCAGCACCGGCACGCCAGCGCGGTCGCCCCAGACTTTGAGCTGTTCAACCGCCGCAGCGCGGAAGGTGTCGCCCGCCGCGATCACCACATTCTTGCCCGCCGCACGGAATTGGCTCGCAAGCTTGCCAATCGTCGTGGTTTTGCCCGACCCGTTGACGCCCACCACCAACACCACCTGCGGCTTGCGCGCATAAAGCGGCAGCGGTTTCGCCACCGGCTCCATGATCCGCGCGATTTCTGCCGCGAGCAGTTCTTTCAGTTCGGGCACCGAAAGCTTGCGCCCCATCCGCCCCTCGGCCAGGTTGGCGGTCACGCGCAAAGCGGTTTCCACCCCCATATCGGCGGCGATCAGAACCTCTTCGAGGCTTTCGAGCATCTCATCATCTAGCACCCGGCGCGGCACATCGGCCCGCGCCGCGATCCGGCCAAAGAAGCCGGGCTTGGCCGCTTCGGGCTCCGGTGCCGGTGCGGGGACCGCTTCGGGTTCGGGTTCCGGTTCAGGCGCAACCTCGGCCCCGCCGCGCCCCATAAACCGGCCAAAGAAACCTCGTTTTTCGGGTTCTGGGGCCGGAGCAGGCTCAGGCTCAGGCTCAGGCTCAGGCTCAGGCTCAGGCTCAGGCTCAGGCTCAGGCTCAGGCTCAGGCTCAGGCTCAGGCTCAGGCTCAGGAAGCGTTTCTTCTACCGGGGCCGGCTCGGCAACCACCTCTGCCACGGGCGCGGAATCTTCCTCAGGTTCCGCCACAACCTCCGGCGCGATCACAACCTCAGTCGCCACGTCTTCTTGCGGCGGGGGCTCGATCACCGGTTCCGGGGCCACCACTTGCACCGATTCCGGCGCGGGCGGGGTTTCCAAAACGGGTTCGGGTTCCGGCTCGGGGTCCGCAGCCACAGGCTCCGGCGCGACCTCGGGTTCCGGCTCCGGCGCGGGTTCCGGCTGCGGCGGCAGTTCCAGCGCCACATCGGGGGCGTTGTCTTCCTCGGTCTCCGGCGCGGGGGCCTCGTTGACAAGCGCATCAAGCCCCTCTTCCAGTTTCGAGGAAGAGCGGGTGAGCCGCGATTTGAGCTTGTTGAAGAACGACATCGAGGCCTCCGTTTTGCAAAATCCCTAACGGATCAGGGCGGGGGAGAAAAGAGTGAAGCCGCCTTAGCCCAGCGCAGACCAAGCAATCAGCGCCTGCGCGGGCCAATAAAGCGCCCAAACAGCGTAAGAGGCCGCACGCCGCACCCGCCCCGGCGGCAGTGCAAACAACTCCAGCGCCAGAATGAAATCAGAGGCCATGAAGCATAGCGCACCCCAAAAGATGCGCGGATCATCAACGCGCAAGGCGGCAAGCACCATGATCCAAATCACGCCGATATAGAGTTGCACCGGTCGCTTGAGCGCCCCCGCACGCGGCGCAAGGAACAAAAAGGCCAGCGCGGCCAATGCCCCTGCGCCCAGCGCGGGCCAAAGATCGGGCCAAGCCCTGCCCAGCGCAAAAAATGCCGCCGCATAAGCCAGATGCCCCAAGGCAAAGGCGACCATGCCCGCCAAAAACGCCCCCTGCCCCGGACGCGACAGAAAGAAATCCCCCAAACCTCCAAGCACAAGACCAGTAAGGATCACCGCCCCCGTGCCCGCAGGCGCAGAAAGCACAAGCCCCGCCGCCAAAGCCCAAACCGCCCCGGTTTTGACGAAAGACTTGCGCCACGATGCAGGCGCCCCCACAAAAGCCACTCCTTGCCAAAGCGCCAAAACCAACGCAGCACAGAAAAACGGCAAGGCGAGCAAAGGAACAGCAGACATGCACGCAATGGGCCACAAAAGCGCTGACGCGGCAAGTCGTCACCCCCCTCCACGCCAGTCTTTTTGAGTAAGCAGGGGCAAAGCACGGCCCTTTCCCTGCCGGAGAAAAAGCTATGACCGACTCCCCGAAAGAACTGCCCTTTTCCGCCCTGACGGGCGCGTTGCGCGGTTTGCGCACGCTGGGGCGCGATATTCCTGATGTGAAATCCTTTGCGATTTTGTCGCTCACGCCTGCCGCGCTGATCTTGCTTGGCGCGCTTTATGGCGGGGTTTGGCCTGCGATCGCACTTTTGTGGATTTTGCTGGGCGTTGATTACTTGGACCATCGCCTGCCGAAACCCGCCCCGGATGCGCCCGAAGGGGCCGCGTTTCCTGCAGCCGATTTGCTCTCCCAAGCGGTGGCGGTGATGCATTTCGTGCTATTGGTTGCGACCGTGGGCGCGGTTGCGGGCTTTTCGGGCCTTGGGTGGCCAAACCGGATTTTGGTCCTGCTGGCTGCGGGTCTTTGGTTTGGCCAAGTCTCTAATGCCAATGCGCATGAGCTGATCCACCGGGGCGAGCGCAAGCTCTTTGCGCTTGGCAAATGGGTCTATATCTCGCTGCTTTACGGCCACCACGTCAGCGCGCATCGGCTGGTGCACCATACTGCCGTCGCCACCCCGAAAGATCCGGCCACCGCCACGTTGAACGAAAGCTTCTGGGCCTACCTGCCGCGCGCATGGCGTGGCGGCTTTGAGGCGGGCTTGGCGGTAGAAAAGGCGCGCGATGCACAACGCCGCGACGCTTTGGGGCGAAAGCCCACGCTCAAACAGCGGATCAAGGCGCTCAATCCTTACGTGATCTACGTTTTGGGCGGATCGTGGTTCCTGATCGGATCGGTGCTTTTCTTTGGTTGGACGGGGCTTATCGCCTATGTCGCGCTTTGCACATTGGCTCAGATGCAGCTTTTGCTCAGCGATTACGTGCAGCATTACGGCCTTTTGCGCCGCGAACTCACCCCCGGCCAATATGAACCAGCGACCGAACTGCACAGCTGGGATGCGCGCGAAACCGCCTCCTCGCTGATGATGCTCAATGCGCCGCGCCATGCCGACCACCATGCCCATCCCGCGCGCCCCTATCCCGCGCTGCAACTGGGCGAAACGGAGGCGACAGGCCGCCCGATCTTGCCGCGCAGCCTGCGGGTGATGTCGGCGCTCGCGCTTTGGCCCGCGAAATGGTTCTCGGTGATGGATCATCGGGTGCTGGCTTTGCGCAAAGCGGTGGCAGAGGACGTGCCCAAGGTCACCATCGCCCCGCAAGCGTGAGGATGCCCCCTCACGCAGCCGTGGCTTTGCGGGGTGCCCCCTTTGACGCTATCTTGCGCAAAAGGAGTCCCGCATGCGCCCCAGCCTGATTGCCCTTGCCCTCTGCCTTGCACCGCTTGCCGCCACGGCGGAAGAGGTCGGCCCGCCGCTGAGCGCGGATCAGTTTGACCAACTGACGCTTGGCAAAACGATCACCTATTCCTCGGGCGGCGAGGTCTATGGGGTGGAGCAATACCGCCCCGGTCGCAAAGTCGTATGGGCCTTTGCCGAAGGACAATGCGAGGAAGGCGACTGGTTTGCGATGAATGACCAGATTTGCTTTGACTACCACTCCCAGCAAGTGGGCCTGCAATGCTGGACCTTCCACCAAAGCGGCGATGCGCTGGTTGCGTGGTTCGAGGGCAATCGCGAAGGTGCGCCGCTTGTCTCGCTGGAAGAGGTCAACACACCGCTCAACTGCCCTGGCCCGGAAATCGGGGTCTGATCGGCGGGCTTAGAAAAGCGAGCCTTGCTCTGGCGGGGTGTCTTTTTTCTTGGCGCGCGGCTTTGGCGCGGGTTTGGGCGTTGGAGCCTTCGGCGCGTCTGGGGCACGCGTTCCCACCTCGCCCGCCCCGGCGCTCACTGCCAAGCGCCCATCGGCAAATTCCACCTCAAATGCTCCGGCCTGCCCCGCCGCTTGCGCGGTTGTGAGCACCGTATCGCCGGGGCCCCGCACCACGGCATAACCGCGCCGCAAGGTCTCGGTATAGCCCAAGGTTTGACGCAGCCGCTCGAGCCGTTCCAGCCGCTCATGCGCCTGCACGAGCCGCGCCTTTTGCGCCTGCGCAAGCCGCTCAGAGAGCCCCGCAAGTTTTTGCCCCTCGTGCCGCAGATAACTTTGCAAAAGCCGGGGAGAGACCTGCGCGGCAAGCGTGGCAAAAGCTGCGCGCTTCTTCACCACCAACCGATCCAGCGCGGGCAAAAGTCGGTCGGCTGTCAGATCAAAGCGCTGACGTTTCGGCGCAATCAACGCCTGTGGCCGCCCCAAACCGCGCGAAAGGTCCGAAAGCCGTTGGCGGCGCGCATCGAGCCGATGCAGCAAAGCGCGTTTTGAGCGTGCCTCCATCTCGTTGAGCCGCGCCAAAAGCTCTGCCCGCACCGGCACCGCAATCTCTGCCGCCGCCGTCGGTGTGGGTGCGCGCCGATCCGACGCGTAATCAATCAAGGTCGTGTCGGTTTCGTGCCCCACGGCGGAAATCAGCGGGATCTGGCTTTCTGCCGCCGCGCGCACCACAGCCTCTTCGTTGAAGCCCCAAAGGTCTTCCAGCGAGCCACCGCCGCGCGCAACAATCAACAAATCCGGGCGCGGGATCGGCCCGCCCGGGGTCAGCGCATTGAACCCGCGAATGGCGGCACTTACTTCCGCCGCACAGGCTTGGCCTTGCACAGCAACCGGCCAAATCAGCACCCGGCGCGGGAAGCGGTCGCGTAGACGGTGCAAAATATCGCGGATCACCGCACCAGAGGGCGAGGTCACCACCCCAATCACCTCGGGCAGATAGGGCAGCGCACGTTTGCGCGCAGGGTCAAAAAGCCCCTCAGCCGCCAATTGCTTGCGCCGTGCTTCAAGCATGGCCATCAGTGCGCCCGCACCTGCGGGCTCCACCGTCTCGACAATCAGCTGATAGCGCGATTGGCCGGGGAAAGTGGTCAGCTTGCCCGTTGCAATCACCTCCATCCCCTCTTCGGGGCGGATTTGCATCCGCGCCACCTGCCCCTTCCAGCTAACGGCAGAGATCACGGCATTGGCGTCTTTAAGGTCAAAATACATATGACCCGAAGACGGGCGGCTTACCCGCCCCACTTCCCCGCGCACCCGCACACGACCAAATTCCCCCTCAATCACCCGTTTCACCGCACCAGAAATTTCTGAGACGGTATAATCATGGGCGTTAGAGGGGCCGTCTGGGCCGGGGCTGTCGTCGATCAGGTCCATGTTGCCTTGCCTGTGGGGTGGCGAAACCCTAGAAGACCCGAAAGCCGAGGCCAAGAGCCGAAAGGGGACATAGGCATGAACATTCTGATCTTGGGCAGCGGCGGGCGCGAACATGCGCTTGCTTGGGCGGTGAAACAAAACCCGAAATGCGACCGGCTGATTGTGGCCCCAGGCAATGCAGGGATTGGGCTGCTGGCGGAACTCGCGGCGATTGATCCGTGCTCCACCTCGGCAGTGCTTGCCTGTGTTGAAGAAAACGCGATTGATTTTGTGATCATTGGGCCGGAAGCCCCCTTGGCTGCGGGTGTGGGCGATGCGTTGCGCGCCGCCGGTGTGCCTTGCTTTGGCCCTTCTGCGGCGGCGGCCCAGCTTGAGGCCTCCAAAGCCTTCACGAAAGAGGTTTGCGATGCCTGCGGCGCCCCCACCGCCGCTTGGGCACGCTTTGCCGAACTGGACCCGGCGCTTGACTATGTCCGCACCCAAGGCGCGCCGATTGTTGTGAAGGCCGATGGTCTGGCGGCGGGCAAAGGCGTGATCGTCGCGATGACGCTGGAAGAAGCCGAAGCGGGCCTGCGCGAGATTTTCGGCGGGGCCTTTGGCGACGCCGGGGCCGAGGTGGTGATTGAAGAGTTTATGGCGGGCGAGGAAGCGAGCTTCTTTGTGCTCTCAGATGGCGTGAACGTGCTGCCCGTGGGCACCGCGCAAGACCACAAGCGTGTGGGTGAAGGCGATACCGGGCCGAACACTGGCGGCATGGGGGCCTATTCCCCCGCCCCGGTGCTAAGCGCCGAGCTGCAAGAGCAGGTGCTTGACCAAATCATCCGCCCCACGGTGGCGGAAATGGCCAAGCGCGGCACCCCCTTCCAAGGCGTGCTTTATGCCGGGCTGATGATCGAAAATGGGAATGCGCGGCTTGTGGAATACAATGTCCGCTTTGGCGACCCGGAATGCCAGGTGCTGATGATGCGGCTTGGCGCGCAGGCGCTGGACCTGATGCAAGCCTGCGCCGAAGGGCGCCTTGATGAGGTGCAAGCCACTTGGGCCGAGGATCACGCGATGACCGTGGTGATGGCCGCCAAAGGCTACCCCGGCGCTTATGAAAAAGGCAGCGTGATCAACGGGCTCGACGCCCTTCCTGAGACCTCCAGCCAGATGGTCTTCCACGCGGGCACGGCCTCGAAAGACGGCCAGATCATCGCCACCGGGGGCCGCGTGCTCAATGTCACCGCGCGCGGTGTGACCCTGCAAGAGGCGCAAAGCCGCGCCTATGAAATGGTCGCGCAAATTGACTGGCCAGAGGGCTTCTTCCGCCGCGATATTGGGTGGCGCGCGCTGTAATCAAAGCCAAACCTTGGGGGGCTGTCTGCTCCCCGAGGTTATTCTCACCAACGCGAAGGCAAAGATGGGCAGCGCCCCTTGAGCCTCGATCTCAGCAGTTCGGCACGTTGACGGCGAGCCCGCCAAGGCTCGTTTCTTTGTAATGTTCATGCATGTCGCGGCCCGTTTGGCGCATCGTTTCAATTGCCGCATCCAGCGGCACGAAATGCGTGCCATCGCCGCGCAGCGCCAAAGACGCCGCCGAGATCGCCTTGATCGCGCCAAGCCCGTTGCGCTCAATGCAGGGCACCTGCACCAGCCCTTTGACCGGGTCGCAGGTCATCCCCAAATGGTGTTCAAGCGCAATTTCAGCCGCGTTTTCGATCTGCTCGGGCGTGCCGCCGAGCACAGCCGCCAAACCCGCCGCTGCCATTGCGGCCGCCGAGCCGACCTCGGCCTGACAGCCGCATTCCGCGCCCGAGATGGAGGCATTGGTTTTGATGATGCCCCCCACAGCCGCTGCGGTGAGCAAAAACTCCCCCACCCGGCTGGAGGTCGCGCCCGGCACATGGTCGAGCCAGTAACGGATCACCGCAGGCAGCACCCCCGCCGCGCCATTGGTGGGGGCCGTTACCACCTGCCCTCCGGCGGCGTTTTCCTCGTTCACCGCCATCGCGTAGCAGGAAATCCAGTCGTTGATCGTATGCGGCGCGGCAAGGTTCATGCCGCGCTCGGCCAAAAGCGCCTCGTGAATCGCTTTGGCGCGACGCTTCACCCGCAGCCCGCCCGGAAGCTCGCCATCAAGCTCCAAACCACGGTTGAGGCAATCGTTCATCACCTGCCAAACCCGCGCGAGCCCGTCGGAGATTTCTTGCTCTGAGCGGAAGCGGCATTCGTTGCGCCATTTCATCTGCGCAATCGACAGCCCAGAGGCATGGGCCATCGTCAGCATTTCCGCCGCCGAGCGGAACGGGAACGGCACCGCCGAAGGGGTAGAAAGCGCGCGGTCATCCACCGCCGTATGTTCCGCCTCCGTCAGCACGAAGCCGCCGCCGATGGAATAATAAGTCTCGCGCAAGATCACGTCGCCTTGCGCGTCGCGCGCCTCGATCACCATGCCATTCGCATGGCCGGGCAGCGGGGCGCCGTAATCAAAGATCAGATCATGCTCGGGGTCGAACTGCAGCGCGGCGAGCCCTTCGGGCACCAGAAGATGCGTGGCGCGGTTTTCGGCCAAGGCCGCCTCTGCCGCCTCGTGATCGTAGCTTTCGGGCAAAAAGCCCGCGAGCCCCAAAATCGTGGCGCGGTCGGTGGCGTGGCCCTTGCCGGTGAAGGCCAGTGACCCATGCAAATGCACCCGCAAAGACTGCGGATGAAACGGCGAGGCCCGGAGCGCGTCCAAAAACCGCCCGCCTGCCACCATCGGCCCCATCGTATGCGAAGAAGACGGCCCGACGCCGACTTTGAAGATATCGAAAACGCTCAGAAACATCGCGCACTCCCTTTGCGCCATGCTGCACTGCTGCGTGGCTTTCAGCAGGTGCGAAAGCGACATTTGCACGCACGCAAGCGGTGAGCCACGTTTGCGGCGCATGACCATAGTAAATCGGTAAATGCGTTAAGCGCAATTTCACCCTTGCCCGGCAAACTGCCCCTAAAGAATGGAGCAGTCATGCCAACTTTTGGCGCTTGGCAACTATCGGATTTGATTATTTCCGGCCCGGATCCCTTCGGGTCGAATGCTGTCGCGAATCCTGACACCGTGGGCGCCACGACCTTTACCATTAACCCGGCCGCCAGCCTGCGCTTTGTCACGCTGTCTGATGACGACTCGATCTTTGAAGATGCGGATGGCGATCAGGAACTGGTGGCGCCGATGGTGTTTGATGGGGTGAGTTATGGCTCCGGGGGCGCAGGCGATGTGGAGACGGAATATTCCTATGTCGTGCGCCCCGTCGGCTCAAGCGACCCGGCGGACAACATCACGATCTATGTGCTTGAATTTGAAGGTGATGTGCATGGCATCGCCTCTTCTGAGCGGCTTTTGGCGGGGCGCGACTACCAGATCGTCGCCATCGAATCGGATGACCCAACGGTGGCCTATACGGCGATGGCCGTCTGTTTTGCGGCGGGCACGCTGATCGCCACCCGGCGTGGGCCGAAACCCGTGGAAACGCTGCAACCCGGTGACAAGCTGCAAACCTCTGACAATGGCTTTCGCCCGGTGGATTGGGTTGGGCGCTGGCGCGTGAACGGGCGCGGACGCTCCGCCCCGGTGCGGATCGCGCCGGGTGTGCTGAACAATGACCGCGCGCTTTATCTTTCTGGTCAGCATCGGGTGCTGTTGCGCCCGACCGCCGGACCTTTGGTCGGCGAAGAGGTGTTGGTGGCGGCGAAAACGCTTGTCGGCCTACCCGGGATCACACGGCTGCCGTGCAAACGCATCGAATGGGTGCATGTGCTGATGCCCGAGCATGAGGTGATTTTCGCCGAAAATGCGCGTGCGGAAAGCCTTTTGGCCGGACCGCGCGCGCTGTCGCTGATTGAACCGCAGCAGGCGCAGGCTTTGCGTCGTGAATTGGCAGAAGATCCGCTGCATGGCCTGCCCGCGCGCCCGATTGTACCGCCCGCCAAGGTGGAGCGGATGATCCTCTCTTATCGCGGCGGCAAGGGGCCCGCCGCCGTGGCGGGGCTCAAGCTCACCCTCGGCACCTGACGCAGCGGCACTTAAGCCGCAGAAATGGGGTAAATATCGCTCGCACGGGGGCAATCGCTTGGCTATAACGCGCGGGTAACCATTTTGCGCGCGTTCTGACCAAGGAGTTGCCCATGCCCGCCGAGCTTTCCCCCATCGATAAGGCGAAATTCGCCGCCGCGCGCCGTGCTGTCGATTTCGTCGAAGACGGGATGAAGGTGGGCCTTGGCACGGGCTCGACCGCCGCTTGGATGGTGCGCTGCTTGGGCGAATTGGTGCGCGAAGAGGGGCTGCGGATCACCGGCGTGCCGACCTCGAGCCGCACCGCCGACCTTGCGCGGCAAGTGGGCATTCCGGTTGTCGGGCTTGATGAAGCGAAATGGCTCGACCTGACGATTGACGGCGCTGATGAATTTGACGGCGAGTTGAACCTGATCAAAGGCGGCGGCGGGGCGCTGTTGCAAGAAAAGATCGTCGCTACGGCCTCTGACCGGATGATCGTGATTTCGGACGCGTCGAAAGAAGTGGTGAGCCTTGGCGCTTTCCCGTTGCCGGTGGAAGTGGTGCCCTTTGGCTGGCAGACCACCCGCGCGCTGATTGAAGAAATGCTGATCTCGGTCGAGGTTTTGGGGCGGCAAACGACGCTGCGCCTCAATGGCTCGCAGCCCTATATCACGGATGAGGGCAACCACATTGTGGATTTGCACCTCAACCGCATCTCCAACCCGCGCCAATTGGCGATGGCGTTGAACCAAATTCCGGGTGTCGTGGAAAACGGGCTTTTCATCGACATTTGCGACATGGTGATCATTGGCGGGCCCGATGGCGCGGTGGAGTTGCGCGACATCAACGCTGGCTCGGTGACACAAGAACGCATCGACTTTGCCGAAGACGCCAATATCTTTGCGGACCTTGATTGACCGCAGGTTGACACGAGGCTGACATGACCCCGCAAGCAGATCATCGCCCAGACCTTGTTGTACAGGGCCGCGCGCTCATGCCCCACCTTTGGGCGGCGGGGATCATTCTGATTGGCCTTGTGCAGGCGATCTCGCCGGTTTTGGGGCTGGTCGAGATGCTGCGCGGGGGCGGCGAAGACGGGATGATCTGGCATTCGGTCTCGGGCCTTGTCGGCGCGGTCTTGTGCTTCTTTTTGGCTTGGGTGCTGTGGTCGATGCCGCGCCCGGCGCTCGTCTTCCGCCATGATCGGCTGGAAGTGGCGCGGTTTTGGGGCAAATACACCTCGGTCAGCTACAGCGAGTTGCACGACAAAGACGAAGACCCCGCCACCGCAGGCGGCAAAGCGGCGGTGCGGCTGCGCAAATTGTCCATCCCCGGCTGGGTGATGACCAAGGAAGAAAACGCCGCTTGGCGCGCGGAACTGGTGGCGCGTGTCCCGAGCCTTGGGGCCGCAGGCCAGTAAAGCCCGTCAAAACCCGGCACATTTGCGCGCTTGCCTTGTTCTTCGGGGCAGGCAGGGCTAAATCCTTGGGGCGGTATCAGAGCCGCGCAGGGAAAGGACGGCAAATGAGCTTCGATTTCGACCTCTTCGTGATCGGCGGCGGGTCGGGCGGCGTGCGCGCGGCTCGTATTTCGGCAGGCTACGGCGCGAAGGTGGCCTTGGCCGAGGAAGACCGCATGGGCGGCACCTGTGTCATTCGGGGCTGTGTGCCGAAAAAGCTGATGGTTTTCGCCTCCTCCATGCCCGGTGCGGTGGAAGAAGCGCAAGCTTACGGCTGGAGCGCCGAGATCGGCACCTTTGACTGGCTCGCCCTCCGCGCCAAACTCCATGCCGAACTTGACCGGCTGGAGCGCGTTTACCGCGCGGGGCAAGAAAATGCCGGGGTCACCGTGTACAACCAGCGCGCCACCATCGCGGGCCCGCATGAGGTGCAATTGGCCGATGGCACGACCGTCAGCGCCAAGCATATTCTGGTCGCAGTCGGCGGGCGCCCCTTTGTGCCGCATTTTGAGGGGTGTGAACATGTGCTCACCTCAAACGATCTGTTCCATCTTGAGACGCTGCCGAAGCGGCTGTTGATCGTGGGCGGGGGCTATATCGCCTCTGAATTTGCCTGTGTGTTCCAAGGGCTGGGCAGCCAAGTCGCGCAATGGAACCGCTCGCCGCTGTTGCGGACGTTTGACACCGAATGCCGCGATTTGATTGTCGAGCGGATGAAAGCGCGTGGCATTGACGTGCATGAAAACGTGATCATCGACCGGGTGACGAAAACCGAAACCGGCTTGACCGCCCATGCGGGCGATGGCCGGGTGCAGGAATTTGACGCCGTCGTCTATGCCACGGGCCGCGTGCCGAATACAGAAGGCCTTGGGCTTGAAAGCGCGGGTGTGACGCAAGCCCACAACGGCGCGATCGTGGTGGATGAATGGTCGCAAACCAATGTGCCATCGATCTTTGCCGTGGGCGATGTGACCGACCGCGTGAACCTCACTCCGGTGGCGATCCGCGAGGGCCATGCTTTTGCCGATACGATCTTTGGCGCAACGCCGCGCAAGATCGACCATGATCTGATCGCTTCGGCGGTCTTTACCCGGCCGGAATTTGGCACCTGTGGTTTGAGCGAAGAAGACGCACGAAAACAAGGCTCGATCGAGGTTTATGTCTCGGCGTTCCGGCCGATGCGCTCCGCCTTTGCAGGGGCCGACGACCGCGTGCTGATGAAGCTTGTGGTCTGCAAAGAAAGCCGCAAGGTTTTGGGTTGCCACATCGTCGCCCCGGAAGCGGGCGAGATGATCCAACTGGCCGCCATCGCGATGAAGATGGGCTCCACGAAAGACCAGTTTGACGAAACCTGCGCCGTGCATCCGACCATGGCGGAAGAATTGGTGACGATGCGGTCGCCCGTGCGGCATCAATAACCGCATCAAACATGACGAAAACGCTTGAATTTCAGCAGATGATCCCCACTTCGGGGCAGAGAGATCAAAGGTGAGGAAACAATGACCAACGGAGGACCTTGGGGCTCTGGCGGCGGCGATGACCGCGAACCGCCGCGCCGCCCCGGCCCGCGCCGCCCGCAAGACAGCAACAATTCGATCCCCGAGATTGATGAGCTGATGAAAAAGGGCTCCGAGGGCCTGCGCGTGCTGATGGGCGGGCGTTCTGGCAATGGGGGCCGCTCGGGTGGCGGTGGCGGCAATGGCCCCGCCTTCACGCTCGGCACGCTCGGCATTGGGGCCTTGGCCCTTTTGGCGGTTTGGGCGTGGAGCTCCTTTTACACCGTTCAGCAAAACGAACGCTCGGTCGAACTGATGTTCGGCAAATACAATGCCACCGGCAATCCGGGTCTGAACTTCGCGCCTTGGCCCGTTGTCACGGCCGAGGTGATCCCGGTGACCGACGAACGCACCACGGAAATTGGCACCGGGCGCGGCGGTGATATGGATTCGGGCCTGATGCTGACGGGCGACCAAAACATCGTTGATGTGAACTACCAGATCGTCTGGAACGTCTCGGACCCGCAAAAATTCCTGTTCAACCTTGCCGACCCGGAAGACACGATCCGTGCGGTGTCGGAATCGGCGATGCGTGACATCATCGCACGTTCGGAACTGGCGCCGATCCTGAACCGTGACCGCGGTGTGATTGCCGCCGATCTGCGCACCGCCGTGCAGGGCACGCTCGATAGCTATCAAGCGGGCATCAATATCGTGCGGGTGAACTTTAACCGCGCTGACCCGCCGCGCGAGGTGATTGACAGCTTCCGGGACGTGCAAGCCGCGCAACAAGAGCGCGACAAGCTGGAAAAAGAAGCCGATGCCTATGCCAACAAAGTGACGGCAGAGGCGCGCGGTCAAGCCGCGCAAATCGCCCAACAGGCCGAAGCCTATCGCGCCCAAGTGGTGAACGATGCGCAAGGTCAAGCGGCGCGCTTTACCTCGGTCTATGAGGAATATCGCAAGGCGCCGGACGTGACGAAACGGCGGATGTTCTACGAAACCATGAGCCAGACCCTTGGCGGCGTGAACAAGGTGGTGATCGACGGCGAGGCGGGCACCGTGCCCTATCTGCCGCTTGACCGTCTGCGGCCCATGAGCACCGGGGGGAACAACTGATGCGCGCACAATTGCTTATTCCGGTGGGCGTGATCGCGCTCGGCGTGGCGCTGTCGTCCATCTACACCGTGGATGAACGCGAAAAGGCGCTGGTGCTGCAGTTCGGTGAGGTCGTGTCCTCACGCACCGAACCGGGCATTGGCTTCAAGATCCCGCTGTTCCAAAATGTCGTCAAATATGACGACCGGATTTTGGCGCTATCGACGCAACCGCTCGAAGTGACCCCGCTGGATGACCGCCGCCTTGTCGTGGATGCTTTCGCGCGTTGGCGCATCGTTGACGCGGTGAAGTTCCGCGAAGCGGTGGGCGGCGGCGGCGAAGGCTTTGCCAAGAACCGTCTTGATGGCATCTTGAACAATGCGATCCGCGAAGTGATGGGCTCTGTGCCGTCGACCGCCGTCTTGTCGGATGACCGGACCGCGTTGATGAACCAGATCCGCAATATCGCCCGGCGCGAAGCCAATGCGCTTGGCATTGACGTGATCGACGTGCGTCTGACTCGCACCGACCTGCCCGACCAAAACTTGCAATCCACCTATGAGCGGATGCGGGCGGAACGGCAGCGGGAAGCGGCGGATGAACGCGCCCGTGGTGGCGAGGCGGCGCAACGCGTCCGTGCCTCCGCCGACCGTCAAGTGGTGGAACTGACCTCGGAAGCGCGCAAGCAAGCCGAGATCGTGCGCGGTCAGGCCGATGCGGAACGCAACGCGATCTATGCCGAAGCCTATGGCAAGGATGAAAGCTTCTTTGCCTTCACCCGCGCGCTGCAATTCTATGCCGACAGCTTGAAGGCAAACTCGACCTCGGTCGTTACCGAACCCGATAGCCTGTACTTCGACTATCAACGGTTCGTACGCTCGCTCGAGGCCGCACCGGAAACGGGTAGCGAAAACTGATGAGTGCGATCTTCACAGCCTTGGGGCTTGTGTTCGTGATCGAGGGGCTGGCGCTTGCGCTGGCCCCTTCGCGTTTTGAAGAGGTTTTGGCCTTTTTGGTGAGCCTCGGGCCAGAGGCGCGGCGCCGCCTTGGGCTGATCTCTGTGGCGGGCGGCGTGGCCATTGTGGCACTTGTGCGCGTAGTTATCTGAGTGTTTTGCTTCGTTTCACATGTTTCACAGCGAATTTACGCACCGCGACGGGCTTTCATTTGAACCCGAGGCCGCTTAGGCTTTTTATCGACGCGACGCCGGAACCGCCCGGCCAAGACGACTAACGGGAGAAACGCCGAATGACCACCACCGCCCCCCTACGGATGCTGAAGCTGGAAACCGCGCCGCGGCTGGCGAAATCGCTTCTGGGTGCTGCGCTTTTGTCAACTGCGCTGGTGCTGAGCCCGGTTGACCCGGCCCATGCCTTCGCCGCACCCGAAAGCTTTGCCGATCTGGTGCAACAGGTGAAACCGGCGGTGGTGATGATCACCACCTCCACTGTGGTGACCGAGCCTGCAGGGGGCATGCCGGGCTTCCCCAAAGGCTCGCCCTTCGAAGATTTCTTCCGTGAGTTTGGCATGCCGAATGGGCCGGGCAACAACATGCCCTCGCGCCCGCACCGCTCGGATGCGCTTGGCTCTGGCTTTGTGATCTCGGAAGACGGTTACATCGTCACCAACAACCACGTGATCGAGAATGCCGATGAAATCTCGATCGAGTTTTCGGGTGGCCAAAAGCTTGACGCAAAACTGGTCGGCACCGATCCGAAAACCGACATCGCGCTTTTGAAGGTGGAAAGCGACAAGCCCCTGCCCTTCGTCACCTTTGGCGACAGTGACACGATGCGCGAAGGCGATTGGGTAATGGCGATGGGCAACCCGCTGGGCCAGGGTTTCTCGACCTCGGTCGGCATCGTCTCAGCGCGCAACCGCGAACTTTCCGGGACCTATGACGATTACATTCAGACCGATGCGGCGATCAACCGGGGCAACTCGGGCGGGCCGCTCTTTAGCACCGATGGCAAGGTGATTGGCGTCAACACCGCGATCATGTCGCCCAACGGCGGCTCGATCGGGATTGGCTTCTCGATGGCCTCGAATGTCGTGTCCAAGGTCGTCAGCCAGTTGAAAGAATTTGGCGCAACGCGGCGCGGCTGGCTTGGGGTGAAGATCCAAGATGTGACCCCCGATATGGCCGAGGCGATGGAGCTGACGACACCTGAGGGTGTGATGGTCTCCGATGTGCCCCCCGGCCCGGCCAATGATGCAGGCATGGAATCGGGCGATGTGATCATCAGCTTTGATGGCAATCCGGTCAAAGACAGCAAAGATCTGGTGCGCCGTGTCGCCGATGCCCCGGTGGGCGAAGCCGTGCGCGTTGTGGTGATGCGCGGCGGCAAAGAGCAAACGCTTTTGGTGACGCTCGGCCAACGCGAATTGGCCGAAGGCGCCGATGGTGGCAGCAGCGAGGGGATGTCGCCTGAGGCGAGCAAGGGCGAAGTGCTGGGCATGTCGCTCAGCCCGCTCTCGGATGCGCTGCGCTCTGAAATGAACCTCTCTGCCGATACCAAAGGTCTGGTGGTGACCGATATCGACGAAACCAGCGAAGCTTTCGACAAAGGTTTGCGTCAGGGCGATGTGATCGTCGAGGCCGGGCAACAACCTGTTTTGGATGTGTCCGATCTGCACGCTCGGGTGAGCGAGGCGCGTGAGGGAGGCCGCAAATCGGTTCTGCTGTTGATCCGCCGTGGCGGCGAGCCGCGCTTTGTCGCCGTGCCGGTGAACTAAGCCACGCAGCCGAGACCAATCTTACATGCGATCCGCCGGGGGCCCTGCCCCCGGCTTTTTCATTTGCCGTCAGCACTGTCCCGCAGTCTTCCCACACAAAGAAAAACCCCCCGCTTGGTAGCGAGGGGCCTTTCTGTCCGGAGGGTTCAGTACGGCTTCTTGACGTTCTTGTATCGGGTATTTCTGTCGACCGGGACCGGAATGGCGACCATGTCACGCGCCATCCCCAGCGGGATCGCATCGCGTTTGCCACCCCCCGGCGGGTCTTCTTTTTCGGCCATGCTCATCACAGCAATGCCGAATTGCACGCCGGAAAAAACCACTGCGTTAAACACAAACAGCAGCGCCAGAGCGATATAGCCAATATCGGAGGACAAGATCAGGTGGCGGAGGTTCGCCACATTGAACCCAAGCAACAGACCCACGAAGACGGCCGAAAGACCGGCCCCGAAGATCACGTTCCGGATGTACAGACGCACCAACTGCGGCATGTCGATTCCTCCTGCGTTGGAATCATTCTAGCGCAGATTTGTGAGATTGATACCGCAATTTTGCCAAAATGCCGCACCAACGTCACAAAATATCGACAAAATAAGATATGTGGCCGATACAACAAGCAGCGAGGCGCGTTTTAGAACGCCTCGGGGCGGATTTCGCGCGCCATGTGATCAAGCACCGCATTGACGAATTTCGGCTCGCGGCCTTCCGGGAAGAAGGCACGGGCCACGTCCACGAATTCGTTGATCACCACTTTGATCGGTGTCGCCGGGTTGACCATTTCGGCCCCAGCCGCGCGGAACAGCGCACGGATCACCGGGTCGATCCGGTCAATCGGCCATTTCGCCACCAGCGCGCGGTCGGTGGCTTGGTCGATTTTTGCCTGCCACATCACCGCATCGTCGAGCACGCGACGGAAAAGCGAATAATCGCCCTCTGCCAATTCCTCGCCCTCTTCGGTGACCATGCCAAAACGGAAGCTTTCAAACTCGCGCGCCACGCGATCTGCCCCCTGCCCCGCCGCTTCCATCTGAAACAGCGCCTGCACAGCATACAGCCGCGCAGCCGAGCGCATCCGGCGTTTGTCTTCCGGGCTCAGTTTCTTCGGGGGTTCGTTCGGCGTTTCGGGGGCAGTATCGGTCATGCGCGGCTCGGTCCTTCGGTCTCACCGGCGATGCGGAACTCTTCGCCTGCGGGGCGGAAGCCGATTCCCTTCGTCCGGTTGGCCCATTTGCGCGAGAGCGCGACAAGATGCAAGGCCGCAGCAGCAGCGCCACCGCCCTTATCTTGATCAGCGGGGTCTGCGCGCACCTCGGCTTGCGAGCGGTTTTCCACCGTCAGGATGCCATTGCCGATGCAAAGCCCTTGCAGCCCCAAAAGCGTCAGCCCACGCGAACTATCATTGCAAACAGTATCATAATGGGTGGTCTCGCCCCGGATCACACAGCCCAGCGCCACATAACAATCGTAATCGGCCATGCGGCTCGCCATGCCAATCGCGGTCGGAATTTCGAGCGCGCCGGGCACTTCCACAATATCGACCGAGGCCCCCACTTTTTCAGCGGTGGCCTTGGCGCCGGCAATCATATTGTCAGCGATGTCTTTATAGTAAGGCGCGACCACGATCAGCATTTTCACCGGATCGGTGAAGCTCGGCAGGTCCAAGACGTGGTGGCTTTCATTCCCCGCCATCTTAGTAGCCCCGCGTTTCTTCGATGATCAGGCCATAGCCTTCGATGCCCACCAGTTTCGGCGCGGGCGAATTGGTCAGCAGCTTGAGATGCGTCAGACCAAGCGCGAGCAGAATTTGCGCGCCCAAGCCGTATTGGCGCAAGGTTTGCGGGCTAGCTTCGCCCGGCAGCACCATTTTGGCGGAGGTTTCCCGCAAAAGCACGACAACGCCGCGCCCCTCGGCGGCAATCGCCTCCATCGCGCGGCCCAGATCGCCCGCTTTGGCAGCATTGAGGCCCAGCACATCCGCGAGCGGGTCAAGGGCATGCATCCGCACCAGCACCGGCTCATCGGTCGAAATATCGCCTTTGGACAAAACGATATGCTCGGCACCCTCGGTCTGGTCGGTAAAGACACGCATCGACCAATCACCACCGTAGATCGAGGTCACGGCGCGTTGTTTGGTTTCGCGCACGAGGCTGTCATAGCGGCGACGATAGGCGATCAGATCCGAGATCGTGCCGATTTTGATATTGTGCATCTGCGCGAAGGCGATGAGGTCGGGCAGACGGGCCATTGTGCCGTCTTCGTTCATTACTTCACAAATCACGCCCGAGGGGTTCAGCCCGGCAAGGCGCGAAATATCGACAGCCGCTTCGGTATGACCCGCGCGCACCAGAACGCCGCCTTCGCGCGCGCGCAGCGGGAACAGGTGCCCCGGCGTTGCAATATCGGCGGGGCCTTTGGTCGGATCAATGGCGACAGCGACAGTGCGGGCGCGGTCATGCGCCGAAATGCCGGTCGAAATGCCTTCACGCGCTTCAATCGACACGGTGAAAGCCGTTTCGTGACGCGACGAGTTCGACGAGGCCATCAGCGGCAGGCCCAAAGCTTCGATCCGGCTCGCCGGCAGCGCGAGGCAAACAAGGCCCCGGCCATGCGTTGCCATGAAGTTGATCGCATTGGGCGTCGCCATTTGCGCCGGAATGATCAGATCGCCTTCATTCTCGCGGTCTTCGTGATCGACCAGAATGAACATCTTGCCGTTGCGGGCGTCTTCGATGATCTCATCAATCGTCGAGATGGCGTCGTGGTAGCTTTGCTCCACCGGGCCGGGTTTGTCGTGTGCGCCGGACTTGTCCACCGGGTTCGTCATGCCTTCCACTCCGTCAGCCGCGCGACATAGCGCGCGAGCGTATCGATTTCCAAATTGACCTTATCGCCCACCTTGGACGCGCCAAAACTGGTCACGGCCTTGGTGTGCGGGATGAAGTTGATGCCAAAGCTGCACCCGTCCACCTCGTTCACGGTGAGCGAGCAGCCATCAAGCGCGACCGAGCCTTTCGGCGCGATATATTTGGCCAGCGCCTCGGGGGCGCGGAAGGTGAAGCGGGTGCTTTCCCCCTCGTCCACCATCGCGGTGATTTCAGCCACGCCATCGACATGGCCCGAAACGATATGGCCGCCCAGCTCGTCGCCGACTTTCAGCGCGCGCTCTAGGTTGATGCGTTTGCCGACAGCCCAATCACCGATATTGGTTTTAGAGACCGTCTCGCCCGAGATTTGCACATCATACCAATCGGCGCCGGTGGCGATGATCGTCAGGCACACGCCTGCATGAGCAATCGAGGCGCCAATATCGACCGTGGCCATATCGTAGCTGCTGCGGATGCGGGCGCGCAGGTCGCCGGTTTTTTCAAGACTGACGATCTCGCCCAGATCGGTGACGATTCCGGTGAACATGGCTTTTCCTCTGCCTGATTTGGTCCTGCCTAGCTTGCGCAGGCCTTGCGCGCAAGGCTTGGCCCCGACGCATGGGTGCACAAGACCGGCGCGAAAATGCGTCTTGCCGTCGCGGAAGCCCATTTGCGGCCCTCAAGAGCGGGATGATCCGGTTTTCGCCCCGATTTCTCCGTGACTCTGCCACGCGGGCAGGCCAAAAGGGATCGCCCACCCCGGAGAGACAATGACTGCCGCCCTCGCCCGTACCTTTTTGATGCTGCAAGGTCCGCATGGGCCTTTCTTTGATCAATTGGGGCAGATGCTGCGGTTGACCGGGGCCAAGGTCTGGCGCGTGGGCTTTAACCGGGGCGATCAGGCATTTTGGCGCGATAAGGCGCATTTCATCCGCTACAACGGCACGCCCGAGGCTTGGCCCGCACGGTTTGCCGCGCTTTTGGATGAAAAAGCTGCCACCGATCTTGTGCTTTATGGCGATACCCGGCCCATTCACGCCCAAGCCGTGGCCGAGGCAAAGGCGCGCGGCATCACCGTGCATGTGTTTGAGGAAGGCTATCTCCGCCCCTATTGGGTGACCTATGAGCGCGGCGGGGCCAACGGCCATTCGCGGCTGATGCGGCTGAGCCTGCCCGAAATGCGCGCGGCCCTTGCCCAAAGCGAGATCGACTTTCCCGATGCGCCGCCACGTTGGGGCGATACCCGGCAGCACATTTTTTATGGCGCACTCTATCATTTCTTCGTGCTCGCCCTGAACCACGACTACCGCAGTTTCACGCCGCATCGCGGGATTTCCGTCTTTGATGAGGCGCGGATCTATTTCAAACGACTGTTTTGGATGCCGTGGCAGGCACTGGAGCGGACTTTGGCCACCGCGAAGGTGCGGTTGACGGGCCATCCGATCCATTTGGTGCTGTTGCAGCTTGAGCATGATGCCTCTTTGCGGATGCACTCCAACTTCCAAAGTCAGGCCGAATTCATCGAGCTGGTGGCCGAGGGGTTTGCCAAAGGCGCGCCGCGCCACCATCACCTCGTCTTCAAAGCGCATCCGCTTGAAGATGGCCGTGCACCGCTCGCCGCAACGATCCGCGCAGCCACAAAGCGCCACGGATTGGCTGGCCGGGTGCATTTTATTGGCGGTGGCAAATTGGCTGCCCTTTTGGCGCAAGCACGCTCTGCGGTGACAATCAACTCCACCGCGGGCCAACAGGTGCTTTGGCGCGGGCTGCCGCTGCGTATCTTTGGTCGCGCGGTTTATGACAAGCCAGAGTTCGTTTCGGCCCAACCGCTCGACGCGTTTTATGCTGCACCTGCGAGACCAGATACACGGGGCTACCGCGACTACAGACACTACCTGTTGGAAACATCGCAAGTTCCGGGCGGATTTTATGCCGCACGCGGTCGGCGCATCTTGCTTCGGCAGGTGGTTGATATGATGTTGTCGCCCGAAGATCCCTATGATGCTTTGGTCGCCGGAAACGCGGCACCACGGCAACAGTTACGCGTTGTAAGTTGACTATGCTGGATTTTTTCTGCCTTGCCCGTTATGGTAGCAAAAAAATGAACGGCAATCCCGCACAGGAGCCCGAGCAGTGAGCACCAAAACCACCCGCAGAACCCTGTTGATGGGTTTTTCGGCCGTCCTTCTTGGGACCGCCTCCTGTGGCCTGCCCCGGTCTGGCCCGAACAAGCGTGAAATCTTTTCTGGCTCGGTCATGAAGCAAGGCGATGCCTTCGTCATTTCCGTGAATGACCATGTGACGCGCGCCACTTCGGTGCAGCCGTCGCTTGGCTTCTCCTCCGCATTCCAGCGCGCGGGCGTTGTGGGGTCAGACACGATCAACCCCGGCGACACGCTGATGCTGACGATCTGGGAAAACGTCGACAACGGACTTTTGGCCCCGCAAGGCGCCTCGGCCACGCAATTGACCGAAGTGCAGGTTGATGGCGCGGGCAATATCTTCGTGCCCTATGCGGGCAAGATCAAAGCGGCAGGCAATTCACCCGATGCGCTGCGCAAGATCATCACCGAAAAACTGGATGCGCAAACGCCGGACCCGCAGGTGCTGGTGTCGCGCGCGGCGGGCGATGGCTCGACCGTTTCGCTGATGGGCTCTGTGGGTGGCCAAGGCGTTTATGCGATTGAACGCCCCACCCGCACGCTTTCGGCCATGCTCGCGCGCGCGGGCGGCGTGACGATCAAGCCTGAGATTGCGAAGATCACCGTCAAACGCGGCAACAACAAAGGCACGGTCTGGCTCAAAGACCTCTACCAGAACCCGAAAATGGACATCGCGCTGCGTTCGGGCGATGTGATTTTGGTGGAGGAAGACACCCGTGCCTTCACCTCGCTTGGCGCGACCGGCGCGCAAGCCCGTGTGCCGTTTGAAACGCAAACACTGTCTGCGTTGGAAGCCATCGCCACCGTAGGCGGGCTCAATTCCAACCTCGCCGATCCGACCGGGGTCTTCGTGTTCCGCAACGAACCGGCCGATATTGCGTCTGTGGTGCTGGGCCGCAATGACCTCGTGGGCGATCAGCGCATGATTTATGTGCTCGATCTGACCGAACCCAATGGCATGTTCATGGCGCGTGATTTTGTGATCCGTGATGGCGATACCGTCTATGTGACCGAGGCCCCCTATGTGCAGTGGCAAAAGTCGCTTTCGGCGCTGACGGGCTCGGCTGCAACCGCGGATTCCTTGCAAAACCTCGGCAACTGATGCCAAACGCCTTACAAGGCCAAGCCGCCGGAGGGGCCGCCTCCCGGCGGCTTTTCTATTACACGGCGGGCTTTTGGCAAAACCCACAGCTTGGGCGCATTCTGGATGCGGCAGGCTGGTCTTTGCATCTGGGCCTGCCGGGGCCGGAGGATCGCGTGGTGGTTTGGGGGCGCTCGCCCTATGCCGCCCGCGGTGAACGGGTCGCCGCGCGGCAAGGGGTGGGGTTGGTACGGCTTGAAGATGCCTTTTTACGCTCGGTCCATCCGGGGCGCGCACGCGGCGCAGATGGCCCTTTGGGGCTCTTGATTGACGAAGACGGGGTGCATTTTGATGCTGCGCGCCCGTCCCTCATTGAACGGATGCTGGCGCGCGAACCGCTTGATGACACAGCCCTTTTGGACCGTGCGCGCGACGGCATTGCCCGGCTGAAGGCGCTGGAACTTTCAAAATACAACAATTTCGACCCCGACCTTGAACCACCCGCGCCGGGCTATGTGCTGGTGATAGATCAAACAGCAGGCGATGCTTCGGTGCGCTATGGCGGGGCGACGCCGGGCACCTTTCGCGAAATGCTCGCCGTTGCGCAAATCGAAAACCCCGGCGCGCGCATTTTGATCAAGACCCATCCCGAAACCCGCGCCGGGCTGCGCGGCGGCTACTTTGGCCCCGCGCATGAAGACGCGCGCACCACACTTTACGAAGCGCCCGTCTCGCCTTGGAAATTGCTGGAAGGCGCGGTGGCGGTTTACACAGTTTCCTCGCAACTGGGCTATGAGGCGATTTTGGCAGGCCACAAGCCGCGCGTCTTTGGCCAACCCTTCTATGCGGGTTGGGGGCTCACGCTGGATGAAAACCCGGTGCCACGCCGCAATCGCCGCCTGACACGGGCGCAACTCTTCGCCGTGAGCCACCTCTTGGCTCCGCAATGGTATGACCCGTGCCGGGAACGTGGCTGCAGTTTTGAAGAAGCGGTGGACCAACTTGAAGCCGACGTCCGCGCCTATCGTGCTGACCGCTTCGGCCATGTGGCAAGTGGCATGCGGCTTTGGAAACGCGGGGCCCTAAACGCTTTCTTTGGGCGGGAACAACCGCTGCGCTTTATCGACCCTCCAGAAAAGGCCGCGCAGGTGGCCGAGCGTAGCGGGCGCAGACTTTTGCTTTGGGCAGGTAAGGAACCCGCTGGCTTTGCGGCCCCGGCGCTGCGGGTGGAAGACGGTTTTTTGCGCTCGCGGGGCTTGGGGGCCGATCTGGTGCCGCCGCTCTCGCTCGTCACAGATAGCCAAGGCATTTATTACGACCCGACGCGCCCGTCGGATTTGGAAGACCTGATCAAAACTGCCATGCCCGCTGGCGGCGCGCAGCGGGCAGAGCGGCTGATCGCGGCTTTGCGCAAGGCGGGCCTTTCAAAATACAACCTTGGTGGCGCGGTGCCCCCCCTCCCACAAGGACAGCGTATCCTCGTGCCGGGGCAGGTTGAGGATGATGCCTCAATCCATTTGGGCGCGGGCGAGATTTGCACTAATCTCGCATTATTGGCGAAGGTCCGCGCCGAAAACCCCAATGCAATTGTGCTTTTCAAACCTCATCCAGATGTGGAAGCCGGATTGCGCCCAGGTGCCATTCCCGAGGCGGAGGCGTTGCGTTACGCCGATGCCATCTTGCACAAATCTGACCCAATCGCTTTGATTGAACAGGTTGATGAGATTTGGACGATGACCTCCCTTTTGGGGTTTGAAGCCCTGATCCGGGGCAAGCCCGTCACCACCACAGGCGCGCCCTTTTATGCGGGCTGGGGGCTGACGCGCGACCTAGGGGCAATCCCCGACAGGCGGAGCCAAAAGGTCAGCCTTGACCAGCTTGTCTACGCCAGCCTGATTGCCTATCCACGCTATTATGACCCGGTGAGCCGCCGCCCCTGCCCGCCTGAGGTGGTTCTGGAACGGCTCGCAAATGGCCCGCTGCCCCGGCCCGGCCCGATCAACCGCGCCTTGGCAAAACTGCAAGGGATTTTCGTGAGTTACGCCGCGCTATGGCGTTAGCTGCGGTGCCAGCGGGCCAGCACATCGCCACCAATGGGGTGCACATCTGAAAGCGTATAGCGCGGCGCCTCCGCCAAGCGCTCCAACCCCAGCGCCCCAATGCCCGGGCGCGCATCGCCGCCCAACACCACCCCCGCGGTAAAGCCGATCAACTCGTCCACCACCCCCGCTGCCATTAGGCTGGCCGCAAGCTGCCCCCCGCCTTCGCAAAACACCCGCGTCAGCCCACGTTCGGCAAGGGCGTGCATCACCGCGACCGGATCAAGCCCAGCCGCACTCTCGCCCACTTCGATCAGCTCCGCCCCAAGGCCAGACCAAAAAGACCGCGCTTCTTCAGAGGCTTGCGGGCCATGCACCAGCCACAGCGGCGCTTGATCCAGCGAGCCTGCCAAACGCCCGCGCGGCAGATCAAGGGAGCGGCTAGCCACCACGCGCACCGGCGCGCGCAAAGGGGTGAAAGCGCGCACCGTCAGCAGCGGATCATCCGCCCGCGCCGTGCCGCCGCCCACCAAAACCGCGTCATAGCGTGCGCGCAAAGCTTGTACGCGCGCGCGGGCTTGCGGCCCGGTGATCCATTGGCTTTCGCCATTGGAAAGTGCAATCCGGCCATCAAAACTGGCCCCGAGTTTTAGCGCGAGCCAGGGTCGTCCCTGTTCCACACGGCTCAAGAACCCCGCCTGCAAAGCGCGCGCCTCCGCCCCCATCACGCCGGTGATCGCCTCAATTCCAGCGGCCCGCAACATGGCGTGGCCTTTGCCACAAACGCGCGGATCGGGATCTTCTAGGGCAGACACAACACGGGTAACGCCAGCCTCAATCAACCCCTCGGCGCAGGGCGGGGTCTTGCCGTAATGCGCGCAGGGTTCAAGCGTCACATAGGCCGTGGCCCCGCGCGCCCGCACCCCCGCTTGATCCAGCGCGCGGCGTTCCGCATGGGGCCGACCGCCCGGCTGCGTCCAACCGCGCCCAACGATCCGCCCCGCATTCACGATCACACAGCCCACCGCAGGATTGGGCCAGACATTGCCCAAACCCCGCGCGGCAAGGCTAAGCGCCAGCCGCATGAAGCGGCTGTCAGCTTGGCTCACTCTGGCTCTCCGCTCACATTGGGACGCAGCTCGGAGACGAATTTGTCAAAATCATCTGCGGCTTGGAAGTTCTTGTAAACGCTTGCAAACCGCACATAGGCGACGGTGTCGATCCGCGCCAAAGTCTCCATCACGATCTCCCCGATGGAGCGCGAGGGGATATCGGTTTCGCCCAAGCTTTCGAGCCTGCGCACGATGCCCGAGATCATTTGGTCAATCCGCTCCGGGTCGATCGGGCGTTTTTGCATCGCGATGCGGATCGAACGCTCAAGCTTGTCGCGGTCAAAGTCTTCGCGCCGCCCAGAGGTTTTGATCACGACCAGATCGCGCAATTGCACGCGTTCATAGGTGGTGAAACGCCCCCCGCAGGCCGGGCAAAACCGCCGACGCCGGATCGCCACATGATCCTCTGCCGGGCGGCTGTCTTTCACTTGAGTATCAACGTTCCCGCAAAATGGGCAGCGCATGGCCTCCCCTTTCTTCCTGTTCCGCCTCATGTTGGGGTCTGACGCCCCGGTTATCCACAGACTATAGGGGGGATGCGAGAATTCGGGTAGCGAAAAGATCGCCCTACCAAATACAGGGGTAAAGGTGTGGCGGCACGGTCTCATGCCCCCACAGGCGGTTAGGATTTCGTGGCGGGCTCCGGAGCCACATAGGGGGCCGCTTCAGCGCGGGATTTGGCATAGATGGCCAAACACTCCGGCATCACCTGCATCGCCTTGAGTTCACGCGCAAAAGCAGCGTCGACCGCGGCCGCCCCCATCGGGTTGGTTTTCAGCGCAGGCGGCTCACGTGTGCCATCCCCCTTGCCGGTCACAAGCGCATATTGACCACCGGCCTCTGCCGCCACATAGGCGAAACACGTGCCACGTTGCGAGATGCGCGGGGCGCTGGGATCGGCGGGCATGCCCTCAACACAGGCGGCCAGCGCAACGGGGGCCACGAGCAAAAAGCGGGGCAAGACTTGGGCGAACGGGGGCATGCAAATCCTCTTTCTTAACAGCGCCACGGTAGCAGCCTGCGCGCATGGAGCAAGAGGAATTGCCGCCGCCACGCGCACGCCCAGCGCAGAAGTTTTTGCACAGAGTTGCCCTGCCCGAAGACATGCGGCATGGTCGCGCCAATCCGGAAAGGTTCAAAAATGCGCGCGCCAGCACCCGATCAAACGCCCCCGATCCGCGCCCCCAAACAGGGCGAAACGGCTTGGCTTTTGGTGCAAATCCGTTGGGTGGGGATCATTAGCCTGATCGTTGCGCTTGTTTATGCGCTCAAGATCCTGCGCCTTGATCTGCCTTATGAACCGATTGGCGTGGTGACGGTGCTGCTGGTTTTTTACAACCTCCTCACCGCAGTTTCAGTCACCCGCCGCACGGTTTTGCCCGATTGGGTGATCCTTGCGCAATTGGCGCTCGACACTGGCGCGCTGACGGCACTTTTGGCGCTTTCCGGTGGCGCGGCGAGCCCCTTTACGATGCTGTTGATGGTGCCCCCCCTTTTGGCGGTCTCTCTTTGCACCCCGTTTTATGCGCTGCCGATTTATTTGCTCAGCAACCTTGCGATGTTTGGCCTTGTTGCGCTGACGGCAGAGGCCGGGCCCGCACCGACCGGGCTCTTTTTGGCTTTTGTGCTGACCTCTACGCTGATGGTCTGGTTCGTGTTGCGGTTGCGGCTCAGCATGGCCGCGCGGGAGCGGGCGATTGAAGAGCTACGGCGCGCCAAAGCCGAGGCGGATCAATTGGTTGGCCTTGGGCTCTTGGCCTCTGGTATGGCGCATGAACTCGGCACACCGCTGACAACGCTGGCGGTGACGCTTGATGATTGGGCCGAGATTGGCCCGCCTGAGGGCGATGCCCTTGCCCCCGAACTCGACCGGATGATCACGCAATTGCGCCGCTGCCGGGCAATTGTTTCGCGCACATTGCAAGCGGCGGGGCGCGAGCGGCTTGAAGCCGCTGCCGATGTGCCCGCCGAAGCCGAAATCCGCCGCATTCTGGCGATATGGAGCGGCTCGCGCGGTCGCGCCCGGGTGCCCGTGCAAACCACCCCCGCGCTCCGTGGCACCCGCATTTTGACCGCCCCAATTTTTGAAGCTGCGCTCGTGAACTTGCTCGACAATGCTGAAAGCGTGGCTCCGGGCACGCTGGAGGCCAGCCTCAACCGCGAGGGAAACCTGCTCGTTTTCACGCTGACAGACCGTGGCCCCGGCTTTCCCGAAAGCGTGCTGGCCAACCCCGGCGCGCCATTTCTATCTGGCTCCGGCCAACCGGGGCGCGGATTGGGGCTCTTTTTGGCGCGCAATGCGATTGACCGCCTTGGCGGCCGGATGGAATTGCGCAATACCCCCACCGGTGCCGAGGTGCGGCTGAGCCTGCCGCTGCTTAGCCGTTCCCTGCCCGAGGAGATCCGCCATGAGTGAAGACCACCGCTGCCTCTTGGTTGTTGAAGATGACCCGCATCTGGCCGAAACGCTTGCTGCCGCCTTTGCCCGGCGCGGCTATGAGGTGCATGCCGCCACCCGCGAGGAAGCCGCGATCGGGTTGGCGCAGCGCTATGCCTTCACCCATGCGATTGTCGATCTGAAGCTGGCCGAGGGTTCGGGGCTTGGGGTCGTCAAAGTCTTGGGGGAAAAGGAAGATCCGCCCGCCATCGTGGTGCTGACGGGTTTCGCCTCGATCTCGACCGCGGTGGAGGCGATCAAGCTTGGCGCGACGCAATATTTGGCGAAACCCGCCACCGCGCGCGAGATTGAAACCGCGTTTGGCCACCGCGCCGGCATGGCGATGCCCGAGATTGAGGCGCCGCAGGTGGGGGTAAAAGCGCAAGAATGGGAACTGATTCAGCGCACTTTGGCGGAAACCGGGTTCAATATTTCCGAGACCGCGCGGCGGCTTGGCATGCATCGGCGCACCTTGGCGCGCAAACTCGCTGCGCATCGTGCCGCCGCCGAAGGACAAGAAACCGTCGAGGAATAAGGGGCGCGGAATAAGAGGGCCGCGCGACTTGACGGCGCGGCAGGTCACTCCGGAGCGTTAGAACTTTCTTCGCCCTCGGCCCCTTCTTCGTCATGCGGGCCAAACACATGGGTTTGCACCTGCCGCCGCCCCAAGCCACGCGCGATCTGATCTAAGATCACCTCTTCGGGTGCGAAAAGCGGAACGGGGGTAAAATCTTCAACCACCGCCGCCGTCTCAAGCCCGAGGGCATGGAGCGCTTGGATCAAGGCTTCATCCGCACGGACCAAAAGCCGCGATGTATCTATCTGACACGGCGCGCGAAACTGGCCTACGCACAGCGCGGCCAGCACCAAATCTCCACGCACCTCTGTCAGTGTCTCGTGCTTCATCCGATCAACCCCGCCTGAAGTCTTTCACTTCCGAGGCAGTATTGAACCGCATGTGGATCGGCGCAACCCTTTGTTGCACCTAGATCCCTTGCACAAATGCGACAAATCAGTAGCAGAATTTATCGCGGAAGACGTGGCTGACAATGTCATCACGGGTCAGCCCGTGCACCGCCAGTTCTTCATCCGACATATCGGATAGCCGCAGCACTTCCTGCATCCGTTCATGCGCTTCGGTCGCCTCCACGAGCCGTGCGCCAAACGACGCCGCAAAACGCCCGATCTGGGCTGCGATGTCTTTGAACAGGTTGAGTTCTTTTTCGATGAATGTCGTTGTGTAAGCCATGGAAACCTCCTTAGGGCAGAGTGTTTCCCCCCTTGAGGTCTATATAAGTCAGACTCGTTGTCCCATGAACCGACAATCCGGCAATGCCGCCCTGCATTTTCTGCAACGCGGCATTAACAAAACGCTTAATTCCTTAGCAGTCGAAGGCGCGGGCGCGAACGAGCGAAACCGGCACACCCGGCGGGGCTTCGTCGAACACGACCGTATCCGCGCCATCGGCCTTGGCGGTTTCCAGCACCTTGTTGCGCGCATAGCGCAGCGCCTCCTCGCCCAGCACCGGGCCATAAAGCCCCGGCTCATTGGTGATGATGGAAACGGCGCGGCAGCTTGCCACCTCGTTTTCTTGCGCGACCCGCACTTCGGGCACACCGCGAAAGCCCGGATCGTTACAGCCCAGAAGGGCAAGACCGGCGATCAACGGAAGGGCTGCTCTCATTTTTTCCTCCTTTTCCCGTTTGGGCGTAAAACTGGCGCAGAAGCGGGGCCGCTGTCCAGCCCATGCGGGCGGTTTCGGCGCAAAGCTGCCACTGGAAATACGCGCCCATCAGGTGTAACCGAAACGCATGACCCAGATCACGCTCCCCCGACCCGACGATTGGCATTTGCACCTGCGCGACGGTGCGATGCTGCAAGGTATCTTGCCCGAGAGCACGCATCACTTCGCCCGGGCGATTGTGATGCCGAACCTTGTGCCGCCAGTGGTCACCGCCGCCGAGGCCACGGCCTATCGCGACCGTATTCTGGCAGCCCTGCCAGAGGGGGCAGCCTTCACGCCGCTGATGACGCTATACCTGACCGAGGCGACCGACCCGGCAGATGTGCGCGCCGCGGCCGAAAGCGGGCTGGTGAAAGCGGTGAAGCTTTACCCGGCAGGCGCCACCACCAACTCCAATGCAGGCGTGCGTGACTTTGATAAAGTGCGCGGCGTGCTGGAAATGATGGCCGAGATCGGCTTACCTTTGTGCGTGCATGGCGAGGTGGTCACGCCCGAGGTCGATATTTTCGACCGTGAGGCGGTCTTTATTGACACCGTGCTCGACCCGATCCGCCGTGCCACGCCGGGGCTGCGGGTGGTGATGGAACATATCACCACGAAAGACGGGGTGGATTACGCGCGCAGCCAAGATGACACTTTGGGCGCGACGATCACCACGCATCACCTGATCATCAACCGCAACCACATCCTCGTGGGCGGGATCAAACCGCATTACTATTGCCTCCCCGTGGCCAAGCGAGAATTGCACCGTTTGGCGCTGCGCGAGGCGGCGACCTCTGGCGATCCGCGCTTCTTTATCGGCACGGATTCCGCCCCCCATATTGATGATCTGAAAGAAAACGCCTGCGGCTGCGCGGGCTGCTTTACCGCCACGAATACGATGCAGCTTCTCGCGCATGTGTTTGAGGAAGAGGGTAAGCTTCAAAAGCTTGAAGCCTTTGCCTCGCGCAATGGCCCCGCGTTTTATCGGATGCCGGTCAATGAAGAGACGCTGACGCTGATCAAGACTGACACACCCGCAGCTTGGCCCGACAAGATTATCACCGGTGCGGGCCCCGTGACTGTTTTCAACCCGGGCTTCCCGGTCTACTGGCATGTAAAGAACTGACCCGACTGCGGCGCGCCCCGCATAGGCACAGAACAGGACGACACAGATGATCCCCTCCTCCTACCCCGCGAAAGAAGAAATCGCCCGTCTCACGGCGCGGATGCTTTTGGAAATCAAGGCGGTGCATTTCAATGCTGACGAGCCCTTCACGCTCGCCTCGGGCCTGCCCTCGCCCACCTATATCGACTGCCGCAAGTTGATCTCTTACCCGCGCATCCGCTCCACGCTCATGGATTTTATGGCCGTGACGGTATTGCGCGACGCGGGCTTTGAGGCTTTTGACAATATTGCGGGCGGCGAAACGGCGGGCATCCCCTTTGCCGCGATGGTGGCAGAGCGTCTCGCGCTGCCGATGACCTATGTGCGCAAAAAGCCCAAAGGCTATGGCCGCAACGCCCGGATTGAAGGGGCGATGTCGGAAGGTGAGCGGGTGCTTCTGGTCGAAGACCTGACCACCGATGGCGGCTCGAAACTGAGCTTTGTCGATGCGATCCGCGAAACCGGGGCAAGCTGCGCGCATACCGCCGTGATCTTTTACTACGGGATCTTCCCCGAGACAGAGCCGAACCTCGAAAAGCATGGCGTGAAGCTGCATTACCTCTGCACCTGGTGGGATGTGCTGGCCGAGGCGCGCGCCCAAGGCGCGTTTAGCGCCGAGACGCTCAATGAGGTGGAGGCGTTTTTGAAAGCGCCGCGCCCGTGGCAGGAAGCCCGTCAAAAAGGCTGACCCGATTTCTGGGGATAAGTTTCCCCAAGAGTTGTGGAAAAAAATGGGACAACTTGGGGCGACTCGCGCCACAAGCGAAGTTTCGCCCAAATCTTGTGGGGCGTGCTACGCAAACCCCCATAAATGCGCTAAGCTTAACGTCAAACCACGGGTTCTCTACAGAGTTATCCCCTGCGCGGGCCGCTTGGGCTTTTGATCAGGAATCGTTAAGAACGCCGCTGGTGGGGCCGAGAGGCAGAAATGAACACGATTGCACAGATAACGTCGGAGCAACCGGCGGGCGCTGAAGAAGAGGCCTTGCCGCATAACATCGAAGCCGAGCAGCAATTGCTGGGCGCGATTTTGACGAACAATGACATCTTTGACCGCATCGCCTCTGTGGTGCGGGCGGAGCATTTCTATGAGCCGGTGCACCGCACGATCTACGAAGTGGCCGTGGCGCGGATTCAAAAAAACGCGCTCGCTTCGCCGGTCACGCTCAAAGCCTATCTTGAAGACGATGAGGGGCTGAAGGCGCTTGGCGGGGCCGCTTACCTTGCGCGGCTCGCGGGTGCGGCGATCTCGTCTTATGCCGCGCGCGACTATGCGCAGATGATCCATGACCTCGCGCTGCGGCGCGAACTCATTCGGCTCGGCAAAGACCTTTCTGCTTCCGCGCAAAAGGTGGAGATTGGCCGCGAACCCGAAGAGCTGATCATCGAGACCGAAGGTGCGCTTTATAAGCTCGCGGAAACCGGCACGGCGGAGAAGGGCTTTGTGAGCTTTCTCAAAGCGGTGACCGAAGCCGTGCAATCGGCCAATGCCGCTTATCAGCGCGAAGGCGGTCTGGCGGGCGTTTCCACAGGCTTGCGCGACCTTGATAAGAAGCTCGGCGGGCTGCATTCGTCTGACCTTTTGATCTTGGCCGGTCGTCCCTCGATGGGGAAAACCTCGCTTGCCACCAACATCGCCTTCAACATCGCCAAGGCCTACAAACGCGGCATCCGCCATGATGGCACCGAAGGCGCGGTGGAAGGCGGTGCGGTGGGCTTTTTCTCGCTCGAGATGAGTGCGGAACAGCTGGCCGCGCGGGTGCTCTCTGAGGCCTCCGAAGTCCCCTCAGAACAGATCCGGCGCGGCGATATGACCGAGGCCGAGTTCCGCCGCTTTGTGGAAGCCGCCAAAGCGCTCGAAACCTGCCCGCTTTACATCGACGATACGCCCGCGCTCCCCATCGCACAGGTGGCGGCACGCTGCCGCCGGCTCAAGCGCACGCATGGGCTGGATGTGGTCTTTGTCGACTATTTGCAGCTTCTGCGCGGCTCAGGCCGAACCGACAACCGGGTGCAGGAAATCGCCGAGATTTCGATGGGGCTGAAAGCGCTTGCGAAAGAGCTCAACATTCCCGTGGTGGCGCTATCCCAGCTTAGCCGGACGGTGGAAAGCCGCGAAGACAAACGGCCACAACTCTCCGACCTTCGGGAATCGGGCTCGATAGAGCAAGACGCCGACGTGGTGATGTTCGTCTATCGGGACGAATATTACCACGAGCGGATGAAGCCGCCAGAAGATGACCCGAAATTTGCCGAATGGCTCCAAAAGGCCGAGCGCGTGCATGGCAAGGCCGAGGTGATCTTGGGCAAACAGCGTCACGGGCCGATTGGCACCGTGGAAGTGGCCTTTGAAAGCCGTTTCACCCGGTTCTCGGACCTTGCCAAAGCATGGCAGGGCGACGGCTCAGACGGGTTCTGATCTGACATCGGGGGCGGCACGCCCCCGTTTTCCGTTCACGATTGTTTGCGCTTGACGTTAGGCCCCCCGCACAAGAGAAAACCCCATGGCTACTGCATCGCTCCGTATCGACCTTGACGCCGTGCTCGCCAATTGGCGCGCGCTTGACGCAATGACTTCTGCCGCGACCGAAACAGGCGCCGTGGTGAAGGCCAATAGCTATGGCCTTGGCGCCGCGCAGGTGGCGCGGATGCTGGCGCGCCACGGGGTGCGTAAATTCTTTGTTGCCGCTACAGAGGAAGGTGCCGCCGTGCGCCAAGCCTTGGGCGAAGGGCCTGAGATTTTTGTCTTTTCAGGCCATATGGCGGGCGACACAGAAATGGTGGGCGATCTGGCGCTGACGCCGATGCTCAACTCGGTCGAACAAGTGACCCGGCATCTGGAAGCCCTGCCCGGCGCCCCCTTTGGCGTGCAGCTTGATACCGGGATGAACCGGCTCGGGATGGAGGCCGCCGAATGGCAGGCCGTCGCGCCGATGGTTCTGGGCGCGGGACCGAAACTGATCATGAGCCATTTGGCCTGCTCAGACGAACCCGCGCATCCGATGAATGCGCAGCAACTTGCCGCCTTCCGCGCGATGACCGACGGGATGGATGTGCCGCGCTCGCTTTCCGCCACGGGCGGCATCTTGCTGGGGCCGGATTATCATTTTGATGTCACCCGCCCCGGCATTGGCCTTTATGGCGGGCTGCCCTTCACCGAGGCGCAATCGGTCGCCACGCTTTCGCTGCCGGTGGTGCAAATCCGCGATGTGCCTGCGGGCGAAACGGTGGGCTATTCGAACACGTGGACCGCCCCGCGCGACAGCCGCATTGCTACGGTGGCGGCAGGCTATGCCGATGGGCTGACGCGGCGGCTTTCAAGCGTGGCCACGCTCTACCACGGCGCCACCCCCTGCCCGCTTGTGGGCCGGGTTTCGATGGATTTGATCACCGTTGATGTCACGGACCTGACCGAAGTGCCAAGATCGCTCGACATCCTTGCCCCCCATCAGGGGATCGAAGCACTGGCGGAGCTGACCGGCACCATCGGCTATGAAATTCTGACCTCGCTCGGCGCGCGCTATCAGCGCCATTACGCCGGGGGCCAAGCGTGATCGCTTCCGCCCTTGCCGCGCTGGGGCGGGGCACATTGGGCGGGCTTGCGGGCACCGGACGGGTCGCGCTTTATGCGGGCGCGGTGCTGGGCCATCTGCTCCGCCCGCCGTTTTACCGCCGCGAGTTCTTTGTCGCCCTGATGCAAATTGGCTGGCTCTCGTTGCCCGTGGTGGGGCTGACGGCGCTTTTCACCGGGGCGGCGCTGGCTTTGCAAATCTATGCGGGCGGGGCGCGGTTTTCTGCGGAATCCGTGGTGCCCTCGATTGTCGCCATTGGCATGGTACGCGAATTGGGTCCGGTGCTCGGGGGCCTGATGGTCGCCGCACGGGTCGCCAGTTCGATTGCCGCTGAAATTGGCACGATGAAAGTGACTGAGCAGATCGACGCTTTGGTGACGCTTTCCACCAATCCGCTCAAATATTTGGCCGTGCCGCGGGTGCTGGCGGCCACGCTTTCGTTGCCGCTTTTGGTGGCTGTGGGCGATGTGATCGGGGTGATGGGCGGCTGGCTTGTGGGGACAGAGCGGCTTGGCTTCAACTCCGCCACTTACCTGCGCAACACTTGGGAATATCTTGAACTGTGGGATGTCGGCTCCGGCATCGTGAAAGGCGCCGCCTTTGGCTTCATCGTGGCGCTGATGGGCTGCTACTATGGGATGAATTCGGGCCGCGGCGCACAAGGCGTGGGGCGCGCTACCAAATCCGCCGTGGTCGCGGCCTCGGTCTTGATCTTGGCCGCCAACTACCTGCTGACAGAGGTGTTTTTCTCCGCATGATCGAGATTGACGGGCTGAAAAAATCCTTTGGGTCCAAGCATGTGCTGCGTGGTGTGAATCTGCATATCGCGCGCGGTGAAAGCTTGGTGGTGATTGGCGGGTCGGGCACCGGCAAATCGGTGCTTTTGAAATGCATCCTTGGCCTTGTGCGCCCCGATGCCGGCACGATTGCGGTAAATGGAGCCCCGGTCGCGGAAACGCGCGAGGTATTTCTGTCCCGCTTTGGGATGCTGTTTCAGGGCGCGGCGCTTTTTGACAGCCTGTCGGTTTGGCAAAACGTGGCGTTTCGTTTGCTGCGCGGCCCCGAGCGGCGCACGAAAGAAGAGGCCCGCAAAACCGCCGTGGAAAAGCTCGCCCGCGTCGGCCTTGGCCCCGAGGTGGCGGATTTGTTTCCGGCAGAGCTTTCGGGGGGGATGCAAAAGCGGGTGGGCCTTGCGCGCGCCATTGCCACCGACCCGACGGTGATCTTTTTTGACGAACCGACGACCGGGCTCGACCCGATCATGGCGGGGGTGATCAATGACCTGATCAATTCGGTCGTGCGAGAAATGGGCGCGACCGCGATCACCATCACCCATGATATGTCCTCGGTGCGGGCCATCGCCGATAAGGTGGCGATGCTGCATGATGGCAAAATCCGTTGGCACGGCCCGATTGACGAGATGGACACCACTGACGACCCTTACGTGAGCCAGTTCATCCATGGCCGCGCCGAAGGGCCGATTGCCGCCATTCGGTGAACGCGGCGTTTCCAAACAAGAAACGTTAGATACACCAAAGGCGTTGATCTTCGGGGCCTTTTGGGTCGAAAATACCGTCGGTGGGGCGCATTTCATATATCGCCAATTTCTCCTTGCCTGATTGGGGGGCTGGGCCATGTCCAATTTGACCGCGCGCCGCGAGGCGCAAGCGCGCCTGAATGATATGTTGCAAAACCTGCTCTCTGGGGCGGTGTTTGTCTTTGCCTTCGCGGCCTTGCTGCTATTTGGGGCCTCTGCCACGGGGCTTGCGCCTTGGCTCATGCTGGATCTGCGCTTCGGCGATACGCCTTTGCCAAATGCCGGGATCTGGATCGAGGCCGGGGTGGCCGCGCTTGGCTTTGTGCTGTTGCTGTATCTTCCCGCGCAGCGCCGGGTGATGGCGCTTGAACGCAGCCACCGCAATTTCCGCATTGGCACCGAAGATGTGGCGAGCGCCTACCGCACCATTCACGCTGCCGACCGCAAGGGGGTCTTTGCGCTGTCGGGCGAGTTTGACGCGATGCGGGAGCGGATGGAATGGCTGCGAAAGCACCCCGATTTGGGGCATCTGGAACCCGAGCTATTGGAGCTTGCCGCGCAAATGAGCCTGCAAAGCCGTGATCTGGCGCAGGTCTATTCGGATGAAAAGGTCGCCCGCGCGCGCGACTTTCTACGCGCCCGCCAACACGAGGTGGACACCGCGCGAGATCGCCTCACCATCGCCCGGTCGATCTGCGATGACCTGCGCAGCTGGCTCACCGATGTAGAGGCCGAAGAACGCAAATTGTCAGAGGAATTCAAGCTTTTGGAACGTGATCTGAAAGCGGTCTTGCCGGGCCTTGGCTATGAGTTGGAAGAAGGCCCCACGCCCGACAATGTCGTCGCCCTGCCGAAGACGCAGAAATGATCCTGAAATATGCCAATCTGGCGCTTTTGATCCTGTTTCCGGTGGCTTGGACCGCCCCACTTTTGCGCGCCGGGATCTTGCCGTTTTTCGAGTTGGATGAAATCTCGATCCTGTCGGGCCTGTCGATCCTTTGGGGCAAGGATATTTTCCTGGCGCTGCTCGTGACCTTTTTCGCGCTTGTTGCGCCAATGGCAAAGGTGGTGGGGCTTACGCTGGTGCAGTTTCGCTTGGCCTCGCCCCGGCTTTTGCCCGCCTTACGGTTTTTGGGGCGGCTCGCGATGGCCGATATCTTTCTGGTGGCGCTTTATATTGTGCTGGCCAAAGGCACCGGGATCGGACGGTTGGAAACCGGCTGGGGGCTTTACCTCTTCACCTTCTGCGTGCTGGCCTCTTACGCGCTTTCGCATTTGGGCAAGCGGCGCTAAGCCCTCCCCGCTTGCCGGGCGCGCGGCGCTCTGACACAAAGGCGCATGGCCAAAACATCTGCTTCTTTCACCTGCACCGAATGCGGTGCCGCGCATCGCAAATGGTCGGGGCGCTGCGACGCTTGCGGCGCTTGGAACTCGATCATCGAGGAAAAGCCGCTTTCCAATTCCGGCCCCGCCAGCAAAAGCCTTGGCGGCGCGAAGGGCAAGCGCATCGACCTGACAACCCTTGCCACCGAGGAAGCCCCGCCCCCGCGCACGCTTTGCGGCATGGATGAGTTTGACCGGGTGCTGGGCGGCGGTCTGGTGCCTGCCTCGGCGATTTTGGTGGGCGGTGATCCGGGCATTGGCAAATCGACACTGTTGCTGCAAGCCGTGGCCGCTTTCGCCCGTAAGGGGCTCAAATGCCTTTATATCTCAGGCGAGGAAGCCTCGGCCCAAGTGCGGATGCGCGCGGCACGACTGGGGCTGGCTGATGCGCCGGTGCAATTGGGGGCCGAAACGAACCTGCGCGATATTCTCACCACTTTGGAGGCTGAACGGCCCGATCTGGTGGTGATCGATTCGATCCAGACGATGTGGGCCGATATGGTCGAAGCCGCGCCGGGGTCGGTTTCCCAAGTGCGGGCTGCGGCGCATGAATTGGTGACCTTTGCCAAATCGCGCGGCGTTTCGGTGGTGATTGTCGGCCATGTGACGAAAGAGGGTCAGATCGCCGGCCCGCGCGTGGTCGAACATATGGTCGATACCGTGCTTTATTTCGAGGGCGAGCGCGGGCACCAGTTCCGCATCCTGCGCGCGGTGAAAAACCGCTTTGGCCCGGCTTCAGAAATTGGCGTCTTTGAAATGACGGGCGGCGGCTTGGCGGAGGTGGCAAACCCCTCTGCCCTGTTCTTGAGCGAGCGCGGCCAGCCTGCCCCGGGCTCTGCGGTCTTTGCGGGGATCGAGGGCACGCGGCCCGTGCTCACGGAAATTCAGGCCCTCGTCGCGCCCTCATCGCTTGCCTCACCGCGCCGCACGGTGGTCGGGCTCGATTCGGGGCGCGTCTCCACGATCTTGGCGGTACTGGAAAGCCGCTGCGGCATTCCCTTTGCCGGGCTGGATGTGTTTTTGAACGTGGCAGGCGGGCTCAAAGTGCTTGAACCCGCCGCAGATCTGGCGCTGGCGGCGGCGTTGCTCAGTGCCCGCGAAGACACACCGCTGCCTGCGGATATGGTGATTTTCGGAGAAATCTCACTATCTGCCGCGCTCAGACCGGTGGGTCAGGCCGAAAACAGGTTGAAAGAAGCCCAGAAACTTGGTTTCTCACAGGCGATCCTGCCCGTCGGCACAAAAGTCGAGGGCGGCGCGGGGATGGCAACACGCAAATTGCCCGACCTCGTGACATTCGTTGGGGACATGTTCGGCGCAGGCTAGCGCCAAAAAGCACAAAGCAGGGGCAGCAGGGCCATGGAAGGTTTCACCATCGTCGACGCCATCGTGGCGGTCACCATCATCCTGTCGGCGATCCTCGCCTACAGCCGTGGCTTCGTGCGTGAAGGGCTCGCCATTGTCGGCTGGATTGCCGCCGCCATCGTCGCCTACACTTTCGCCGATGCCGCCCGCCCGCTGATTGCGCAGCTTCCGGTGCTGAACAAATTCCTCGCCGATAGCTGCGAATTGGCGACGATTGGCGGCTTTGCGGCGGTCTTTGCACTCGCTCTCGTGGTCTTCTCGATCCTGACCCCGCTTTTTGCCTCGGCCGTGCAGCGCTCGGCGCTTGGCGGCATTGATCAGGGGCTTGGCTTCCTGTTTGGCGTGCTGCGTGGGGTGATCTTGGTGGGCGCGGCTTTCGTGGTCTATGACCGTCTGGTCAGCAGCGAAGCTATTCCGGTTGTCGACAAATCCCGCTCGGCCACGGTTTTCATGAAACTTTCCGGCCAGATGGACGAAAGCATGCCCGAAGACGCGCCGGGCTGGATCGTCGCGCGCTACGAAGATTTGGTCTCGAAATGTGCTGCGCCGACGATAACGCCTGCCTCGAACTGAGACAGCAAACGCGAAAACGTGACGCAGAGATGACGATTTTGGAGCGGGAGGGCTTAACAGCCCTCTCGTTTCGCATTATAGCGCCGCCAAGCCCGCCGGATCTGGAGCCCCTCCCATGACAGCTGCCGAAAAAACCTTCCTGTCGCACCCGTTCGACGACGACAAGCTGAAGGAGGAATGCGGCGTCTTTGGCGCGATCGGCATGGCCGATGCCGCGAACTTCGTGGCGCTTGGCCTGCACGCCCTGCAACACCGTGGCCAAGAAGCCGGGGGCATCGTCGCCCATGACCCGGAAAAAGGCTTCAACTCCGCCCATCGCTTTGGCTATGTGCGCGACAACTTCACCAAGGCCTCCTTGATGGAAAGCCTGCCGGGCCCCTTGGCCATCGGCCATGTGCGCTACTCCACGGCGGGGTCCAAAGCGGCGGTGATCCGCGACATCCAACCTTTCTTTGGTGAGTTTTCGATGGGCGGCTGCGCGATTGCGCATAACGGCAACCTCACCAATGCCGAGTCGCTGCGCCGCGAATTGATCGAACATGGGGCAATCTTCCAATCCGGCTCGGACAGCGAATGCATCATCCACCTGATGGCGCGCTCGTTCCAAAAAACCCATGCCGACCGGATCGCCGATGCGTTGCGGCGCGTTGAAGGCGCGTTCTCGGTCATCGCCATGACCCGCACCAAGCTGATTGGCGTGCGCGACCCGCTGGGCGTGCGTCCGCTGGTTCTGGGCCGGATCGGCGACAATGGCTATGTGCTCTCGTCTGAAACCTGCGCGCTGGACATCATCGGCGCCGAGTTTGTGCGCGAAGTTGCGCCGGGTGAGATGGTGATCATCCAAGATGGCGTGATCGAAAGCACCCGCCCCTTCCATGATGCCAAGCCGCGCTTTTGCATCTTCGAGCATGTCTATTTCTCGCGCCCTGACAGCCAAATCGGGGGCCGCTCGGTCTATGAGACTCGCCACCAGATTGGCGTCGAATTGGCGCGTGAAGCCCCGGTGGAAGCCGACCTTGTCTGCCCCGTGCCCGACAGCGGCACCCCGGCAGCGATTGGCTACAGCCAAGAATCGGGTATTCCCTTTGCGCTTGGCATCACCCGCAACCAGTATATGGGCCGGACCTTCATTGAGCCGACCGAGCACATCCGCAACATGGGCGTGCGTCTCAAGCTCAACGTGAACAAATCGCTCGTGAAGGGCAAACGCGTGATCTTGGTCGATGACTCGGTCGTGCGTGGCACCACCTCACGCAAGATCAAGGAAATGATCTTGGATGCGGGCGCGGCTGAGGTGCACTTCCGCATCGCCTCCCCGCCGACCGCTTGGCCGTGCTTCTATGGCGTGGACACGCCCGACCGTGAAAAGCTGCTGGCCGCGCGCATGACCGAAGAAGAGATGCGCGATTGGATCGGCGTCACCTCGCTTAAGTTCATCTCGCTTGATGGGCTTTACCGTGCGGCGGGCGAGACCGATGGCCGCAACAATAGCTGCCCGCAATATTGCGATGCCTGCTTCTCCGGCGAATATCCGGTGGCCCCGTCTGACCAGATCGGCAAGGGCTTCACGATGAAAACGGCGAAGGCGGCCAAGTAGGGCCGCCCCATTCCCGCATTATTCGGCTTGGGTGATCGGTTTGATCGGGAAGCGCAGCCGCACTTCGGTGCCGCCACCTTGGCGCGGGCCAAAGGTCAGCTCGCCTTCCAACTGCGCCGCGAATTGCCGCGCAAGCCTTAGCCCCAAGCTTTTCGAAGCAGCAGGATCAAACCCGGGCGGCAAGCCGACACCGTCATCGGCAATCACAATCGTCCCCAAATCGCCCGAGGCGCGCGGCGTGCGCCGGGTGGACAGCGAGACGGTGATCCGCCCCGTCGCCCCGCGCAGCGCATGTTCAAGCGCGTTGGAAACCATCTCCACCACAATCAGCGCGACCGGGGTGGCTTGTTCCGCCGGGACTTGCAGGTCTTGCAGATCATAGTGCAGCCGGACCCGGTCGCTCAGGTTCGCGGCGGCGACAATCTCGGGCAGTGCACCTTGCATCAGCGCGCCGATTTCGGTCACCTGACGGCGCGGGTCATGCAATTGGCGCTGCAGCGTCGCGATCACGCCAAGCCGGGCGGCAGCGGTATTGAGCGCTTTCTTCGCCACTTCGTCGCGCGCTTTACGCTCTTCCATCCGCAAGATCGAACCGATCACTTGCAGGTTATTCGAGACGCGGTGCTGCAGCTCATGGAACATCAGGGTGTTTTGCTTGGCTTGGCGCGCCCAGTCGCCCCGCTCGTCTTCAAGCTTGTGGAGCGCGAGCCGCATCATCTCAATCACCAAAAGCTCGGTCCCGGTGATGAAGACGTAAAAGAGCATCGGCACGATGCCATGCAGCCCAAGCGAAAAGCTCGCCGCTGGCCCCACGAAAAAGAACCATGCCGCCATGCCACATGCAATGGCCATGGCGATCCCCGCCCGCGTCGAGAGGAAGAACCCGGTCAGGAAGACGGCCGGGAAGAAGGTCAGGAACGGATAGCCCTGCGGGAGATGCGGGACAATCCAGAACCGCGTGCCAAGGGCCAGCGCAAAGACCGCTGCACTTGCCCCCCATTCCAGCAGGGGGCCATGCGGGCTCACGGTCAAGGATCGCAGCAATCTCATCGGTTTTCGGTCTTTGTAAGGCGGAGTGGACACCCCATCACTAGGCCAAACACCCGTGTTGTAAACCGAATTCTTCGCGATTTCGCACAGTTGAGACAGTCTGCTTTGCACGCTGTGCAACCCTCGCCGAAAGTCGCCCTGCCCCCTTTGACGCAATGATTGCCCGTTTGGCGCGCTTGGCCTAAGCTGGCCCGGTTATCGAGATTTCTTTTGCGGCACCGCAAAGGTGCCCCTGCCTTTTGAGCCCCAATCACGCCCGGCCCCGCCGGTGCTTTTGAAAGGATGTGCATTCGCCATGAACGATCAGGTCACACGCACCACGTCACAATCTTGGTTTTCCCGTATTGGCCAATCTCTAATGGGGATTTTCTTTGGCTTCATTCTGGTGATCGCAGCCATCATCGGCCTTGCCATGAATGAAAGCCGCGCCGTCAAAACCGCCAATGCGCTGCGCGAAGGGGCGGGTTCTGTGATCTCGCTTGATGCCAATGGCTTTGCCCCGGGCGGCGGGCCCACCCGCGGATTGCTGGTGCACGCCTTTGGCCAGATTGTCGTTCCCGAAGGCGGGGAGCTTATAGATTCCAATGGCTTGCCGAGCAATGTCCCGGCCAATGCCACAAAACTCGAACGCATCGTGGAAATGTATCAATGGGATGAGGACAAGCATTCCGAAACCCGTGAAAAGCTGGGGGGCGGCACCGAAACCGTCACCACCTATAGCTACAAAAAAATCTGGTCGAACCGCCCCATCACCTCGGCGCGGTTTGCCGAACCTTCGGGCCATCAAAACCCTGAAATGCCAGTGCAAGGCGAAGAGATCGTCAAAGACCGCCGTTTGGCTGTGGGCGAAAGCGACTGGCAACTGCCCGCCACACTGGTGCGCCGTGTCGGCCATGTGAGCGATTTGACGCTGGGCCAAGACGATCTGCGCGGCGTGCGAGACTGGCTTGGCACCTATCGTCCGGTGAAGCTGTCGCAAGGGGCGGCCTATGTGGGCTTTGACCCGCTTTCTCCGCAGGTGGGGGATTTGCGGATCAGCTACCGCGTCGCACAGGCCGATAGTGCCTCGGTCGTCGCGCGTGATGCGTCGGGCGCCTTTGCGCCGTGGCAAAGCTCCAACGGGCGCGAGATTTTCTTGATCCGCACGGGCGATGTGCCCGCCGCGCAAATCTTTGAAGAGGAGCTTTCCTCGAACCGCACGCTGACGTGGATTTTGCGCGCCGCAGGCGTGCTGGCGATGCTTGCTGGCTTCAAGCTGATGCTGAGCATCTTTGGCGTGATCGGCTCTGTGATCCCATTCGTGGGCAGCATCGTGCGGATGGGCACGACCCTTGTGTCGGTGGCGCTGACGATGGTTCTCGCCCCGCTCACCATTGGCCTGTCTTGGCTCGCGGTGCGCCCGCTTTTGGGCGGGCTCTTGATTGGCGGCGGCGTGGTGATTGGGGCCGTGATGCTTGTTTTGCGCGCGCGCAAGGCCCCCGCCGCACCGGGTGCAGCCCCAAGCGCCTAAAGAAAAGCGCCGATACCGTCGCGTGTGACGCTACGTTCTTCCGCCGCAGTGCCGCGCTGCGGCGGAAGATTTTGTTTACAGGCCCTGCGGCCTTGCTAACCTACCCACATCCTAGGGGGGAGGCCGGTTCGCCGGACCCTGGGGAAACCGTCGCATAGAGACGACTTGGGAGGAGTTTTTAGATGGATCGTCGCACCTTCATTCGGAAGGGCGCGCTCGGCACTGTTGCCGCTGCCGCCGGAACTACACTTGCTGCCCCCGCCATTGCACAGGAAAACCCGACCATCACGTGGCGGATGACCTCGTCTTTCCCGAAATCGCTCGACACGATCTACGGTGCCGCCGAAACGATGGCGAATTTCGTGCGCGGCATGACCGATGGGAAATTCAACATTCAGGTCTTTGCCGGTGGCGAGATCGTTCCCGGCCTTCAAGCCATGGATGCGGTTTCCTCCGGCACGGTAGAGGCCTGTCATACCTGCTCTTACTATTACTGGGGCAAAGACCCGACCTTTGCATTGGCCACCGCCGTGCCCTTCGGGCTCAATATGCGGATGCAAAACGCCTGGTTCTACTATGGCGGCGGCAATGACCTGATGAACGAGTTCTACGCGAACTATAACATCTCCGCCCTGCCCTGCGGCAACACCGGCGCGCAGATGGGCGGCTGGTTCCGCAAAGAGATCAACACGCTTGATGACCTTAAAGGCGTGAAAATGCGGATCGGCGGCTTTGGCGGCAAGGTGCTGGAACGGCTGGGCGGCGTGCCGCAGCAAATCGCGGGCGGCGATATTTACCCCTCGCTTGAAAAAGGCACGATCGACGCGACCGAATGGGTCGGCCCCTATGATGATGAGAAGCTCGGCTTTTATAAGGTCGCGCCCTATTACTATTATCCCGGCTGGTGGGAAGGCGGCGCCTGCCTGCATGCGATGTTCAACAACGATGCCCATGCGGCGCTTCCCGAACATTACAAGATTGCGCTGGCCACCGCCTGCGAAGCGGCGAACCAAGATGCCATGGCAAGCTACGATTGGAAAAACCCGGCAGCTCTGCAATCGCTGATTGCGAATGGCGCGCAACTCCGCCCCTTCACCCAAGAAGTGCTTGATGGCTGCTTTAACGCGGCCAATGAGGTCTATGCTGAGCTGGATGCCTCGAATGCGGCATTCAAGAAAATCAAAGACAGCCAATGGGCTTTCCGCAAGGAAGCCTATCTGTGGATGCAACTGTCGGAATACAACTTCGACACCTACATGATGATCCAACAGCGCAACGGCAAACTCTGATCTCATTCGTGCGAGAACCGAAAGGCCCCCGGCACCGGGGGCCTTTTCCTTCGCCAGGCCGCCCCCTAGATAAGGGAAAACAAAGGGGGACAAATGCCCGGAATTTTGATCACCGGCGGCGCGAAACGGATTGGCGCGGCGATGGCGCGCGGCTTTGCCGAGGCGGGCTTTCGGATCATGCTGCATTATCGGTCTTCGGCGGAAGAAGCCGAGGCGTTGGCGGCAGAATTGAACACGCAGGGCGAGATTTGCCGCCTTGTGCAGGGCGATCTGGAAAACCCCGCCGATGTGCAGGCGGTGTTTGACGCGGCGGCCGCTTGGCTCGGTCGGGTCAATGTCGTGCTCAACAATGCGTCGAACTTCATGAATGATGATGTATTCACGCTTGAAGACGCCAAGATGGACGCGCATTTCGCGGTTAACCTGAAAGCCCCGGTGGCGCTTGCCGCGCGGCTTGCGGCGCAAGACATGGGCGGTGAAGACGGGCTGGTGATCAACATGCTCGACAACAAGGTTCTGGCGCTGAACCCCGATTTCTTTTCCTACACGCTCTCCAAAGCGGCGTTGCATGCGGCCACCGAAATGCTGGCGATGCGCTTCGCGGGCCAGCCCCGCGTGAACGGGATCGCCCCGTCCATTACGCTGATTTCCGGCAAACAAACCCAAGAGAACTTTGAAAAATCGAGCCGGATCAACCCTCTGCACATTCAAGTGCAACCCGAAGACCTCGTGCGGGCCGCGCTTTATCTTTGGGCCGCAAAAGGCACCACGGGTGAGGTGATCGCGGTCGATGGTGGGCAGGCGCTTTGGCAATTGCCCCGCGATGTCGCGTTTTTGGTCAAAGAGGGTTACGTGCATGGCTGAGATGATTATCCGCCTCGAAGAGCTTGAAATCACAATGTATTTAGGCATCCACGACTTTGAACGTGCGCGCCCACAGCGGGTATTGATCTCCGCCGAGATCACCGTGACCGGCACCGATTGGCAGGCAGGCAAGTTCTTCGACTATGACCCGGTCGCAGAATTCGTGCGCGCCTTCAACGGCACACGGATTGACACGCAAGAGGAACTGGTGAGCCGCATCCACGCTTTCGTGCATTCGCGCGAGGGGGTGGTGCATGCGGCGATCTGGTCGAAAAAGCCCGATGTCTACCCAGATGCGAAAGCGGTGGGCGTGGTGCTGCGCGGCTGAGAGTTTTAACCTTAAGTCGAATTATTCAAGGTCGTCCTTTGCGCTGAAGCCCGAACTTAACCTTTCCCCCTGATGCTACTCCCGCGAGGGCGTACCAGTATCAGGATTATGAATGTCGGGGGCAATCAAATCCGTCGAGACCGTGCTTTCCGGGTTTCCCGGGGCCGTGGTGCTTTGCACACATGGCGGAGAGCTGGTCTGGGGCAACCCAGTTGCCACGCGCGCCTTTGGCGGCGGGGTCGACTTGGCTGGACGCAGCGTCTTTGCGGTATTGCCCGATGCACTGGGAAACCGGCTTGCCCAACGGTTGGAGGAGGCTTGCGCCACGCCCAACCGGTTCCGCATTGAATTAGAAGCCGTCTCCGGCCCGCCCCGGCCGCTTGAAATCACCACATGGAGCTTTGCACCGGGTCTTTGCGTGGTGCAAATGGCCGAACCGGTCATGGATCTGCGCAGCCAAGCCGAGGTGAACCGGCTTGAAGGCGCGCTTGAAGTGGCCACCAAGGCGCGGCTTGCCACCGAGGCGCAGCTTCGCACGGTGCAAGAACGTGCCGATGTGCTGCGTATTTCCGCGGAAAGCTCGAATACCGTCGCGTGGCATCTGTTTCCCGATCCCGGCATCGGCGAGATTGGTGCGCATTTCGGGCCAATGCTGGGCTATCCGCAAGGGTTTGAGGTCTCGCTGGAATCGATGCGCGAGCTGATGCACCCCGATGATCAGCCGACAGCGAGTGCCGAATTCCAAGCGATGCGCGCTGGCGAGACAGATAGTTTCAGCCACGACTTTCGGATCAAGCGCGCCGACGGGACTTGGGCATGGATCACCTCGCGCGGGCGCCGGGTGGACCGATCTGACCGAGGCTTGCCCGATATGCTGTGCGGGTCTTTTGCCGACATCACCGACCGCAAGGAAAGCGAAGCTTGGGTTCTGCAAGCCTTTAACGAGGCGCAGGCGGCGCGCAATGCGGCGGCGACTTCGGCGGAACTGATGAAAACTGCGATGGCCTGCGGCGGCTTCGGGGTTTGGGTGGTCTGCGCAGAGCGCGGCGAAGCCTGGATGAACGACGAAGGCTATACCGCTATGGGTTATGCGCCGGGCGAGTTTAGGCCCGATGACGAGGGTTGGCGCAGCCTTTACCACCCTGATGATCTTCCGCCCGCCATCGTGCTGATGGAAGATTTGATCTTCGACCGATCCGAGGTGTTCGACAATACCGCGCGGCTACGCCACAAAGATGGCTCTTATCACTGGTATCGTTGCGTTGCGCGTAAGATCGACCGCAGCGCACAGGGGCTGCCGTTTCAAGTCTCGGGCGCGCAGACCTGCATCGACCATCTCAAGGAAAACGAGCGCCAATTGTCTAAGGCGCTGGCCGATGCGGAACATACCCGCGAACTGGCGCAGGAACGCGCCGAACTGCTGCGCACCTCCGGGCTTTGCGCACAGATTGGCCATTTCTCGATCTGCCCTGACCTGAACGAAGGCTGGGCACCGGACGAGACCTATCGGCTTTTTGGCTATGAACCGGGCGCTTTCCCCTCGACCGACGCGGGTTGGCGCAGTCTGATCCATCCCGATGATCTTTCCGAAGCCACCACCGAGATGCAAAAGCTGCAATCGGGCGAGATCGCGCTTTATGCCCATGAACATCGTCGTCGACACGCCGATGGCAGCTATCACTGGTATCGTGCCATTGCACGCCGGGTGGACCGCTCTGACAAGGGGCTGCCCTATCTGCTGGCAGGCGCAATCATCAATATTGATGCGGTAAAAGAAAACGAAGCCCGCCTGGCCACCGCTGCCCATGAAGCCGAGGCCGCGCGCGCGCGCCTTGACACCTTGGCCGACAACACGCCCGGTGCGCTTTTTGAATTCCGCATCGATACGGAGGGGAACCAAAACCTCCCCTATTTCAGTGCCAAGCTGCCACAGATGCTGGGCGTCACGCGCGAGATGCTTGAACGCGATGGCGCTTTGGCCTTTACCAATGTGCCCAGCGAGGACATGCCGGAAATCAACCGCGAGATCGAAGAGTCGCGGCGCAACGGCACCGAATACCTCGCCAAACTCTCTGTTCTACATCCCGAGCTCGGACAGCGCTGGATCTCGATTTCAGCGATCCCGTTCAGACAGTCGGATGGTTCAACGGTCTGGTTTGGCACTGTGCTGGATGTCACCGAGCATATGCGGGTGGAAAAACAGGCCAGTGACGCCGCGAAAGAGGTGCATCGCATCCACGAGCGGATGATGACCATGGCCGAAAACGCGCCCGGCGCGATTTTCGAATGGCACCGCACGCCCGATGGCCATTTTGAGTTTGAGTTCTTCTCGGCTGCTTTGCCGGAATTGATGGGCGTGACCCGCGCGGCATTGGAAGAAAGCGGCGCCGCTGTCTTCACCCATTTCCCGCAAGAAGACATCGCCCCGGTGCAAGCTGCGGTGATGGAATCGGTTGAAAACCTGACCCGGTTCGAAACACAACACCGGATCAATCATCCGGTACGGGGTACGCGCTGGATCCACGTTTCCGCCCAACCCTTTGCCCAGCCCGATGGCACGATCATCTGGTATGGCAACACGATGGATGTGACCGAGCGCGTGGCCAGCGAAGAGCGCGCCCGTGAAGCCGCCGAAGCGGTGCGCGTGGCGCATGAACGTATGGTCACGATGGCGGAAAACGCCCCCGGGGCGCTCTTTGAATGGCACCGCAATCTTGACGGCGTCGACAAACTGGTCTTCTTCACGGGGCAATTGTCGGACCTGACAGGCGTGTCGCGCGAAGCGTTGGAAGCCAATGCCAGCGGCGTCTTCACCCATATCCCGCCAGAAGATGCCGAGCAGATCGCGGCTGAAATGGCACGCACGGCGGTCGAGCTTTCGCGCTTTGAAATGCGGTTCCGCCTTGAGCACCCGGAAAAGGGCCCGCGTTGGATCCACCTCATGGCGAGCCCGGTCCCGGCGCATACTGGTGGCACCATATGGTACGGTAACGCCACCGACATCACCGCGCGCGTCGCCGCGAAACAACGCGAAGCCGCTGCCGCAGAGACCGTGCGCCAAGCCCATGAACGGCTTGCTTGGATCGCCAATATCGCCCCCGTGGGTCTTTATGAATTCAAACTGGCCGCCGATGGCACCACTTCGGTGCCCTATGCCAGCCCGTTCTTCGAAGACCTGATGGGCGTGGGCTATGGCGTCTTTGCCGAAGGCAGCGCGACCACGGATATTTTTGCCAATGTCCACCCCGACGATCTGCCGAACTTCCTTGCCGCCGATAACGAGCGCGACCCAACGCTCGAATTCTGGAGCCAGCGGTTCCGCGTCAACCATCCGACGCGGGGCGAGATTTGGCTCGCCAATTCCGCCACGCCGAAAACGCTCGACGATGGCTCGGTGGTCTGGACCGGGGCGATCCATGATGTCACCGCCGATGTGCGACGCGAGGCGGAGCTGCGCCGCGCCCACCGCATGGCCGAAGACATGCGTGCCGAGAACGAACATCAAGCGCTGCACGACGGGCTGACCGCCCTGCCCAACCGGCGCTATTATGACCAAATGCTGGCGCGCCGTATTGCGCAAGGCGCTGCTGGCGAGACGCCAGATTGCACCTTGATCCGCATCGACCTTGACCACTTCAAGCATGTGAATGACACGCTGGGGCACGAAGCGGGCGATTTGGTGCTGGTGCGGGTGGCTGAAGTGCTGCGCAAGACGCTGCGCGCCTCTGATTTTGCCGCGCGCATTGGCGGGGATGAATTCTCGATCTTGCTGGCACCGGGCAGTGGCCGTCACGATGCCGAAGAGATCGTGGAACGGATGCAATCGGCTTTGGCCGAACCGCTGATGTATGAAGGACGGCAATGCCGCTTTGGGGCCTCTTTCGGGATCGCGGTGGCGGATAACATCGCGCAAATGGGCACAGAAATTCAGCTTTTTGCCGATGCCGCGCTTTACCGCGCCAAGGAAGGCGGGCGCAACCGGCTCGAGTTCTTTACCCCCGAACTGCACCAAAACCTGCAAGCAGACCGCCGCATCGCCGCCGAATTGCAAGAGGGGCTGGATCGCTCTGAATTCGTGCCGTTCTTCCAAGCGCAGGTTTCAGCCAAAGATGGCAGCCTGACCGGCGTCGAAACGCTGTTGCGCTGGCGCCACCCGGAACGTGGCACCCTTGCGCCGGACAAATTCATGCATGTCGCGGAACAACTCCGCATCGTTCCCGAAATTGACCGGGTGATGATGGAAAAATCCCGCGATGCACTGAGCTTCTGGGAGCAAAACGGGCTCTTGATGCCGAAGATCAGCTTCAACGTCTCGGCAGGGCGGATGCACGACCCAGATGTCGTTGAATCGGCCCGTAGCTTGGCGCGCGGCAAGACCCATGTCACGTTTGAGCTTTTGGAATCGATCCTTGTCGAAGAGGAAAGCGACGCGTTCCGCTTCCACCTTGATGCGATCCGCGAAGCGGGGATTGAGATCGAGATTGACGATTTCGGTTCGGGTCATGCCTCGATCATTGGCCTGATGCAGATCGCGCCCTCCGCGCTCAAGATCGACCAGCGCATCGTCGCCCCAGTGGCGCGCGACCCGCGCGCGGCCAACCTTGTCAAAGCGATTGTCGAAATCGCCGAGACCTTGGGCATCGGCACGGTGGCCGAGGGCGTTGAAACCGAAGATCAGGCGGAGATTTTGCGCACATTGGGCTGCGATGTGCTGCAAGGCTATCTGTTCTCGGTGCCGCTTTCGGCGGAAGACTTCTTGGCGATGCGGCAAAAGACCCGAAAGATCGCCTGACGCGAAGCTTCCTGCGCAGGCGTTATGAAGTCCGCTCATAACTGGCAGTCAAGATCGCCCTCTAACGCTTTGGTTGAGATGAGTTATTCTTAAACTCATCCCTTCCAGCCGCTGCGGCGGCCTTGCAACGCAAAGATGCTTCATGCCGACCCCGATCCAGATTACCGCCGGTCAAACGGTGCTGAACGCCGTTTTGAACGACACAACCACCGCGCGCGCCTTGGCCGCCCGTTTGCCGATGACCGTAGAAGGCCAGCGCGCCGAGTTTGACTATTGCTGCATTGCGCGCACCGCGCTTGAGACCAATCCGGCGGAATTGCAAGACGGCTGGACAAACGGCGATCTGCTTTACGGCGGCGGCTGGTTCGCAATTTTGTTCGCAGGCCAAGAGCAATCCAAAAGCTACCGCGATCAAATGATTGTCGGCCATTTGGAGGAAGGCGAACTCGCGCGTGTGCGCGCTTTGGGGGCGAACGAAAGCTTCACCCTGTCACTGCGCTAAAGGAAAAGACCCCCATCTTTGCAGACGGGGGTCAGGTTCGTCGATCAGGCTCATCATTGGTGCCCGAGGTTTTGGTTTCGCCTGGGCCTTCTCGACGTCAAGGGCAAGCGCACCTGCCCCGGATTTCAATGCACCGCATGGGTGGTATTCTTCATCAAGGTCACCGTGGTGGTGGCCCCCGCCATGCGGATATCGGTCACATCCAGCCCCTGCACCGGGGCCGCCCCTTCTGCACCCGCGCCCATCACCTCGATCGAGGCGCCCGCAAAGCTCGCATCAATCAAACGCCGCAACGCGTCGCCTGCCGCCACGGCCTCATAGCCGCCGGGAATGCGGCGCAGGGCGATTTCGGGCAGGGTCTGGGTGCCGATGATCAGGTGCATTTAGGGCTCACTTTTAACTCTTCGGAATTGCCGGGGCTTACCGACATGGCTTCGAGGATCTACGGAAAGTCGAAACTCTCTGGTGTTTATGGGGGCGGCGAACCGCCCCCAAGCTTCACTTCTTGTTCGGGCGCTGTGCGAGAGCCGATGCCGCCGCAGTTTTCGCTGCAGGACTGGACTTAGGGTTCCTCAGCACTTTCGAAGCGGCGGAAGCCGCCTTTGCGCTCGTGACTTCAGTGTTCTTCCTGGCCATTCTTGGCCTCCTTTCGATTTGCCCACAGCTTCCCACGTTTTCCACGGGATAGGTCTGTGGATAGACCGACACGACATTGATCCCGCCTCTCAGCCGTGGTTTCCCGAGTTATCGACCCGGGAGGGCCGAGATTTGGTAATCCGACGGTGTGCCAATCATCCGCCGGAAAGCCGGGGCGCAAAGCTCGAACCTTTGCGCCCCACCCTTCAATCTCTCAGCTACAGCCGCTCGTGGAGCCGCAGGTGTTGCACTTCATGCAGGTGCCGTTGCGCACCAGCGTGTAGTTGCCGCATTCACCGCAGGGATCGCCTTCATAGCCCTGCATCTTTGCTTTGGCGCGCGCATCCATCGTCACCACGCCAGAAGCGACCGCGGTGGAAGAGGTGACAGAGACATTACTGCCCACCGCCATCGCCTTCACCGTTTCGGGCACCAGCGTGTTCAGCGCGGCCACCGGATCAAGCTCTGCCGCCCCGCCTTGCAGCACGACAAAATCTTGCGGCAGGCGCTTGCGCAGATAGCCGGTCGAAGAAATTTGGCGCAGCACTTCAAGCGATTTCGACGCGGCGCTTTCGCTTACCGGCTCGACATTGCGCTTGCCCTCGTCCTTACCGCCGCCCAGATCGTCGAACATCGTGCCGGAGGGCTTGATGTGGGCCAGATCGGTGCGGTCAAGGTAGCTCACCGCCAGTTCGCGGAACACATAGTCAAGGATCGAGGTGGCGTTCTTGATGCTATCATTGCCTTGCACCATGCCCGCAGGCTCGAATTTGGTGAAGGTGAAGGCATCGACGAACTCTTCCAGCGGCACGCCATATTGAAGGCCGACCGAGACCGCGATGGCGAAGTTGTTCATCATCGCGCGGAAGCCCGCACCTTCCTTGTGCATGTCGATGAAGATCTCGCCCAAGCTACCATCGCCATATTCGCCGGTGCGCAGATAGACCTTGTGGCCGCCGACGACAGCTTTTTGCGTGTAGCCTTTGCGACGATCGGGCAGTTTCTCGCGGTGCGAGCGCACGATCTCTTTCACGACGATTTTCTCGACGATCTTCTCGGCAAGCACCGCAGCCTTCTCGGCTTGGCTACCGGTGGCGAGGATTTCCTCGGCCTCTTCATCGTCTTCAACCAAGGCGGCGGCGAGCGGTTGGCTCAGTTTCGAGCCATCGCGATAAAGCGCGTTCGCTTTGATGCCAAGGCTCCACGAAAGCTCGTAGGCTGCTTTCACATCTTCGATGCTGGCGTCGTTCGCCATATTGATCGTTTTCGAGATCGCGCCCGAGATGAACGACTGCGCCGCCGCCATCATGCGGATATGGCTTTCGACCGACAGATAGCGCTTGCCCTTCTTGCCGCAGGCATTGGCGCAATCAAACACGCTCAGATGCTCGGGCTTGAGGAACGGCGCGCCTTCCAAGGTCATCGTGCCGCAAACATGGTCATTCGCGGCCTCGATTTGCGCGCGGGTAAAGCCAAGGTGGCGCAGCAGATCAAAGGTCGGATCGTTGAGTTTTTCCGCCGGGATGCCCAGCGTTTTGGTGCAGAACTCTTCGCCCAAGGTCCATTGGTTGAAGACAAAGCGGATATCGAAGGCCGAGGGCAGCGCCGCTTCGATCTTTTCGATCTCGCGCGGGCCAAAGCCATGGCCGATCAGCGCCGTGTGGTTGATGCCGGGGCAGTTGCCCAAGCTTTGATGGCCCACCGCATAGGCGATGATTTCCGCGATCTGCGCCGAGGAATAACCCAAAGTTTCCAGCGCGCCGGGCACCGAGCGGTTGATGATTTTGAAGTAACCACCACCGGCGAGCTTTTTGAACTTCACCAGCGCGAAATCGGGCTCGATCCCGGTGGTGTCGCAATCCATCACAAGGCCAATGGTGCCGGTGGGCGCAATCACAGAGACTTGCGCGTTGCGGAAACCATGCGCCTCGCCCAGTGCCAGCGCCTCATCCCAAGCGGTTTTGGCAAGCGTCAGCAGCGCCTCATCGGGGCAATTGGCAAGGTCGAGCGGCACCGGCAGCACTTCAAGCTTTTCATAGCCGCGCGACTTGCCATAGGCGGCGGTGCGGTGGTTGCGGATCACCCGCAGCATATGTTCACGGTTTTTCGCATAGCCCGGGAAGGCGCCGAGTTCCGCCGCCATCTCGGCCGAAGTCGCATAGGCGATGCCGGTCATCACAGCGGTGAGCGCACCACACAAAGCGCGGCCTTCATCGCTGTCATAACCAAGGCCCATGTTCATCAGCAAGCCGCCGATGTTGGCATAGCCAAGGCCGAGCGTGCGGAAGTCATAGGACCGCTGCGCGATTTCCTTCGACGGGAATTGCGCCATCGTGACCGAGATTTCGAGCGTCACCGTCCAAAGCCGCGAGGCGTGAACATAGGCATCGGCATCAAACTGGCCATCATTATAGAAGGTCAGCAGGTTCATCGACGCAAGGTTACAGGCCGTGTCATCCAGGAACATATATTCCGAGCACGGGTTCGAGCCCCGGATCGCCCCATCTTCGGGGCAGGTATGCCATTCGTTGACGGTGTCGTGGAACTGGATGCCCGGATCGGCGCAGGCCCAAGCGGCATGGCCGACTTGATCCCACAGATCGCGCGCTTTCACGGTTTTGGCGACCTTGCCATCGGTGCGGCGCAGCAGCTCCCAATCGGCATCATCTTTCACAGCCTTCAAGAAGGCGTTGGTGACGCGGACCGAGTTGTTCGAGTTTTGCCCCGAAACCGAGATATAGGCGTCAGAATCCCAATCGGTGTCATAGGTCGGGAATTCGATCGAGGTGAAACCTTGGCGCGCGTATTGCAGCACACGGTTCACATAGGTTTCCGGGATCATCGCCTTTTTGGCGGAACGGATCGCGGCTTTCAGCCCCTCGTTCACCGCCGGGTCAACGCGGCCGTCTTCAGTGCCATCCCATGCGCGGATCGCCTCGAAGATCTTGTTCAACTCGCGTTCGTGCATTTTGGAACCGGCCACGAGCGAGGCAACCTTTTGTTCCTCGATCACCTTCCAGTTCACGAATTCTTCGATATCGGGGTGATCCATATCGCAGATCACCATTTTCGCGGCGCGGCGCGTGGTGCCGCCCGATTTGATCGCGCCCGCGGCACGGTCGCCAATTTTGAGGAAGCCCATCAGGCCCGAGGATTTGCCGCCGCCCGAAAGCTTCTCGCCTTCTGCACGCAGGCTGGAAAAGTTGGTGCCGGTGCCCGAACCGTATTTGAACAAACGCGCCTCGCGGACCCAGAGGTCCATGATGCCGCCATCCCCCACAAGGTCATCTTTCACCGATTGGATGAAGCAGGCATGGGGTTGCGGATGCTCATAGGCCGACGCCGATTTCACCAACTCACCGGTGGCGAAATCCACATAATAATGGCCTTGGCTCGGCCCATCGATGCCGTAAGCCCAATGCAGACCAGTGTTGAACCATTGGGGCGAGTTCGGCGCAGCCATTTGCGTGGCCAGCATGTAGCGCATTTCGTCGTAATAGGCTTGCGCATCTTCTTCGGTGCTGAAGTAGCCGCCCTTCCAGCCCCAATAGGTCCAGGCGCCTGCCATCCGGTCATAGACCTGCTTGGCCGAGGTTTCCCCGGTGAAGCGTTGCTCTTCGGGCAGCGCTTCAAGCACTTCGGTATCGGGCACAGAGCGCCACAGGAACTCCGGCACGCCCTCTTCGGCCACACGCGTGATCGCTGCGGGAACACCAGCTTTACGGAAATACTTCTGCGCCATCACATCCGAGGCGACCTGACTGAATTGCTCCGGCACCTCGACGCAATCGTTGCGGAAAACGATCTTGCCATCGGGATTGCGGATTTCAGACGTGGTCGTGGTGAAGGCGATGGTGCCATAAGCACCGCTTTCCGCCGTGGTGAACTTGCGCTCGATCTTCATCTGCCCGTCCCGTCCCTTTGTCTGGTTGCGGCGCAGATGCGAAGACAAACCCCCCTCGCCTTTCCTTCAGCAAGGATGGATCGTGCCCGTCAGGGCCGACCGTTCTGGTTGGCTGTCTCGATCTTCCGCCGATACTATATCTGGTGGAGTAACTTCCGACGAGACACAAACTGCCGTGTGCGACTGATATCGTCAACGGAATTTTCACCTTCTCATTGTGCGTTTTTCGGTTGACGGGGGGATGGGGAAATTTCGCCCAGATTCTTCCACATCGCCCCCACCCCGCCCACAGCCTGCAAGATTGGCGAATTTCCCTTGGGAACGCCTATTTTACGGCGCGAAGTTGCAAGCTTTTTCAAAGCTATCCACAGCCCCCCAAGATGTTGTGGAGAACTATGCGCTGCAGTGCAGCTTTCGTCGCCCTGTCACGAAACTGCAGCTTTCACGCCACAGGATCGCGTAAGAATTGGCAAATTCGGCGCAAATGACGAAAGAGAGATTCGCCGAAACACACCATATCTGGGGCCAGCAACGCGCGCTTAACCGCGCCAGATCACATACTATATGTAGTATGTATACCCCTTTGGTCGCACAGCTATCCAAAAGACGTATGCGCCAGATTCGGAGCCAAAATGCACCGGACATCCCGGATGATGTAAAATTGAGCATGTGGAGAGATTGGTCGGGGCGGCGAGATTCGAACTCACGACCTTCTGTACCCAAAACAGACGCGCTACCAGGCTGCGCTACGCCCCGATGCGCCCTCTCTATATGTCGCGCGCGGCGCTGAAAAGAGGAAATGCCTCACGGCAGCGGTTGCAGCACCATCCCGGGGAACAAACCGAGCCTTGCGGCCTGCCCGCCACCGATCTCAAGCACATATTGTGCGGGGCCGCGCGACGGGATCGGCGTTTCATCAAGCGGGCGCGCATTGGCATGCACAGTGGTAATGCACCCGGCGTCATCGACAAAAATCATATCAAGCGGAATGAGCGTGTTGTGCATCCAAAACGCCACTGGGCGCGGGGACGGATAGACAAAAAGCATCCCCGCCCCGGGCTTGAGCTGGGTGCGCCCCATCAGCCCCTGAGCCCGCTTCTCGTCCGTATCGGCTATCTCAACGCTGAAGCGTGCAACCAAGCCACCTTCTGGCGACAACACACATAGCGGCACCGCATTTTCTTGCGCTTGGGCCGCATCAACATGCGAACAGCCCGCAGGCTGCGCTTGCACAAGCCCCGGGCTCATCAGAAGGAAAAGAACGAAAAGGATTAGGGGCGCAACGCCACTTCCCAGCTGATGACTTGCGCCGCCATGCGGCCACGCCGTCCCTCGATTACCCGCAGACATACGGCCTCCCCCGGCGCCAGATCGGCAAAACCAGACCGGCGCAACACCTCGACATGAATAAACACATCTTCAGGCCGGGCGAAGACATTTGCAAAGCCAAAACCTTTGGCCTTGTCGAACCACTTGACGCGCGCCGGTTCAAGCGGCAGTTCCGCCACCATCGCCGGGTCGGCATCGCCCAGATCCTCGATCGGGGCAAGACGGGTTTCCGGATCGGGCGGAGAGATTTCGAGCACTTCAATCGCCTGCGCGCCGCGCGGCGTCGCCTGCACGATCACGCGGATGCCAGCATTGTCGGCAACAGAGCCTTGACCAAAGTTCCGCAGAACATTGGCGTGAAGCAAGATATCCGGACCACCCTCACCATCAAGGATGAAACCGAAGCCCTTACCCGCATCGAACCATTTCACGCGCCCGCTGACTTCGCGGGAAGTGCTCTCTGTCTCGACCATATGCTGCCGTCCACTTGTTATGCGCTGGCCATGTTCGGTCTCTTGCGCTTGCAGGCCCACTTGTCACATCTCTTCGGGGAGTTTCAAGCCGAAATCGCCTGTCCTTAAAGGCAATTAACCATTCACGAAGCGCGAACGGTGCAGCTTTGCAAGGGTGGAAGGCAGTCGGGGCACACGCTTTACGGGTTGAGCCGGACCACCTCCCAAGTATCGGTTGCATCTACCCGAGTCCACCGGAATCGGTCATGCAAACGGAAGGCACCATCCGCCCAAAACTCAATTTCGGCCGGAATCAGCCGATAACCACCCCAAAAAGGCGGTCGTTTCGGGTTCGGACCATGCTGCGCCGTCACTTTTGCAACTTCCGCCATCAGCGACCCACGCGAACTAAGTGGTTGACTTTGCTTAGATGCCCAAGCGCCGAGTCGCGATTTGAGAGACCGTGTTGCATAATAGGAATCTGCTTGCCCCCCATCTTCACGGCTCACCTGTCCACGCACGCGGATCTGTCTGCGCAGGCTTTTCCAGTGCATCACAAATGCAGCTTTGCCCGCCTGATCGAGCTCACCCGCCTTAGTTGATCCATAATTCGTGTAAAACAGAAAGGCCCCACCCGAGGGGGCATCGGTGCCTTCGATCTCTTTTAGAAGCACCATTCGCGCATTTGGCATCCCTGATGCATCAACCGTCGAAAGCGCGATCGCATTCGGGTCATTAAGCTCCGTTTTCTCGGCTTCCGTCAGCCACGCCTGCGCCAAAGCGAAAGGGTCCTCGCCCGCGAAGATCCCGGTTCTGTCACTCATCGCCTGCTCCTTCTTGCTGCAAAGCGCCCACAGGCTGCGACGACGCGGCCCCCCTACCCCAACGTCAAGCTGCCTTGATGCCGTTTCATTCTTCGCCTAATGCTTGCGCACTTACCAGAGGGAAGCGGGAGAAACCGATATGACGACGGGCCTGATGGCGGGAAAACGTGGTCTCATCATGGGGCTGGCCAATGACAAGTCGATCGCCTGGGGCATCGCGAAAGCGCTCTCCGATGCGGGGGCGGAACTGGCCTTCTCCTACCAAGGCGATGCGCTGAAAAAACGCGTCGAGCCGCTGGCGGCCTCCCTTGGCACGCCGCTTTTGTTTGAATGCGACGTGGCCAATGAAGACAGCCTCGATGCGCTGTTTGCGGGCCTGAAAGACGCTTGGGGCACGGTGGATTTTGTGGTCCATGCGATTGGCTTCTCGGATAAGAACGAGTTGCGCGGCCGTTATGTCGACACGTCGCGCGGCAACTTCACCATGACGATGGACATCTCTGTCTATTCCTTCACCGCCGTTTGCGCCCGTGCGGCTGAGCTGATGCCCAACGGTGGCTCGCTGCTCACGCTCACCTATTACGGCGCCGAACAGGTGATGCCGCACTATAATGTGATGGGCGTCGCGAAAGCCGCGCTGGAGGCCTCGGTCAAATATATCGCCGAAGACCTTGGCAAAGTCGGCATCCGCTGCAACGCGATTTCGGCCGGCCCGATCAAGACGCTCGCCGCCTCGGGCATTGGCGACTTCCGCTACATCATGAAGTGGAACGAGCTGAACTCGCCGCTGCGCCGCAACGTGACGCAAGAAGAAGTCGGCAAAGCCGCGCTTTACCTGTGCTCGGACCTGGGCTCGGGCACCACCGGCGAAAACCTGCACGTGGATGCGGGCTATCACGTTGTCGGCATGAAAGCGGTGGATGCGCCCGACATTGATGTGGTAACGGGCCGCAAGGACTAAGCCCGGAGACCCAGAAACATGACGCTCGCCGCCTTCGTTGCGATCTATTTCGTGCATTTGGCGGCGGCGATGAGCCCCGGCCCTGCCGTACTTTTGGGCGTGCGCACCAGCCTGCGAGAAGGCTTTGTGCGCGGCACATGGCTGGCGGTAGGGATCGGCCTTGGCGCTTGTGTTTGGGCGGCGGCAGCCATGTTTGGGCTGGCGATCTTGTTCAAGATCGCCCCCGCGCTGCTCACCACGCTCAAATTCGCGGGCGCGGCCTATCTGCTCTATCTGGCTTTCAAAATGTGGCGCCATGCCGCCGAGCCGATGACCACGGAGTTGGATGAGGTTGTCTCGGCACGCTCCAACCTTGGGCTGGTTTGGCAAGGCATTGCCACGCAGCTTGCCAACCCCAAACCCGCTGTCTTCTTTGGCACGATTTTCCTCACCTTCATCCCGCCCCATGCGCCCGTCTGGGCCTATGCGGTGATCTTGGGGATCGTGTTCTTCAATGATGCGGGCTGGAACGTGGTGATGGCGCGTATCTTTTCACTCGCGCGGTCGCGGGCGATTTATATCGGCCTGAAAACGCATATCGACCGCGTCTTTGGCGGGCTTTTGGGGCTGTTGGGCCTCAAGCTCGCGCTCACCTAAGGGGGCATCCATGGCCGAATTTCTGCCGCATGAAAAAGGCTTTCACGTAAGCTGGGACCAGTTGCACCGCGATGCGCGGGCGCTCGCGTGGCGGCTTGATGGCAAAGGCCCGGGCGACGGCCATTGGCGCGCGATCGTCGGCATCACCCGCGGCGGCATGGTCCCCGCCGCCATCGTTGCGCGCGAACTCAACATCCGGGTGATCGATACGATCTCGGTCAAAGGCTACAATCACCAAACCCAATCGGATCCGATGGTGATCAAAGCCCCGCAGGAAGATTTGATGGGCGATGGCGGCGAAGGCATTTTGATTGTCGATGATCTGGTCGACAGCGGCAAAACGCTGGAACTGGTGCGCAAGCTTTACCCCAAAGCGCATTTCGCCACCGTCTATGCCAAACCCAAAGGCCGCGAGCAGGTGGACACCTTCATCACCGAGGTGAGCCAAGATACGTGGATTTTCTTCCCCTGGGATATGGCGTTGCAATACGTTCAACCCTATCGCGGCACCGATTGAGGCGCAGCCTCCGGCGGAGGTATTTTTGCCAAGAAGAACCCGCACCGGCGCTCCGCAAAAGGCGCCGGTTTCATTTTGAATGCTTTGACTTTCATCTTGCCGCAAATATCCCCGCCGGAGGCGCCACCTCTTGCCAAGGACTTGGCCCAATGCTCATGTGGCGCAACATTTGCCAGAGGATGCCATGACCCTTTCGCCGCTCAACCCCGCGCTTGCAAACACCTTTGCCCCCCCGGTGATCGAGGCGCGGCGCTGGATTGAGGGGGTCACCTTTCCGCCCGAACGGCCCTTGCTCAATGTCAGCCAAGCCGCGCCGGTGGAGCCGCCGCCGCTTGCCCTGCGCCAAGCGATTGCCACTGCATCACTCGAAAACCCCGCCGCGCATCTTTATGGCCCGGTGCTGGGCCTGCCCGAATTGCGTGCAGAGGTCGCGGCGCAATGGTCGGCGGCCTATGGGGGAGAGGTGGCGGCAAACCAAGTGGCGATCACCCAAGGCTGCAACCAGGCCTTTTGCGCAGCACTCGTCACTTTGGCGGGCGCGGGGGATGAAGTCATCCTGCCAACGCCTTGGTATTTCAACCATAAAATGTGGCTCGATATGGCTGGCGTGCGCAGCGTGCCGCTGCCCACCGGGGCTACGCTGTTGCCCGACCCAGAGGCCGCCGCAGCGCTGATCACGGACCGCACGCGAGCGATTGTGCTCGTCACCCCCAACAACCCCGGCGGGGTGGAATACCCGGCCGAATTGGTGCGCGCGTTTTTTGACCTCGCCCGCAAACACAAGATCGCGCTCATTGTCGATGAAACCTATCGCGATTTTGACGCCCGCACCGGCGCGCCGCATGATCTGTTCACCGACCCGGATTGGGCGGATACGCTGATCCAGCTTTATTCCTTCTCCAAAGCCTATCGGCTCACCGGGCACCGCGTTGGCGCGATTGTGACCTCAAGCGAGCGCTTGGCGGAGGTGGAGAAATTCCTCGATACCGTCGCCATTTGCCCCAGCCAACTAGGCCAGTTTGGCGCGCTTTGGGGGATGCAGAACCTCGCACAATGGGTGGCGGGCGAGCGGGCGGAAATTCTGGCCCGCCGCGCGGCGATTTCAGAGGGCTTCAAGGCGCTTGAGGGCTGGCGGTTGATGGGCGTCGGCGCCTATTTCGCCTATGTCGAACACCCCTCCCCCCTGCCTGCGCCCGATTTTGCCAAAAGCTTGGTGCATGAGGCGGGCGTTTTGCTGCTGCCCGGCACGATGTTCATGCCCGAAACCGACCCCGCCGGGCAGCGCCAATTGCGCATCGCTTTTGCCAATATCGACACCACACAAATCGCGGAATTGATGAGACGGCTTGCCGCCCTGCCGCTGTGAGCCTTGCGGGTCCGCGCCCAAAGCCCTAAACACCGCCAGAAGGCCCTCAAAACGGGCCCCCAAAGACCGGGAGGATGGGATGTCGACAAAGCTGCGCAGCCACGGCAAAAGCGTTGTGGTGTGGATCTTGCTTGCGATGCTGATCTTCGGCTTGGGCGGCTATGGGGTCTCCAACTTCTCGGGCGGGGTAAAATCCATCGGCACGGTGGGCGAAACCGAGATCACCGTGCAAGATTACGCCAATGCGCTGCGCCAAGAAATGAACGCCGCAGCCGCGCAATTTGGCCGCCCGCTACGCATGGAGGAAGCCCGCGCGATTGGGCTTGACCGTGCGGTGCAAGGCCAGCTTTTTGGCGCTGCGGGGCTGAGCGAGCAGGCAAACCGGCTGCATCTGTCGGTTGGGGACGAAGAAGTGGGCCGCCAGATCACCTCGGCCCAAGCCTTCCAAGGCCCGACGGGTCAGTTTGACCGGACCGCCTACCGCGACATGATCCGCCGTCAGGGCTATACTGAAGCTGCCTTTGAAGCGCGCCTGCGCGCCGATATTGCGCGCTCGATCTTGCAAGGCGCGGTGGCTGGTGGCGCGGTTGCCCCCGAGGTGCTGGTGAACACCTACACCGCCTATTTGGGCGAAACCCGTGACATCGCGTTTGCTGAGATCACGGAAGACAGCCTGCCTGCCCCCGTCGACACGCCCGATGACGCGGCGCTGCAAGCCTATTACGAGGCGCATATCTCGGATTTCACCAGCCCCGAGGCGCGTGAAATCACCTATGCGTGGCTCACGCCCGAAATGATGGCCGAAACCGTCGAGATTGACGAGGCAACGCTGCGCGAAACCTATGACAGCCGCAAGGACGAGTTTGTTCAACCCGAGCGGCGCGATGTCTCCAAGCTGGTCTTCCCGACGCAAGAGGAAGCCGATGCCGGGATGGCCCGCATCGCGGCAGGCGAAGCGAATTTGGCTGATCTGGCCGAAGAGCGCGGCCTTTCGGCCAATGACATTTCCCTGAGCGAACAAAGCGAAGCCGATATTGGCGGCACGGCAGGGGCTGCGGTTTTCGCGGCGACCGATCTGGGCGCAATCGGCCCGTTTGAAACGGACCTTGGCCCGGCGCTTTTCTCGGTTGATGCGATTTATCCCGGGGAAGAAACCAGCTTCGAAGATGCGCGCGGCGACATTGCGGCAGAACTCGCTGCGGAACGCGGGCGGCGGATGATCTCCGACGTGACCTCCGATCTGGAAGACCGGCTCGCCTCGGGCGCAACGCTTGAGGAAATGGACAAAGAAACCGCGATGCAGCTTGGTCATATCGCGTTTAGCGCGGAAACGACCGATGGCATTGCTGGCTATGAAGCCTTCCGCGAGGCGGCGACGGCTGTGACCGCACAAGACTTCCCTGAGCTTGGCAATTTGGCCGATGGCGGCGTGTTCGCGCTGCGCCTTGATGGCATCACTCCCGCCACACCGATCCCGTTTGATCAGGTCCGCGATCAGGTGAGTGAGGCTTGGGCAGCAGCCGAACTGATGCGGCTGAAGAAAGAGCAAGCCGATCAAGTTGTGGCCGCACTCGAGGCTGGCACAAGCTTGGCCGATCAAGGGCTTGAGGTGCGCAGTGAAGATGCGCTGATCCGGGGGGCCTTTGTGGAAGGCGCGCCGCAAGGCTTGGCCGAAACCGCCTTTGCGACGGAGCCGGGCAAAGGCGCGGTGGTGAGCGATGCACAGACCGTCTTTGTCGTCACGCCCATGGCCGTGCATGCCGCTGATATGAATAGCCCTGAGATGCAACAGCTTTCGCAGACCTTCTCGTCGCGACTGGGGCAGATGATCGGCAATGATCTGGTCGATTTTTACGCCGCTGCCGCGCAAAGCGAAGCGGGCATTACCCTTGATAGCGCTGCGATCAACGCGGTGCAGGCACAAATTCAATAACGGAGGCCAAAATGGTTGCCCTTTCTCCCAGTTACGAGGTGTTCGAGGCAGCCTGGGCCGAGGGCAAAAACCAGCTTGTCTATGCCCGGCTCGCCGCCGATTTGGACACGCCTGTCTCGCTGATGCTGAAGCTGGCGGATGCGCAGAAGAACTCTTTCATGCTGGAATCCGTCACCGGCGGCGAGGTGCGCGGGCGCTATTCAATGATTGGCATGAAGCCCGATGTGATTTGGGAATGCCGGGGCAATCAGGCACGCATCAACCGTCAAGCGCGGTTTGATGATGCCTTTGAAGACCTGCCCGGCCATCCATTTGAAAGCCTGCGCGCGCTGATTGCCGAAAGCCGGATTGATATTCCCGATGATCTGCCTGCGGCGGCGTCGGGGCTGTTTGGCTATTTGGGCTATGACACGATCCGCTTGGTTGAACATCTGCCCAATGTGAACCCCGACCCGCTTGGCGTGCCTGATGCGGTGCTGATGCGGCCTTCGGTCGTGGCTGTGCTCGATGGTGTGAAGGGCGATGTGATCTTGTGCGCGCCCGCTTTCCAAGGTTCGGGGCTCACCGCGCGCGCGGCCTATGCGCAAGCGGCAGAGCGGGTGATGGATGCGCTGCGCGATCTGGACCGTTCCCCCGCGCAGGGCCGCGAAATGGGCGAGGCGGCGCAAGTCGGCCCGATGCGGTCAAACTTCACCCCCGAGGGCTATAAGGCCGCCGTTGAAAAGGCGAAAGAATACATCCGTGCGGGCGATATTTTCCAAGTCGTGCCCGCGCAACGCTGGGCGGCTGATTTCCCGCTGCCGCCGTTTGCGCTTTACCGCTCGCTGCGCCGCACCAACCCCTCCCCCTTCATGTTCTTCTTGAACTTTGGCGGGTTCCAGATTGTTGGCGCCAGCCCCGAAATTTTGGTGCGCCTGCGCGAAAACGAAGTGACGATCCGCCCGATTGCCGGCACCCGCCCGCGTGGCGCCACGCCCGAAGAAGATAAAGCGCTGGAACTTGATCTGCTGGCCGACAAAAAGGAACTGGCCGAGCATTTGATGCTGCTCGATCTTGGCCGCAACGATGTGGGCCGGGTCGCGCAAATCGGCACCGTGCGTCCGACCGAGCAGTTTGTGATCGAGCGCTATTCGCATGTGATGCACATCGTCTCGAACGTCGTGGGCGAACTAGCCGAGGGCGAAGATGCGCTGTCCGCCCTACTGGCCGGTCTGCCGGCTGGCACCGTTTCGGGCGCGCCCAAGGTCCGCGCGATGGAAATCATCGACGAGCTAGAGCCCGAAAAGCGCGGCATCTATGGCGGTGGCGTGGGTTACTTTGCAGCCAATGGCGAGATGGATATGTGCATCGCGCTGCGCACGGCTGTGGTGAAGGATGAGACGCTTTACATCCAAGCAGGCGGCGGCGTTGTCTATGACAGCGACCCGGAATCAGAATTCCAAGAAACCGTGAACAAATCCAAAGCGCTCCGCCGCGCGGCGGAGGATGCGGGCCTGTTCGTGCGGCGCGGCAACAGCTAAGGCAATGCGCCCGGGCCACAAGCCCGGGCCTCCCTTAGGGCCGGGCCATCGCTTGCACCGTCGCTGAAAGCGGCGCGAGGTTCAGGCCGTTTTCGGCTTCTGCGCGCCATTCTTGCAGCCCTGCCACCGATTCCGGCCAAGCGGACAGCATCACCACCACCGATCCATCGCGCTTGGCTTCAAAAGCCGCGCGCGACAGCGTGCGCGCGATCACCGTCGCCTTGTCACGCCGCGCATCCAGCACCCGCCAAATCGTGGCTTGCAAGCCCCCCTCGGTGCGCGCGCCCATGCCCACCGATTGCGTCACATAGGCCATCCCCCCGGCGGCAAGCGCTTTTTGCGCCTGCTCGGCCAAACGGCTTTGACCTTGCAACACCGGGCGTTCGGGCTCCACGAGCGCCAGCGCCTCCGGCACCGCAGCGCGCCAGCCCGCAAGGGCGATCTCCACATCTTTCGGTTCCGCCCCATCGGGCAAAGGATCGGCCAAGATCGCCACTTCCATCCCGGCCGCGCGATAATCGCGCGCCGCTTGCGCGGCATCCGGGGCCGCCGGATCAATGACCACCGTCACCCAAGAGCCAAGCGCCTTGATCGTCTCTCGATCCAAGCCCCCCACAGCAGCGCCCTGATCCAAAAGCATCACAGAAAACCACGGCTGATCCGGTTTGGCGGTGTAACTCGCGGCAAAACGCTCAATCGCCGGAAGCGCGGCGGGCGCAGAGGCGGCAGTGACCGTCTCATCTTCTTGCGGCTCTGCAGTGGCTGTGGCCGGGGCCGCTTGCGGATCCGCGCCAACCTGCGGCAAGCGGTTCACCTTCGTGCCCTCGGCATCGGCAAAGCCGCTCCCCTCACCGGGGTTCAGCATCCGCGGCAATGCCGGGCTCACCGGCACCAAGGCACCATCGGGCATCAAGGTGATTTCCTGCCCCGGTTCGGGGATCACCTCAGCAGGCGGCAGATCGGGCGCGACCGCTTCACCGGGCGGCGGCACGGGCATCGACGGTTCCGCCGAAGGCGCGCTTTCCAGCGCTGCCTCGGGCGTTTGCGGCGCCACGGGGGCCACTGGTGGCGCAATATCGGGCTGCGGGCGCGCGGGCGGCGCGGTCACCGGATCGTCAAGCGCGGCAATCTCTGCCCCGGTCATCGCTTCGCTTGGCGGAGCTTTGGGCGGATTTTCAGGGCTATCGGGCGCCGGAATATCGCTTGTGGCGGCGGGCAATTGCTCCCCATCCGTGCGCGCGAATTCGGAACCCGCGGGCAGCGGCACGCCCTCTGCCGGACCTGCGCGAGAGGCCACCTCAGGGCGCGCAACCGGCTTTGCCCCTTGCCCCGGCACCGGGAGTACCGGCCCACGACCGGGCGGCGGCACCATCACCGCAGCCGTGGAAAGCCCCAATCCAGAGACAACCACCCCCGCAAAGATTCCCGCGATCATGCCACGTGCCATACTGCCACTCCTTGCCTGTGCGCGCGGGCCGCGCCTCACTTTTACCTTGCGGGCTTGACCCGGGCCGCGCGCTCTGAACATCTATACCGCGACATCCGGCCCTGTTCACCCCCAGATTGCGCCGGACACGGAAGGAAAGCCCATGCTGCTGCTCATCGACAACTACGACAGCTTTACCTACAACCTTGTGCACTACTTTGGCGGCCTTGGGGCCGAGGTAAAAGTCGTGCGCAATGACGCGATGGATGTGCAAGAGGCGATGGGCCTTGGCGCAGAGGCGATTGTGCTCTCTCCCGGCCCCTGTGACCCTGCGCAAGCGGGCATTTGCATTCCGCTGACGCTGGCGGCGGCAGAGGCGGGCGTGCCCTTGATGGGCGTCTGTTTGGGTCACCAAACGATTGGTGAGGCTTTCGGCGGCAAAGTGGTGCGCGCGGGCGAGATCGTGCATGGCAAGATGGGCACAATCGAACATGCCGACAAAGGCGTGTTTCGCGGCCTGCCCTCGCCCTTCCAAGCGACCCGCTATCACAGTTTGATTGTGGAACGCGAAAGCCTGCCCGATTGCCTAGAGGTCACGGCCTGGCTGGACGGAGGCATGATCATGGGGCTGCGGCACAAAGAAAAACTGATCGAAGGGGTGCAATTCCACCCGGAATCGATCGCCTCCGAGCACGGCCATCAGTTGCTGCGCAATTTCCTCGAAGAAGCAAAGGTGAAGGTGAGCGCATGAGCGAGTTGAAACCCCTGATCGGCCTTGCAGCCGACCGTGCCCTGACCCGTGCCGAAGCCGAAACCGCTTTTGAGATTTTCTTTGAAGGGGCGGCCACGCCCGCGCAAATGGGCGGGCTGTTGATGGCCTTGCGCACGCGTGGCGAAACGGTGGACGAGATTGCCGCCGCCACCTCCGTGATGCGCGCAAAAATGACCCGTGTGAGCGCGCCCGAAGGTGCGATGGATATTGTCGGCACCGGAGGCGATGGCAAAGGCACGCTGAATATCTCGACCGCGACGGCCTTTGTCGTGGCGGGCGCGGGCGTTCCGGTCGCCAAACACGGCAACCGCAACCTGTCGTCGAAATCGGGCGCGGCGGATGCACTGACCGCGCTGGGGCTCGATGTGATGAAAGGCCCGGCTCTGGCCGAGCAAGCGCTGAAAGATGTGGGCATCACCTTCCTGATGGCGCCGATGCACCACCCGGCGATGAAGCACATTGGCCCCGCGCGGGTCGAGCTTGGCACGCGCACCGTTTTCAACCTGCTCGGACCGCTGACCAACCCCGCAGGCGTGAAGCGCCAATTGACCGGCGCGTTTTCGCGCGATTGGATCCGCCCGATGGCCGAGGTGCTCAAGGCGCTCGGGTCCGAGTCCGCATGGCTTGTGCATGGTTCGGACGGCACAGATGAGCTGTCGATCTGTGGCGTCAGCTGGGTCGCGGCGCTGGTGAATGGCGAGATCACCGAATTTGAGGTGCATCCGGAAGAGGCTGGCCTGCCAGCGCATCCGTTCGAGGCGATCATCGGTGGCGAACCCGCCCAGAATGCCGCCGCGTTCCGCGCGCTTTTGGCGGGCGAACGCAATGCCTATCGCGACGCGGTGCTGCTGAACTCTGCTGCGGCGCTCGTTGTGGCGGGCAAAGCGGGCAATCTGAAAGAGGGCGCAGCGCTCGCGGCCGAAAGCATTGATAGCGGCGCAGCCTCGGCCAAGCTTGAAGCACTGAAAGCGGTGCTGAGCGCATGACCAATATCCTCGACCGGATCAAAGCCTATAAGCTAGAGGAAGTGGCTGCGGCCAAAGCGCGTGTGCCCTATGCGGAGGTGGAAGCCGCCGCGAAGGCCCAAGCCCCCACGCGCGGCTTTGCTGAGGCGCTTCGCACAAAAGCCGCGCAAGGCTATGGCTTGATTGCGGAAATCAAGAAAGCCTCGCCCTCAAAAGGGCTGATCCGGCCCGATTTTGCCCCGCCCGCGCTCGCCAAAGCCTATGAGGAAGGCGGCGCGGCGTGTTTGTCGGTCTTGACCGATACGCCCAGCTTCCAAGGCGCGCCCGAGTTCCTCACCGCGGCGCGCGATGCCTGCAGCCTGCCCGCTTTGCGCAAAGACTTCCTCTATGACACCTATCAGGTGGCCGAGGCACGCGCTTGGGGCGGTGATTGCATCTTGATCATCATGGCCTCGGTCGAGGACAGCTTGGCTGCGGAACTGGAAGACGCCGCCTTTGGTTGGGGCATGGATGTGCTGATCGAGGTGCATGACGGGGCCGAGCTTGATCGCGCGCTCAAAGTGCTGAAATCGCCGCTTTTGGGGGTGAACAACCGCAACCTCAAAACCTTTGAGGTGACGCTCGATGTGACCCGCGCATTGGCGCCGACGATCTTGGCGGAGGGGCGCGAGTTGGTCTGTGAAAGCGGGCTTTTCACGCCGCAAGATTTGGCCGATATGGCCGAAGTGGGGGCGCGCCGTTTCCTCATTGGCGAAAGCCTGATGCGGCAAGCCGATGTCGCCGCCGCCACGAAAGCGCTGCTTACATGCTGAGCCATTTCGACGGCGCAGGCAAAGCGCATATGGTCGATGTTTCCGGCAAGCCCGTCACCGCGCGCGAAGCGGTGGCAGAGGGCTGCGTGGTGATGGCGGCGGAAACGCTCGCTCTTGTCACCCAAGGCACCGCCGAAAAAGGCGATGTGCTGGGGATTGCCCGTGTGGCAGGCATCATGGCCGCAAAAAAAACAGCCGAGATCATTCCGCTTTGTCATCCGCTGCCGATCACCAAAGTGGCGCTGGACCTCACCCCCGATGAAAGCCTGCCCGGCGTGCGCATTCGCGCCACCGTCAAAACCTCGGGCCAGACCGGGGTGGAGATGGAAGCGTTGACCGCCGTTTCGGGTGCGGCGCTCACGCTTTATGACATGCTCAAAGCCGCCGAAAAGGGGATGCAGATTGAAGGCATCCGTTTGGTGATGAAAGACGGCGGCAAATCGGGCCGCTATGAGGCGGCCCCGTGATTTCGGTTGAGGAGGCGCTTGCGCATGTCTTGGCGCTCGTTGCGCCTTTGCCGTGCGAAACCGTGCCTTTGCCCCAAGCGGCAGGCCGGGTTTTGGCGGAACCTGCGATCGCGCGCCTCACCCAACCGCCCTTTGATGCCTCTGCCATGGATGGCTATTGGCTGGCCGAAAGCGATGCCCAGCCGGGTGCCACGCTTACCGTGGCAGGCGAAGCGGCAGCAGGCCATGGCTTTAGTGGCGAGATCCCTCCCGGCCATACGTTGCGCATCTTCACAGGCGCCCCCTGCCCAGCGCGCCCGGGCCGCGTGATCCCGCAAGAGGATGTGACGCGCGCGGGCAACACAATCACGCTGAGCAAACTGCCCAAAACCACGCACATCCGCCCGCGCGGGCAAGACTTTGCGGAAGGAGCCGCGCATTTCCCACGTAGGCGACTGAATGCCCGCGACATCGGGCTCTTGGCGGCCATGAATGTGGCGCAGGTGGCGGTGCATCGCCGCCCCGTAGTGGCGATTATCGCCACGGGGGATGAATTGGTGGAACCGGGCGAAACGCCGGGAGCGGACCAAATCATCTGCTCGAACAATTATCTTTTGGCCGCCGAGGTGGAGCGCCACGGGGCCGAGGCGCGGATGCTGCCAATTGCCCGCGACAATGAGGCCAGCCTGCGCGCGGTGCTGGATCAGGCCGAAGGCGCCGATCTGGTGCTGACCTCGGGCGGGGCATCGGTTGGGGACCATGACATTGTTGGGAAAGTGGCCGCGACGATGGGGCTGGAGCGGTCGTTTTGGAAAGTGGCGATGAAGCCCGGCAAACCGCTGATGGCGGGGCGGCTTGGCAAGGCGGCGCTTTTGGGGCTGCCCGGCAACCCGGTCGCAGCGGCGGTTTGTGCCGATGTGTTCTTGCGCCCAATGCTTATGAAATTCCAAGGGCTTGAGACGCCGCTCACGCTTTTCAAGGCGGTTTTGGGCTGCGACCTGCCGCCCGAAGGCCCACGCCAGCATTACCAGCGTGCGCGCCTGACACCCGGCGAAAGCTTGCCCGTGATCACCCCCTTTTCAAGCCAAGATTCCGCGCTGTTGAGCGTGTTGGCCGAGTCTGAAGCGCTGCTTATTCGCCCAGCCCAAGATCGCGCGCGCCGCACGGGCGAAACCGTCACCTACCTGCCGCTTTAACGGATCGGCTTGCAGGTTGCGCCTCGGATTCGTTGACACGAAACGAGAACAGGGTTAGAACAAGACAAGAACGCCCGAAGCGGCGGCCCCAGTGAGGATACAGGAATGCTGACACGCAAGCAGTTGGAGCTTTTGGATTTTATCCAAAAGCGGATGGCGCGCGACGGAGTGCCGCCTTCTTTTGACGAAATGAAAGATGCGCTGGATCTGCGCTCCAAGTCCGGCATCCACCGGCTGATCACCGCGCTGGAAGAACGGGGCTTCATTCGGCGCATGGCGCATCGGGCGCGGGCGCTGGAGATCGTGAAACTACCCGAGTCAATGGAACGCGCCGCGCAACTGCAGGCCGAGGCCACGCAACCGCCCGGCTTCACGCCGAAAGTGATTGCGGGCGATAAGGTGGATCCGCCGCGCGGCGCGCTGGAGGTGACGGCAACCGCGATGGAACTGCCGGTGATGGGGCGCATTGCGGCGGGTGTGCCGATTGAAGCAATTGCCCAAGTCTCCCACCATGTGGCGGTACCGGGCTCGATGCTTTCGGGCAAGGGTGAGCACTATGCGCTTGAGGTCAAAGGGGATTCGATGATCGAGGCGGGCATCAACGATGGCGATATCGTGGTGATCCGCAGCCAAGGCACCGCCGACAACGGCGATATTGTCGTGGCTTTGGTCGAAGATCATGAAGCCACGTTGAAGAAATACTATCGTCGCGGCGGGATGATCGCGCTGGAAGCTGCGAACCCCGCCTATGAAACGCGAATGCTGCGCGAAGATCAGGTGAAGGTGCAGGGGCGGCTTGTTGGACTGATCCGCAGCTACTAAGTGGAAAAAGAAATGCGAAACCGCCGCCTCCTATGGGGCGGCGGTTTTACTTTTGCGGGCGCGTCCAAAGCCGCTGCCCCGCCAATTGCGCAACACTATGGCTGCGGCCCTGCGCATCAAAAGCAAGTGCCCCGCTGCGCGCCAAACTGCGGGTATCGAGCACGGTGCAATCGCCTTGGAAGCCTTTTGGCGCGGGGGCAGCCAAAACCACCAAAGCCGCGTTTTGGCAAACCATCGGTAGCGCGTCCAATGCGCCTTTGCCGCTTAGATGCATCAGCGAGCGACCTTGCCAGATCGCCTGCCGCTGCCCCTTTGGCCCGGTGAAGCCCGCGCGTTCTGCCGCCTGCTCGGGCGCGGCGGTATCCCCATCGGCCTCAAGCCAACGCTCTGCCGTGTAGCTTGGAGAGGCTTTGGAAAGCACCCGGCCCGCAGGCGTCATCAGGCCGACCAGCGCGCCCTCTTGCGCGATCAACAACATCGGGCGCGGGGTGAGCGACCAGCCCAAAGTGGCAACCACGAGCGCGCCAAGCGAAAGCAGGCGCAAAATACCGCGCCCCAGCACCAAGCCCCCCGCCGACAAAGCGAGCACCGGCAGCACCCATCCGGGCGGCGCAACCAGCGCGGTTTGCGCGCCGCCCAGCCCTGCGACCCAGTCGGCCACCCAAAGCACCCAATCTGTGCCCTTGCCCATCGCCCAAAGCGCGGGGCCAGCAAGGCCAAAGGGGGCAAGACAGGCCGCGAGCACGCCAGCCGGCATCACCACAAGCCCCATCACCGGCACGGCCAAAAGGTTTGCCAATATCCCGTAATGCGCCATGCGGCCAAAATGCGCCGCCGCAATGGGCGCGGTGACAAGCCCCGCTACAGCCGAGGTCAGCACCAGCAGCGCCACCGGACGCAACAGCTGGGGGATGTGATTTTGCAACCGCGGCCAAGGCTTGGCGATCAAAATGAGCGCCGTGGTGGCGGCAAAGCTCATTTGAAACCCCGGCCCCAAAAGCGAGTCTGGCCAAAGCGCCAGTAGCACCAGCGCCGCGAGCGCCACCGTTTGCAGCGAAAGTGCCCGCCGGTCCAACAGCACAGCCGTGAGCATGATCGCGATCATGATCCACGAGCGTTGCGTGGCGATATCAGCCCCCGAAATCCAGAGGTAAAGCGTGGCCGCCACAAGGGCGACAGCGGCGGCGATCTTTTTCGTGGGCAGGCGCAGCGCGCCCCAGCCCCAAAGCGCCAACCCATGTCGGATCGCGGCAAAAACAAAGCCCGCGAGCATCCCCATATGCAGCCCCGAGATCGAGACCATGTGATAGAGGTTTGAGGCCCGCATCATGTCATTTGTGGCCTCGGTGATCCCCGACCTATCTCCCGTCATCAGCGCGGCGGACACAGCGCCCGCCTGCCCCGCAATCCGCGCCTGCATCGCCGAGGAAAGCGCCATGCGCCAACGATGCGCGGCAAGACCCCAATCATCTGATTTTGGCGGGGCAATCAGCAAAACGGGGCTGCGTGTATAGCCCAAAGCACCAAGCTGCGCGAACCACGCATTGCGACGAAAATCCCACGCGCCGGGCTCGGTTGGGCCATTGGGCGGGCTCAGATGCGCCGTGGTCATTACGCGCTGACCCGGCTCCAACGGGTTGCGGGGCAGCGGCCCATGCAGGGCGATACGCAGTTTTACGGGTGTTGCATTGGCGGGTTTACCGAGCAGTCGGGCTTGATCGAGCGTGAGCCGCAGCACATCGCGCGAGGACCGATCAATCCGTATGATCCGCCCCTCAACCGGGCCGTAATAGCGAGAGCTTAGCACCGGCGCGGCGACGGAATGCGCTTGATGATTGGCCAGCAACAGCCCCAACGCCACGAACAGAAGAAACACCGCAGGCAGATGCGTATAGCCCGGGCCGCGCAGCCACAGCAAAAGCGCACCAATGCCCGCAGCCCCAAGGCCCCACAAGAGCGGGCCGGAAGGGTCAACAGGTAGTGCAAAATAAAACCCGATCCCCAGCCCCAAGGCAAAGGGCGCCCAAAGCACCCAGTTGATTTGGGCCCGATCCAGCGCCCCAAACGGGTCGTCAAGCCCTGCAAAACAAGCCTTTGAAACGGCGTAAAAAAAGGGAACCACCCGGCGCTGGGGCCGCTTGGGCAGGTCTTCGGGCTGTGCTGCGCTCCCCCGCGCCACTTGTCCCGGCCCCCTTTCGTGGATTAGAGAACCCCTCAAGAAAGCCTACGGGCATCATGGTTTCCAAAAGGTTAATGCAGCCCCATCGGGGCCTGCGAGAAAGGCCGCTATGTCGCAAAAAATCGTCACCCGCTTCGCCCCCTCGCCCACCGGTTATCTGCATATCGGCGGCGCGCGCACCGCGCTTTTCAACTGGCTTTATGCCCGCGGCAACGGCGGCACTTTCTTGCTGCGTATCGAAGATACCGACCGGGCGCGGTCGACCCCCGAGGCGACGGCGGCGATCTTGAAGGGGCTGGAATGGCTCGGCCTGGATTACGACGGCGAACCGATCAGCCAATTTGAGCGCGCCGACCGCCACGCCGAAGTGGCGCATGAAATGCTCGCCAAAGGCATGGCCTATAAATGCTTCTCGACCCAAGACGAGATTGAAGCCTTCCGCGAAGCGGCGCGGGCTGAGGGCAAATCCACCCTGTTCCGTTCGCCTTGGCGTGATGCGGACCCTTCCACTCACCCCGATGCGCCCTATGTGGTGCGCCTGAAAGCGCCGAATGAGGGCGCGACGGTGATTGAGGATAAGGTGCAGGGCAATGTAACCTTCCGCAACGACCAGCTTGATGACATGGTCTGTTTACGTTCGGATGGCACACCGACCTATATGCTGGCGGTTGTCGTCGACGACCATGACATGGGTGTGACCCATGTGATCCGGGGAGATGATCACCTGACCAATGCCGCGCGCCAAGTGCAGGTCTATACCGCGATGGGCTGGGACGTGCCCACCTTCGCGCATATTCCGCTGATCCACGGGCCCGATGGCAAGAAACTCTCGAAACGTCACGGCGCTGTGGGGCTCGAGGAATATCAGGCGATGGGCTACCCGGCAGCGGGGATGCGCAACTACCTGACCCGCCTTGGCTGGAGCCACGGCGATGACGAGTTCTTCACCGATGCGCAGGCGCGCGAGTGGTTCAATCTTGAAGGAATCGGTCGTGCCCCCGCCCGGCTTGATTTCAAGAAGCTCGAAAACATCTGCGGCCAGCATATGGCGCAGATTGAAGATGACAGCCTGCTGGCGCAGATCGAAGGTTACCTTGCGGCAGCTGCACAGGAGCCGTTGAGCGATGCACAGAAAGTGGCGCTGAAAGCGGCACTGCCTTTGGTGAAAACTGGCGCGAAAACCTTTGGGCAACTTCTTGAAAAGGCACGCTTTGCGCTCATTTCGCGCCCGGTGGACGTGGATGAGAAAGCGGCCAAAGCGCTGGACCCGGTATCCCGTGGTATACTGAAAGAATTGACGCAGCAGTTGCAAACTGCTAGCTGGACGCGGGAAGACCTCGAAAGTGTCGCAGGACAGATTGCCGCAGCGCATGATCTGGGCCTCGGTAAAATTGCCGCGCCCTTGCGTGCGGCGCTGGCCGGGCGCACCGCGACCCCTTCGGTGTTCGACATGATGGAATTGCTGGGCCGCGAAGAAGTGCTGGCCCGGCTGGCAGATCAGGTGGGCTAATTTTCAGCCCACCTCCCCCGGGAAACCGGATCAGATGCTCCGGCACGCTCGCCGGCTACAGGAGAGGGACATATGGCTGAAACCCAACGCGTTGCCACGCTTACGCTCGACGGCAAGACCTACGAACTGCCCGTGCTTTCGCCCAGTGTGGGGCCCGATGTGCTCGATATCCGCAAGCTTTATGGCCAAGCGGATGTGTTCACCTTTGACCCCGGCTTCACCTCGACTGCGGCTTGCGAGTCGGAAATCACCTATATCGACGGCGATAAAGGGGAGCTCCTTTATCGTGGCTACCCGATCGAGCAACTGGCCGAGAAATCGCACTATCTCGAAGTTTGCTATCTGCTTTTGAACGGCGAATTGCCGAACGAAAAACAGATGAACGATTTCGAGTACCGCATCACCCGCCACACGATGCTGCACGAACAAATCCACATGTTCTTCCGTGGGTTCCGTCGTGACAGCCACCCGATGGCCACGATGGTGGGCGTTGTGGGCGCGATGTCGGCCTTCTATCACGACAGCCTCGACATCAACGACCCGTGGCAGCGTGAAGTCGCCGCGATGCGGATGATCGCGAAACTGCCGACGATCGCCGCGATGGCCTATAAATATTCCATCGGTCAGCCGATGGTCTATCCGCGCAACGATCTGAACTACGCAGAAAACTTCCTGCACATGTGCTTCTCGGTCCCGGCCGAACCCTATGTGGTGAAACCGGAACTGGCGAAAGCCATGGATCGGATCATGATGCTGCACGCCGATCACGAGCAAAACGCCTCCACCTCGACGGTGCGTTTGGCGGGGTCCTCGGGGGCGAACCCGTTTGCCTGTATCGCGGCGGGGATTGCCTGCCTTTGGGGCCCGGCGCACGGCGGCGCGAACCAAGCCTGCTTGGAAATGCTGCGTGAAATCGGCTCGGTCGACCGGATTCCGGAATATATCGCGCGCGCGAAAGACAAGAACGATCCGTTCCGCCTGATGGGCTTTGGCCACCGCGTTTACAAAAACTTCGACCCGCGCGCCAAAGTGATGAAGGAATCGGCGGACGAGGTGCTGGAACTGCTCGGCGTCCACGATAACCCGATCCTGCAAGTCGCCAAAGAGCTTGAGAAAATCGCGCTGGAGGACGAATATTTCGTCTCCAAGAAGCTCTACCCGAACGTGGACTTCTACTCGGGCATCATCCTCGAAGCGATGGGCTTCCCCACTGCAATGTTCACGCCGATCTTCGCGCTTTCGCGGACCGTTGGCTGGATTTCGCAATGGAAAGAGATGCTTGGCGACCCGACGGGCAAAATTGGCCGCCCGCGTCAGCTCTACACCGGCAAGACGATGCGCGATTATCTGGAAGTGAAAGACCGCTAAAACCGAACCGCTGTTTTCGACAGACGGGGAAGGGACGAAAGGCCGGGGATACCCGGCCTTTTGCATTTTATCGCGCGGATCGGTGCCCTTGACGGATGCTCAAAGCGGCTATCTTCTAAACGGGAAACCGACCGGAGGATCGCATGGGACAGCCGCACAGCATCGCCATTTCCGCCGCGCCGCAGGCCGTTTTTGCCCGCTATGAAGCGGTCGAAACCTGGCCGCGCTGGGACCCGGAGGTGCTTGAGGTGTATCTGCCCGAGGGACTTCTGGCGGGGGCGCGCGGCTGGCTCAAACCGCGCAAAGGGCCAAAATCCACGATCATCGTCACCGAGGTCGATCATGGGCGCTCTTTCACCGTGGAAAGCCCGCTGCCCTTTGGCGCGCTACGGTTTCACCACCGGCTAGAAGCGACCGACACCGGCTGCACCACCACCCACTGGATCAGCTTTACCGGTCCGCTGGCGTTTTTGTTTGCGATGACGGCGGGGCGGTCGATTGAGGCGGGCTTGCCGCAGACATTGGCCGGGCTGAAGGCCGAATGCGAGGGCACCGAGCCCCCTGCCCCATCAAGCGCCCAAACGTGAAGAACCACGGCCCGCGCGCCGTTGCGCAACCGACGCCCCGGTGCTAGTTTTCTGCGGTGCCTATATTCGCGGCGCGAAGGAGTTTGATCATGGTCTGGCTGCTGACGATCTACACGCTGTTCTCGGTGGGGCTTTTGTTTGGCGCCGCAGAACTTGAGCGCCGCGCGATCAATGAACGCCGCTACGGGCCCAATGGGCGGGCGATGCTGCTGTCGCTCGTGATCTCCGTCGTCGTGTCGATTTTCGTGATCATTGGCGGCGCGATTTCCTCGGGCTGGATCTACATCCTGCACCTGCTTGGTGCCTCGATTGTTTATCACGGCTTCATGGGCATCTCGCTGGTGCATGGCCTGCAAGAGGTCTCCGCCCGCGTAGCGCGCCAACGCCTGCCTGCGCGCGTCTGAGCCGCAAATCGTACCATCTGCCCACCTGCGCCAAACCGACGCTTGCACGGCCCTGCTGCCCCGCCTAGAAACCGGGCAAATCCCGGAGGAATGCCATGACCAACCAGCCGAAAAAGAAACTCGCCCTTGTCACCGGCGCGTCGCGCGGCTTGGGCTTTGCCATTGCCGAAGAGCTTGGCAAACAAGGCTGGCATGTGATGGCCGTTGCGCGCACCGTGGGCGGGCTTGAGGCGCTTGATGACCGCATTCAAGCCGCAGGCGGCTCGGCCACGCTCGCGCCGCTCGACATCACCAAGCCCGAAGAAATGCTAACGTTGGCGCAGGGCATCGCCACGCGCTGGGGCGGGGCCGATCTTTGGGTGCATGCCGCCATTCACGCCGCACCGCTTTGCCCGACCGGGCATATTGATGCCGAAGATGTCGAAAACTCGGTCAACACGAACTATGTCGCCGTCACCACGCTGATCCCGCTGGTCGAGCCGCTGCTGCGTGCGGTTGATGGCACGGCAGTCTTCTTTGACGATGACCACACCGGCCAGCCCTTCTGGGGGTCTTATGGCGCGACCAAAGCCGCACAAATGTCGCTGGTGCGCGGCTGGCAGGCTGAAACCGCGAAAATCGGCCCGAAAGTGGTGATCGCGCAACCGCAACCGATGGAAACGGCGGTGCGGGCCCGGTTTTACCCGGTCGAAGACCGCGACCCGCTGCATGATTGCCATGAAGAGGCCCGCCGGATTTTGGCCGAGGTGCTTTAAGCCGCAAACCGGGGCCACAAGGGCACACCTTGCCGCCAATTGTTTGGCTTTGCTTGTTCCCCCTGCGGGGCCTTGCTAAGCAGAACCAAAGGGCGGCGAAGGGGCGGATATGCGCATTCTCATCACCAATGACGACGGGATCAACGCGCCGGGTCTGGCCGTGCTTGAAGAGATTGCACGCGGCTTGGCCGGGCCAGAGGGCGAGGTGATCACCGTCGCCCCCGCCTTTGAGCAATCGGGCGTGGGGCATGCCGTCAGCTACAATCGCCCGATGTCTTTTGCCGAACTCGGCCCGAACCGCTTTGCCGCCGAGGGCAGCCCTGCGGATTGTGTGCTCGCGGGCCTTTACGAGGTCATGCCCGATGCGCGGCCCGATTTGGTGCTATCGGGTGTGAACCGCGGCAATAACTCTGCCGAAAATGCGCTTTATTCCGGCACCTTGGGCGGCGCAATGGAAGCAGCGCTGCAAGGCATCCCGGCGATTGCGATGAGCCAATTTCTTGGCCCCGCCTGCCTTGGACCGGGGCTGGACCCGTTTGAGGCCGCACGCGTGCATGGCCCCGAACTTGTGCGCAAAATCTGGAAAAACGGCATTTGGGATGATGGCCCCTATCGGGTGTTTTACAATGTGAACTTTCCGCCCGTGCCCGCCGCGCAAGTGAAAGGCCACCGCGTCGCCGCGCAGGGCTACCGCACTGACAGCTTCTTTTCCGTCGTGCCCGCAAACTCGCCCAATGGGCGGCGGTTTTTGTGGATCAAGGGCGGCCCGCAGCATGGCGCCACCGCGCCCGGCACCGATGCAATGGTCAACCTAGAGGGCTATACCTCGGTCACCCCGATGCGCGCGGACCTTACCGCGCATGACCTGCTCACTGATCTGACGGGGCGGCTCGCATGACCGAAGCGGACGAGTTGGCCCAACGCAAGATGCAGTTCCTTTTCGCGCTGCGCTCCAAGGGCGTGACCGAAGCACGCGTGCTGGCCGCGATGGAACGCATCGACCGTGGCGCCTTTGTACGCGGCATCTTTGCCGAGCGCGCCTATGAAGATATGCCTCTGCCGATCGCTTGCGGGCAAACCATCTCCCAGCCCTCGGTCGTGGGCCTGATGACACAAGCGCTTGAGGTCGGCCCACGCGATACCGTTCTCGAAATTGGCACCGGTTCGGGCTATCAGGCGGCCATACTGTCGATATTGGCGCGGCGCGTTTATACCGTGGACCGTCACCGTCGCTTGGCGCGCGAGGCGCAGGCGGTGTTTGAAGCGCTTGATCTAGCCAATATCGTTTCGCTCGCCACCGATGGCTCGCGCGGTTTGCCAGATCAGGCGCCGTTTGATCGCATTCTCGTGACCGCAGCCGCCGAAGACCCGCCGGGGCCGCTGTTGTCGCAACTCAAGATCGGCGGTATCATGGTTTTGCCTGTTGGGCAGTCCGATACCGTGCAAAGCTTGATCCGCGTGACCCGGACCGAAGACGGGTTTGACTATGAAGAATTACGCCCGGTGCGCTTTGTGCCGTTGATTGAAGGCATGGCGGGCGATTGAGTAATGGGCTGGCCAAGGCCGCACAGAAACCGCGATGGAGCAACGTCCCCGGGTAACGGGGCTAAGAACGAGGACCGAGCGATGCCAGCATTCCCCGGCAAGACGATGATCCGCATGACCCTATCCAGCATCGCTTTGCTGACGGTTGCGGGCTGCGTGGACGAGGATTTCCGCCGCTTTGGGGATTTGGGCTTCGACACTTCGAATGCCGCCCGCCAGGCCACCGTTGCGCGCCCCCAGCCTGATAGCCGCGGCGTGATCTCTTACCCGAATTACCAAGTTGCCGTGGCGCGCCAAGGCGACACCGTGGCCGATATTGCCAACCGGCTTGGCCTCGATGGGGCGCGGCTGGCGCGGTATAACGCGCTCAAACCGACCACCGTGCTGAACCGGGGCGAAGTGGTCTCGCTGCCGTTCCGCGTGGCCGATGCCCCGGCCGGGAGCGCGCCCGCGACCACAAGCGCAGGCACGGAACGGATTGATATCACCTCGCTGGCTTCGGGCGCGATTGACCGTGCCGAGGGCACGCAAACAGCCGCCGCAGCGCCCAGCACCCCGGCGCCGCCCGTGGGCGCGGAGCCGATCCGCCATAAGGTGGCGCGCGGCGAAACCGCCTATTCGATTGCGCGCTATTACAATGTTTCCGCCAAAGCCTTGGCCGAATGGAACGGCCTGCCCTCTGATATGAGCGTACGCGAGGGGCAATATCTGCTGATCCCCGTGGCAGCAGGCAAAGCCCCGGCCCCGGCCACAGCAGCAATTACCCAACCCGGGCAAGGCTCGCCCACGCCCGAACCGCCGTCGGCCGCGCAACCGCTGCCGGAGGACCACACACCCGCCGCATCGACCCCGGTTGATAGATCCGCAGCCCCCAATTTGGGCACGAGCCGTACTGCGGCCTCTGGTGGCGGCAAATTTGCCATGCCAGTTTCGGGGGCGATCTTGCGGCCTTATGTGAAGGGCAAAAACGACGGGGTGGATATTTCCGCCAGCGCAGGCACCCCGGTGAAAGCCGCCGATGCTGGCACCGTCGCCGCGATCACCAAAGACACCGAGCAAGTGCCGATCTTGGTGCTGCGTCACGAAGGTGGCTTGCTCACCGTTTATGCCAACATCGACGGCATCACGGTGAAGAAAGGCGACCGCGTCAGCCGTGGCCAAACCATTGCCAAGGTGCGCGCGGGCGACACCGGATTCGTCCATTTCGAGGTCCGCAAGGGCTACGATTCGGTCGATCCGATGCCCTATTTGCAATAATTCCCTCCGATCCTCCCCCGGATGATCTGGCGCAAGGCATAACCGGGCCTCTCACGCTAAGAGAGGCCTGAAAAGCGTCATATCTGCACCTTTTTTCATCGGGGAACAAAGGGTTGACCTGAACCTAGCAGTTCGGCACATTTTGTCGCAGGGAGGGCGCCACTCTGGAGGAGGGTGACCATGGCTCTATTGGAATTTCTACATTCCCTGTCAGAAGTGGCTCTGGCATCGGCGGCATTGATGCTTGCCGGGGCGCTGGGGCTTCTGCTGGGAGGGCTCAATTGGCGCGGCATTGGGCTTGGCATCGGCGGCGTGCTGTTTGCCGGGTTGTTTGTCGGCCATTTCACCTCGGCGGCGGGGCTGCACCTGTCGCCCGAGATGCTGGAATTCGTGCGTGAATTCGGGCTGATCATCTTTGTGTTCACGATCGGGATTCAGGTCGGCCCCGGCTTTTTTGCGACGCTGCAAAAGGCAGGGCTGCAATTCAACCTGATCGCCGCCTCGATTGTGTTATTGGGCGTGACCACCACTGTCGCGCTGCATTTTATCGCCGATATTCCGGTGCCCGCGCTTGTGGGGCTGATGTCTGGGGCGGTGACCAATACGCCCGGCCTTGGGGCCGCCACGCAGGTGCTCAAAGATGCTGGCGTGCCCTCTGAGGTGATATCCGAGGCCTCGCTTGGCTATGCGGTGGCCTATCCTTTCGGGATCATCGGCATTTTGATCACCATGATCGCCGTGCGCACCGTGTTGCGCATCAAGATCGAAATCGAAGAAGAGCAGTTTGAAAACGCCCGCGCAAAAGGGGCGCAAGAACTGCCCGCAATCAACGTGGTCGTGCATAACGCCAACCTTGAGGGCCTGCCCTTGGGCGAGGTGCCCGATCTTTACGACCAAGGCGTTGTGGTCTCGCGCCTCAAACGTGGCGATCTGCTGATGCACCCATCGCGCAAGATGGTGCTACATCTGGGCGATGTGCTGCACCTAGTCGGCCCGGCAGATAAACTGCACGCGATGGTGCTGATCCTGGGCGAAGAGGTAGATGTGAGCCTTACCACCACCAAAGGTTCGCAACTGACGTGGCAACGCATCGCCGTGACCACCAAGAAAGCCCTTGGCAAACGCATCCGCGATTTCGGGCTGGAAGAACGCGGCGTGTCAATCTCGCGCTGCACGCGCGCGGGGACGCAGTTGCCTGTCGAGGCGAGCCTGACGCTGCAATTTGGCGATATCCTTACCGTGGTGGGGCACCCCAGTGACGTGGATGCCGTCAAACCGCTCTTTGGCAACCAAGCGAAAAGCCTTGAACTGGTGCAATTCGCGGGCGTGTTCTTTGGTATCTTGATCGGGATCGGCATCGGCTCCATCCCGATTGCCTTCCCCGGTCTTCCGGCACCCTTGAAACTTGGCCTTGCCGGTGGCCCGCTGGTGACCGCCATCGTGCTTTCGCGGATTGGGTTCTTGGGGCCGTTTGTGTTCTTTATGCCGCCGGTCGCCAACCATGCGTTGCGCGAATTGGGGATTGTGCTCTTTTTGGCCGCTGTTGGCCTCAAAGCGGGCGGGCAATTCGTCGACACGCTGATGAACGGCGACGGGTTTAGCTGGATGTTCTACGGCATGTTCATCACCGCAATCCCGCTGATGATCGTTGGCTTTGCCGCGAGGATCATTTGGAAGGTAAACTACCTCAGCCTGTCGGGCGTGTTGGCGGGGTCTATGACCGACCCACCGGCGCTCGCTTTCGCCACCAATATGTCGAGCACCTCTGCCGCGGCCATCGGCTATGCCTCGGTCTATCCGCTGGTGATGTGTATGCGGATTTTGGCACCACAGATCATTGTGCTGACCTTAATGGTCTAGCGCGCCAAACTATCGCCAAACGAAAGGGGGCCACGTGCCCCCTTTTTCATCGCCCACGCCCCACAGCCCTTCGACTTTGTCCAAATATCCCAGGGGTGAATTTTGCTAAAAGCAAAAGAGGGGGCAGCGCCCCCTCCCTTCTCATCCATGAAAACCGGACGCACCGTCAGACAGACTTGCCGTGCCGCCCAGCGAGGTCCGTGAAGAACTGCCACGCCACCCGGCCCGAGCGCGAGCCGCGCGTGCGATACCATTCTACCGCCTCGGCGCGCAAAACCTCGGGGTCGATGTCGAGCCCATAGGCCGCGCAATAGCCTTCGATCATCGCGAAATACTCGTCCTGATCGCAGGGGTGGAAGCCCAGCCACAGCCCGAACCGATCCGAGAGCGAAACCTTTTCCTCCACCGCTTCTGAGGGGTTAATCGCGGTCGAGCGCTCGTTTTCGATCATGTCACGCGGCATCAGATGACGCCGGTTTGAGGTGGCATAAAAGAGCACATTGGCGGGCCGCCCTTCGATCCCGCCATCGAGCACTGCCTTGAGTGATTTGTAATGCTCATCATCATGGCTAAAGCTCAGATCATCGCAAAACAGCACAAAGCGGGTTTGCGGCGCGGCACGCAACAGGTTCAACAGCCGCCCCACCGAAGGCAGATCTTCGCGCGCCAGTTCCACCAGCTTGAGCGAGAGCCCCTGCGCATTCACCGCCGCCTGCACGGCTTTGACGAGCGAGGATTTCCCCATCCCGCGCGCGCCCCACAAAAGCGCATTATTCGCCGCTGCCCCGCGCGCAAATTGCAACGTATTGGCCAACAGCGTATCGCGCGCCCGGTCGATGCCACGCAAAAGCGCAATATCGACCCGGCTCACTTGCGGCACGGGCACCAAACGGTCGGGGTCGGAGTGCCACAAAAACGCCTCTGCCTGCGCGAAATCAGGCGCGGGTTCGGGCGCTGGGGCTAGTCGCTCCAGCGCCGCCGCGATCCGCTCTAGGGGATCACTCATTCTTCGTCCTCATCCTCGAACCAAGTGCCCTCGGCCCGCATCCGCGCCTCGCGCTTTTTCTCGATGCGTTTGACGAGTTGGATCGACACTTCAAAAAGCGGATAGACCGCCGAGAAGAGCATGATCTGGCTGATCACATCGGGCGGCGTCGCAACCGAGGCCACGAGCAAAATCGCCACAATCGCGTATTTGCGCACGCCCGAGAGCGAGGCCGCGGTGATCAACCCTGCCTTGCCCATCAGCGTCAGCAACACCGGCAGTTGGAAGCAAATCCCAAAGGCCAAGATGAACTTGACGGTGAGCGACAGGTATTCTTGCACCGAGCCTTGGAAGCCGATCGAGGCCAGTTCATTCGCGGCCGCCATATCCCCTTGCTGGAAGCTCAAGAAGAACCGAAACGCCATCGGCAGCACGACGAAATAGGCAAAGGTCGCGCCGACAAAGAACATCGCAGGCGAAGCAAAGAGGAACGGCAAGAAGGCGTTCTTTTCATTGCGATAAAGCCCCGGCGCCACGAAGCGCCACAGCTGCCAAGCAATTATCGGGAACGACAAAGCAAAGCCACCTAAGAACGAGATATTCACCGCAACGAAGAAGCCTTCTTGCAGCTTGATCAGGTACAGCCCGCATTGCTGGCCGCGATCCGCCAAAGCATGGCAGATCGGTTGCGTCAGGAAGTTGAAGACCGGCTTCCAGACCGCGTAGCACGCCACCATCGCCACAACGAAAGCGCCGAGCGAAATCAAGATGCGCGTGCGCAGTTCCGCCAAATGCTCGATCAGCGGCGCGGCGGTATCGTCAGGGGTATCAAGGCTCATGCATCACCTTTCGGCGCGGGCTTGGGGGCCTCTTCCGGCTCTCCGGCCAGTTCAGCCGCGTCCAGTTCCGCCTGCAACTCCGGATCGGGCGTAAAGGCCGCCGCCCCCGCAGCCGCACCGGCCTTGGCGGCGGCAGACATTTTCGGCTCCCATTTTTCGAATTTTTCGGTGGCGCGTTCCAGCGCCGAAATCCCCGGCGCCTTGGCACGGGCAATGTCGCCCAAGCCTTTGGCCGCGTCATCCAGCCCCGTTTCCTTGGCCGCATCTTCCATCGCCCGGGTGAAGTCGCGCGCCATCGCGCGGGCTTTCGCCGTCATCCGCCCTAGGCTGCGGAACATCACCGGCAGGTCTTTGGGGCCCACCACGATCAGCGCCACAACGCCAATCACCAGAAGCTCGCTCCACCCGATATCGAACATGGTCCGCGCTCAGCCTCAGACCTTGTCTTTGCCTTCGGGGGTCGCATCTTTGCTCCCCTCGGCGGCGGCCTCTTCAATTTCTTTGGCGCCTTCGTTCATACCTTTTTTGAACGAGGTGATGCCTTTGCCCACTTCGCCCATGAGCGAGCTGACCTTGCCCTTGCCAAAGAGCACCAGCACCACGACGGCGATCAGCAAAAGACCGGGCACACCAATATTGTTGAACATGTTTTCCACTCCTTACGCGCGCTGGCGCCTGTTGCGTTTGATCTGGTTTTACGAAGCCCGCGCGGCGGCGCAAAGCGCCATTTGGGCGCGCCCCCCGCTGCGCCACCAGATAACTGACAGTTATTTGTCAGTTGCCCCCGGATCGGCTAGAAAGCAGGCGGAGGCAGACTATGACCCGCAATGAACGATTGGAACAGATCATGATGCTCTTGCGCGACGGGCAATTGGTGCGCGCGCAAGATATGGCGGCGCGGCTCGGTGTGTCTGAGCGCACGATCTGGCGCGATATGAAAACGCTCGTCGATTATGGCGTCCCGGTCGAGGGTGAACGCGGCCTGGGTTATGTGCTGCGCCGCGCGGTGGCACTGCCGCCCTTGGTGCTTTCCGCCGATGAAATGGCCGCGCTACAACATGTTTTACGGCTGGCCGAGGCCCATGCCGATACCCGCATTGGCACCGGCGCGCGCAGCTTGGCCGCGAAAATCCGCGCGGTGATGCCGCCTGAGCCCGAAGAGGAAGACGAGAGCCCACTGGCGCCCCCCGGGACGAGCGGCTAATCTGCCCCCATGGGAAGCGCCGAACTGATCACCGCCTTTGTCACGCTCTTTGTCGTGGTCGATCCGATCGGCCTCGTGCCGCTTTTCTTGGCGCTGACCCAAGGCATGGATGCCCGGATGCGCCGGGCCGTGGGGCTGCGCGCGCTTGCCATTGCTACGGTGCTACTCACGCTCTTTGGGCTTTTTGGCGATGCGCTTTTGCGCGGCATTGGCATTTCCATGCCCGCCTTCCGTATTGCGGGCGGGGTGCTTTTGTTCCTCACCGCGCTTGATATGCTTTTTGAACGCCGCACCCAGCGGCGTGAGGGGCAATCGGCCGAACCGCATGCGCCCGACCCGTCTGTTTTCCCGCTCGCCACACCACTTTTGGCGGGCCCGGGCGCGATGGCGACGATGATCCTTTTGGCGGGCTCTGGCACCGGAACGGTGCATTTGCTTGCGGTGCATGGGGTGATGCTCGCGGTTTTGGCCTGTGTCTTTGTGCTCTTTTTGCTCGCCACACCGCTGGAGCGCGCTTTGGGGCGCACCGGCACGATGGTTGTCACCCGGCTTTTGGGGATGCTTTTGGCCGCGCTTGCCGTGCAATTCATTTTGGACGGGCTGATGGGCGCGGGGCTCTTCACCGCGCCGTGACGCACCGCCCCGGTGACATTGAAGCCGTGGCTGCCTACATCAAAGAAAAGCCCTGCCCCAAGCAAACCCTTGCCCGGAGTGCCCATGATCGACGATCCTGAACGCCTTGTGTATCTGGTGCTGCTCCTTTTGGTGCTGGCAGGCTCGGTCATTGCCAAGCTGCGCCACCGCCCCGGCGAGACCGTACAGCAGATGATGATCTGGGCGCTGATCTTTTTGGGCGTGGTCGCGGTGGCGGGGCTTTGGCCCGAGTTTGAGCGCACGCTGCTCAATCGCCAAGCCGTGCATCAAGATGGGCGGATTGAAACGCCCGTGGCGATGGATGGGCATTATTACCTGACCGCCGAGGTGAACGGCACGCCGATCCGCTTTGTGGTGGATACCGGGGCGAGTTCCATCGTGCTGAGCCGCGCAGATGCCGCGCGTGTGGGGCTTGATACCGGCAGCCTTGCCTATATCGGGCAGGCGCAAACCGCCAATGGCACCGTGGCCACCGCGCCCGTGCGGCTAGACAGCGTGGCGATTGGCCCCTTTAGCGACAACAATGTCCGCGCCGTGGTGAACCGGGGCGAGCTTACGGATTCGCTTTTGGGGATGAGCTACCTCACCCGTTTTGCCAAGGTCGAGTTTGACGGCAACCGGATGATCCTTACTCGCTGACCCAAGCCCTGCGCGGGCGGAAGGCTAGAGCCACTTCTTCCACTTGAAAAACGCCCATGTCCCCGCGGCAGAGGCGACCATCAGCACCAGAGCGAACGGGTAGCCCCAGCTTTGGTTCAGCTCGGGCATATTGGCGAAGTTCATCCCATAGGCCGAGGCAATGAGCGTCGGCGGCAAGAACAGCGCGGTCACGACCGACAAGATCCGCACCGTGTTGTTTTGTGCGAGGTTGATCATACCAAGCGTTGCATCAACGCTGAGCGACACGCGCGACGACAGAAAGTCATTATGCACCGAAAGCGCCGCAATATCGCGCATCAAGGCTTTGATAATCGGGCGCAATTCATGCGCCGCCCCCTGCGCGGCCCGCGTCTGATCAAAAAATGACAGCGCACGTTCAAGGGTCAGAAGCGCCAGCCGGATTTTGCCTAAAAGGTCGCCTTGCCGCCCCACCTCGCCAAGGCTCGCCTTGAGTTCCTCTGGCCCTGCATCGCCCAAAACCCGCGCGGACACCGCATCAAGCACTCGGCCCACACCTTCCAAAAGGTCCGCAAGCCGCGCCACAATCTCTTCCACCAACCCCAGAAATATCCGCTCGGGAGTGGCGCAGCCGGGCGTGGTGCGGGCGGCCCGGTCTGGGTAGGTGATAAAACTGCGCGGCGCATGGTGGCGCACCGTCACCAAGCGCTCGGGCGTGAGGATAAAGCTGACCGGGCCCGCGACTTGCACGCCATCGGGCGTATGACCGGGGATCACCACCGTCATCACATCGGTTCCATCTTCGCGATAAAGCCGGTTCGAGATCTCAATCTCTTCCATATCCGCGAGCGTCGGCACCTCCAGTCCCAGCGCCTCCACTGCCGCGGACTGGCTGTCGAGCGGGCGATAAAGGTCGATCCAAATCGCGCGGCCCAGATCGGGGCGCGGGTCGGTCGGGCTTTGCTGGCCAAGCCGTGCAAGACCGGGAGACTGGGACACATAAGCGTGAAGCATGGAAGGGCTCACATTTGGGGTGCTGCCAAAAAGCGCGGGCGACAGGCGAAGGTCAAGCCCCAGACCAAGAGCCGGCGCGGTTTTGCCCCGCCCCCGCCCTGCATCCGCCACATTTTCGGTTCACGCCTAGGGAAATAACGGTTCTGAAGGGGGGCGAAATGCCAATTCCCGGTTTCGATACGGTGGCACTTGTGGTCATCATTTTCGTCGCCCTGCGCGAGACAGTGGCCCGCTTGCGCCTGATCCGTGCTGCACGCCGCGCACCGAGCCAAGGCCCCGCCAGCGCCTAAACCCGCGTCAATTAGCGCGTTTACAGGTGACGAATTCGCGTCGCCCTCTCGATTCCCCTGCGTAACCGTGTTATTTCGTCAGTTAATAGACTGACGCGCTCAATCGAGGAACGGTTTCCGTGGAGATGGAATCGGGCGATAGCCCGCAACAAGAACATATGCTGGATGTGACCCCGCAGCCCGGTGCGACGCCGTCGCAAGAGGCGCCGGATGAGCGCTGCGCCGCGCTTGATGCCGAGGAGATGATCGGCCGCGCGCGCGCCGCCTCCAACCTGCTGAAAGCGCTCGCCCATGAGGGGCGGCTTATGATCATGTGCTATCTCGCCTCGGGCGAGAAATCGGTGACCGAGCTGGAAAACCGGCTTGAAACGCGGCAGGCGGCGGTCAGCCAACAATTGGCACGGCTGCGCCTTGAAGGGCTGGTGACCAGCCGCCGTGAAGGCAAGACGATCTATTATTCCCTGTCTGACCCGCGTGCGGCCCAAGTGGTGCAAACGGTCTATGAGCAGTTCTGCTCTGCCTCGTAAGCTTGCCCCCCGCGCAAAAGAAAAACCGGCCCCGGTTCCCCGCGGCCGGTTTCGTTTTGACCAAGACTGACGGTTAGGACGTCATAAAGTCATTGCTTGCGGGCAGAAGGGTGCCGTTGAATTCGGCGAGCGTCAGATCTTGCAGCAAGATCGTGTCCCCCTCGGCCAGCGTGATCAACAGCCCTGCATCGGTGTCAAAGAGCGTGGTCGTGGGCGCGCCCTGCAGATAGGCGTCAAAGGCCACGCTTTCGATCAACAGGCTATCCACACCCACCTCAAAATCGGTGATTGTCACATCACCCTGTTTGTTGGTGAAATCTTTGAAGTCGAAAGTATCTGCCCCCGCACCGCCCGTGGCGGTGTGATCGCCGCCCGAGATCATGCGCAGCACCAGCAGGTCGTCCCCCTCCCCGCCATCCAGCAGCGAACTATGGTTGCCGGAGTGGATCGTGTCTTGCCCCTCGCCGCCCAGCAGCACGTTGTTGCCAACGCAGCCGTAGATCAGGTCATCGCCCGACCCGCCATCAATCGAGTCATTCCCACGGAAGCCTTGGATTGTGTCATCGCCCGACCCGCCAAAGATCACGTCATCGCCAGCATTGGTGCGAATAAGATCGTTGCCTGCCCCGCCATTGATCGGCCCGTCAACGAACAAAAGCCGATCATCGCCCTCGGTGCCCTGCGCAACGCCGCCCACATCTGCCCCGGTCAAGTGCAGCGTGTCCCACAGGCTGAGCCCTTCAAAGGTGACGGTGGAGCCGGTGTCAAACCCGACCAAGGTGCCGGTGCCCGTCTCGACCACAGAGATGATAGCGGTGGGGGCAAAGTCAGATTTGCCCAAGCCGAAATCGATCGTGTCTTCGCTCGGATCAAAATCAGTGATCGTCAAATCAGTGATCATATGATGAACCGCATAGAGACCGCCCCATTCAAGCACGAAAGTATCCGCCCCTGCCCCGCCTGTGCCGACAGGGGCCCCTATACCGGTCAGGATAAAGCTCAGGACGTCATCCCCAGCCCCGCCATCAAGCACGCTTCCGTTTTGCCCCCGGAGGATATCATCCCCGTCATCGCCCCAAAGACTGTCGGAGCCACTACCTCCTATAAGCGTATCGTTGCCGTTGCCACCGAGCATGATATCGGCACCTATGCCTCCGATGATGAGATCATTGCCATCCCCACCATCAAGCAGGTTGTCTCCTCCGTTAAGGACACCAAGCGTGTCATCCCCGCCAAGGCCAATAAGTACGTTGAAGTCAAAGTTGGATCCGACAAGGGAGTCATCCCCTTCGGTGCCGATTTGATAAAGGGTTGCAGCGGTAACCATGAGACTCTCCAAAGTCTTTGAAATTCCGGCCAATTAAGAATGGTTAACGCGCGATTCGTCCAAAGATTTCGCCACGGTTTTGCCGCATTCCCGCCATGATTGCGCCGCAAATGGAAACGCCCCCCAAGCGGGGGGCGTTTTGTAACGCGGCCGGAAACGGTGCGCCGATCAGGTCTTAAAGATGCGGTAGATCGCCGGGATCACCAGCACCGTGAGCAGGGTCGAGCTGAGCAGACCAAACAAGAGCGAAATCGCCAGCCCTTGGAAGATCGGGTCCGCCAAAATCACCGCCGCGCCGATCATTGCCGCCACAGCGGTGAGCAAGATCGGTTTGAAGCGGATCGAGCCGGCCTCGATCAAAATGTCGATCTCGGTTTTGCCGGTGCGGTCTGCATGGCGGATGAAATCAACCAGCAAGATCGAGTTGCGCACAATGATCCCGGCAAGCGCGATGAAGCCAATCATCGACGTGGCCGAGAACGGCGCCGAGAACATCATATGCCCCAGCATGATGCCAAGGAAGGTCAGCGGCACAGGCGTCAGCACCACGAGCGGCAGGCGGAAGCTGCCGAACTGCGCCACCACAAGGATGTAAATCCCGACCAGCGCGATGCCAAACGCCCCGCCCATGTCGCGGAAGGTCACCCAAGTGACTTCCCATTCGCCATCCCACAACAGCGTCACATGGCTTTCATCCTCGGGCTGGCCGTGCAGGCTAATCTCGGGCTTCATGCCATCGGCCCAATCCATCGCCTCAATCGCATCGCCCACGGCGAGCATGCCGTAAAGCGGTGCCTCAAAACTGCCCGCAAGTTCGGCGGTGACCATTTCCGCTTCGCGGCCATTGTGCCGGAAGATCGGGAAAGAGGCTTTTTCCTCCCGCACCTCGATCACATCGCCCAGTTCCACCACGCCGCGCGCGCCGGGCAGAACATTGGCCGGAATCGGGGTGGAGAGCGTCGCCTCATCCATCACCTTGGCGCTTTTGGCGCGCTCCATCACAATCGGCAGCGGCGCGCGTTCTTGGCCCCGATGCGAATAGCCAACCGTGGTGGAGCCATTGAGCAGACCCAGCGTGTCAAAGACATCGCTTTCCTGCACCGAGTAGAACTCCAGATTGTCCGGGTTCACCGTCGCGCGCAGGCGGCGGGCTTCCGTGCCAAAGCTGTTGTCCACATCCACAATGAAGGGCACCGAACGGAACGCCTCTTCAATCTGGCGCGCAGCGGCACGGCGGGTTTCGGCATCCGGGCCATAGACCTCGGCCAGAAGGGTCGAGATCACCGGGGGACCGGGCGGCGGCTCCACCGTTTTCAGCACCGTGCCTTCGGGCAGATCAAGCGCGGTGACGCGTTCGCGCACCTCAAGGGCGATTTCATGGCTGGTGCGGTCCCGCCCATCCTTGCCCTTGAGGTTGATCTGAACATCGCCCTGCCACGGATATTCGCGCAGGTAATAGTGCCGTACGAGCCCGTTGAAGTTAAACGGCGAGGCCGCGCCCGCATGCGTTTGCACCGAGATCACCTCGGGCATTTCCGTCACCGCGGCGGCCACCATTTGCGCAACGGCATCGGTAGCTTCGACCGACGATCCCTCCGGCAGGTCAATCACAACGCCGAGTTCGGACTTGTTGTCAAAGGGCAGCAGTTTCACCGTAACATGCTTGGTGTAAAGCAGCCCCAGCGAACCGAAAGAAAGCACAATCGTCGCCAAGAGGAACATCCACGCGGTGCCCTTGGTCGCCAAGATCGGGCGTGCCACGGCGGCATAAATCGCGCCAAGCTTGCCACCGTGATGATGCCCGCCATAGGCATCCTCCTCCGAATGCGCCGACATATCGGCCCGGCCCGCGATCTTCACCATCAGCCACGGCGTGATCATCACCGCGACGAAGAAAGAGAAAATCATCGCCGCCGAGGCGACCGAGGGGATGGGCGACATGTAAGGCCCCATCAGCCCCGACACGGCCAGCATCGGCAAGAGCGCGGCCACCACGGTGAGCGTGGCGACGATGGTGGGGTTGCCCACTTCGGCCACTGCTTCAATGGCCTTTTTGACCCGCGAACCGGGGGTTTTCATCGCCCAATGCCGCGCGATGTTCTCGATCACCACGATCGCATCATCGACCAAGATCCCGATCGAAAAGATCAGCGCGAACAGGCTCACCCGGTTGAGCGTGAAGCCCATGGTGTTGGCGGCAAAAAGCGTAAGCAGGATGGTGACGGGAATAACAATCGCCACCACGATGCTTTCGCGCCAGCCAATCGAAAACAGCACCAGCGCGATGATAGAAATCGTCGCCAGCCCCAAGTGGAACAGCAGTTCATTGGCCTTTTCATTGGCGGTTTCACCATAGTCGCGGGTGACCTGCACCTCGACACTGTCGGGGATCAGGCTCCCTTCCAGTTCATGCACCCGCTCCAAGATCGCCTCGCCCACCACCACGGCATTCGCGCCGGCGCGCTTGGCAATGGCGAGCGTGACAGCCGGGGCACGATGCAGGGTGTCACCCTCGCGGGTGACATTGGCGACGATATGGTCCGAGGTGTCGCCCACATAAGAAATATCGGCCACATCGGCGACATAGACCGGGCGTCCATCGCGCGCGGTCAGCAGCAGACCCGCAATTTCCGAGGGCGCCACAAGCGTTTTGCCCGCGACAAGGTCGATTTCCTCGCCGCCATCGCGCAGCTTGCCAGTGTTGAAGCTACGGTTGGCCTGCTCGACCTTGTAGGAAAGCTGTTGCAGCGTGATCCCGTAAAGCGCGAGCTTTTCCGGGTCGGGCGCAATACGGATCGCCTCGGTCGCCTCGCCTACCAGATAGGTCAGGCCGACGTTTTCGATTTTGGTGACTTCAGTCTGCAATTCGCGGGTGATGCGGGTGAGGTCATTCGCCCCGATTTCCGAGCCCGGCTTGCCCGACAGCGTCAGCGAGACAATCGCCACATCATCAATGCCACGCCCGACGATAATCGGCTCATCAATGCCCTTGGGGATGCGGTCGGCATTGGCGCGCACCTTTTCATGCACGCGCAAAATCGCGGCATCGGACGAGGTGCCCACAATGAACCGCGCCATGACGAGCGAGTAATCATCCATCGTCTGGCTATAGACGTGCTCAACCTCATTGATCGAGGTGATGATCGTCTCCATCGGCTCGGTGACGAGCTTCATCGCATCTTCCGCCTTCAGCCCGGGGGCTTGCAGGTGGATATCGACCATCGGCACCGAAATCTGCGGCTCTTCCTCGCGCGGCAGGTTGACGAGCGCAACAAGCCCCACCGCCAAAGCGGCCAGAATGAACAGCGGCGTAAGCGCCGAGCCAATGAAGCTTTGCGTCAACCGCCCGGCAATGCCCAATTTCGCATCGCCCATATCGGGCGCGTCTTCGGAAAATTCATCGCCCGTCGAGGGGGGAGGATTAGTGCTCATGCGCCAAGACCTCTTCACCGCCGGTCAGACCGGACAGGATTTCCATCATCGGCTGGCCGTTCACTTTGGTCACAGGCCCCGGCACCACCGCGCGCTCCATCGGGCCTTGCGCGGTCGCCACGATCACGAAATCAAGCCCGGAATGGGTTTTGACCATCTCGGCGGGCACCAAGATCGCGTCGCGCGCGGCGAGCGGCAGCTTCACCAGCACACGGGCACCGACAAATTCGGAATTGAGATCAGCCACTTCCACATCGGCATTCACCCGACCGCCTTCGATCAGCGGGTAGATTTTGGCAAGCTTGCCCGAGATCTCGCCAGCAGCCGTGTCGATGCTGATCGCATCGCCTTCTTTCATCGTGCCGGCAAAACGCTCGGGAACGGAAAGCCGCAAGAAGAAGCCACCGCCTGCGATGGTGGCAATGCTTTCGCCTGCCATCACCACCGCCCCTTTGGCGACCGGGACTTCTAGCACACGGCCCGCGACGGGGGCGAGCACGGCGCCCTCGGTCGCTTGTTGCTCGGTCACTTGGCGGCTCGCGCGCTGCGCCTCAAGCTGCTGGCTGACCACTTCGGCTTGGGTACGCAGGGCATCGAGCTGTTGGGTGGTGATCACGCCACGGGATTTGAGTTCTTCGCCACGGGTCAATTCACGCTCGGCATTCGCCATCTGGCTTTCAAGCGCCGCAATTTGCGCGTCGATCGCATTGATCTGAAAGGCAATCTTCGCATCGACCACGCGGCCAAGCTCTTGCCCAGCTTCGACCAGATCACCCTCGGTCACGCTCAGTTCCACCAAGGTGCCCCCAAGCCGCGCCCGCGCCGGGATCGAATCCTTTGCCTCGACTTGGCCGTAGACGGTTTTCCAATCGGTCAGCATCGAGGGTTCAACCTTGAAGCCCCCCTCGGCCCGCGCAATCTGCGGCCCCAAGACCGCAAGCGCTACCAACGTCACGACGAAAGCTTTCATGGCGTCATCCCTTCCCTGTGGCGGCCAGACCGGAAGCCCTGACATTCCGGTTTTTGAATATCTGCGCATGTAAGCTAGTATAGGCCCGACCCGCAAGCCCCGCCAATGACTTCCGTCGCTCTTTTCACCATGTTTTCGCATGACAGGGGCCGCGTTTTGCCCGCGCGCGGGGCTTTTCTGCCCCGGCAATTGTGCTAAACGCTTCGCAACAGTTTCGGAGGCTTCCATGCACGATATCCGCGCCATTCGCGAAAACCCCGCCCAGTTCGATGCTGACCTTGCGCGCCGGGGGGCCGATGCGCTTTCGGGCCCGGTGCTCGCGCTTGATGAAAAGCGCCGCGCCGCGATTTTGGCGGCCGAAACCGCGCAAGCCGCACAAAACGCCGCCGCCAAGCAAGTGGGCGCCGCCAAAGCCAAGGGGGATGAGGCGGAATTTGAGCGCCTGCGCGCGCTGGTGGCGGAAAAGAAATCCGAAGTGGCAGCCCTTCAGGCGGAGGCCGCAGCGCTCGATGCCGAACTTCGCGATCTTCTGCTAACGATCCCGAACAACCCGCTCGCCGAAGTACCCGAGGGCGCGGATGAAGATCAAAACGTCGAAGTGCACCGCTGGGGCACGCCCAAGACTTTCGCCTTCACGCCGAAAGAGCATTATGAGCTCCCGGCTGTCGGCGGGAACATGGATTTTGAAACCGCCGCCAAACTTTCGGGCGCGCGGTTTGTGGTGCTGAAATCGGGCGTCGCGCGGGTGCACCGAGCGCTGGCGCAGTTCATGCTCGATCTGCACACCGAAGAACACGGGCTGCAAGAAACCATCACCCCGGTTTTGGTGCGTTCGGAGGCGATGCTCGGCACCGGACAGCTACCGAAATTTGCCGAAGACAGCTATGAAACCACCAATGGCTGGTGGCTGATCCCCACCTCGGAAGTGACGCTGACCAATGTGATCGCGGGCGAGGTTTGGGAGGAAAGCGCCCTGCCCTGCCGGATGACCGCGCATACCAATTGCTTCCGCTCGGAAGCGGGCTCGGCGGGTAAAGACACGGCAGGCATGCTGCGCCAACACCAGTTTGAAAAGGTGGAGATGGTCTCGATCTGCCACCCCGATGAGGCGCTGGCTGAGCATGAGCGCATGACCAAATGCGCCGAAGCGGTGCTGGAACGGCTCAACCTGCCCTATCGCCGGATTGTGCTGTGCACCGGCGACATGGGCTTTGGCGCACAAAAGACGCATGACCTGGAAGTGTGGCTGCCCGGCCAAAACACCTATCGCGAAATTTCCTCGGTCTCGACCTGTGGGCAATTCCAAGCGCGCCGGATGAATGGCCGCTTCAAACCCACGGCGGGCGGCAAGCCGGAATTTGTGGCCACGCTGAACGGGTCCGGCCTTGCGGTGGGTCGCTGCTTGATTGCGGTTTTGGAGAACGGGCAAGAGGAAGACGGCTCCGTCACCCTGCCCGCCGCGCTGCACCCCTACCTTGGCGGCAAAACCCGGTTGGTGGACGGCAAGCTCGTCTAAGACGCCGCACTAAAATAGAAAAAGCCCCGGACAAGGCCTCTTGTCCGGGGCTTCTTTTTGCTCAATCGGGATCAGAAGCCCGCTTTGATCTTTTCAAACTCGGCCAGTTGGCGCTCGCGCAGTTCCGGGTCGTTCGGCACTTGCGGCAAGATCGGCGCATCAATCGGGCCGATACCGGCTGCGACTTGTTCTTCCATCGGGATGGATTCCATCGCCGTCAGGCTGGAGTGACCATAGCCAATCGCTTCCAAAAGCGCGGGCGCCGATTCCGGGCGCAGCCACGAATTCATGAAGTCATAGGCTTTTTCTTCCGCGCCGGGACCATCTTTCAGGTTCACATAGCCGCAGATGAACGTCGAAGAGCCTTCCGCCGCCTCCCGCTGGAACTCCACCGGGTAATTGTCGGCGCGCAGATAGGCCACGCCGTCGTTCCAAGACCACGAAATCAGCACCTCGCCCGAAGCCATCGTCTGGGCTTGTTCGGACGGGTCATTCCAGTAGCTCAGCACATTCGGGTGCACTTCGCGCAGCCACGCGGCGGCAGCTTCAAATTGCGCTTCGGTGACCTCGGTCCAATCGGTCACGCCGGTCGCCAAATAGGCAAGCGCCCAAACATCATCCGACGAGTTCGGCAGCGACATCCGGCCCGCATATTTCGGGTTGGTAAAGACCTGAAGCGAGGCCACATCCTCGGCGGGCACTTCTTCGGGGTTGTAAGCAATCGCGCTCGCGCCCCAATCGGTCGGGATAAACCAGACCCCTTCGTCATCCGCAAAGATCTTCGACTTCAGGAATTTCGGGTCGATGGTGGCATAGGCCGGGATTTTCGACACATCCCACGGCTCGATCAGGCCGGCATCGCGGTATTTGGAAACCATTTGCGAACAGGGGTGAGCCACATCGGCTTTAAAGCCCGAGGCAAGCTTTTGATAGGCCTCGTCATCATCGCCATAGAACGAATAGCTCGGGCGATCGCCGTTTTTGTCGATGAAGCCTTGCAAGATGCCTTCGACCTCAAACCCGGCCCAATCAAAGACCAGAAAATCCGGATCACCCGCTTGAACGGGGGCAGAAAGCGCCGTGGCCAAGGCGGCAGAGGCCAGCAGAACAGAGGTTTTTTTCATGCGGAGGGGTTCCCTGTTGAAGTTGTTTTGCCGCACGCTAGACCGCGCCAAAGGCGGCGACAAGGGAAAGTTTGAACGCTTGGTCGCAGGCGATAGGCACGGCTCGATTTGCCCATTTGCCCTTGCCGAATGCCCTCCCCGCCCCCAATTTGGCGCGCATGAGTGACGCAAAACCGATCTTGTTGTGGCTGCGCCGTGATCTGCGGCTGGCGGACCATCCGATGCTAACCGCGGCGGAAACTTCCGGCCGGCCGGTGCTGGCGCTGTTTATCTTGGACGATCTCGCCGCGCGCTATGGCGCCGCGCCGCGCTGGCGTTTGGGAGAAGCTTTGGCCGATTTCCTGCCCCGGTTGGAGGCACTTGGCTGCCCGGTGGTGATCCGCCGCGGCCCGGCGCTAGAGACCCTGCGCGCGGTTGCCAAGGAAGCGGGTGCCGCGGCGGTTTGGTGGAGCCGCGATCTGGACCCGGCGGCGATCAAGCGTGACACCGAGATCAAATCTGCCTTGAAAGCCGAAGGGATCGAGGCGCGCTCTTTCGCCGGGCAAGTGATGTTCCCGCCGTGGGAGGTGCAAACCGGCCAAGGCGGGCCATACCGCGTTTACACCCCATTTTGGAAAGCGGTGCGCGGCCTTCCCGTGGCCCCCCCCCTCGCAGCGGTGAAATCGCTGCGCCCCGGCCCGGCCCTGCGCGGCGAAACATTGGAAGACTTAGCGCTTGGGCGCGATATGCGGCGCGGCGCGGCGGTGGTGGCGAAACACGCCCGCGTCGGCGAGGCAGCCGCTCAGGCACGGCTCACACGTTTCCTTGAGGGCCCGATTGAAGACTATAAGACCCGGCGCGATTTCATGGGGGAGGCGGCGACCTCCGAGCTTTCGGAAAACCTTGCTTGGGGCGAGATTTCGCCCGGCCAAATCTGGCACGCGGGCCAGCGCGCGCTGCACGAGGGCGCGACGGGCGCCGAGCATTTCCTCAAAGAACTCGTCTGGCGGGAGTTCGCTTGGCATCTGATGTCCCATTTCCCGAATTTGGCGCAGGAAAACTGGCGTTCGGAATGGAACTCCTTCCCCTGGCGCGGCGACAATGACGATGCAGAACGCTGGCGCCGCGGCATGACGGGTGAGCCTTTGGTCGATGCCGCGATGCGCGAATTGTACGTGACAGGCCGGATGCACAACCGCGCGCGGATGATTGCCGCCTCTTACCTGACCAAACACCTGATGACCGATTGGCGCGTGGGGCTGAAATGGTTTGAAGATTGCCTGACTGACCATGACCCGGCGGCCAATGCGATGGGCTGGCAATGGGTGGCAGGCTGTGGCCCGGATGCGGCGCCCTATTTTCGCGTCTTCAACCCGGCCTCGCAGGCGGAAAAATTCGACAAAAACGGCGCCTATCGCCGCCGCTGGATTGCCGAGGGCAACCGCCACGCCCCCGATACCGCGCGCGATTTCTTTGCCGCTGTGCCCAAAAGCTGGGGCCTCACGCCGGGCGCGCGGCTGCCCGACCCTGTGGTTGATTTGGCCGAAGGGCGTGCCCGCGCGCTCGATGCTTATGCGGCGCGCGAAAAAAACTGAACGCTGAACACGGATCGTTTACCAACCTGCCACGATTGCGTCCCGATTCACGCCACAATCTGCCCGCAAGCTCAGGCTTCAACGCGCATTTTGTTGGGTCGGCCGGGGTAAGACATGCAGAAAGTTGTTCTACGCGATTCGCAGATCAAGCTGCCCACCACAGCGAAGCTGTTTGGTGGCTTAGGTCTTGCGGCTACGGGCTTTTTCGGGGCCGAGTTGATGGCGCGCAACTTGCCCATCAGCGCCGCGGTGAATGGCTTTGCGGGCATTGCCGCCTCGATCGGGCTGATGGTCGGCTGGCGTGTGATCGGCCTACGCCCGGGACGTGGCGTTGTCCGGGCGCTCGAACGGGGTCTGCATGCCGTCATTTACCTTGTGTTCTGGACCATGCTGTTTCTTGGCGCGGTGCAGGTCATGCACAATATGGTGCGTGGCCGCTATGACATGCCCAACGAAGCGCTGGTTGATGTGCTCTCGCAAGGCATGACAATGGCTGGCGCCGTGCTACGCTTTGACACGATCGCGGTGCTCTTTCTCGGCGGCATGGTTTCGGCTATCTTGGCCGAATGGGCGTGGAAACGCTGGCACTAAGCCCGCGCCCGAGGCAGAACAGGGCGCAAAACATTGACCGAGCTTTATTTCTTTTACGGCACCTTGTGCCATGAACCGCTTCTTGCCGCTGTGCTTGGTGCGCCCAAGCCCTTGCAACCCGCGCGCCTTGATGGCCACGAGGTCCGACACGCGCTTGATGCTGACGGCACCGATCTGGGCTACCCGCTGCTGGTGGAAGGTCCTGCGGGGACCACCGGCGGCATCGCCCAGATCAGCGAAGCCGAGGCCGAACTTCTGGATTGGTACGAGATCGGCTACCGCAAGGAACAGCGCAGCGTGACCGATGCGGAAGGAACGGCACATCAAGCTTGGGTCTACATCCCCGACACCGCGCGCTGGGGCGTGGGCGATTTGTGGACGCTTGAGGCTTGGGCCGCAGAGAAAGGCCCGCTCGCCACCTTGGCCGTGGCCGAGGTGATCGCTTTGCGTGGGCAAGTGCCGATGGAGCAAGCCTTGGCGCGCTATCCGATGATCCGCGTGCGCGCGGCATCCCGCCTGCGTGCGACCGAAGCGCCTCGCCCCGCGAAACTGCGCTTCCAACCCGGCCCTGAAGATATTGAAATTGAAAGCTTGCGCACACCTTATGCGAAGTTTTTTGCGGTCGAGGATTACCGCCTGCGCCATCGCCGCTTTGACGGCACAATGACCCAACCGCTTGAGCGCGCGGCGTTCGTCTCGGGCGATGCGACGGTGGTTTTGCCCTATGATCCGATCCGCGACCGGGTGCTTTTGGTCGAACAATTCCGCACCGGCCCCTTGGCGCGCGGGGATGTGAACCCTTGGTCTTTGGAGGCGATCGCAGGCCGCGTCGATGCCGGTGAAACACCCGAAGAGGCCGCAAGGCGCGAAGCGGGCGAGGAAGCCGGTATCACGCTTGGACGGTTGATTGCGGCACCGAACCACTATCCCTCCCCCGGCGCCAAATCTGAATATATCTATTGTTTCATTGGCTTGTGCGACATTCCTGACAGCGCGCCGGGGCTTGGCGGGCTGGAAGCCGAGGGCGAAGATATCCGCTCCCACCGGATTTCCTTTGCCGATCTGATGGCGCTGATCGAAAGCGGTGAGGTGGAAAACGGCCCGCTTCTCGTGCTGGCGCTTTGGCTGGAGCGGATGCGCGAACCGCTCCGCGCCGATGCTTTGGGCGGATGAACAGCCTCTGCCCTTGAGAGAGGCGGAGTTGCGCCCTACTCTTCCCCGCGACCCTTTACGAGCCGAGGAAGACCATGACCTTCTCCCCCGACCTTGCCGCGATGATCGGCAACACGCCGTTGATCCGCCTGCGTAAGGCCTCCGAAGCCACCGGCTGCACGATCCTTGGCAAAGCCGAATTCATGAACCCCGGCCAATCGGTGAAAGACCGGGCCGCGCTTTACATCATCCGCGATGCGGTGGCGCGCGGCGCGCTTGCACCAGGTGGCACGATTGTCGAGGGCACGGCAGGCAATACCGGGATCGGGCTTGCGCTGGTGGGGGCCTCGATGGGCTTTCGCACGGTGATCGTGATCCCGAAGACGCAAAGCCAAGAAAAGAAAGATATGCTGCGTTTGGCGGGGGCGGAACTGGTCGAAGTGCCCGCGGCCCCCTTTTCAAATCCCAACAATTATGTGCACTATTCGCGCCGTTTGGCTGAAGAACTTGCACAAACCGAACCTAACGGCGCGATCTGGGCCAATCAGTTCGACAACACCGCAAACCGCCAAGCCCATATCGAAACAACGGGGCCAGAGATCTGGGCGCAGACCCAAGGCGGGGTGCATGGCTTTGTCGCCGCCGTAGGCTCGGGCGGCACTTTGGCAGGCACCGGTATGGCGCTGCAACCGAAGGGCGTGAAAATCGCGCTGGCCGACCCCGAAGGCGCCGCGCTGCACAGCTTCTACACCACCGGCACGCTGAAATCCGAAGGAAGCTCCATCACCGAAGGGATCGGCCAAGGCCGGATCACCGCAAACCTTGAAGGCTTCACGCCGGATATGAGCTTTTGCATTCCCGACACCGAGGCCCTGCCGATCATCTTTGATTTGCTTGCCGAAGAGGGGCTATGCGTGGGCGGGTCTGCGGGGATCAACATCGCAGGTGCGATCCGCATGGCGCGCGAAATGGGTCCGGGCCACACGATTGTCACCGTGCTATGCGATTACGGCACCCGCTATCAGTCAAAACTCTTCAACCCGGCATTCTTGGCAGAGAAAGGCTTGCCCGTTCCCGGCTGGATGTCGGCCCCCGCGCGCCGCCTGCCGGAGGTCTTTGCCTGATGCGGATTTGGCTCCAGACCCTTCTTTTGCTTTTGGTTTTGGCGCTGCCGGTCGTGGCGCAAGACGAAGTCGCACCAGATTATAAAGCCTTCGATAAGCTTTCGACGCAGGTGGAAAAGGCCGTTTCCGAAGCCACGATGAGCGATGCAAAGCTCAACGAATTGCGCGCTGAAATGGTCAAATGGCGCGCGACGCTGACCGAAGCCCAAAGCGCCAATACCGATCAGATCACCACGGTCAAAAACCAATTGGCCGCCCTTGGCCCCGCACCCGAAGAAGGGGCAACGGAAGACGAGGCCATTGCGAAACGCCGCACAGAGCTCAGCGAGCAACTGGCGAAACTGCAAGCCCCCGGCATCACCGCGACAGAGGCTGCGAGCCGCGCAGACAGCACGATCCGCGCAATTGATAAATTGGTCCGCGAACGTCAGGCCGATAAAATGCTGCGGCTTTCGCCTTCGGCTGCGAACCCGGTGAACTGGCCTGCTGCCGCCTCGCTTCTGCGCTGGATGGGCGAATGGATCTATGACGAGACCCGCTGGCGCTTCACCCAGCCGATCAATTTTGATGAGCTGCGCAACAATGCCCCGGTGATCTTGGGCCTTGTGCTGATGGCGCTGGTGCTTTTGGCCCGCGGTCGGCGCTGGATGGTACGGCTGACGGATTTCTTGCTGAGCAAAACCGCGATGCGCGGGCGCGGCGTGATTTCCGCTTTGGTTTCACTCGGCCAAGTGATCTTGCCGACCTTTGGCGCAATTTTGCTGACCATTGCCCTCAAGCAGACCTCCCTTTTCGGGCCGATCCTGACCGAGCTTTTTGAAATTGCGCCCACCCTTCTTTTTACGGTGATGATGGCTTGGTGGCTCGGCACCCGCATCTTCCCGATGCGGGGCGGTGTTGAAAGCGCGCTCAAATTGGGCGAGGAAGGCCGCGCCGAGGGGCGCATTCACGCGCTGTCGCTTGGGCTTGCCCTTGCCACGCATCAGTTGGTGTTGCTGTGGGTGGCCCCCCGTGCTGAAAATTTCCTTGGTGGCGCAGGCAATGTGGCCGCTGACAAAGCGCAAGCGGTGGCCGAACGCGCGGATGCCGCGCTTTCTGTCCTGCAAGCACCGTTGCAAATCTTTGCCGCAATTGCACTTTTTCGGATGGCGCAGCTCTTGCGGCGGCAAAGCCGCAATACCGCCGAGAACGAAGAAGGCGTTTTCCGCCGCAAGCTCCTCAGCTGGCTGGGCACCGCGCTGATCTTGATTGCGCTCGCGGCGCCGGTACTGGGCACGATCGGCTATATCAGTGCGGCCGACGCGCTGATTTGGCCCGCCGTGCTGACGCTTGGTCTTTTCGCGACGGTCGCGATCTTGCAACGCTTCATTGCCGAGCTTTACGTCACCATCGCACGGGGCGAGGATGTGCGCCGCGATGCGCTGATCCCGGTTCTGGGCGGTTTTCTGATCTCGCTCGCCTCGCTCCCTGTTTTGGCCTTGGTCTGGGGCGCCCGCGTCGAAGACCTGATCGAGCTTTGGACCGCTTTCAAAAACGGGGTCTCGGTCGGTGGCGTGCGGATTTCGCCCACCTCGTTCATCACCTTCGCGGTGGTCTTTGGGATCGGCTATGCGCTCACCCGTGCGTTTCAAGGCGCGCTCAAAACCACGATCTTGCCAAAGACAAAGCTCGACAAAGGCGGCCAAAACGCGATCACCTCGGGCATTGGCTATCTGGGCCTGTTCTTGGCCGCACTGATCGCCATTTCTACCGCCGGGATTGACCTTTCCTCGCTTGCCATCGTCGCTGGTGCGCTCTCTGTCGGCATTGGTTTTGGCCTGCAAACCATCGTGCAGAACTTTGTTTCGGGCATCATCTTGCTGATCGAACGCCCGATTTCCGAAGGCGACTGGATTGAGGTCGGCGGCCAGCATGGGATTGTGAAAAACATCTCGGTCCGCTCCACCGTGGTGGAAACCTTCGACCGCACCGATGTGATTGTGCCCAACGCGGACCTGATTTCCGGCACGGTGACAAACTGGACCCGTGGCAACAAAACTGGGCGTCTGATCGTGCCGGTGGGCGTGGCCTATGGCACCGATACCCGCAAGGTCGAGAAAATCCTGACCGAGATCGCACAAGCGCATCCGCTGGTGATGATGACGCCTGCGCCCTATGCGCTGTTCCGGGGCTTTGGCGCCGATAGCATGGATTTTGAAATTCGCGCGATCCTGTCGGATGTGAATTTCAAGTTGAGTGTCATGTCGGAGATGAACCACCAGATCGCCGAACGCTTCGCCGAGCATGGCATCGAAATCCCCTTCGCGCAGCGCGATATCTGGATCAAAAACCCCGAAACGCTTCTGGGGCAAGCGCCCGAGGCCAAGCCCCCTGCCCCAGTTGCAGCAAGCCCCAACAAAACGCCGACAGAACTTGGGCCGATGGCGCGGCTTTCCGATAACGACGGCACAGAGGATGGCGACGGCCGCTAAGGCAATGTGCAAACCGCAGGCGGGCAATCGAAAATGGGGTGCAAATCCCCTTGCGAGCGCCCGCCTTTGCCGTTAAACCCGCCGGCGGACGGGTGGCCGAGTGGTCGAAGGCGCACGCCTGGAAAGTGTGTAGGCGGGGAACCGTCTCGAGGGTTCGAATCCCTTCCCGTCCGCCACTTGCTCTCGCGAAAGCGTTCTCCCGATCCGGCTGCGGCCGGATTTTTCCGTTGTTTTCGAGGGTTATGCGGGAGGGGCTCTTAACCGGCCCACGCCCGGAAAGGTGCACGGGCGTTCTCTCCGGGCCGATATTCTCCGGACCTGATGACTGCGCCGATTTGGTGCTTAGCCTCTAGGTGTCTGAAATGAGACGATTTTCTTGGAAAACGGGCTGAACACTTCGATGCCGGTGGCATTCGCGGAGTGGAACAGAAATCGAACTCAGGCCTAATCACTCTTGAATCCAACGTAATGGCGGTGATGGACCGAAAGCATCAGGCTATGGCGGGTTGCCTCGCCGAATAGCGAGGTTCCGAGGCCTCAAGGAGGCAGCAGCGCCCGTTCAGCAGAAACGAGCGCGTCGATCCGCGCCCTGGAGAGTTGGCGACAACCCGCGAGATCGACGAGAAATCGCACCCCTGACACGCCTGCCGGTAGTGGGCCCCTAATGGCCGGGATCGTACTCACGTCGAAAATCCGCATCGAGGAGGTTGCCCGCTGAAGGTCGAACGACCAGCTGAGCGCCGACTGCATGTCGCGTCCCAATGTATCGGCCACCACGGTGCGAAGTTTGAGGATCAGGTCGTGAACCTGAATGCGTGCCTCGATACCGGATAAAAGCTCTGAAATTGAGATGCCGCCTCCGGACGGCTGAACGATGAACGAAGCTACGCCGGACACGAACGTCTCCTCCGAACCCGCGCGAAAGCGCAAGACCGCCGCGTGACATGCATGACCTGGCTTTACCTTCCTCCGGACGCGCTTCCGGGGCCGGAGACGCATGCCTCTTCGGCCTCTCCCTGTGCTCCGGTGCTGGCGGGCTCGACCTCGGGCTCACCATCGCCATGCCCGGCTATCGTGCTGTGGGCCATGTCGAACGGGAAACCTACGCCGCAGCCACTCTCGTGGCGCGGATGGAAGACGCGTCCCTGGATCAGGCTGTTGTCTGGGACGATGTTGGAACCTTCGACGGCCGCCCGTGGCGCGGCGCGGTGGACATCGTCACTGCGGGCTATCCGTGCCAGCCGTTCTCCGTCGCGGGAAAGTGGATCCTTCGTAATGTCGCCACTTTAGAACTATTTTCCAAGTGCTTGGTAAATTAGACCTTGCAACCACTTTGCGCCTTTAAATAGGTTTTCCAAGGCACCTACAGCAAGCCCTACAGCAAGCCAGGCAAGAAACACAAGTATGCCGGAAGATATTACCGGAAACACTAGCCCAAAAACGATCCCGAGCGGGCGATGAAAGTCCTCGTTTAAGAGCATAAACGAGCTGGTAATAACCAAATAGATCGCGGTAGTTGCCAAGAATACCAACGTCGAGCGGGCATGAAAGACTTTCGCGCGGCGGTCATCTTTTTCATCTCGGCACGCAGCCGCTTTGGTTGAAAAAACAATGGCGAGGACTATGCCAGCAGAAATTATGTATGGCTGATATGCCCAAGCAATTACAACCAAGTCTTGGCGATAAAGGTCACGCCAGAACGGCATAGAAAGTAAGTCGAAAACTGCTGATTCCATCGCGAAATTTCTCTCGAGGCGCCCGAGGTTTTTTTGTTGTCGCGAAGTAGACTATACCGCGCTTACGCCAAAAAGGCAACCGCATTGTGCCTCGATCCTGAGGAACACGCCGGTGAACGGCCTGCTTGGCCGCCAGGTCCTGGTGACGCCGATGGCTGGGAGCGATACCTCCGAGCCGCGCCGGACCTTGAACCCGCTGTTCGTCGAGGCGCTGATGGGTTGGCCCACCGGGTGGACCGGCTTCGCCTCTGTGGCAACGGCGTGGTCCCCCTGGTTGCGGCGCATGCGCTGCGAACTCTGGCAGCTGAACTGCTGGCCGATGGATGAGGCAGCGGGATGAAGCAGTCCCGCCTGATGTCGCTGGTCGAGGCCGTCGCCAACGTGATCGTGGGCTACGGCGTCGCGGTCGTGACGCAGATCCTGATCTTCCCGATCTTCGGGCTGCACACGACGCTGGCGCAGAACCTGAAGATGGGCGCGGTCTTCACAATCGTGTCGATAGCGCGTTCCTTCGCCCTGCGCCGGGTGTTCGAGGCCATTCGGGTACGCGGTTAGCTTGCCAAGACATAAAACACTTTGCCATTCTTCTTTGTCTTGTTGGCTGCCCCGGTTCTTACGAGATGGTCAATGCGGTTCTTTATGTTGATCCCTCGTTCAGATAACGCGTGCTTCGCAGAGAATGATTTGATGTCTTCCATGAACATGCCTTCTGTTAGGTGTCCATCGAGATCGCCGCGGAGATTTTTCGTCCACTCGACAAAATCGTCACTCGCCATTCTAGCTTCATTGCCGACGAAGCTGGCGGGGAGTTTTTCTAACAGAGCAACGAAGTTCGAAACATCTTCGATACTTGCCTCAGTTGCGCAAAAACGCAGGCACTTTTGCTGGAGGTGTTGAAAGAAATAGTTGTTCAGAACATCTTCAATAAAGACTATCTTGTCTTCCTCTTGCATGATTTCTTCGAGGCTGGCGCCAGATCTCCATTTTTCGCGATTTGGCTCGGTTCTGAACCCAAGGCTGTCTGATATTTGAAAGAGTTCTGCCTCTGCTTCCTCGAATACCGAAATGTTTGGCTCAGCAATTTTCCTCAGTGCCTCGATCGCCTGGCTATCATCTAGGTTGCTCGATCGACCGAACTTTTCAAATAATGCCGACAGTTTCTTTCCCGGCGCGCTTTCGCGAAACTTCCTGTCAACTTCCCAAGAATCATGTTGGCCTCGGTCAAAATCCTCATCCCAATTTGGACCGGTAATCGATATCGCGACCGTCGGTTCACCAGGTGAATGCAGTACCTCATCAAAACCGTCATTTGCGACCTGTGACATCCCCCTCGAGCCGAGTGAATCAAAATCGGTCTTTGCAAGGTGTTCGGCAAGCGTTCTGTATATGCCTGCAGCGAAGTCGTGGCCGAAATTTCCCTTGGAGCAAAGTTCCGTGACCTGTTTAGATAGGAGCTCACCCAAACCATCGAAATACAACTGGCTGTCTTCAAGTTCGAACTCTACAATGACTTTCTGAGTTGCCACACTCATCCCTCCGGATTGCCAAGACTTTTGTTTTGCAAGCGCGCAAGGTGCTGTCAACTAGTCGTTGCGCCCTGAATGAACCGCAACCGCCGCCCCGAGGGACGGCGGCATTTCGAAGGGCGTGGTGCGTGGCACTAGCCTCGCGGCAGGCTATAGACTCGCCCACACCCCTCAACCTTCTCCGAGGTCACCTCGAGCCCGAGCCTCTTCTTCAGCGCCCCGGCCATCGCGCCGCGCACAGTATGTGACTGCCAGCCCGTCGCGGCCATGATTTCCTCAATGGTCGCGCCGTCCGGCGCGCGCAGCATAGCGATCAGCGTGGCCTGCTTGGTGCCCTCGCGCGGCGTGCGCGCCTTGGGCGCGGGTTCGGGGGCGGCGGAGGTGTTCGGTTCGATGCCGATGGCGGCAAGGCCTGCGTCGGTCGCAACCAGCGTAACGCCGTGGCCGTCGCCGGTCTCGCGCCAGGCGGGTTCGCCCTTGCGCATGTCCGCCTCGGCCTCCTGCAGGAAGCCCTTGGCGAGCATCGCGCCGACCACCTTGGCGGCGGCGCCACCCCGCAGGCTCTCGGGCAGCGGCAGGGCGATGCGGTCGTCGCGCTGTGCGGCGGCACTCAGGATCAGGGCTTGGGTGTCGGAAAGCTTGGTCATCGTGGTCTCCCGTACGCACGCCCTACATGCGCGAGATCATGGACCGGCTGAGCCCCGGCGATCCCACGCAGCGGATCGTGTTCATGAAGCCCGGATCTACTGGGACGATACCAACAAGCGCACCACCAACGTGGCCACCTCAGGCCCGTCTGCAGCACGCCCGCAAAACAGGGATGCCCGCGTTCGAACTGCGCGCCCCGGAACCCGGCAAGGGGTTCGCCCTGCTGCCCGAGCCGCAGGCCGGCGACCAGTTTTATGACATCGAAGGCGATCCGCATTTCGAAGGCGGCCTAGAATACCTGCATGGCGTCTGGTTCGATGGCCAGTTCCAACCGTTTTGGGCGCATGACCATGCTGCCGAAGCACGTGCACTCGCTGAACTGCTGGAATTCTTCCGCGCGCGCCTCACGGCTTATCCGGAAGCGCGTATCTATCACTATGCGCCCTACGAGATCACCGCGCTGCGACGGCTGACCACGAAGTACGGCATTGGCGAGGCCTTCCTCGACCGGCTCCTGCGCGAGCGCCGGTTCGTCGATCTGTTCGCCGTCGTGCGCGGGGGGGCTGATCGGCTCCGAGCCCAATTATTCCATCAAGTCGATGGAGGCCTTTTATGGCCGAAAGCGCGATGGAGAGGTGAAGACGGCGGGCGGCTCTGTCGTGGCCTATGAGCGCTGGCGCGAGACGGGCGAGCAGCAAATCCTTGACGAGATCGAGGATTACAACCGCATCGACTGCATCTCGACCGAGGAGCTGCGGGATTGGCTCGTCGGTATTCGCCCCGGCGGCCCATGGCCATCGCTCGGGCAGGATGCGGGCATGAGGGAGGCCGAGGAGGATGCAGACACGGAGGCGCTGCGTTCGGCCCTTGCGGCCTCCGGCCTACCCGAAGACCGACAGGCGATGCTGTTCAACCTCGGCCTCTTTCACAAGCGCGAGGCGAAGCCCGCGCAATGGGCGGTGTTCGACAGCGTTGGCAAGGACGAGGATGATCTGATCGACGATCTCGACGCGCTTGCCGGGCTCGAGGCCTTGGCCGCAGCTGAGCCCGTGAAACGCTCGATGGCGCGCACCTATCCGCCCCGATCCTTGTCCGCATCGACGACTGGCTGACCCACCACCGCGCCCGTGCATCAGTCAAGTCGCCCTTGGGCGAAGCCCTCGCCTACATCGCCAAATACCGCGGAGGCCTTGGCCGCTTCCTCACCGATGGCCGCGTCGAGATCGACAACAACACCGTCGAACGCACCATCCGCCCCATCGCTCTGAACCGTAAGAATGCCCTCTTCGCGGGCCACGATGCCGGCGCCGAAAACTGGGCCGTCATCGCATCGCTGATCGAGACCTGCAAAATGAACGGCGTCGATCCCCAAGCATGGCTCTCATCCACGCTTACCGAAAGACCGGCTTGCTTCGTTTCGACCTTCCAAATGGCAAACGAACGCCGAGCCCTGAGACGAAGCTCTGGGCCCCGACTATCGCTTCTGAGAGGGGCTGACAGCAATCACGCGGCTGAACTCGCCCTCTCAGACGTCACAAATTCCGCGCCAATACGTTGTTCCGCCTCTGAGCAATACTTCGAATTCAGTTCGATACCGACTACGCTCCTACCTGAGCGAAGCGCGGATATTGCCGTCGTACCTGACCCCAAGAAAGGATCAAGCACTGTACCCCCTTCTGGGCAGCCACAGGCGAGGCAACGATCAACCAACTCAGTTGGAAAGGGAGCGCAATGGCTATGTGGATTCTCTGGGCGGGCAGCAATTCGCCAGATGTCCTCCTCTCCTCCAAGCGCTGCCCTATTAAAGTAGTACTTTGGTCCCTTGGAGAAAATGAAGACATTCTCGTACGTCCGGTGAGGTCTATCATGGGCTGTTGGCTCTCCAAGACTTCCGGGACGCTCCCAAATCACGGCACTTCGTAATGTCCAGCCAGTGGACTGCATGGCGGTGGCAACTCGCCAAGGAAGCCCAATTAAGGACTTTCTTGGGAGCCCCAAGCCGGGGCCATCCACCGCGCGTAGTTTCTCGCGGGCAAGCTGCCGACCAGAATTTTTTCGATCCCGACCGTGGGGCCTGCCCTTCGCATTGTAGTAGGCATCGCCAATGTTCAGGAAAAAGACTCCGTCCGGTCTAAGGACGCGTTTCAACTCCTTGAACGGCTCTACCAGCGCTTGAACATACTCTTCGATTGTCGCTTCGTGTCCGATCTGGCCTTCGCACCCATAATCGCGCTGCCAAAAGTACGCCGGAGACGTCACGGCGGTGTGCACGAAGTTCGACGGAAGGGATCTGAGGCCGACCCAGACGTCGGCATTCAAGATCTTGTAGCTCTGCTTATCGCCGACGCGCGCGGCCATGGTGCGTACAGATGCGTCGGAAGCGTTTTTGAACTCACTATCAGTCGGCGAAAAAGCAACGCTCTGAGCATCAGACGTTGTTTTTGACTTGGCGAGATATGCTTGAACGGAAGCCGCAGAAACCCTTATTTGCCCCTTCTTCCCGACCCTTACATGCTGCAACTCGCCAGTTTTGACCGCGCGGCGCAAAGTCGATAGAGACAGCTTCAATGTCTCTTCAAGCTCTTGCAGGGTGAAAAATCGATCAAGCATACGGCACTCCAAGTCGACAAGTCTTCCCGGTACCGTCTTGTCACACATATCCATTGATAGTCAATGGTGATCACCCATGCCGACGTTACTTAAAGAGACAGTCCCGATCGGAGCGCAGATGCAAGGCTTGCTCGGTCGAAAGCCGAAGACAAGACGACCTCTTGACCGTCGATAGCTGATGGGTCCCTCGGCGCGATCCCTTCTGGAAACAAGACGGCTATTTTGGGGTTGATCGAGTCTACCGCCCAAAGGTCGCGGAAATCAGAAATGTAGCCCAATGCTTTGTAAACACTGTCACTAATGTAGGAACCGTCTGCAGTCTTCTTGACTTCGATAAACATCACGTGACGAGATGAAGGGCCTTCATGCACTAGCATAAGGTCCGGTCGCCGCCCGACACCGCGAACGCCATCGTGGGCGCTTAATATTTCAAGCTGATATGATCTGCAGCCGAGCACAGAGACCGGCGATTGGTCGAAATAGACTCGAACACTACCAGCAGCCGTATCGAAAAGCGCAATATGGTCGCGGCCTGGAGCAGCGAGGCCGTATTGAGTGGGGGATCCAAGTCCGAGTTCGTTCTCCAAGAGATCTAAGACCATGACGAGGGAGAACAATTCAAATAAGTCATCGTCACTCACAGGTGCGAGCCAGCTGACCGCCAAGAGCTCAAGGATGTAGCGCCAACGGCTCGTGCGGTCTTTGGATGAGTATCGCAGTCGACGTGTCGCAAGTCCGGATGCCAGCCGATACGCCGGCAACCGCTGGCGCTGCGCAGCCATCCGCATCGAAGCATCAAGCGAGCGCGGCGGCGGTACCTCGCGAAACCACTGATGCCGCATAGCTTCTTCGCAGCTCTCACGAATAATCGAAAGCTGCGGCAACAAAGCTTTGGATCCAATCGAGGTCTCGACAAATTTGACCGTTCGCGACAGGTTATCAACTAACCACCGGACAAGCGCATTTTCTGGGAGCACAAAGCTCCGTTGCTGCAACCTGGTGACGAACTGCGTTGGCAGAATTCGTCCGGACGTTCTGCCAATTGCTGTTAGGTCCCAACGCGTATTTCCGCGAAGCATCGGCCCAACGACGGCCAACTCACCGACCTTTTCATTAGCTAGTGAGTCTAGTAGGGGCGGAAGGTGTCGCGTACAGAACTCGACGTATTCTCGTGATGTCAAATCTACGATACTGGCTATCAGTTCAACACTAGCCTCGCTGTTCGCCAAACGTCGAAGAAACTCTTCGAGGACTGACGGATCAACTGGCGCGGTAGTCGAATGACCGACAGAGGTTCCCAAATTTGAAAGATGGCGACCCGCGCGAGCGGGATCCGTTACAAAGGCGTGCCATTGGTCTCGGGCAATCACTCAACAAAACCTGTCCAAACCGCGAGACGGGAGGCAAACGTCTTCTGTTCCGCTTCGCTAAAATAACGGCTCACAAGAGAAAGTAGGCTTTCATGTTTGTCTGCGCGCCCTTGAAACTGTGGAGCAACATATAGATCGAGCGTAGAGGCCAAAAGCGAGGACGTAGATCGCCCTGGATCAAGAGATATTTCGCTACGCGCTTGACGCATTATTGCCTCTGGGATCGCGTATCCCATAGCCATGTCAATTGATGCCAGTCCGCTGGGTTCGGCAAAAATGTTCTTTAGGGCAGCGAGAAAGTCAGGGCGCGTTGCCGACAGCCCATCCGCCCCACTACCAGCGCCCGAATCGAGCAGGTCGTTGTAGATAGACAACGAGGGGATCTCGATTGGTACGAATGCGAAGCGCCGAACAAAAGCATAACTTAGCCGCTTGAGACTCGCTTTGTCTGCGTCGTTCATCGACCCAATGAGTCTCCACCAGGAGGGGAGCCTGATCATCTGGACACGAGGGTCATCGGGAGCACTTTCCGCCGCAAGTCGAATGCGACGACTCTCCATTTCTCCATTGATGTCCTTGTGTTGGACTAGGTAAGGAAGATCGACATCATTTCCGCTGAGCAAGGTGAAAAGCTCGCCAAACGCTTTGTCGATATCGGCGCGATTTATCTCATCAATAATCAGGGCCCGGCGTGCTGACATGGCATTCACGACGAAACCCGGCAGAAACTCCAGTTGACCAACAGATGCCGAGGACGGGAAGTAACCGCCAATGGTGTCGACAGTGGTCCACTGGTCTGTTGCTGCAACCATTGTAACGGGAATTCCGGTGGCCCTACACAGCCTTCGGGCCAGCTGAGTCTTTCCTGTACCTGGGGGGCCGGTGAAGATCACGTGCATCCCGGCCTGCAGTGCAGACATGGCACGGAATGCCGCTTCTTCCATGCCTTTCAATTCGCCGAGAGCAGCTTGAATATCTTGGGCATCAACCTCCCAAGTAAACTCTGAGTCTGCTTCATCTTCCGAGATCGGGTTGGCAGAAGTATGTGTCGCTTGAGATACGTTCGCGGCAGTGACCGATGTTGATGAAGGTGGAGGCTGTAGCAACGAAAAAATTTGGGGACCATTCATTGCATGTGCATCCAAGGGTATGCCATCCAGAATCGGATCCGGTGTATCGTCAAAGATGGTTCCGACTAGGCCATACTTGTTGAGCTGGAACTCGCTGACGAGGTCGGCAATTGCATCCTTGTGCGAGGCGACCTCGATCTGCCGGTAGAACCACGCGGCAAGATTGTGAATTGATATCGGAACAGTCCCAATTATTTCCGTCCCGCGATCAGCGAGGACTTGCAAAAAGTCCGGATGGAACGACCACAAGTCGCTGCTAGCACCAGTACCCTGTACATAGATAAATGACTTTCCCGTGCGCATACGTTGCAGGCTGGTTCCCGCATAGGCTTTGGGCTTCCAATTCGTAGAACCCTCCTTTGGAGCTCCAAAGGGAACGTACCAAGGCCGATCTGCCGGCCCACCTTCCGGGTGACAGTATTGGCGCATAAGGTCAGTTTCCTGAGCGCTTCCGAATGCTTTCGAAGGGGTCGCAGAAATTGGGACATCTGCCTTTAGCATCCCCAGGAAACTCACCAAAGATGGGTGTGTCCGAGACGGCAGGTGATCAAGAGCATGGGACACGTGGGCGGATGTGAAGAATGGCATGGATACTCTGACCGGGAATTCGCTTGACGTGCGCAATGCGTGTCCTCGCATGACACGCCTCGGCAGGAAGTACCCTAGAAGAATGATTTAGCCCGAGCAACTATTCTTCGCCACACCATCTAGACTGCTTTCGCGTCTCGGGGTTAGGTTCCCCTGAAGGTGTCCTGCTGTCCCCAGACTGCAGGGAACGGAGCACGCAAGGCTTCCAATGTCACTTGCTTTCGCTGCTCACCGGAGAGAATGGCGTCGATAATGTCGGGCGCGAGCAGGGTCAGACGAAGAGTTCTGCTTAGGTATGGTGCGGCGATCCCCTCGCGCTCGGCCAGTTCGGCGATGGTACCCGCACCCCGGCGATGTACGGAAACTCGATCGCCCAGCTGGAAAGCGATGTCGTCTGGGGCATCATCACCTCGAACCCGGCGATGGCCGACGGGACGGCGCTGTTCCACGCCAACCACAAGAACCTCGCGGGCACCGGCGCGGCGCTGGCCGTCGATGCGGTGGGTGCGGCGCGCGCCGCGATGGCGCTGCAGACCGGCCTCGACAAGAAGACGGTGCTGAACATCCGTCCCGCCTTCCTGATCGTGCCCGCCGCGCTGGAGCTGAAGGCCGAGCAGCTGGTCGCCCAGAACCTCGTCCCGGCCGCGACGTCGAGCGTGGTGCCGCAATCGATCCGCACCCTCTCGCCGATCAGCGAGCCGCGCATCGACGCCGCCAGCGCCACCGCCTGGTATCTGGCCGCGAGCCCCAACCAGATCGACACCATCGAATACGCCTATCTCGAGGGCCAGCAGGGAGCCTACATCGAGACGCGCAACGGCTTCGACGTCGATGGCGTCGAGATTAAGTGCCGCCTCGACTTCGGCGCCAAGGCCATCGACTGGCGCGGTCTCTACAAAAACCCGGGCGCGTGAGGCCCGCATCCTGAACCCTGAAACGCGGGCGGTCCTGACGGGCCGCCCTTCGTCTTTCCACGAGGATCACCCCCCATGAAAAACTACGTCCAGCCCGGCAACACCATCACCCTGACCGCGCCCTATGCCGTCGCCTCTGGCGATGGCCTGCTCGTCGGTTCCATCTTCGGCATTGCCTCAGGCACCGCCGCCCTCGGCGAGCCCGTCGAGACCGCGCTCACCGGCGTCTTCGACATCACCAAGATCGGCTCGCAGGCCTGGACGGCCGGCGCGAAGATCTACTGGGACGACACCAACAAGCGCACCACCAACGTGGCCACCTCGAACACGCTGATCGGCGTGGCCACCGAGGCGGTGGCGAGCGGGGCCGGTGACACTATCGGCCGGGTGCGGCTCAACGGCAGCTTCTGATGCGCTTCATGCGGCGCGGCCCCAGCGCGGGAATGGGTCGTCGAGCCCCTGCCAAAGCGCGGGTGCGAAGCTGGTTTCTGGCACGAGACAACGGTTGAGCATGGTCTCGATCCGGGCGCGGTTCATCGTGCCAAGGCGGCCGATGAACACCATTTCCTGCCGTCGGTCGCCAAATTCCTGCGCTACCTTCGCCGCCATCCGCTCGCGTGCCTCTGCGGGCCAGTGTTGCTCGGGCACCGCGGCCCACCACAGGCCAAGCGCCTTCACCTCGAGCATTGGCCCCGCGGCGGAGAATTCACCCACCCAGTCGGGGCGCGTCGCCAACCAGAAATGCCCCTTGGCGCGGATCACCCCGGGCAGCGGCGTCTCAAAAAACTCGGCCAGTTTCGCGGGCTCGAACGGGCGCTCGGCCCGGAACACGAAAGAGGTAATGCCATATTCGGCATCTTCGGGCACATGCTCGGCGAAACCGTAAAGCTCCTGCGCCCAGGTCGGGTGGCGATGCGCCGCCTCGAAGCTGAACCGCCCGGTGCCGAGGATTTCGGCCGGATCGACCTTGCCGTGATCGGTCTCGATGATCTTCGCATCGGCATTGAGCGCGCGCAGGATCGCGCGGGCATTCGCGAGGTCTTCGGCGCTGGCCGAGGAAACCTTGTTGAGCACGATCACATCGGCGAATTCGATCTGTTCGGTGAGCAGCTGCACAAGGCTGCGTTCGTCCTCGGGGCCAAGCTCCGCGCCCCGGTCCGCCAGAAACTCCTGAGCCGAGAAATCCCGCGTCAGGTTGGCCGCATCGACCACCGTCACCATCGTGTCGAGCCGGGCGATGTCGTCGAGCGCGGCGCCCTGTTCATCGCGGAACTCGAAGGTCGCAGCGACGGGCAGCGGCTCGGAAACCCCGGTCGATTCGATCAGCAAATAGTCGAACCGACCCTCTTCAGCGAGGCGCCGCACCTCCTCCAGAAGGTCGTCGCGCAGGGTGCAGCAGATGCAGCCATTGGTCATCTCGACCAGCTTTTCCTCGCCGCGCGTCAGGCTCGCGCCCGCGCGCACCAGATCGGCGTCGATGTTCACCTCGGACATGTCATTGACGATCACCGCCACCCGCAGCCCCGCGCGATTTGCGAGGATGTGGTTGAGCAGCGTGGTCTTGCCGGCGCCCAGAAAGCCGGAAAGCACGGTGACGGGCAGACGATCGGGCATTGATGCCTCCATGTTATACTGTAACGTAACGTTACAAGATAACGTGCGCGAGGCGCAAGGGGGGAGAAGGCCTGCGTCACGTCCGGGCCGCGCCGGGCCGCGTTCTGCGCCGTCAAGTGCTTGATCTTGAACGGCTGGCACGCTTTCTGCGCGGGCGGAAATCAGCCTTTGGCGGCTGCGCGCTTTTGGCCCATACTAATTTTGTCGGGAATTCTTCATTCTTGACGAAATCAATCATGTTAGGGCCGCCAGATGACCATGTCTTTCCACCCCGACCTGCAAGCTCCCTCTGGCCTGCACCCGATGCCGCTGGCGCTGGCGCCCGAGGGGGTGCGGCTTGAGATACGCCGCCTCGCGGGGGGCGAGGCTTTCTCGCAACGGATGCTGTCGATGGGCATCGGCCCCGGGCGGGTGATCGCGGTGGTGCAGCGCGAGGGCGGCGCGCTGGTGCTGGCGGTGGGCGAGACCCGGTTCGGCATCGGGCGCGGCGTGGCGCAGAAGATCATGGTGGTGGCGGTTCAGGAAAACGCGGAGGAGGCGGGGGCATGAGCGTGCAGCTGAAAGACATGGCGATTGGCGCGCGCGGCCGCGTCACCGGGTTGCGCCCCGGTCTGGGAAGCTATCGCAAGAAGCTTCTGTCGATGGGGCTCACCCCCGGCGCGGTGTTCACCGTGCAGCGGGTGGCGCCGATGGGCGACCCGGTCGAAATCGCCCTGCGCGGCTTTCGCCTGACCCTGCGCAAGGCCGAGGCCGATGCGCTGATCGTGGAACTGGACACCGAAACGGGAGACGCGGCATGAACAAGCGCATCATCGGGGTCGTCGGCAACCCAAATTGCGGTAAGACCACGCTCTTCAACGCGCTCACCGGGGCGCGCCAGCAGGTCGGCAACTGGCCCGGCGTCACCGTCGAGCGCAAGCTGGGGCGGTTCCGCCATGAGGATGCCGAGGTCGAACTGATCGACCTGCCGGGCACCTATTCGCTCGATGCCGCCGAGGGCGATCTGTCGCTTGACGAGCAGATCGCGCGCGATTTCGTGGCGGGGCACGAGGCCGATCTGGTGCTCAACATTCTCGATGCCGCCAATCTGGAGCGCAATCTTTACCTGACCACGCAACTCCTTGAGATGAACGTGCCGGTGCTGGTGGCGGTGAACATGCTCGACATCGCCGCGGCGCGCGGGCTGAAGATCGACCTTGCGGCGCTGGCCGATCGGCTCGGCTGTCCGGTCTACGGCGTGGTGGCGGCGGAGGGGCGTGGCATCGCGGCGCTCAAGGCGGCACTGGCCTGCGAAGATGACCTTCTGCCGCCGCAGATCGCGCCGTTCCATGTGCCGCAGGTGCGCGCGGCGGTGGCAGACTTGCGCCCGGCGGTGGAGGCCTTCGCGCAGGCCCGCCACCTTGACCCCGATTGGGCGGCGCTATCGCTTTTGGAAAGCGACAGCCTGTTGGAGAGCAGTGCTGATCCCGCGTTGCACGACCGGCTCGACACCCAACGCGCCGCGCTCAACGAGACCTTGGGCGAGGATATCGACATCGTTCTGGCCGAGGCGCGCTATGACTTCATCGCCACCCTGATGGCCGCGGTGCAGCGCGATACGCGCCGCGTCTCGGCCACGCTTTCGGACCGGATCGACCGGGTGGTTCTGAACCGCCTCCTCGGCGTGCCGATCTTTCTCGCCTTCATGTATCTGATGTTTCTCTTCACCATCGACCTCGGCGGCGCCTTGATCGACTTCTTCGACATCGCCGCCGGGGCGATCTTCGTTGACGGGCTGGGCGCGCTGATGGGCGCGATGGGCAGCCCCGACTGGGTGCGCGAGATCCTTGCCACCGGGCTGGGCGGCGGGGTGCAGACGGTGGCGACCTTCGTGCCGATCGTGGTCTTTCTGTTCCTCTTTCTCTCCGCGCTCGAAGACTCGGGCTACATGGCGCGCGCGGCTTTTGTGATGGACCGGGCGATGCGCGCCATCGGCCTGCCGGGCAAGGCTTTCGTGCCCTTGATCGTGGGCTTTGGCTGCAACGTACCCGCGGTGATGGCCAAGCACACCCGCCTTGCGCAGATCGAGCAAGATATGCTCAAGAAAGCGCTTGGGCGCGCCGGAGCGGGTGGAAATCTCTTCGATGGTTAGTGCT